>NZ_CP040896.1:3179370-3815244 GCF_006337165.1 Hymenobacter jejuensis
TGGTTTTTTCTTTTTCCGTTTATGGGCCTCAAATCTGCCTTGAGCCGTCCGCTGGCCGCCTTTGTGCACCATCGCTACCAACAGTGGATGCGGCAGCCCGTAGCTACCCAGCAGCGGGTGCTGACCAGCATCACGTCCGAGGCCGATCGCACGGCCTTTGGGCGCGACCATGATTTTCCGTCCATTGCGTCCCACGCCGATTTGGTGCGGCAGGTGCCCATTCGTGATTACGAAGCCTTGGTTCCGTACTTCAACCGGGTGAAAGCCGGTGAAGCCGACGTGCTGTGGCCCGGCCGGCCGCTGTATCTGGCCAAAACTTCGGGTACAACCTCCGGCGCCAAATACATTCCCATCACGAGCGCCAGCATCCCCAACCACATCAACGGTGCCCGCGATGCGCTGCTTCACTATGTGCACGAAACTGGCAAAAGTCAGTTTCTGGATGGCAAGCTGATTTTCCTGTCCGGCAGCCCGGAACTTGAAAAGGTGAACGGCGTGCCCACTGGGCGCCTTTCTGGCATCGCCAACCACCACGTGCCCACCTATCTGCGCCGTAATCAAATGCCGAGCTATGCTACTAATTGCATCGAGGATTGGGAGGCCAAGCTGGAATGCATTGTAGATGAGACACTTACCGAAAGAATGACCCTGATATCGGGGATTCCGCCGTGGGTGCAGATGTATTTCGACCGCATTCGCGAGCGTACAGGCAAGCTGGTGAAAGACGTCTTTCCCGACTTCAACCTGTTCGTATATGGCGGCGTCAACTTCGAGCCGTATCGTGCCAAGCTATTCGAAAGCATCGGCCGCCCCGTCGATAGCATTGAGTTGTTTCCGGCTTCGGAAGGCTTTTTTGCTTTTCAGGATCAGCCCGGGAATCCCGGTTTGCTGCTGCTGCTGGATGCGGGGATTTATTACGAATTCATCCCAATTGAGCAGTTTTTTGAGCTTAATCCGCCGCGTCTGTCTCTGGCTGATGTGGAGCTGGACAAGCAATACGCGCTCATTATCAACAACAACGCAGGTCTTTGGGGCTACAGCATCGGCGACACAGTGCGCTTCGTGAGCAAAGATCCGTATCGCATTGTGGTATCGGGTCGCGTAAAGCACTTCCTGTCGGCGTTTGGAGAGCACGTCATCGGCGAGGAAGTAGAGCAGACCTTGCGCGAGGCGATGACACAATACCCTGAAGTAGAGGTAGTTGAGTTTACCGTTGCGCCGCGTATCAGCAACGATGCGTCCGAGCCTTCGCAGCACGAGTGGTTGGTGGAATTTGCCCGTCCGCCGCAAGATGCCGCCGCCTTCGCCGCGGCCTTAGACGCCGGCTTGCGCCGCCGCAACGTGTATTACGACGACTTGCTCAGAGGCAACATCCTGGCACCGCTCCGACTGACGGCCTTGCAACCCGGTGCTTTTCAACGCTATATGAAAAGCCAAGGAAAGTTAGGTGGGCAGAACAAAGTGCCGCGGCTGAGCAACGACCGACAACTGGCGGATGGGTTACTTATAGCAAGCTAAAAGCCGTAAATTGAGTTATGATTCAGTTCGATCGCACTACTACACGCAAAACTTCCTTACATCACGACCAGGATGCGGATGATGCCGCGTATTGGCGCACCAAAAGCGCGGAAGAGCGCATGGAGGCACTGGAATTTCTGCGTCGGCAAGTATATTCTTTTTATTTTCTCAGCAATGGCACAGGCCAACCAGCTTACGCAGGAATACAAAGAGTTTGTCGAATTATTAAACGCCAACAAGGTTGAGTATTTGGTAGTAGGTGCCTATGCCGTAGCCCGGTATGGCTACGTGCGGGCAACGGGCGATATCGACGTATGGGTCAATCCAACCAAAGAAAACGCCCAGCGCGTTGTGACGACGCTACAACTCTTTGGCTTAGGAGGATTAGGCTATACAATCGACGATTTCAGCACCCCCGATACAATCGTGCAATTAGGCGTGGCTCCTTTAAGAATCGATTTACTGACCTCCGTAGATGGAGTTGATTTTGAATCTTGCTACGCTCAACGTGAAACGAAAATATTGGACGAAGTGCCTATAAATTTCATCAGCTTGGCCGATTTGTGCCAAAACAAAGCCAGCACTGGTCGCCTAAAGGATCAGTTGGACTTACAAAACCTTAATAATGTAAACAAATGATTATTAGGGTATTACAGGTAGTGTTTCGACGGTATCCTGTTATAAGCACAATTCAAGTGGTATACTGGTTGTGTTGGATTAGCTTGTATCATTGGATACATATTGATCGACCCTATCTGGATAGCTGTGGTCGAGGGATGTTGATAGGGTATCCACTTGTATTTGGTTTAGCAGCATCCGCCGTTTATGGCTTGTCTATCTTGGGTTGCGCTGTATTTGGAAAAAATAGATTTTTTTACGTTGGCGCACTGCTCATAACTGTTATGTTACCTGTTATCTTGTTGAATACGTGGTAATTAAACGAATGAAAGTCCAGCGTGAATCTTAAACTCCAACTTTACGCCGCTTGCCAAGCCTACGTCCAGCAACGCATCGACGCGGCCCAGCACGCCATGCAAGCGGCCCAAGAATCGGCCAACTCCGAAACCAAGAGCAGCGCCGGCGACAAGTACGAAACTGGCCGCGCCATGGCCCATGAAGAGCGCAACCGTAATGCCGTGCAGCTGCAAGAAGCGCTAAAACTGCGCGCCGAATTGGAGCGCATCGATATCCAGAAGCCCTTCACCATGGCCCTGCCCGGTGCTTTGGTCATGACGACGCAGGGCAACTATTTTCTGAGCATCAGCGCGGGCAAGATATCCCTCGAAGGCACCGATTATTTTGCGGTTTCGCCAGCTTCTCCGATTGGGACGCAACTCAAAGGAGTGCATGCGAAGGACAAGGTGACATTCAACAACCGTTCCTTCACCATAACCAATATTCTGTAAGCCGGTTGCTTAGTATACCGCGCCGCTTCCGGGCAAATGGCTGTTACCTTTGTCTGGCAAATTCCCCCGTATGAACTCTCTTAAACGCGTCACGCTGCTCGGTTCTACCGGCTCCATCGGGACCCAGGCCCTTGACGTTATTCGTGCGCATCCCACCCGCTTTCAGGTCACGGCGTTGTCGGCGCACGCCAATGCCGACTTGCTGATCCGGCAAGCACTGGAGTTTCGGCCGGCCGCCGTGGTCATCGGCGACGAAAAAAAACGAGCCACGGTGCAAGCCGCTTTAAGCGGACAAGCCACGGAGGTGCTGGCCGGCGCTAAAGCCCTGGAAGAAGTGGCCTCCCGCCCCGACACCGACATAGTGCTGACCGCTATGGTCGGCTATGCGGGGCTGCTTCCGACGGTGCGCGCTATTCAGGCTGGCAAAACCATTGCGTTGGCCAACAAAGAAACGTTAGTCGTTGCAGGTCAGCTTATTACGCAGTTGGTCAAGAAGTACGGTGTAGGTTTATATCCTGTTGATTCTGAGCACTCTGCGATATTTCAGTGCTTGGTAGGCGAGGAGCGCAACCCAATCGAAAAAATCATCCTGACGGCATCGGGTGGCCCGTTTCGCGGACGCTCGGCCGAGCAATTGGCCAGCGTTACCAAAGCGCAGGCCCTGAAGCACCCAAACTGGGACATGGGCGCCAAAATCACCATCGATTCGGCGTCCTTGATGAACAAAGGCCTGGAAGTGATCGAGGCCAAATGGCTTTTCGGCCTGCGCAACGACCAGATCGACGTGGTAGTGCACCCGCAGAGCATCATTCACTCGTTGGTGCAGTTTCACGATGGTTCCTTGAAAGCCCAACTGGGCCTGCCCGACATGAAGCTACCGATTCAGTACGCGCTGGGCTACCCCGAGCGGCTGCCGTCAGAGTTTCCGCGCTTTTCCTTCCTCGATTACCCCCAGCTCACCTTCGAGCAGCCCGACCGTGCTACGTTCCGCAACCTGCCGTTGGCGTTTGAGGCCATGAGCCAGGGTGGCAACGCACCGTGCGTGCTCAACGCGGCCAACGAAATTGCCGTAGCTGCTTTTCTGCGCGACGAAATCGGTTTTTTGCAAATGCCCGATCTTGTCGAAAATTGCCTCTCGAAGGTTTCGTACCTTGCCGATCCGTCGCTGGACGACTACGTACAAACCGACCACGAAACCCGCCGCGTTGCGCAAGAACTGGTTGGGGCCTTGTAGGTGTTGTGCAGGCATCGGTTATCCTGAATTTGCGAAGGAACTTGCCACACCAATGCCAACTTTGCGGTTGGCTACATAAGGGCAGCTATTTCGTAAATATCTGATAATAAGATATTTAACTTTTTATTCTTAATTCAATCTCTTTTTTGCTTTGGAAGGATTAATCATGGCTGGCCAGATGCTGCTGGGCCTCTCCATCTTGGTGGGCCTGCACGAATTTGGTCACTTTGCCGCCGCCAAATACTTCAAAATCCGCGTCGATAAGTTTTACATCTTCTTCGATTTTCTGTTTCCCTTGCCCGGCGTGGCCAACTTCGCCCTGTTCAAGAAGAAAATCGGGGAGACGGAATACGGCTTGGGTTGGTTTCCGCTGGGTGGCTACGTGGCCATCCACGGCATGATCGACGAAACCACCGACGCCGATCAGCTTTCCGCTGAACCGCAGCCAAACGAGTTTCGGGCGAAGCCGGCCTGGCAGCGCCTCATCGTAATGCTAGGCGGCATCATCATGAACGTGATCACGGGCATCGTGATTTTCACCTTGATGACTTACGCCTACGGCGAGAGCTATTTGCCCGCGTCGGAAGCGCGTTACGGCGTGATTCCGAATGAGTTGGGGAAAGAAATCGGTTTCCGGAGTGGCGACAAAATCGTGAAAATCAACGGCCGTCCTTTCACAGAGTTCGACGACGTATACAACCCCGACGTGGTGCTGGGCAACCACAGCTACTACACCGTTGACCGCAGCGGCCAATTGGTGGATATCGCCGTGCCCGCCGACTTCATGGATCGCCTCTCCGACAAAGGCCAAACGGCTTTCGTTGAGCCGCTTAACCCATTTGTTGTCGATGAAGTGGTATCGGGCAGCGCGGCGGCCAAAGCAGGCCTCAAGCCGGGTGATCGCATCCTACGAGTAGCCCAACAATCGACGTTGTTCTTCCCAGAGTTGCAACAAGCCCTGAAAGCCAATGCTGGCAAACCTACTCCGCTGTTGGTGGAGCGAAACGGCGGTAATGTCACCCTGACTGCTAACGTGGAAGATGACGGCACCATCGGTTTCCGCCCCAAATCGTTGTTGCACCTGGCAACTCGACACTTCAGCTTTGCCGAATCGGTGCCGGCGGGTACCAAAAAGGCTTTCGGCATCGTCACGACCCAAATCAAGGCCTTCGGTAAGATCTTCCGCGGGGAGGCTTCGTTGCGCAAATCGTTGGGCGGACCTATCGAAATTGCCCAGCAGTACGGCGGCAAATGGGACTGGATTCGCTTCTGGACGCTCACCGGTATGCTTTCGATGGTGCTGGCTTTCATGAACTTACTGCCCATCCCGGCTCTCGACGGCGGTCACGTGCTGTTCCTGCTCTACGAGATGATTGCCGGCCGTAAGCCCTCCGATGCTTTCCTCGAAAATGCGCAAAAGGTAGGCATGGCCTTGATTCTGTGCCTGATGGTGTTTGTGCTGGGCAACGGCCTTTTCAAAACGCTGTTTTAAGCTAAGTAGCTCTAGACCTAGAGGCTGACTTTGGAACGAAGGGCCTTCCTTGCAGGGTTGCATAGTGGTTTCCGATACTTGGAACTACTATTGCAACCCTGCAGGGAAGGCCCTTTGCTTAGGTCTTTGCTCTGCTTTCTACCTCTGTTTTTCTGTATGCGTCGTTTATTTTTCCTGTTTTTTGCCCTGCTGATCAGTGTTGCTGCCTGGGCGCACGCCTATCATGCCAGCATCATGGACGTGCACTACAATGCCAAAAAGCAGCAGCTGGAAGTGGCTTTGAAAGTATTTACGGATGACTTTGAAAAAGCGCTCTCCACTGGGCAACCCGCTGCCATTAGCCTCGAGCAGTCGCCTAAGCCGCAGGTAACTGTGCTCACTACCAATCTGTTGCGTAAATCTTTGGCATTCGGTAGCAAGCCGGGCGAGGCATTGCCCATGCAATTTGTGGGCATTCAACGCGAAAACGACGCGCATTGGCTCTACTTTACCGTGAAACTTGCCAAGCCGCTAACTGGTATTTATCTGCGCAACAGCTTATTGCAGAGCACCTTCCCCGACCAGATGAATATCGTGAACGTCGACGCCGGAGGTAAAAAGGAAAGCGCCTTGTTCCGCGATGGGGAAGAAAGCCAGAAGTTAAGCTGGTAGAATTTGATATAAATGATTTATAGTCAGATACTTATATAATATATCTGCTATACGAACTGCGAAAGCACAAGTACTAGTGCAAAAGCAGCCACCGATAGCACTGTTTCCATTACGGTCCAGGTTTGCAGGGTTTCTTTCACGGTGAGGCCCAGGTATTCTTTCACCAGCCAAAATCCGGCATCGTTGACGTGCGATAAAATCAGGGAGCCAGCACCGGTGGCCAACACCATCAGCTCGGGACTGGTGCCCGGCACGCGGGCTACGATTGGTACCATCAAGCCGGCCGTGGTCGTGAGCGCGACCGTGGCCGATCCTGTCGCGACCCGCACCAGCGCCGCAATGGCATAGGCAACTACCAGCGGCGACCAGTTGGCGCGCACCGCGAGGTCGGCAATGGCTTTGCCCACGCCGCTTTCGATCAAAATGGCTTTAAAGCCTCCGCCCGCCCCGATGATCAGCAGCAGGCCGGCCAGTGGAAGCAGGCTTTCGGAAGTGCTCATGAGCAACCGGCCGGCACTCATCCCGCGTGCCAGCCCCAGTACTTGATACGCCAGTAGTACGGCTAATAATAAGGCAATCACGGGGTTGCCAATAAAAATTAGAACAGATCTGACCGCCGAACCGGGGGGTAACATTAACTGCGCCGCCGTAGCCATGAGCATCAAGGCAATGGGAAACAGTACGGTCAGGAGAGTAGCCGGCAAACTTGGCAAGGGATCGCTCGTTGCGGCAGTGGTTTGTGCGGCAGCCCCCGACCACGCCGGCCCGCTGGGCTGGATGCGCTTCGCGAGCCACGCCCCTAATAAGGGTCCTGCGACTACCCCGCTCGGCAATGCCACCAGCAAACCGTACAGGATAGTTAGGCCAATGTTGGCGTGGTAAGCATCTACTGCTATGAGGGCGCCGGGGTGGGGTGGCACGAGGCCATGGGTAATCGAGAGGCCCGCCAAAACCGGAATACCGATTGCCAGCATCGACTGCCGCGACTGACGTACCACCGTCAACAAGATGGGCAACAGGAGCACCACTCCGACTTCGAAAAATACGGTGACGCCGATCAGCAGGCCCAAAAACAGCATGGCCCACGGCAGTCGGCGCTGCCCAAACAGCCGAATTAGCCAGCTAGCCAGTTGATCGGCTCCGCCCGAATCGGCCAGAACCTTTCCCAGAATTGCGCCAAGCCCTAGAATACCAGCCAGATGGCCCAGCGTAGCGCCGACGCCTGTCTCGTAACTGCTAACCAGCTTGTTGGCTTCCATGCCGGTGGCCAAACCCAGAAAAAGGCTTGCCAGAAGAAGCGCCAAGAAGGCGTGCAAGCGCAACACAGCGACCAGCACAATTACAAGCACAATGGCCGCTGCCGCAAGCCCAATCAGGGTACTGCCACCCATAAGATTCTGGTAGTATGGAGCTGTAAGTTAGGATGTTGCTCCTTACCGCCACGTGGCAGTTGTCGAGTTTGGCAAAGAAATTTTATTTAATCGCTTGATTCGCACATGGCCTAAACGTGCCGCTCCGAAGCACTACTTGATAAGTTTCAGGGCCACAAGCCACAACGCAAAAGGACAAATACTTGCCGTCAGTTTTGCCCATGAAGGCTTCCTGAGAAAGAATACCTGGACTGCTAAGATGACGTACAGAGGCAGCAGAAAGACAAAAGCCCAAGGAATCAGAGATAAAAGCAAGCAAACCACCTCGGCAGCTATGTATCGCCAAAGATGGTATGTGTCTGATCTGTAAGGTATTAAGCTGGCAGCGGTTTACCAACCCGCGCCACTTGCTTCTTTCTTCTCGCTGCCATCGGGTTTGAGCAAGCGAAACTCTACGCGGCGGTTGATTTGGGCTTCGGCTTCGGAAACTTCGTCCTTCAGGGGTTGCGTACTGCCGTAGCCCATGCTGTCGATGCGGTTGGGCTTGAGTTTGCCCTTTTGCTCGATGTATTTGCGAATGGCCTCGGCCCGGTCCTGCGAAAGCACAAGGTTGTCGTCGGGGTTGCCGCTGCCGTCGGTGTGGCCTGAAATGCTGAGGCGGAATGTCGGGTGATCGACCATAAACAGCGCGATCCGGTCCAGCGTGGCGTGCATCGAAGGCAAGATATTCGACTTTCCTGCGTCAAACTCTATGTTCTTGAATATTAAGGGAATGCGATAGTTAATCGAATTCGTCATCAGCTTCATCACCGTATCGCCTTTTAGCGCGAAGCTTTTTTCGACGCTGAAAAAGTCGGGGCTCTGAATCAGCATGACGTAGTGCGAGCCTTCGATCAAATCGAAGTCGAAGCTGCCATCGGGCCGCAAGTATTTGCTGGCTACTTCAATGCCGTTGTCGGTGTCGATGACGCTCACTATGCCGTTGAGCGGCTTGCTGCTCACCGAATCCAGCAGACTGCCTTCCACGTGCGTCGTGGCCAACGGCTGCGCTTCCATGGGCAGCGGGAAGGAGTAGAGGTCCAGGTTTTTTAAGTCTTGGGCCTCAGAGCGAGCGTAATACAGATCCTTCGACTCGCTGTCGATGGTAAAGTAATACTCTGATCCTTTGCCGTTTACCAGCGGGCCAATGTTCTTGGGCTCCTGCCAGCGGCCGTTGGCGCGGTAAGTTTTGTAGATGTCGAAATCGCCAAAATTGAGCAGTTGGCCGCGCGAGCTGAAATACAGCACGTTGTAGAGCGGGTGGTAAAAAGGACTTACCTCGCTTTCGCGGGTATTCACCACCGGGCCCATGTTTTCGGCCTTGGCCCACTGCCCGTTTTTGAGCTTGTAGGTGTACCAGATGTCCGACAAGCCGAAGCCGCCCAAGCGATCGGAGGCGAAGTAAAGTGTGTCTTCGGTACGCGACAATGTAGGCTGCGAGTCCCAGGCGTTGGAATTGACAGTTGTGCCCAGGCTCTTGGGCACCGACCACTGGCCGTCTTTCAGCGACGAGACAAATAAGTCGCAGTTGCCGTGGCAATTGGGGCATTCGCACCGTGCGAAGTAGATGGTTTTGCCATCTTTGGTGATGCACGCCGAGCCTTCGTTGTAGGTGCTGTTGATGGGCTTGGGCAGCGGCTCGGCATCGGTCCAATAGTCGCCTTCTTTGCGGGAAGTGTACAGGTCTTCATCAATGACGCTGTTGATGCCGCGCATCTTGCGCTTCGAGGAAAAGATAAACAAGCCCGCTTCCGAGTTCAGCGTGGGGCCGTAGTCTTCAGCTTTGGAATTGATGGCCGCGCCCATGCTGGTGTACACCCCTTTGGGCGGGTGAAATGTAGCAATGCCCTTGCGGTATTCAACCAAGTCGTAGTACGTCTTGAGGGGCACGTACAGATCTGCTTCCTTCTGCTCGAGCGAGTCGTAGTAAAGCTGAATTTTGCGTACGTCGCGTCGGCGGTGCTTGAGGGCCAGTCGATAGTAAGCTTTGGCTTTTTCTTCGTTGCCGGCGCGGTCCCAGAGCTGGCCTAAGTGCCACAGTAACTGCGTGTCACGCGCAAAGTTGGCAATGCCAAACTTGCTCACGTAGGCTTCGAGCAGGTTGCGGGCCTGTACCCAGCTGCGGCGCTTTTCGGCGCGCTGAATTTCCTTTAGCTCTTTTTTATTCTGGTAGTAAGCAACGTGGTTGATGTTGGGGAAAGTTGGCGTGCCATCGTTACGGACCCGCAGCGTACGTCTGGCCTTAGCAGGCAACGGTCGAGGCCGAACCGGCGTATTGCCGGATTGTTGAGCTAGCGCCACACTGCCGCCTACAACCCAGATCAGCAGCAACAGAAAACAAAAAAAGCGGGGCATAATGAATTTTAGCGCGACTGCCGCCCCAAGTAGGCGCAGTAAAAGTCAAAAATAGGAATTTTTTGATGCCTTCTAATGTCCTAATGTCTGCCGGAGTGGCCGATAGATGTGTCTCCTTGTCGGAGCAAGGAGCTGTTTCTAGCGGCTGTAACTTCATGGCACACCGCTTGACAAAACCGTATCTTCGGAAGATCGCTGTTCCAGAGGCCCCCTCTACTGCGGTGGGTATGCCAATCTGGCACCGGCTTTCCATTACCCCGAACACAACCCATGAGTCAAGACCGTAATTCGCCAACATCCTTTCTTTCTCCTTTTATGCTGATGGCGGATGATCCGGCTGAGATGGTATCTATTGTAGCCGCTGATCCTGACCAATTGCTATCGGAGCAGGACGCGCCGGACACGCTGCCTTTGTTGCCTGTGCGCAACACGGTTCTATTTCCGGGAGTCGTGCTGCCCGTTACCGTCACGCGCAAGAAGAGTATTCGTTTGGTGCGCAAGGCGTACCGCGGCAATAAAATAGTAGGTGTTGTAGCGCAGAAGAATACCAGCAGCGACGATCCTACGCTGGCCGATCTGTTTGAGGTGGGCACCATGGCGCGCATCCTGAAGCTGCTGGTGCTGCCCGACGGCAATACCACCATCATCATTCAGGGCCAGAGCCGCTTCAAGATTGAAGAGGAAAAGCAAGCCACGCCGTACCTGACGGCGCGGGTGAGCTATTTTCCCGAAGCTTTCCCAAATAAAAATTCTAAAGAAGTGAAGGCTCTGGTAGCGTCGTTGAAAGATGCCGCCGCCAAGATGCTGAAACTCAACCCCGAGATTCCGCAGGAAGCACAGGTGGCGCTCGAAAACATCGACTCGCCCGCTTTCCTGACGCACTTCCTCTCTTCTAACATCAATGTGGAGGTGGGCGTGAAGCAGAAGCTGCTCGAAATCAACGACGGCGTGGAGCGCGGCACAAAGTTGCTGGAACTCATGCTGAAGGAAATTCAGTTGCTCGAGATCAAGCGCGAAATCCAAACCAAGGTCCACACCGACATCGACCAGCAGCAGCGCGATTACTTCCTGAGGCAACAGATCAAGGTGTTGCAGGATGAACTCGGCTTCGACGGTCCCGATCAGGAGGTGGAGAAGCTGCGCCTACGCGCCAAGGCCAAAAAGTGGCCCGAAGCCGTAGCCAAGCATTTCGACAAGGAGCTCGACAAGCTTAGCCGCGTCAACCCGGCCGCAGCCGAATACCCGGTGAGCGTCAATTACGTGGAGTTTCTCCTGGACTTGCCTTGGGCCGAATACACCAAGGACAACTTCAACCTGAAGCGCACCAAGAAAATACTGGACACCGACCACTACGGGTTGGAAAAAGTAAAGGAGCGCATCATCGAATACCTGGCGGTTCTGAAGCTGAAGCAGGACATGAAGGCACCCATTCTGTGCCTGTATGGCCCGCCCGGCGTTGGCAAAACATCGCTGGGGCGCTCTATAGCTAAGTCCTTGGGCCGCAAGTATGTACGTATGTCGTTGGGCGGCGTGCGCGACGAAGCCGAGATCCGGGGCCACCGCAAAACGTACGTGGGAGCAATGCCCGGCCGCATCATTTCGCAGATCAAAAAAGCCGGCGCTTCTAATCCGGTCATTATTCTGGATGAGATCGATAAGGTAGGTTCCGACTTCCGCGGCGATCCGTCGTCGGCGTTGCTGGAGGTCCTCGATCCCGAGCAGAACTCTACTTTCACCGACAACTACTTGGAGGTGGAGTACGATCTGTCGAAAGTGCTTTTCATCGCCACTGCCAACTCGCTCGATACCATTCATCCGGCCCTGCGCGACCGCATGGAAATCATCGACCTGACGGGGTACACGCTGGAAGAAAAAACCCAGATCGCCAAGAAGCACCTCTGGCCCAAATTACTCACGGAGCACGGCCTGACTCTGAAAGACGTGAATATCACGACCACTGCCTTGCAACGCGTCATTGATGATTACACGCGCGAATCGGGCGTTCGCAGCCTCGAGCGCAAGCTGGGCGGCGTTGTGCGCAACGTGGCCAAGAGCAAAGCGCTGAAAGAAAAGTTTCCGGAAACGCTGGAGCCCAAGGACATATCGCGCATTCTGGGCGCCGCTATTTTCGACCGCGATCAATACCAGGATAACGAAACCGCCGGCGTCGTGACGGGCTTAGCCTGGACTTCGGTAGGCGGCGATATCTTGTTCATTGAGAGCCTGTTAATTCGCGGGCGAGGCAAGCTGACGTTGTCTGGACAACTGGGTGATGTGATGAAGGAATCGGCAATTACGGCATTGTCGTACCTGCGCAGCCGCGCCGAGGAGCTGAACATCGACTATCGCCTTTTCGACCAATACGACCTGCACATTCACTTTCCCGAAGGTGCTGTACCCAAAGACGGTCCTTCGGCGGGCATTGCCATTTTCACGAGCATTGCGTCGGTCTTCACGCAGCGCAAGATCCGTTCGCATTTGGCCATGACCGGCGAAATCACCTTGCGCGGCAAAGTCTTGCCAGTGGGCGGCATCAAGGAAAAGATTCTGGCAGCTAAGCGTGCTGGTGTGCGCGACGTGATTCTGTGCGTGAAAAACCGCAAAGACATCCAGGAAATCCCGGCTGAATACCTCAAGGATTTGAACATTCACTACGCCGACCGCGTGGATGACGTGCTGAAAGTGGCGTTGCTGGACGAGTTGGTAGCCAACCCCCTAAAGCTAGTGGTGCGCGACGAACCCGTGCCCGCTTTGGCAGGGCCAAGCGTGGAAGTATCATGATGCAGCAAGCTCTTATTTACAACTTATTGACTGCCAATAAGTTGTAAATAAGAGCTTTTAGTCTTTTCAGAAGCTACAAAATCAGGTTCTGGGCGCCTTCCCATCACACTTCCGACTTATCTTGAGACGATGATTCGACTGCTACGGGGCCGCTTTCTGGGTATCATGGTCGCCGGGGGCATGGGGGTGCTGGCAACTCACACGGCGCAAGGGCAAATAGGGGGGCAACAGGCCTTTCCCTTTCTGAACCTGCCGACGAGTGCCAAACTAGCCGGAGTGGGCGGAGTGAATGTTTCGTCGCGCGACGCCGACCCGACCATGCTGTACGGCAATCCAGCGCTGCTAAACGCTGACATGGATGGCCGGTTGGCGCTTGGCTACGTCGATTACTTGGCTGATGTCAAGCAGAGTACGGCTGCATACGTGTTCAATACACAGCATGCAGGCCGTTTCGGCGTGGCCCTGACCTACCTGAACTACGGCAAGTTTGAGCAGTTCGACGCGGCGGGCAATAGTCTCGGCGATTTCTCGGTGAACGAGTACGCGGCAAGCGTGTCGGATGCCTACACGGCCGGCAACTTCACGTTGGCTGGCACCCTAAAGCTGGCTGTTTCGGGCATTGCAGGCAATCATTCGGTGGCTACTCTGGCCGATGTGGGCGCCTTGTTCAAGCACCCGGAGAAAGACTTCACAGTTGGCTTGGTGGTGCGCAATGCCGGTTACCAACTGAAACCGTATACTGGCTCTCAGCGAGAGCCGATGCCGTTGGATGTGCAGTTGGGCGCTTCCATCAAGCCCGAGCATATGCCGTTGCGGTTTTCCCTGACCGCGCATCATTTGCAGCAGCTCGACATCGTGTACCTCGATCCCAATCAACGCGGCCAACTCGACGAAAACGGCAATGAGATCAAGCCCAAAAAAACGTTGGGCGACCAAATTGCCCGCCATTTTGTGGTCGGTGCCGAGCTTATTCTGAGTAAAAATCTAAACGTAAGGGTGGGGTATAACCACTTGCAGCGCCGAGAGTTGCGCTTGGAGAATGCCTCGGGCGGCGCCGGTTTGAGTTTTGGGATGATGTTGCAAATCAGTCAGTTTCAGCTTGATTATACCCGGGCTTATTACCACGCTTCGGGAGCCGCCAACTACTTTACCATCGCCCGTAACCTAGATTCTCTTTTTAAAAAGAAAGAAATATAACTAATTGATAATCAATTGATTAATCTAAATTGATTTTTGATCTTTCATCGTTGGCTCTTCTGTCCATTACAGTTTTCCAACTGGGTCGTTCATCACCGGCGTCGGACACAGGAAACGGATTCTACTCAGCGGCTGAACAAAAACTACAGCGCCAGACAACGGTTTGCGTTACACCATTATCTGTTCTTCCAGGTAAGCGGGCTTTCCCATTCGCTTGCCTTAACTTCATCATCCTACCACAATGCTGGATTCTGCTAGCTTTTTGACCCCGGCCCAAATCGTGGCCGAACTCGACAAATACATCATTGGCCAGCACGATGCCAAGCGCCACGTGGCTATTGCCTTGCGCAACCGCTGGCGTCGGCTGCACGCACCGGCCGACATGCAGCGCGAAATCGTACCCAACAATATCCTGATGATTGGCTCCACGGGCGTCGGCAAAACCGAAATTGCGCGCCGGCTGGCCAGCATTTCCGGAGCGCCCTTCACCAAGGTAGAAGCGTCTAAGTTTACGGAAGTGGGCTACGTGGGCCGCGACGTCGAGAGCATGGTGCGCGACCTCGTGGAGCAGTCGGTAAATATGGTGCGGCAGCGTCGTAAGGACGAAGTGAAAGTGCAAGCGGCGCAAATCGTGGAAGACATCATTCTGGATGCCCTGATTCCACCAGTTTCCAGTAGCGTTGCTGCCAACCCGAAGCCCTCAATCGGTTATGGCGGTGGGAGCGAGGCGACCATGCCCGACAGCGACTACGAACTGAATGAGCGCACGCGCGAAAAATTTCGCCAGAAGATTCGGAACGGCGAGTTGGAAGACCGCAAGATCGACATCAAGATTCAGCAGAATAACACGCCCGGCATCGGCGTAGTGGGCGGCCCAGCGGGCCTGGACGAAGCTTCGCTTTCGGGTTTGCAGGACATGTTGGGCAGCATGCTGCCGAAGAAAACCCGCAAGCGCAAAGTGACCATCGCCGAAGCCCGCAAGATTCTGCTCGACGAGGAGGCTGCCAAGCTCATCGACATGGACGAGGTGAAAGACGAAGCCATTCGGCAAGCCGAGAATGCCGGCATCATTTTCATCGACGAAATAGATAAAGTAGCCAGCCGCGGCGGCAAAGGCGGAGGCGGCCCCGATGTGAGCCGCGAAGGCGTGCAGCGTGACCTGTTGCCCATTGTGGAGGGCAGCGCCGTAAGCACTAAATACGGCATCATCAACACCGACCACATCTTGTTTATTGCCGCCGGCGCCTTCCACGTAGCCAAGCCCAGCGACCTGATTCCGGAGCTGCAAGGGCGCTTTCCCATTCGGGTCGAGCTTCAGAGCCTGACCAAAGAAGATTTTTTCCGCATCCTCAAAGACCCTAAAAACGCGCTCACTAAGCAGTATGAAGCCTTGCTCAAGGCCGAGGATGTAGAGCTTTCATTTGACGACGCGGCACTGGAGCGAGTGGCTGAAATTGCCTCGGAGGTAAACGAAGAAGTAGAAAACATCGGCGCCCGGCGCCTGCACACGGTCATGAGTCGCTTGCTCAACGACATTCTGTTCGATGTGCCCGACGTGATCGGTGCCAATGCCCACATCCTGATCACGCGCGAACTGGTGGACGAGCGCCTGCGTGATATGGTTAAAAACCGCGACCTGTCGCAGTATATTCTGTAGCAGCTTTAGCAGCAGAGGCAACCAAACTCCTTTGGTTGTTGCGTATAAGAAAGACGGCCCCGGTGGTCGCCTTTCTTTTTATCCTAAAGCGATGCACTATTACATCATTACAGGCGCCAGCCGCGGCCTTGGCAAAGCGTTGGCCGAGAATATTTTACGTCAGCCAGATACGGTTGTGGTCGGCGTTTCGCGCCACGCTACCATCGAGCACGACCGCTACCACCACCAACCCCTAGACTTGTCCGATATCCTAGCGGTAGAGAACAACCTGCACAAGGTGTTTCCCCAAAGGCCTGATGCTACTAGTGTCACGCTCGTTAACAATGCGGCCGTAATCGGCGAGATAGGCTATATGGGCGAGTACGGTAACGATCAGTTCAATTTTGTGTTTGACGTGAATGTGATCGCGCCAGCGATGCTAATGAACACATTCATAAGTGCTTACGGGCAACTTAAATGTCCACGCACTATTCTCAACATCAGCAGCGGCGCTGCCCAACGGCCCATTGATGGCTGGGCGGCTTACTGTGCTTCCAAAGCAGCCCTGGATTCTTTGTCGCAAACCGCTCAGAAAGAGCAGGATCTGCGCGGTTCGGGTATACGCATCCGCAGCTTAGCACCCGGCGTGCTCGATACGAGCATGCAGGAGCACATCCGCACGGCCGAAGCGGAGAGCTTCAGCGAGGCTTCGCGCTTTGCTGCGTTGCATGAGCAAGGCAAGCTCGTTAAGACAGAAGACGTAGCGGCTAGTATCGTGGCGTGGCTGCAAAGGAGGGATGTGTCACAATCCGAGCAAGTAGTTGTTAGGATATCCGACTTGTAATCTGTTGGTTAATAAGCATAAAAAAACCCCGGCGTGAGCCGGGGCTTTTTCGTGGTAACTACACAAGCTGTATGTATGAATTAATACAGCGGGTTCTGTGCAATCAACCCGTTGGTAAGGCTAACCTCACGCAGCGGAATTGGGAACAGATTGCGGAACGTTTGTGTGTAGGTAGGTAAAGCAGTTTGTACCGTGTTGGTACGGCGCAAATCATACCAATACACTCCTTCGTAGGCAAGCTCCAAACGACGCTGCAACAGAATGTCCTTGATCAGGTCGGGGGCTGTGGTGGCTGTGGTAGGAGCCAAGCCTGCCCGTGTCCGGATGATGTTCAGCTGCGTGGTAGCCGTGGTAAGGTCACCGGTTTGCGCAGCTGCTTCCGCAACAGTAAGCACTACCTCTGCATAGCGGATCACGTTGAATGCATCATCACGCGTAGTAGTACGGAAATACTTCCGTGTGGTGCCGGGCTGCAAAGTGTACGGTGCGCCCGATACAGTAACGGAAGTTGCAGCTGTCACTACGTTAATTGGGAGCCGGAGATCGCCAGCAGGGTGAGCTGCTGCAATAGTCGAACCTGGGTTGAACTCGTCACGACCGCCGGGCGAGGGGTACCAGTAGAAAGCGTACTGACTCTGGTCGGTATTAGAGAAGAAGATCGACCAGAGTGCATCAGGAGCCGTAGTGCCGGTGGGCGCCGTAGTAGCAAAGTTGGCAACGGCTGGCACCTGCTTGGCAAAAGTCAGCGCATCAGTATAATTGCGCATACGAAGCTCAAAACGAGCCCGAAGTGCCAAAGCCGAGCTTTTGGTGATGCGGTTGCCCGTACCCGTTGCCAGGTTGGCAATTGCAAAATCCAGGTCCGACCGGATGGCAGCGGCAACTTCGGCTTCTGTAGCGCGTGGAATGAAGGCTGTTTCGGTGCCAATAGCAGTGGTAGGCGTAAGCCGTAAAGGCACCCCTAAACCACCAGTGTAACCATAGCCCTGAGGAGTACCACCCCACAAAGCCAGCAAGTTCATGTAGTGGAATGCCCGCAGAGCCCGCGCCTGTGCCTGCGTCGAGAGCTTAGCAGTGAAAGTAGGATCCGTGATCTTGTCGGTCTCTTGGAGCAGGTAATTTACCCGGTTGATGGCGTTGTAGATGATGTTCCAAGAGTTGCCGATCTGGATGTTATCGGGCAGCGCCTGGTTCTGACCTATTACCCCATAGGTAGTGGTGAAGGTACCCCGGAAGGTGATCTCTCCAGCGATCAAGTCAGAGATTGTGGGGAAAGCCAAGCCATAGTAATCGGATGATTGAACGGCATCGTACGCGCCCAGCAAGCCGGCGGCAGCATCTTCCTTGGTCGTAAAGCCGGTATCGGAGCTAACGCTGTTCGATGGCTCTACATTCACTGCATCATCACACGATCCTACTGTCAGTCCTAAGCTTAAAAGCAGTGCTGAGCGGATAGCAAGCTGACGAAAATTAAATATTTGCATGATTGTATTAAAGCAACAAGGTTAGAACCCTAGCGTAACACCACCAGTGATAGTGCGGGCTTGTGGGTAAGTGAAGAAATCGGTGCCCAGCGAAGTGTTGGTGCCGCTGAAGGTGTTCACTTCAGGGTCGAGGCCCGAGTAGTTGGTAAACGTCACCAAGTTTTGTGCCTGAGCGTAGATGCGCACGGTGCGTACGTGTGCCCGGCTTGCCAGCACAGCAGGTAACGTGTAACCTAACGTTACGCTTTTGAAACGTGCATACGAACCATCTTCCAAGAACCGGTCGGAGTTACGGGCGTTGGTATTGGGGTCGCCGTATACGGCACGCGGGATTTTGGTGTCCGTGTTGGTAGGAGTCCAACGATTCAGAACAACAGCATCCTGCCCGTAGGTCGTGCTCATGCCCTGGGTGTTACTAGCAGCTGAGTTATAAATCTTGTTGCCAACGCTAAACTGCAGCAGGGCGCTGAAGTCGAAGTTCATGAAGCGGAAGGTGTTAGTAAAGCCTCCGATGTACTTAGGCTGGGCGTTGCCGATAACTTCCTGGTCATCAGCCGTAATGCGGCCGTCTCCATTCAGATCCTTAAACATGATGTCACCGGGGCGTGTAGCCGTCGATTGGTAAGTGGCTGTGGTTGAACCACTTTTGACTTTAGCATTGGCGTCCAAAGCCGTAATTTCTTCCTGCGTCTGGAAGATGTGGTCTACGCGGTAGCCATAGAAAGCACCGAGTGGCTGTCCCACGAGCAGGCGGCTGGCAAAACCAGCCGCCGATCCCGTTGGGCTGGGGTCAGACAGCTTCGTTACTTTGTTACGGTTGAAGCTCAGGTTGAAGTTGCTTTCCCAGTTGAAGCCGGTTCCTTCATTGCGGAAGTTAATGGTCGTCAGGGCAAATTCGAGGCCTTTGTTTTCCATGTTGCCGATGTTGGCGCTGTAGCTTAGGAAGCCAGTGTCAGCACCAAGGCGCTGGGCCAGCAGCAGGTCATCCGTTTTGCGCTTGTAAATGTCGGCCGAAACGTAGAAGCGGTTCTGCAAGAAGCCGAAGTCCACACCCACGTTGGTCTGGCGCGTGCGTTCCCATTTCAGGTTAGGGTTAGCCAACTGGCTCAGGGCGAGGCCGCCTTGGTCTAGGTAGTTGTAGCCGGGGCTGATCAAGCCGCGCGAGCCAAAGTTGGCAGTCGGCTGGTTACCGGTTTCGCCGTAGCTACCGCGTAGCTTCAGTTCGCTCATCACATTCTGATCCTTGAAGAATTTCTCCTCAAGCACGCGCCAGCCAGCCGAAACAGCCGGGAAGTAACCTACTTGGTTGTCGGCACCGAAGCGCGAAGACTGGTCACGACGAACCGAAGCGCCGAGCAAGTAGCGGCCTTTGTAAGAGTAATCTACTTTGGCCAGCAAGCCAAACAGCGCGTTGCCGGTTGAGCTAGAAGTAGCAGCCGTTTTGGTAGCACCAGCCGAGAGTTCGCGGATAGCGTTGCTGGGGAAGCCGGTAGTTTGAGCATACGTGTCGCTATAGGCATCACGCTGATACTCACCTACAAACAGGGCGCTCAAGCTGTGAGCTTCAGCGAATGTCTTGTTGTAAGAGAATGCGCTGATGTGGTTGTAGTTCAGATCCTGCACAGTGGCAGCAGTCGCTTCACCACGTACAGCGGCGCCCGCATTCGTCAGGGTCGAGTAGAAGCGGTTGTCACGGCCATACGTGTAATCGATGCCAAACGTAGCCCGGTATTTCAGGTTCTTGATCAGCTCGAACTCCGTGTATTGACTGCCAATCAGACGGTTGTTAGTGCTCTTGATGTAAGGCTCTTTGGCCGCAGCCACTGGGTTTTCCAGCGAACCGTTCTTGTAGTAAGTGCCATCAGCGTTATAGATGGGCAGGTCAGTAGCATACAGCCGCGAGGTCGTCAGAACGCCGTAGATGCTGTTGTCGTTGTTGATGCGGTTGTTATTGCTCTGGGTTAAGCCAATGGATGCTCCCATGCGTACCTTTTCCGACAGCTTGTTGTCCAATGTCAGGCGGGCACTGCCACGCGTAAAGCCCGACCCAACGATGGTGCCTTGCTGGTCGAAGTAGTTCAGGGCTAGGCGGTAGCGGCTGGCATCTGAACCACCCGAGAAAGTAAGCCCGTAATTGCTGATTGGGGCCGTGCGCAAAACCTTGTCGCTCCAGTCGGTATTGGTAGCCGTGGTGGGGTCTTGGAACTGAGTCAGCGGACGAATTGGGTTGCCGGCAGGGGTAACGTAAGGCACAACACCGTTTACGGGAGCACCCACATCGCCAGGACCGTAGATGTAAGCAGCCAAGTCAGCCTTGCTGCGGAATACATAGCCAAAAGCGGGATAGTTGCCGTTGGTGTTAGCAGGGTAACGGTTAGCTGCAGCGTCCAGGAACAGCTCGGTTTGCTGCTGGCCGTTCAATATATCTGGGCGCTTCCATACCGTTTGCGACCCGGTATAGTAGTCCAAGTCGATGCGGGGCTTGCCTGATTTACCGCGTTTGGTAGTGATCAGTACTACGCCATTTGAAGCACGCGAACCGTAAATAGCTGCCGAAGCCGCATCTTTCAGTACTTCGATCGACTCAATGTCGTTAGGGTTAACGTCGTTCAGCCCGTTCGTGCCTTGGTTACCAGCGCTTAGCTGCGACGTGTTGCCTGTAGTAATCGGCAGACCGTCAACTACATACAGTGGCTCGTTGCTGGCTCCGATGGAAGCCGCGCCACGTACCCGAACCGTGATGCCCGAACCGGGAGTTCCCGAGTTCTGGATAACCTGTACGCCGGCTGCACGGCCCTGCAAGGCCTGGTCAACCCCGATAATGGGCTGGTCTTTGTAGGAGGCTGAGTTCACCGAGGCTACGGCTCCGGTTACTTCCCGACGCTCAAGCTGCTGACCGTAACCGGTTACAACAACTTCGCTAAGCTGTTTGGTATCAACTGCTAGCGTTATGTCAATACGGTTATCCGTGCCGATCTCGCGCTCGGTATTGAGGTACCCTACCGAAGTGATTTGCAGCGTGCCGCCCGAAGATGGAACGGACAGGGCAAAAGTGCCATCAGCATTGGTTGAAACCCCAGTGGTCGTGCCTTTTAATAAAACTGTAGCACCCGGCAGGCCCTCACCAGAAGTGCGATCAGTTACGCGCCCGGAGATATTCCGGGTTTGTGCCACTACCTGTTGTAGTAGCGTAATCATGAGCAAGAAACCCATGAGTAAGGATTTTTTCATGCAGAAATAGGTTGGTAGAAAAACGAAAAAGAAGCTTGTGATGAATCCTAAAAATAGGTAGGAAATTTATAATGCAAGTTGTTTTTGAAAAAATACTGGATAATTACTGTCAAAATAAAGGTTAACGGATATTATATTGTGTTTTTTGAATAAAGAATATGATAAAATTGCAGCAAATTTTTATCCATTTCACTGTTGCGTCCAATTCGATTAGTATATAGGTATATCGGGTTTATAAGGTCGTGTGTATCAGATTACTGCCAATTTACACCGGTCTGCGAGCGTAGGAATTTAAAAGGTGTGACAGTAATATGTAGTGCCTAGTTATATAGCATAAAGGCTATGAGATGTTTATTGTTCTGATTTATAAGATTGATAAACAGATGGTTATTATCAGCCAGCCTGCTTTCTTAGACAATAGTTTGGTGTGCGATAACTAGCTGTATGGGTTTCGCAAGCGCAAGTATTTCGGGAGCTGAGAGAAACGGCAAGTGCGAACGACGAAATAACATGACATATATCATTGTTTTAGAGGATATTAGTTCTGGTTTTGGAGGCAGGTTCAGCGGTACTTGGCTTCCGAAATCCTGTCGAGCTGGCAGCTGCTGTTGCATCTAAAACTACAGCTGCGAAGACGCTGGCTGCGAAGCCACTGTCGGTGATTGGGATGCTTTGCGAATGGAATACCCAATTCAGTAATACGTCTTATGAAACCTTCCTTTTTGGTGATCAGCGATCTGCTGGATGTCACGCAGCGCGCGGCAGCCTGGGCCGCTCGGCTGGCCGCCCCGGCTGGTGCTCAGTTGGTGTTGCTGCATGTTGAAACCATGCCCGTTATCGATCCTACCTCGGGCATGATGGTTACGCCGGTCATGTACCTGTCGCCCACGCAAGAGATTAATGACGCCCTCACGGAGCTGGCGCAGCAACTGCCCGTAGAAACGACGGTGGAAGTGTGGGGCGGCGTTCTGTCGGCGGTGTTGCCGGAAATGATTGCCCGATATCAACCCGAATTGCTGGTGCTGGGGCTGAACGAGGAGCACGATGTACTGGATCGGTTGCTGCTCAACCAAGCACTGCCCTCCTTGCGCGACACGCGACTGCCACTTCTGTTGGTGCCCGCGGCTACATCCAATCCCACCTTGCCGCACCGGGTAGCCTTGGCCGTAGACGGCGAACCTTTCCACCTAAGCAAACAAGCAGAGGCGTTGAAGCCAATCCTGAGCGCTTGGGCGGCCGAGTACTCAGTGATACACGTAGCGCGGGCCAGCTCCGCACCCGAAAAAGAGATGCGGCAGGCGCTGGCGAGTGTACAGATGAGCGGCCTGTTGCCGGCGGTGCCAAACGAATGCGCCCACGAAGTGCGGCATGCGTCGCCGGCTACCGGGGTGCTGCGCGCCGTGGCCGAAATGCAGGCCGATTTGCTGGTGCTCATTGCGCGGCCGCGCAGTTTTCTAAGCGCCCTTTTTCATCACAGCGTCACGGCAGAAGTGGCACGCCGCAGCTCGGTGCCGATGCTTGTGCTGCCTGTACTGGAAGAGCACAGTCCAATTGCCAAAACGCAGCCCAACCCGTCTGTTGATCTAAAGGCTTATTAAGTAAGTAGTTGTATCGTGTGTAATCGATTGTAAATCAGTGATATATGCAAGAGTTTGAAAACCAAGTAGTTATTATTACCGGTGCCTCGTCAGGCATTGGCAAGGCAGCCGCAGTGGCTTTTGCCCAAGCCGGAGCGCACGTAGTAGTGGCCGATGTAGTAGAAGAGGCCGGGCAAGCTTTGGCACAACAACTTAGCGCCTCCGGGCCGCGCAGCCTCTTTGTAGCCTGCGATGTGGCCTCCCCAGCCAGCGTGCAGCACTTGGTGCAGCAGACGCTCAGCACGTTCGGCCGCCTCGATGTAGCCATCAACAATGCTGGGGTGGGCGGTGCCTCCGCGCTGAGCGCCGATTATCCGGACGAAGAATGGCAGCGCGTGATCGGCATCAACTTGAGCGGCGTCTGGTACTGCCAGAAATACGAGTTGCAAGCCATGGTCGCGGCGGGCCGGGGTGTCATTATTAATATGGCTTCCATCTTGGGCAAAGTGGGATTTGCGGGCGCTTCGGCTTATGTGGCGGCTAAACACGGCCTCATTGGCCTGACCGAAACGGCTGCGCTTGAATATGGTCCGCAGGGCATTCGCATTAATGCTGTGTGCCCTGGGTTCATCGAAACGCCCATGCTTACCAAAGCCGGCATCGAAGACAACCAGCAACTGCACGATCAGATTGCGGCCAAACATGCCTTGCAGCGCATGGGCAAGCCGGAGGAAATCACGGGCGCGCTGCTCTGGTTGGCTTCCGATCAGGCATCCTTCGTGACGGGCCAAGCCATTGTGGTGGACGGAGGGTACTTGGCGCAGTAGCAGATGTGGCGCGCAGCCTTATTATGGCTAACGCAGTGGACTTTATCCTGAATAGGTATTTGACGATATTTACAACGTGTTGGATAATAGCTTGTTGTATCAGACAGGCGCGATGACGCGCTTCGCCGGCCGCTTCTTCCGGGAGGGGTTCCGGCCGCGCTATGAGCTGGCCGAATTGCTGTATCAATGCTACGTGATTGGCTACCAATCGCTGCCCTTGGTGGGAATTACGGGCTTTATTATGGGCATTGTGCTCACGTTGCAAAGCCGGCCGACCATGGCGCAATTCGGCGCTGAATCGTGGATTCCGACCATGGTTGGCCTGACCATCATCCGCGAAATGGGCCCCATCATCACCGCCCTGATTTTTGCTGGCAAAATCGGCTCCAGCATCGGGGCAGAGCTGGGCTCGATGCGTGTAACCGAGCAGATTGACGCCATGGAAGTATCGGGCACCAATCCGTTTAAGTACTTGGTAGTCACGCGTGTACTGGTTACCACACTTATGTTGCCCGTGCTCACGCTGCTGGCCGATGCCATCGCGCTGTACGCTTCTTACCTGGGGATTAACCTGAAGGGTGTGACGACCATCGCGCTGTTTGTCAACAACATTTTGAGCCGGCTCACCTTCGGCGATGTGTTGCCGGCCGTGATCAAAACTTTCTTCTTCGGGTTTGCCGTCGGGATAATCGGCTGCTACAAAGGGTATTACTCCGAGAAAGGAACCGAAGGTGTAGGCCAGGCTGCCAACTCGGCCGTGGTGGTGTCGTCGCTGGTGATCTTCATCCTCGACTTGCTGGCCGTGCAAGTGACGGGCATGCTGGGATTGAATTAAGAGGGAGGCGCCGCAAGACGTGCAGACCGACCGAATTTGAAAATCTATAAGTACTTGTCTATCAAATAGTTGTAAGATGATATGGCAAAGCTGCTAACCTTGGGCGTTATAAAAGCGGTCCATACGCTGATCTGGTTGTTTTTCAACGCCGTCATTTTCTATCTGCTCTACGCCGCCGTCAGCGGCCAAATCGGCGTGTGGGTGTGGCTCGGGTATGGCCTGATTGCGCTGGAAGGCTTGACGTTGCTGGCGTTCAACTTCTTTTGCCCCTTGACCCTCATGGCCCGGCGCTACTCCGATTCGGCCGCCGACAACTTTGATATTTATCTGCCTAACTGGCTGGCTAAGAATACCAAACGAATTTATACATCGCTGGTTCTCATTAGTGCGCTACTCACGGTCTACCAGTTGCTGAAGCCCTAAAGCCCCACCTTACCCACATCGAATTTGCTATACGCTCTACCGTTATGCTACCCGAGCCCCTTACCCAACCGGCCCCGCCCAGTGCATCCGGTGCCCGCGAAGCGGTGCTGACGGTTGCGCACGTCAGCAAGTCGTTTGGCGAAAACCACGTGTTGCAGGATTTCTCGCTCACGCTGCACAAGAGCGAAAATGTGGTGGTGTTGGGCAAATCGGGTTCCGGCAAGTCGGTGCTGATCAAGTGCATCATTGGGTTGCTGCCGGTTGATGCCGGCACCATCACGGTGCTGGGGCAGGAAGTAGCGCTGCTCGACCACGCGGCGCTCGATCAGCTGCGCGCCAAAGTCGGCTTTCTGTTTCAGAGCAATGCCCTCTACGACTCGATGAGCGTGCGCGAAAACCTGCTTTTTCCGTTGCGCCGCCACTGGCTGGCGCATCGTCGGGGCGAAGAAAACGAGCTGGTGCACCAAGCGCTCGACGACGTTGGGCTGGCGCAAACGGCCAATATGATGCCCGCTGAGCTTTCGGGTGGCATGCGCAAGCGCATTGCGCTGGCCCGCACGCTCATTCTGCGGCCCGAAATCATTCTCTACGACGAACCCACCACGGGACTCGATCCGGTAACGGCCCGCGAAATCGACGAGCTGATCCGGGAGGTGCAGCAGAAATACAACACTTCCGCCCTGATCATTTCGCACGACATGAATTGCGTGCGCCTCACAGCCGACCGCGTGGCCCTTCTTGAACAGGGCCGCTGCTACGCCGAAGGCACTTTTGCCGAGCTACAGCAGCGATCCGATCCGGTGGTACACAAGTTTTTCGAGTGAGATACTTCGGCTTATCGCTTCTTACTTTTTTAGCCCCGCAGACCATGCCTGAACGCAACGCCAGTAACCACATCCGCCTGGGCCTGTTCGTACTGGCTGGGCTGGGTTGTCTGATCGCCATTCTCTTTCTGCTCGGGCGCAAGCAGAACCTGTTTAGCTCGGCGCTGCAAGTGCAGGCCGACTTCCGAACCGTATCGGGTTTGCTTACCGGCAACAACGTACGCTTGGGCGGCATCGACGTGGGCACCGTGCACCGCATCCGGATTCTGAACGACAGTACGGTGCGAGTAGTCATGAACCTAAACCGCGAGGTGCGGCCGTTTGTGAAGAAAAACGCCGTGGCTTCCATCGGTACCGATGGGCTGGTGGGCAACACCATCATCAACCTGAACGCAGTGGCTGCCCCCGCGCCGCCCGTAGCGCCCGGAGATGTGCTGCGCACGTCCACGCCGCCCACCATCGATGCCATGCTCAGCACGCTCAACCTATCGAATAGAAACCTAGTGGGCATCACGCAGGACCTACGCCAGATTACCGGCAAGCTCAACGGCAGCAAAGCCCTCTGGCAACTCCTCGACGACCAGCAACTGGCCACCAATGCCCGCCAAAGCCTGCGCCACCTAGAAGCTACTACGGCTCAGTTGCAGGCGGCCGCGCGCGATGTGCAACAGCTTACCTTGGGCGTGCGCCAGGGCCGCGGGCCGGTCGGCTACTTGCTCACCGACACAGCCTTTGCCGGCCAGCTTCGGCATACCACGCGGCAGCTAGCGGGCGCCTCCGATACGCTGGCCAGCACCTTAGCTGGCTTGCAGCACCAGGTGCAAACCCAAGCAGGGCTGCTCAATACATTACTCACCGATACGGTCTTCAGCCGGCAGCTACGCCAGAGCATGCGCCACGTCGAGCAGGGCACGGCCGGTTTCAGTCGCAGCATGGATGCTTTGCAACATAATTTCTTGCTGCGCGGCTACTTTCGTCGTCAGCAAAAACAACAAGCGCGCGCCGCCAAATCAGTGGGCAGGTAAGATAACTTGTTGCTAGATAATGTTTTACAATAATGTGGCCGCTCTGGCGCCGAACAACTGGCGCCGCAAAAGCGCATCCCGACCATACACATCGGCGTAAAAGCGCGGCTTGCCACCCACAACGGCACACGTGGCATACCGAACGTGCAGCGGCAGCGGGCGCTTCAGATAAAAGGTGCGCGAGCGAGGATTGGCTTCGCATTCGCCGTCTTTGGGCAGTGCTGCCCGGGTGCTGTCGGGGCCCAGCAGGTAGGCCGCCAGCCGCATCGGGCGCTCCACGTGCATACATCCTTCGGCCAGCGCCCGGTACGTGCGCTCAAAATCTTTGTGTTCGGAGGTGTCGCTGATGTAGAGCCCGTAGGGGTTGGCAAATCGGAACACAATGTTACCCAGCAAGTTACTGCACCCCGGCTTTTGGCGAATGGCATAAGTAAAATTCTGCTCCGTGACCTGTAGCCAGTTGATGGTGCTTGGGTCCAGCTCCCGGCCCTGCGCATCGTAAAGGGCGTAGTTGTTGTCGGCTAGAAAATCGTGCTCCGAAGGAAATTTCGCGTTCTCCTGCAAATAGGGCAGGATTTGCTGCACGGCAACGCTGCGCGGCACCCGCCACTCAGGTGCCACCGTGAAAGACGCAAGCCGGCTGCTGAACGTAGGCGTGGGCGTGCTGGCGCGCCCAATAAGCAGGCGGTGCGTGTACACGACCCGGCCCCGCCGCACCACCTCCAGGCGGTAGGCAGGCAGGTTTACTACTATATAATCGGAATCGGGAATGGCAACCCAGCGCCAGCGCTCCAGGGTCAGGGCCATTTGCTGCTCTTGTCGCCGATGGGCCACCGGGTCGGGTCCTGTGGGCTGCTGTCGCCAGTTGGCCAGTGCCTGCTGCAACTGCTGGTACTCGCGGTGCTGAGGCTGGCAGCGCAGCAGGGCTGTAGTGAAGTCGGGGGCCATGAGTGCCCGTGCTACCCACGCCGCAGGCTCAAACGGCGCTTCGGGCTGCTCCAGGGGCGACGGGGTGAAGGCGTAGAGCTGGCCCCGGCGCAGGTGCCGCGCAAACCGCAGCACGCCGTCGGTGAGCAGTATCTCGAAGCGCGCCTGCTGCGCTACGTGGCGCGCCGGCGGCGAGGGCAACGCCAGCGAATCGGCTAAGGCCTGGAGCGCCGAGGCCTGGTAGCGACGAGGTTGAAGGCCGAAGTCTTCGGCCCGCGTCAGCAATGCCAACGCCGCCCGGCCTATTGTGCCGATTTCCAGGCCTGCGCTCCAGGCTGGCTGGTAATTGCGCAGCGCATAAAATGACTGATCGCCCTGCAATTCGGCCAGCGGCACGCGGCGCGGCGGCTTGTCGGCCGTGTCGAGCAACAGCAACTGAATATGGGCCGGCAACGAATTGGGCTTGGTTTGGAGCGGCCTTACGCGGCCTTGGCCACCCGCAGGGCGCTCGGGCAGCGTAGCAAATGCAGTCAGGAAGGCGACGAGCAACACGCACATTATTAAGCGCATAACCAAATAATGAATAAGGTTGGAAGAAAAACATGCGTTGGCTCGCCGCAACGGGTCAGCTTTGTGGCCGACGGCGGTGCGTGCTAATGCCCAACAGGGCATACAGCGGGCTGTAGCCGGCAACGCCCGTCGCCAGCAAGGCGAGCGGCAGGAGAAGCCAGGCCATGAGCATGGGCGTGCTCAGGTCCTGCCGCGAGATGATGCCGGTCAGGACGGTAGCCAGCAGAATGCGGATCACCCGATCGAAGGAACTTAGATTTTGATGCATGATTGACACAGCATTAGGGTCGAAAACGCATACCAAAACGGGCGGGCGTTGGCCGCTTTTTCAAGCCGCCAACGCCCGCTGCTGTTGTGCCAGATGTTCGGCGCGGGCGCGAATGCCGCGCAGCATCCGGGCTTCCATCAGTGCGTGCAAGGGCTCAACGGCCCCGCGCCACAGCAGGAAGTTGGGGAGCGTGGGTGGGTAACGAAAGCGCGACACGGCCACCAAGCGGGTGCGCATCCGGGAGAGCGGCCGCAGGTGAAACGACCACAAGTTTTCGGTGCCCGGCACCAGGCGCCCGAAGAAGACGAGGTGCTCGGCGTCGGGTTGGCGCGCCAAGCGCGGTCCGCCCATCGGGCCCAGCTGCAACACATCGCCGGGCTGCGGCTGCTGAAACTGCGGCAGCACCACATCGGCGCTGTGCACCGGCAGGCCAATGAGCCGTTCGAGCCAGTCGTAGCTATAAAATCCGCCTTTATCGACGCCTAGCTGCCGCAACCAGGGCATGATGGCGGCGGGTGGTGCCGCCACCGTAATCGCCCGGACAGTGGAGTAGGTGGGGTACGGCAACAGCTCGTCGCCGGGGTAAGCCAGCTGCACTTCCTCGGCGGTGGCACCCCAGCGGGCCAACCGCGGGCGGGCCAACCAAGCGTAAGCCGCCAAGGCGAACGTCATCCAGCCCAATGCCGTTGCAGCTTTCATGACATGGTATATAAATTATTGACAATCAAGTTATTGTGAAATAAACATTTGATGCTGAGCAAATCGGCTAATGCGGCACCCGAGGGCGGCGCTGCCACCGGCTCAGGGCCCACCCCAGAAGCTGCCCAAATACCAGCATGACAATCGCGGGGGCTACAATCAGGGTTAGCGCCAGGGAGTTTAGTTGCTGAATACCCAACAGCTCGCGCAGGCCCGGCAGGAAGTAGGAGAGCAGCAACAGCCCCGTGCACAGCGCCAGCGCCAGCCACACGTAGCGGTTGCGAAACACGTCGTTGTGCCGCAGTGGCGTACCGATGCCGGCCATGTTGAAAACGTGCAGCAGCTGGGCCGCGGCCAAGCCATAAAACAGTATGTTGTTGCTAACCGTAGTCGATAACCCGTATTGATAATGTGCTGTGAAATAACTGGTTAGCAAAGCCAGGGTCATGAGGGCGGCGTAGGCGGTGGCCAGCCGCCAGTCGCCGGGCCGCATGACAGGCGAGCGGGGCGAGCGCGGCGGATGCTGCATGACGCGGCCACTGCCCTCGCCAACCCCCAAGGCAAGGGCAGGGAATACGTCGGTCAGCAGGTTCAGAAACAGGATCTGCAAGGGCAGCAGCCCCAAGCCCACACCAACCAACCCAGCCGTCGTGACCACCAGCAGCTCGCTCAAATTGCAGGAAACCAGATACAGCACGAAGCGCCGGATGTTGGTGAAAATGATGCGTCCTTGCTCTACCGCCGCCACAATCGACGCAAACGAATCGTCGCGCAGCACCAGAGCGGCAGCTTCACTGGCCACCTGAGTGCCGCGCAAGCCCATGGCCACACCGATATCAGCTTTCTTGAGGGCGGGGGCATCATTAACGCCGTCGCCGGTCATGGCCACAATGTGTCCCTGCTGCTGATAAATGCTAACCAGATCGAGCTTTTGGGCCGGGCTCACGCGGGCGAATACGGTGGTTTGCAACAGCTGACGGCGACCGGCACCGTTGGGATGCGCCGTCAGGTTGAGCAGCTCCGCTCCGGTGAGTACGGTGGTGTGAGGGTCGGCGGAAAGGTGTACCTGCCGGGCCACGGTGAGGGCGGTGGCGGGGTGGTCGCCGGTAACCATAATCACCCTAATACCAGCATGTTGACAAGCGGCTAATGCCGGAATCACTTCTGCCCGGGGCGGATCGAGAAAGGCTACCAAACCCAGCCACACCAACTCGTGCGCCCAGTCCGGCTGGTCTTCGGAATCGAGCACGCGGTAAGCGAGCGCCAGCGTGCGCAAGCCACTCTGGGCCAGCTCTTCGGCGCGGTGTAGCCACAGCGCGGTTTCGGTTGCCGTGAGCGGCTGCGGCCCGTCGGCGGTCTGTACCTGGGCGCTGTGGTGCAACACTTCTTCGGCCGCGCCTTTCACGGCCACCCAGGCCGGCACGTGGGCGCTGGCGTGCAGCGTAGCCATCAGGCGGGTATCGGAGTTAAAGGGCTGCTCGGCCAGCCGCCGCGAAGCGGCTTGGGTGCCGGGCACATCGAAGCGGCTGGTGTGGGCCAGCGAGAGCAGCGCGACTTCCAACGGGTCGCCTAGGGTGGCATCGGCGTCGGCCGGCGAGAAGGTAGCGTTGTTGCAGAGCACGGCCACGCGCAGCAGGTACTGGTAGGCTTCGCTGCGCAGCAACGGGTTGGCATTAAACTCAATCTCCGTTTCGCCGGGCGTAAATTCTATCCGGCCTTCCGGCAGCCAGATGGTGTGCACAGCCATCTGATTTTGTGTAAGGGTGCCGGTTTTGTCGGTGAAAATAACGTCAGTGCCGCCCAGGGTTTCAACGGCTGCCAAGCGTTTTACCAGCACGTTGCGCCGCGCCAGCCGCAGCATGCCGTACGCTAAGGCCAACGTCGCCACGATGGACATACCTTCCGGAATAGCGGCCACGGCCAGCACAATTGCGGTTTTGAGCAGCAGATACGTCGATTTGCCCTCCAGCACGCCGGCTACTACAAACAGCGCCGCCAAGCCCACGGTAATGAACACCAGCTGCTGGGCCAGGCGGTCGAGCTTGGCCTCCAGTGGCGTCGCCGCGTGGCGGGCCTGCTGCACCATCTGCGTGATGGTACCGAGCTGAGTGGTGCCGCCCACGCCTGTCACGTAGGCTCGGCCAGTACCATTGACTACTGCGGTTCCTTTAAACAAGGTGTTGACTTGCTCGGCCAGCGGGGCGTCGGCAGGCACCTTGGTAAGTTGCTTGCTGACGGGCATGGATTCGCCGGTCAGGGCCGATTCGTTGACCTGAAGCTGTTGCGCTTCAAACAGCTCGGCGTCGGCGGCTACTACCTCGCCGGCTTCTACCAGCAGCACGTCGCCCACCGTCACCTGATCCGATGGGATGCCGCGTACCTGGCCTTCGCGCAGCACGCGGGCCGTGCTTACCCCCAACCGGCGCAAGGCCGCCATCGAGGCCTGCGCATTCCATTCCAGCCAGAAGCCGATCAGGGCATTGAGCAGAATGACGCCCACAATGGCGTAGCCCTCCGCTAGGTCGTGGAAAGCAAATGAAAAAATGGCCGCGCCCCCTAGCACGGCCACGATGAGGCTCCGAAACTGCCGCGCCAGCACCCGCAGCCAGCTTTCATCGGCCACGGTTTCCACTGCATTAGGACCGTAGGAGGCGAGTCGCCGCGCGGCTTCGGCGTCGCTGAGACCCGTAACAGCGGCGGGAGCGATGACGGGTGGGGCTTCGACAGAAACGGGCATAGCCAGTAGCAATGAACGGTGAAAGGAACTTTGCGCTACCGGTCGCGGCGGCGCGACAAGGACGGGCAGAAGAGCAGGTAGGTTAGTTGGAAAACGGCGCCTACACTTCCGGCCAAAGCATGCCGTCGTCGGCCGACAGGTGTAGCGGTTTGCGCCGTGGCGCCGATGGCTCGCTTACCGGCAGGACCAGCACCGGAACCGGACTCTGCGCAATAACCCGGGCCGTGACGCTGCGGTGAAACAACTCACCGAGGTAGCTGTGCGGGCGGGCCAGCACCACCACAAGGTCGGCGGCTTGCTCGCCGATGGCTTCCAGCAAGCCGCCGGTCGGGCTTTTGTGTTGGTAGCCCCGCAAATCGACGGAGCGCACGGCGGCGGTCAGGCCGCTGCGCTGCACGGCCCGCAAGGCGCGAGCGCAGGTTTCATCGTCGTCCAGGGGTGACACGTGCACAACGGTCAGCTCTGGCGCCAAGGCCCGAAACAGCTCACTCACGGCGGCGCAGTCTTTCAAGGCAAAGTCGTCGCCGTCGGCCGCGATCAGTACCCGTTGGGGCAAGGCCGATGCGGCCGTCGCGACGGGCACCAGCAGCATGGGCAGCTGGGCAGACCGCAGCAAGTCGAGGGCGGCTGTGCTCAGCAGCTCCGAGGAAGCACGCTCGGTGGCCGGCAGACCCAGCACAAACAACGCCGGCTGGTGCCGTGAAGCAAGGTCGAAGGCTACTTCGGGCAGCAGGTCGGTGGTTAGCTCAACCGTGGTGGGCGCCCGCAGTCTGCCCACCAGTTGCGCCAGTAGCGCGCTGGTATCTTTCTCATAATCAAGCTCTTCGCGTCGCATGGTTTCGCCCACGAAAACGTACGGGTCGAAGAGAGAAGCGCGCTTAACGTGCAGCAGCACCAGGCGGCCGCCCAAAGCACTGGCCAGGGAGTCGGCATATTGCACCGCCCGTTGCGCGGCCTGAAAAAAGCCGCTGAGCACCACCAGCGAAAAGCGCATCATAATCGGGAGTTAAGAAAGCAGGAGACAAAAGCAACGACTATCGAGCACGCGGCCTCACTCAGTCCAGTGCGGGCAAAAGCAGCACCGGAATGGGGCTTTCGCTGATGAGCTGGGCCGTAACGCTGCGGTGAAACAAGCTGCTAAGCAGGCTGTGGCGACGGGCAACCACGACCAGCAAGTCAGCCTTCACTTCGACGGCACCTTGCAAAATGCCTTCGGCCGGTTTGGGGTGGTAGACTATCCGCACGTGTTCGGGCGTCAGCGCGGTGGCCACCCCGCTTTGCTGGGCCGTGTGCATGGCCCGGTGGTAGGCTTCGGCCCCCGGATCGTGCTGATCGACTACGTGAATGACGTCCAGCGTGCCCTGTAAGGCTTGCAGTAAGTCGCTCACAATGTGTTGGTTATCATACAGGGAGAACGAGTCGCCGTCGACGGCTAGCGCTAGGCGGCGGGGCGGAAACGTGTCCCAGCCCACGGTAGGCACAATCAGCAGCGGGAAAGGCACATGGCGCAGCACGTCGAGGGCGGCGCTGGTCACTACCTCCACGGGCGTAGTGGCCGTGCCGGGGCGACCTAGCACAAGCAACTGGGGCTGGTGATGGCGCACCGCCTCGGCCACGGCATCGGGCAGAAACGCCTCGGAAATCTCGACCTGCGTGGGCACCGGTTGGCCTTCGGCCAGCGCGTAGAGGGCCTGCTGGGTTTGCCGGGCGTTGCGCTCCGCGTGGCGGTCAGCGTATTCTTCGGGTGAAAGCAAGCCGTCGTGGCGCACGTGCAGCAGCACCAGATGCGACTGAAGCGGCACGGCCAGCCCTGCCGCGTACGACAAAGCTCGGTTAGACACGGCAAAAAAATCGGTCAGCACAACAATGGCGGGAGTCGTCATGGCGCGGTAGGGATGAAGATTTAGAAAGAGCCGGCGTAGCGGCCGGTAACGAAACGGTTGCGGGCCAGCCCTTCCGCTTCCGTCAGCGTGTCGCTGAGCGGGCGGTATTCTGGCGGCATATGATAACTCGGGTTGGCATGCGTACGCGAGCGACTACGGTGGCCCCGGTGTTGCTCCGAAACCTCACTGTCGGGAACAGAGGTCGGGAACCGTTGATACTTCTTCGGAAGGCGATGGTGCATAACTATTTGATAGTTAGGTTTATATACATAACAGTGTGTCGTAGGCCAAACGTTGGCTTAGCCAGACTAGCCCGAAAACTCAGGCCGCACCGCGCAGGTGCAGGTGGTTATTCACGTCGCGGGCGCCGCAGGCGTAGGCTTCGGTCGCCGCGGTTTTGCGGTCGAGCAAGGAATCGACGGTGCCGGTGAGGGTCACGCGCCCGTCCCGAATCAGCAGGTTGATGTCCTGGTCGTGCAGGCGCGCCGACCAATAGTAGTGGTTGCGTAGGCGCTTTTCCAGCACGTGGTCGGGCTCGATGTTTTCCAGGTGAATCGGCACGTCGCCTTCCCCGATGGCGGCTACCGCGGGTGTAAAATGCTCAGCAGCAAATACCTGCAAGTGATTGTCTACCTCAATGACGCCGTTGACGCCCGCGGCTACGTCTTCGGCCCGCTCCTGATCGGAGTGCGAATGCACGGTGCCGTAGAGCTGCGCCTTGCCGTTGCTGACGTTCACCGTAAAACCGTAGTGGCCCACAAAAGCATCGCGGGCCAGCGCAGCTTTGATGTTGCGCTGAATGGCCGCGTCGGGCGACGGGTAGTAGGCGCGCACTTGCAGCAGGTTACGCACGTCGAACACGCCCACCACATTGGCCGCATCTTCGCCGGCGGCGCGTTTGGCAGCTAGGCTGCTGACTACGCCGCTCAGCGTTGCCACGCCATCGTGCACGCTCACGTGGGTGCCGGGCTCGAAGGCCCGCACCCGCGGGTCGTAGCCAAACATGTCGCGGATGGCCTGGGCTATGTCCTCATCGGCTTTGGGAGCGAATTTCTGGTTGCGCAGTTCCTTGTCCAGTGCCCAGTAGGCCACAAACAGGTCGCGGGCCTCAACGCGGCTAGCGCCGGCCAGGTAAGCCAGCGCAATCACGTGGTCGCGCTCAACGGCGGTGCCCACCGTGCCCGCCAGATGCACCACTCCGTGATCGGTACGGACGGTAACCAGGGTGCTTTTTACCCGAATATCCCACTCCAGCAACGCCCGGATCTGGGCCGTGATTTCGTCGTCGGAATTGGTAAGTTCGCCGCCCCGGATGTGAAGATGATTTTTGATCTGGCGCACGCCATGCACGCTTTTTAGCACTTGCAGCACGAGCTGCTGTTCGGCCCACGATTGCACGGTGCCTTCTGTCAGCACGGTGCCGTCGTGGACGAAGCAGCGTACGTTGTAGTCGGCTGTGGCGGGATCTTGGGCCAGCGCTTTCTCGACGTTGCTCAGCAAGTCGGCATCGGGCACGACGGGCGTGCGCACCAGCAGCTCGTTGATTACGCCGCGCACGCCGCGCACGGCTTTGGCAATCTCCTCGGCCCGTTCGCGCGAGAGCAGGCTGGTAGTCGAGCCGGTCAGCTTGACAAGGCCGCGGTCGGTGGCCACGTGGATGAAATGCGCGCTAACGCCTTTTTTCATCCGAAAAAGCAGTTCGATGGCCGCTGTGATGTCGGCGTCGGCGAGGCGCTCTTCGGGCGCGAGGGTGGCAGACGAGGGGTTCATGGCTAAGGCTTGCGTGTAACGGAAAGGATATCAAGCAATTGACAATTGCAAGGTAGCGCAGCCGCCAAACGGCGAAAATGACGATTGCCAGACCAAAACCTGACATAGATCAGGTGCGTCGGCAACTCGATTTTCTTTAATAACGATCAGTACATCAATCAATTGACTAGCGAAGGCGCTTGTTGGCCCTTCGCCCCACACGCCCGGCACGTAGTTCGTGCTCACGGGCACCGTCGAGAAAGCGGCGCGCGAGGATTTGGGCGCCGCCCAAAATCAAAGCAACATCCACGCTCCTAACTATCGAAGCGTCAGGTAATTGGTACTAAGCAGCCTGCAGCGTTTCGGTGACGCGGCGAATCGTGTGCGACCCCAGCTGGCGGCTTTGGCGAGCGAACTGCCAATGCGCCAGCATGGTGGCAAAGTTGCGCAGCAGTCCGCGAGCCTCAGTTGCCTGCGGCCCGTGAAAGTGTTGGTGTAGCGTGGCGTCCAGCAGGTGGCACCACTGGGCAAAATGCTGCCCGGTGAGGGGCAACTGGTGGGCCTCCGGAGTCAGGCGTCCTGTGTAGCATTTGCCGGCTAGCGCTTGTTCCCACCATGCACATTCGGCGCGCGATACGCGATGGCCCACGACGGAAAGCTCCCCGGCAAATGCAGGTCCCAGCAGCCGATCGGCGGCCACGCGCGCGGCAAACAGGTGCACAAACCGCCGGCGCTGCGCCGGGGTAACCAGGTCGGGAAGGAAGCGAGTGTTCATGGGAATGGGCCTAACAGAGTGGGCTTTACCCCGCAGCAGAATTGTCGCGGGCCGACTGATAAAGGTGCCAACCAAAGCTTGCCAGCGTCAGCAGCAACAGCGAAAACCAAAAGGTGGGAGCAATCATGGCAGTGGACCGTTTAGATGAAAGAACACCGCCCGCATACTGTAAGCGGCTACACTATAAAGATACAGCCAAACGATGCCGATCGCAATGACTATAATCACGGAAGTGCTTGATTTTGATCATGTTTGATGAGCTTCCGTGGCCCGACATTCAACTGCATTCGGCAGTTGCAGCCGCCTAAAAAATCAGCCCTAGGCAGGTGCTGATCGCGCTTTTGGCGTTCACATTCACTTGTTTCTCATGGCACAGCGACTTCCCGATACGCTGCCCGCCGGCCTGGCTTCGGCGGAAGTACTACAACAGCGGCAAAAATTCGGCTCCAACACGCTAGCCCAGCCCAGCCGCAACGGCCTCCTGACCAGCCTGCGCCACGTCGTCGCGGAGCCCATGTTTGTGCTGCTCGTGCTCACGGCAGGGCTGTATCTGCTCATCGGCAGCCGGGCCGAAGCCTACGTGCTGCTGGGTGCCACGGCCTTGGTGGCGGGCATTTCGCTGTACCAAGAGGCGCGCAGCGACCGGGCGTTGCAGGCGTTGCAGGCCCTCACGCAGCCCCGCGCCCGCGTGCGCCGGGCCGGTGAATGGGCGGAGGTAGCGGCCTCCGAAATCGTGGTAAACGACATACTGGTGGTGGCCGAAGGCGAACAAGTAGCCGCCGACGGTGTGTTGGTGCAAGCCCATGATCTGCTGACCGACGAGTCGTTTCTGACGGGCGAGTCGATGCCGGTGGCCAAAACAGCCGACGGCAAGCAGCAAGTGTTTGCAGGCTCGGCCGTAACCCGCGGCGAAGCGGTTGCCCGCGTCACGGCCGTCGGCGACCGCACCCGCCTGGGTCGCATTGGAGGGCTTATTCGGGAAGTAGAAGCGCCCGCCACGCCCTTGCAGCGGCAGATTTCTGGCTTCGTGCGCCGGATGGCCCTGGTGGGAGCCGGGGCTTTTGTGGTAGTGTGGGGCTACAATTGGTGGGAATCGGGCAGCTTGGTGCACGGCCTGCTTCACGGCCTGACGCTGGCCATGGCCGTGCTGCCCGAAGAGATTCCGGTGGCGCTTTCGGCGTTTATGGCCCTGGGCGCGTGGCGTCTCATGCGCCAGGGCATTCTGACCAAGCAGCCGCAAACTGTAGAAACGCTGGGCTCAGCCACCGTCATCGGGGTAGATAAAACCGGGACCATCACGCAGAATCGCATGACGCTGAGCCAGTTGTATTGCCCTGGTGCGGAGGGCGCACAGGTTTTCGAAGCAAGCTCAGCGCCTCTAACCCCTGCCCAGACGGAGCTGCTGGCCGCCGCCATGTGGGCCAGCGAGCCCCAGCCCTTCGACCCGATGGAGCAGGCCCTGCACCAAGCCTACGCCGCCACCGCTACTCCCGACGCCCGGCCCGCGTACCAGCTCGTGCACGAATACCCGCTCGGCGGTCAGCCGCCCATGATGACGCACGTTTTTGCCGACGTCGCTGGCCACCGGATTGTGGCCGCCAAAGGCGCTCCAGAAGGGATTATCGCCCGATGTCAGCTTGCGGCGCCAGAACAGGCTGCCGCTTTGGCTGCGCTCCAGGCCATGGCCGTGGCCGGCTTGCGGGTATTGGGTGTTTGTGTAAGCACTTGTAAAGCAAATAGTTATCCATCTACTCAAGAAGGCTTTGCTTGGCAGTTTGTAGGCTTGGTTGGGTTCAGCGATCCGCCCAAAGCCAGCTCGGCGGCGGTGTTGCGGCAGTTTTACGAGGCGGGAGTTGCGGTGAAGATGATCACCGGCGACAACGCCGTTACGGCCGCTGCCATTGCCCAACAGGTGGGCCTGCACCGTCCCGAGCCTGTGCTCACCGGCACCGACGTCATGGATCTGGACGAGCCTACGCTCCGGCGCCGCGTGGGCGAAGTCAACCTGTTTGCCCGCATGTTTCCCGAAGCCAAGCTGCGCGTGATCGAGGCCCTGAAGACCAACGGGGAGGTAGTCGCCATGACCGGCGACGGCGTCAACGACGCGCCGGCCCTGAAAGCCGCTCATATCGGCGTGGCCATGGGCCGCCGCGGCACCGAGCTGGCCCGCCAGGCCGCGGCGCTGGTGCTCCTCGACGACGAGCTGACGGGCATGGTCACGGCCATTGGGTTTGGCCGCAAGATCTACCACAACCTCACCAAAGCCGTGCAGTACATCATCGCCATCCACATCCCGCTGATTTTGGCGGTGCTGGTGCCGTCGGTGCTTTCGTGGCGGTTTCCGGTGCTGCTGGGACCGGTGCACGTTATTTTTCTGGAATTATTGATGGGCCCAACCTGCTCGATAGTGTTTGAAAACGAGCCCATGGAACCCGGCACGCTGCAAGAGCCCCCGCGTCCGGTCAATGCCACATTCTTGTCTTTCCAGGAGCTCAGTGGGAGCTTGGCGCAGGGCCTTGTGGTGGCTGTAGGCGTTATTGGTTTGGGCTATTATGCACAAAATCAGGGCTATAGCGAAGTGCTTGTCCGCACGTTGGTTTTCACCACTCTGGTACTGGCCAACGCCCTACTGACGCTCGTCAGCCGGTCCCGCACCCTCACGCTGCGCACGACGTGGCGTTACACCAATCCGTTGCTGCCTGCTGTGGTGGGTTTCACGCTGGTGCTGCTAGCCCTGTGCCTGTTGGTGCCCGCCCTGCAGCATCTATTTGATTTGCAGTCGCTTACGTGGCGTCAGCTGGCGGTGTGCGCGGCTGTGGCTGCCGCGAGCACAGGTTGGTTTGAAGTGTACAAAGCCTTTAAGAAATGAGAATTGATTCTTAAGAGTGCTTTAGGTTGTAAAGTGTTGATTTGCAATAGATTGATTATCAAATAAATAGCCTGCGGGCCCATGAACTGGTATCGGTTCATGGGCCCGCAGGCTATTGGGTTAAAGCCGCGCTGGTTTGCTCAGGAGTCGGTGGTGGGCAGCACGAGCATCGGTACGGGGCAAGTGCTCAGCAGCCGGTTGGTCACGCTGCGGTGAAACATCGCGCCCAGAAAGCTGCGCCGGCGAGCCAGCAGCACGACCATTTCGGCTCCCGTTTGGGTTACGGCTTTGAGGATGCCGTGCACCGGAAATGCGTGTTTTACCACTTCCAGCGTGGTGTGGCTGGCCGCATCGGCGAGGCCGTTGACCTTCACTTGGTGCAGCGCGGCTGCGCAGACTTCGTCGTCTTCCACCATCGACACGGTTACGACCGTCATCCGCGGCTCGATTTCCTTGAGCAGCTGCAAAGCGGCCTTGGGCTTGTCCAGCGTAAACGGCTCGCCGTCGGCGGCTACCAGCACCTGCTTCGGCGTAGCGGCACCGTGGTACGTTTCCGGCACCAGCAACAACGGGAACTGCCCGGTGCGCAGCACTTCCAGCACGGCCGTGTTCACCAAGCCTTCCTCAGCAGATTCCTCGGTGCGACCCAGCACAAACAGGGCCGGAGCGTAGCGCTTGGCAAGGGCCGCCGCCGTGGAGAACTGCAAATCCGGCACCAGCTCGATGCTGGCGGGCTTGTAGAGTTCGTCGGCCAGCGTCTGAACGGCCATGCGCAGCTCGCCCTCACGTTCGGGGTCATGCGGCAGCAGTTCGCCTTCGAGTTCCGAAACCTCGCGCACGTGCAGGAGCACCACTTGCGCCCCGATGGGGGTGGCCAGCTCGGCCGCGTAGCGAATGGCCCGGTGCGCAGCCGGCATAAAGTTGGTCAGCACTATCAAAGAGAGGACGGGCTTGTCTTCGGCGGGCACGGCCGAGGGCATGGTCTGGGCCAGGTTCTGGGTCATAGTTGAAAGGCGTTAAGTAAAATCGGCAAAGCGCATCGCCCCGAAAGGTCAGAGGGGCTTTTTCGGTTGGCTACAGTTCAAAAATACCACAGCCCTTCTTTCACAGCAATGATTGATGTCATGTAATAACCTTTTGTTAATCATGAAATTACATAGGTTTGCCTACGGGCTCCGAAAGCCCAGCTACAGCTTAGGCGCAGCGGCAAAAAGGGCTTGGCGTAGCCCGGCATCGAGGCGGTAGACGTCGTTGTAAAATCGGAGTTTTCCGCCTTCCGCCGCGCAGGTGAAATACCGAATGTGCAGCGGCATGGGCTGCCGCAGGCGCACGTCTTGGGGGCGGGGCTGGAGCGCGCATTCGGCTTCGCTGGGCAAGTTCACGGCGCGGCCCTCGCGCTGCAGCAGGTAAGCCGCCAGCTGCATAGGCTGCTCCACCCGAATGCACCCGTGGCTGAGGGCGCGGACGGGCTGCGCAAATAACTGTCGCACGGGAGTGTCGTGCAGATACACCGAGTAGGGATTAGCAAACCGAAACACAATGTTACCCAAGGCGTTGTCGCAGCCCGCCGATTGGCGGATGGTGTAGGCAAAGCTGGCCGGGGTGACTTGCCGCCAGTTGATCTGGTAAGGGTCCAGAGGCCGGCCGCGCATATCGTAGAGGGCGTAGTTGTTGCGGGCCAAGTAGCCCGCATCGGCTTGCAGGCGCGGCAGAATTTCTTTGGTGGCAATGGAGCGCGGTACGTGCCAGTCGGGCGCCAGGGTGAAGTAGCTGATGGCACTGCTGAGCGTGGGCGAGGGCGTCTGGGGCTTGCCAATGATGATGCGGTGCCGACGCAGCACACTGTCGCCGCTTACCACATACAGCTCGTAGGCCGGCAGGTTGATCAGCACATAGTCTGGGGCCGCAAAAGCTTCCCAGCGCCAGCGTTCCAGGTTAAGTGCAGCTTGTTCATAATGAGACTGTTGCTGGTAAGCTGAGTCGGGGGCTACCGGCTCGCGTAGCCACTGCGCCAGTGCCTTTTGCAGGCGTTGGTACTCGTGGGTGGGGGGCTGACAGGCCAACACCGCCGCTACCACGCGCCGGGCGGCCAGGGCTTCCCGCAACGTATCGGCGGGCTGGAACACGCGCTTCGTGGCTTTTTCCAGCGGCGATGGGGTGTACATCCGCAGCCGGCCCCGGTGCAGATCCAGCATGAAGCGCAACACGGCGTCGCTCAAAGCCACGTCGAAGCGGGCCTGCCGGGCGTTGCGACCCGCCGAAGCCGCAAAGCGCAGGGAGTCGCGCAAGGACGACAGGTGCAGAATCGCATAGTTTTCGGGCTGCAACCCATAGGATTTGGCCTGGGCCAGCAGCGTCAGCGCGGCAGTTGCCTCGGTCGTGATGCTGTCGGTGCCCGCCGTCCAGGCGGGAGCCGGTTCGGCGCCGTAAAACGTGTGCACGTAGGAGCCAGCTTGCAAGGCCGGACGGGCACCGGGAGCGGTGCGGCTGAGGGCGGAAGTGTCCAGCATCGCCCTAATCAATTGGCTGACAGTCGCTTCCGTTGGGGTAGTCGCCAAGGCGGTCGGGTGGGCTGGGGTAGTCAGGGCTGGGTGTTGCTGCTCAGTGCATTGCAGTAAGCTAAGCAGGGTGCTGGTTACCAGCAGGACAATTCGGTGTAGCACGCGGGCGGCTGGAAGAAATAATAGGGATTCGGGTAGGGTTGTTCGAAAAAGCGAGTGCTGAAAACAGAACTGCGCATGGCCGAGCGTCAGACCTTAGCGGGCGTGGACGAAGCCTCCAGACGCGCCAGGATATCGTTCATCATTTCCACCTGAATGCGCTGAATCTCAAGCAGATCCTGCTGCTGGTGCAGAATCAGGTGATCGAGCTTCTCGTGCAGCATCCGGATTTCAAGCTCCGACTTCAGGTTGATCATGTAGTCTTTTTTGGCCCGTTGACGATCCTTGTCCTCCTGTCGGTTCTGGCTCATCATAATGACCGGGGCCTGCATAGCCGCGAGGCAGGAAAGCAGCAAGTTCAGCAGTATAAACGGATAGGGGTCGAAGCCGCCATTGCGTAACCACCAGGCATTCAGCACGATCCAAAATAGCAGGACACCGAAAAAGCTCAGAATAAACGTCCAGCTACCCCCAAACGCGGCAATGCGGTCGGCCAAGCGTTGGCCTAGGGTCAGGGGTTCTACCTCTTCTTCGAGCTTATCGGTGAGGGTGCTGTGGCCCTCGATGTGGTCGAGCACGGTTTGCTCCAGGTCCGAAAGTTCCCCGACCTCCCGCAGCAGATAGTTTTGAATGTACTGGCGGCGATAGGTGTTTAACTCGCTTATTGCTAAGTAGTTATCACGGGTAAAATCGGGGTGGTCCTGCTGAATCAGGGTGAGTAGGGTCGGGCGCAGCGTGTGGCCATCGACTTGCTCGCTCACCGGAAATTCGCGGCCTGAGCAAGCACTGATAAACGTGGCAGGGATGGGTTGGGCGGGCATAGACGGCGCTTAAATACCCGTGAACAGCACATCCGACTCCAGGTACTCCGGCACGATCACCGACGACCAACCCCGGTCGTGGCGCAAGGCTTGGGCTAGGCTTTCAGCCGCCAGCGGCTCGCCGTGCACTACAAACGTGCGCTTGGGCGCCTGGGAAAAACCGCGCAGCCAACGCAGAAGCTCGGAGCGGTCGGCGTGGGCCGAAAAGCCGTCGAGCTCCGTTACGTGACAACGCACCGGTACCCACTCACCGAACATCTTGATTTGCTTTTCGCCGTCTTGGAGGCTGCGGCCGCGGGTGCCTTCGGCCTGATAACCCACCAGCAACAGCGTATCCTGGGGGCGGGGGAGGCGGTTGTGCAGGTGGTGCACGATGCGGCCGCCCGTGCACATGCCGCTGGCCGAAATGATGATGGCCGGACCCGTTAGCCGGTTCAGTGCTTTAGACTGCTGCTGGTCGCTGACGAAATGCAAGCCCGAAAAATCGAACGGGTTGTTCAGCCCCAAGCGGTGTGCCGTGGGGTGCTGACGAAACAGCGAAGTTACCCGAATGCCCATCGGGCTGTCTACGTACACCGGTATCTGAGGCACGCGGCCTTCCTGCCGCAGCTTTTTGAGGTAGTAGAGCAAGGTTTGGGTGCGCCCCACGGCAAAGGCCGCGATAAGCAGCACGCCGCCCCGCTCTACGGCTTCGTTGATGAGTCGGGCCAGCTCTGCTTCCGGGTCTTCAATGCGCGTATCGCGGTCGCCGTACGTAGATTCTACCAGCAGCACGTCAGCCTCATTTACAGGCGTTGGGTCGAACAGCACGGGGTTGTTGTAGCGGCCCAAGTCGCCGGAAAACACGAGCTTCTTGCTTTGTCGGGCGCCCTGTAAGGTCATCTCCACAATGGCAGACCCCAGAATATGACCGGCATCCCGAAAGATAACCTGCACTTGATCAGCGACTTGCAATGTCTGATTGTAGGGCGCAGTTTCCAGTAGCGTGAGCACCTGCTCGGCGTCGGCTACGGTATAAAGCGGCTCCGCGGGATGGTGCTTCGAATAGCCTTCGGCGTTGGCAAAAGCCGCTTCTTCCTCTTGCAGCTTGGCCGAGTCGAGCAGCAAAATCTTGAGCAGGTCGGCCGTGGCGTCGGTGCAGAAAATAGGGCCCTGAAAGCCGTCTTTTACCAGCTTGGGCAAGTAGCCGCTGTGGTCGATGTGGGCGTGGGTAAGCACTACCGCCTCTAGGTCGGCCGCGACCAGCGGAAGCGGCTCGTGGTTGCGCATGCGCAATTCTTTCAGGCCCTGAAACAACCCGCAATCAACCAGCAGCTGGTGCCGGTTGCGGCCGCGCTCCAGCGTCAGCACATATTTTGAGCCCGTTACGCAGTGCGCTGCCCCCAGAAAGGTCAGGCTTACGTCGAGGGGCAGCGGCTCGGCGGCGGCCCATTCTACCGCGATCGGCTGCGCGGTGGCCGCAACCGGGCGCGTTGCGGGTTGGGTAGAAGAGGACTTCGGCAGCCAGACAAAAGGCAGCGGTGCGGAAGGAAGGCGAACTGTTCGATTCATAGCGAAGGGCAGAAAAGCGTGGGTCGTCGACCAAAGTACGGATGCCCGGCCCGAGCTACACAGGCCGGAAAGGACAAGTATAGAGCATATTCCCAGCCCATAACATGATATATGTCATTGGTAAAGAGAATATTGCTTCTTTCCGAAACTGTCGCTTTATGCCGAGAAAACGCTGCTTTCTGCCCTAAGTATCAAGTTCTGCACCAGCCTCAGCTACGAATGCGCCGGGACCAGATTGGCGGGCCGGGTCTCGGAATGGTTATCGGCGGAGAGGCCCATGCGCTCGGCGCAGCGTTCGCAGCAGGCGACGGTGGTCTGGCGTGGGGTCTGCTGCAGCACGAGCACCGGAATTTGGGTGTGGTAGGCGCGCGTTTTGGTGTAGCACACGTCGAAGTAGCGCAGGAGCTGGTCTTTGCTGACCGGCGCAATGATGAGTAGTTGCGCCTGCGTGCGGGCACAAAACTCGCTGATGCCTTCCAGGGGCTCGTCGTCTTCCAGCAGCTGCGTGCTGGCCACGGGCCACGTGAGCTGCGACGCCGCTTTTTCGGCGGCTTTTTTCAAAACTAGCCGCAGCCCCCGATCAGCGGGTGCGTAAAACTGCACCAAATCCAGTTGCGCCGGGAAGGCCGCTTGCAGGGCCGAAAGCCGCGGTAAGGTGTTCAGGTCGAGGGTGTTAAAATTAGCCGAAAAAACCATGCGCGTGGGCAGTGATCGCCGGCCGGGCGGCACCACCAGCACCGGACACGTCACGAGCTCCGTGATGGAGGCTGCGTGGTTGCCGGGCGTCTCTACCCGGCCGCAGTCGATGTGCTCTAGGCCCATTACCAGCAAGTCGGCCGCGCACTGGGCTGCTTCGTCGCGGATGTGGTCGTGCAGGCAACCGGCCAGCACGCGGTAGCGGTACAGAATCCGGCGCCCATCTTGGCGAGTAAGCTGCTGATAGCGAAGGCGTTCGGCAAGGCTACGCAGCCGATGCTCCTGTGCCAGGGCGTCGGCGTCGGTCAGCGTGGCGCCGAAGTGGCAGTACAATAACACAATTTCGGCCGGCCAGCGCACGGCCAACTTGTTGGCAAAAGCCAGCGTGGCTTCGGCCGAAGCGGTAAGGTCGATGGGAACGAGGATGGTTTTCATGATCGGGGCTGAAAGGAAGGCAAGGGAAAGGCGTCAGGTAGCAGAAAACCAACAGCCCTTTACTGACAGTAGTGTATGGTAAGTGGCTGTTTGACAAATATTTGTGTGGTAGAGGAGCTGAGTTGCGGGCTCAGGTAAGGAATGCCCAGGCCCAACCCGCGCAGGATGAAAAGCACAGCCATCAGCGACGCGACGTACGGCACCGCCTGCCGCATCCGCACGCGCCACACCAACGGCACCAAACGGCCCGTGAGCGACAGCCCAAACATCAGCGGCAAAGTGCCCAGGCCGAAGCACGCCATGTAGGCGGCCGAGCCGCCCACGCCCGGCACGCTCAGCGAACCGGCCAGCGCGAGGTACACTAATCCGCAGGGCAATAGGCCGTTGAGAAGCCCCGTGATGTACAAAGCGCGCAAAGAAGGCTGCTGAAAAAAGTACGCCAACGCGTTCTTGATGCGGGTCAGCAGGCGGTCGAAGCCGAGTGCGGCGGCTAGGCGTCCGGTGTAGCGTTCGGGCACTACCACCAGCAGCAAAATCAGCAAGCCCGAGCCAATGGACAGGCTTTGCTGCACCCCGGCCAGGCGCAGGGTTTGGCCGACCAGTCCGGCGCCGGCGCCCAAGGCGCTGTAAGTCGTGACGCGGCCCAGGTTATAAAGTAGCCGGCCGCCCACGTAGCGCAGCCCCGGCGTGGCCGCGTCCACGCGCCCCGGGAGGGCCAGGGCAATGGCGCCGCACATGCCTACGCAGTGAAAGCTGCCCAGTACGCCAAACAGAAAGCCCGCCCAGATCATGGAACTACTTGATTACTAAAGGTTTTTCTACAAAATATGCCTGCTTGCCCGCCGTGAAATCGAGGCACACGCGCCAGTAGCCCGGCTGCATCTTGGCCGTGCTGAACTGCTGTTGCAGCTCGGCGTTGGCTTGCAACGGCAAGGTGAAGTCCAGCTTCAGATCCGAAGGGCGGAAAAAGTGTACCGTACCGGCCAAGGGCTGCCCAGCCAGCGAGGCGGGTAATTGTAGGGTGAGCTTGCGGGCAGCAGCGTCGTGGAGCACCGTTACGGGGGCGGGCAGGGCGGCCGTGCGGGCCACCGATTCCATGCGCTTTTGGTAGGCTAGCTCCTGCTGGTAATAATCGGTGCTGATGAGGTCGACGCTGGTTTTCATCGTCTGCCGCACCAGAAAGCCGATGTAGCCGCCAAACAGCACGAACACGGCAATAATGGCGTAAGGCCAGAGCGTGCGCGTAGGTTTTTGTATCGTATTGTTAGTCATGATGTTATGATTTTGCTTTCTGGCTTCTCCGCTTTGCTCGCCTTCCAGTAGTGGGGGTTCGCGGCCAAACGTGCTTAGCGAGCCGGCGCCAGAAACTTTGTTTTCTCCTCCGTAATCAACTTGCCCTGGCTGTAGACGCCGATGCGGATCTTGTTGCTGGTCAGGTGCAGCGCTTTGGCCGGCAGTTCCGCGAAAAACACGCCTTCCGTGATGCCTTGGGCCGGCAGCGTCAGCCCGTCGGTGCCCACGAGGGCGATGGTGCCTCCGGCGGGTTCGAGCAGCTTCAGGGTAATCGGGTAGGGGTGGTTGGTCTTGTTGATGACCGAGATGTTGTAGAGGTTGGTGATGGTGCCGTGATCGGTTTTCTGAAACAGCTGCCCCGGCGTGCGCAGCACCGTCGCCTCCACGTTGGAGCGCGTGGCCAGCAGCGCCACCAGAATACCCACCAACATTACCAGCACGCCCGAATACGCCTTGATGCGGCCCGTCACGCGAAACTTTGTGTTGGCCGCGATGTGGCTTTCTGAGTCGTAGCGGATCAGGCCGTGGGGCTTGTTGATCAGGTCCATGATGTTGTTGCAGGCGTCGATGCAGGCCGTGCAGTTGATGCATTCCATCTGCTGGGCGCCGTTGCGGATGTCGATGCCCGTGGGGCACACCTGCACGCATTGTTTGCAGTCGATGCAGTCGCCGGCCTTGCGCTCCTGGTTTTTGCGCAGCTTCTCGCGCGGCTCGCCGCGGTTGTAGTCGTAGGCCACCACAATGCTTTCCTTGTCGAGCATCACGCCCTGCAAGCGGCCGTAGGGGCAGGCAATGGTGCACACCTGCTCGCGGAAACGGGCAAAAACGGCGTAGAAAACTCCCGTAAACAGCACCAGGCTGGCCAGTCCGCCGAGGTGCTGATCGGGCGAATCGGTGACGAGCTTCACCAAGGCGTCGCTGCCAATGATGTAGGCCAGAAACGTATTGGCAATCAGAAACGAGATGACCAAGAACACCGTGTGCTTGCCGGTTTTGCGCCACGTTTTGTTCCAGTCCCAGTCGGCTTTGGCCAGGGCTTTTTGCTGGGCCGAATCGCCTTCAAAAAAGTACTCGATCCGGCGAAAGACCATCTCCATGAAGATGGTCTGGGGGCAAACCCAACCGCAGAAAACGCGCCCGTACACCACCGTGAACAGGATCACGAACACGATAAACGTGAGCGAAGCCAGCAGCAGAATGAAGAAATCCTGGGGCCAGAAGATCTGTCCGAAGATGATAAACTTGCGGGCCGGAATGTTGAGCATCAGCACAGGCAAGTCGTTGATGCGCAGCCACGGACCCGCAAACAGCAGCGTCAGCAGCCCGTAGCTCACCCACTTGCGGTAGTTGTACAGCGGGCCCTGGGGCTTCTTCGGAAACAACCACACGCGCTTGCCCGCCGCGTCGACGGTGGAAATGGAATCGCGGAAGGTTTCGTCGTTTTGGGTAATCATTGTCATCGCATTGGTGCTGTGCTCTCTGCCTTGCCATCGGCTGCTAGCTATCGTTTTGCTTTATTATATAAATACTTGATTATCAATAATTTATGATTAAGGCACGCCCAATCCGACGCGGGCTGCATCGGACTGGGGTTAGCGCATCGCGATTTTGGTGGCCGTTGGGTCTTTTTCGCCCTGGGGCTCTTTGGCGTTGGCCGGTTTCGAGCCTTGCAGCGTCAGGATATAGGACGAAACCTGCAAAATCTGCTTGCTGGAAAGCTTTCCTTTCCAGGCCACCATGCCTTTGCCTTGCACCCCGAATTTTACCGTCTTGTACACGTGGTTTACTTCGCCGCCGTGCAGCCAGTATTCGTCGGTGAGGTTGGGGCCAACTTTGCCTTCGGCCGCGGCTCCGTGGCAGGGCGCGCAGTTGGTGGCGAAGAGGGATTTGCCGGCGCCAATGTCGGCGGCAGCCGTCAGGGGCTGAAAATCAGTCAGTTTGTTCGGGTCGTCGGAGCCGACTGAAACGAGCAGGGCCGCTTGTTTCATCTCGGTTTCGTACTCCGCTTGGCTCAGTTGGCCGGCATCGGCTACGTGGAAGTAAAACAGATAAACCGCGGCAAACGCGATGGTGCCGTAAAAGCCCATTTTCCACCACGGCGGCAGGTCGTTGTCGAACTCGTGGATGCCGTCGTAGTCGTGCCCGCTCATGATTTCGTCGCGCACCCGGCCTTGCAGCAGCACGGGGTCGCCCACAAACAGGCCGAGAACCTTGCCGCTCCAGGAGGGACGCACGGTGGGCATTTCGTACACCTTGCGTAGCTGTGGCCGTAGCTGCACCACAATCAGGATGCCGGTGAGCACCAACGCCAGCACAAGCACTCCCAGCAGGCTTACCAAAACCCAGAACAGCATCTCCTGGCCGCTCATGCCCGCGGGTGTGGCGGCCGCTTCCGGCGCTTGCGCCTGTGCCGAAAAGCTCAGCAGCAAAGCAGCAGCGGATAGGCGCCAAGAGCGATTTTTTAATGTTGTTGCCATAAAGCTCTTCCTATTCGGCGGTGGTAGTTTGCGGATGAAGTATGGTGGGCTCCGCGTCCTGCTTAGGGTCCAGGTGGGGCCGCAGCTGCACGGTTATCATGGCACTGGCCAGTAGCACGACCAGCAGCACCAACCCCAGGATGCCGACCACAAACCAGAACAGCATGCCCTGCGTGGAGCTGGCCGCCGAAGCAGAGGCGGCGGGCGTTTGGGCCGCCGCCACGTAGCCGATCAGCAGGCCCGTGGCTGTCAGCAAAAAAGTGCGCCAGGTTAGCATAGGTTTCCTTGTTCGATGTGGGCTTCCATCTCGTCGTCGTTGAGCAGGGGTAGTTCGCTCATCGTGCTGATATGCTGACGGTTAACGACTGCCACGTAGGTAAGCAGCGCCAGGAAAAAGAGAAAGAAGATGGCCAGCGAAATCAGCGGATATATCTCGACGCCGGCGATGGATTGTAAGACGTTCTTGTCCATGATGTTGTAGCGTATTTCTTGGGAAGTGGCTCTGGTTGGCCGGCACTGCCCGCCAACCAGAGATTACTGGGCGCCGGCGGTAGCGGTCGTCGCTTGTTCGGGCTTCACCTTGATGTCGGTGCCGAGGCGCTGGAGGTAGGCAATCAGGGCCACGATTTCCTTGTCGGATTTCACCTCGATCTCTTCCTTCTTCAGCTCGTTGGCAATGCCCTCGGCTTGGCGCTGCGCATCGGCCACGGCTTGCTGATCGTAGCCCACCGGGTACGGCGTGCCCAGCTTTTGCAACACCCGGATTTTAGCGCCGGTGTTGGAGTAATCGATCTGGTTTTCAAACAGCCACGGATAAGGCGGCATGATCGAGCCGGGCGACATGCTGGTGGGGTCCATCATGTGGTTGTAGTGCCAGGAGTGCGGATACTTGCCGCCCACGCGGTGCAGATCCGGGCCGGTGCGCTTGGAGCCCCACAGGAAGGGCCGGTCGTACACAAACTCGCCGGCTTTGCTATATTCGCCGTAGCGCTCGGTTTCGGAGCGGAAGGGGCGCACCATCTGGGTGTGGCAGTTCGAGCAGCCTTCCTTGATGTAGATGTCGCGGCCTTCGAGCTCCAGCGAAGTATAAGGCTTCACCGAGGCGATGGTGGGCACGTTGGACTTCACCAGGAACGTCGGAATCATTTCGATAGCGCCGCCGATGAGGATGGCGATGGTAGCGCCGATGCTGAGCTGCACGGGGCGACGCTCAATCCAGCGGTGCCAGTGGCCGCCGGTGGCGTGCGGATCTTGGGCAACGGGCAGCAGGGCAGGGGCTTGCGCTTTTTCGTTGGCGAGCAACGAGCCGGTCTGGGCGGTTTTGATGAGGTTGAACATCATCAGGAACACGCCGCTGAGGTAGAGCACCCCGCCAATGCCGCGCAGGTAGTACATCGGCACGATTTGCAGCACGGTTTCGAGGAAGTTGGGGTACTGCAACATGCCCTCGCCGTTGAACTGCTTCCACATCAGGCCCTGCGTGAGACCGGCCCAGTACATCGGGATGGCGTAGAACAGGATGCCCAGCGTGCCCAGCCAGAAGTGCGTGTTAGCCAAGCGCTTAGAGTAAAGCTCGGTTTTGTAGAGGCGGGGCCATAGCCAGTAGAGCATGGCGAAAGTCAGGAAGCCGTTCCAGCCGAGCGCGCCGACGTGTACGTGGGCCACAATCCAGTCGGTGAAGTGAGCGATAGCGTTCACATTTTTCAGCGACAGCATCGGCCCTTCGAACGTAGCCATGCCGTAGGCCGTCACGGCCACCACCATAAACTTCAGCACGGGCTCTTCGCGCACTTTATCCCAGGCGCCGCGCAATGTGAGCAGGCCGTTGATCATGCCGCCCCAGCTAGGCGCGATCAGCATCACCGAGAACGCTACGCCTAGGCTCTGGGCCCAGTCGGGCAGGGCAGTGTAAAGTAAGTGGTGCGGCCCGGCCCAGATGTAGATAAAGATCAGCGACCAGAAGTGAATGATACTCAGGCGATAAGAGTACACGGGCCGACCAGCCGCTTTGGGCAGGAAGTAGTACATCAGGCCCAAGTAGGGCGTGGTCAGGAAGAAAGCCACCGCATTGTGGCCGTACCACCACTGCACCAGCGCGTCCTGCACGCCGGCATACAGCGAGTAGCTTTTCATGAAGCTCACCGGCACCTCCATCGAGTTGACGATGTGCAGCACGGCCACGGTCAGGAAGGTGGCGATGTAGAACCAAATGCCCACGTATAAGTGGCGCTCGCGGCGCTTGGCGATGGTGCCAAACATGTTCCAGCCAAACACCACCCAGATCAGTGTGATGGCAATGTCGATGGGCCACTCCAGCTCGGCGTATTCCTTGCTGGTAGTGAAGCCCAGCGGAAGTGTAATCACCGCTGAGACAATGATCAATTGCCAGCCCCAAAAGTGGATTTTGCTGAGCAAATCGGAGTACATCCGCGTTTTGCACAGGCGCTGTAACGAGTAGTAGACGCCCGTGAAAATGCCGTTTCCAACGAAGGCAAAAATGACGGCGTTAGTGTGCAGCGGCCGGATGCGCCCGAAGGTGGTGTAGGGCGTGCCCATGTTGACTTCGGGGCGGGCCAGCTGGAAGGCAATGATCACCCCGATTAGCATTCCGGCAATACCCCAGAATACGGTGGCGATGCCGAAGTTGCGGACGATCTTGTTATCGTAGAAAAATGTGTCGACCGCCTTCACGGCGTTCTTCAGGACCTGGGGCGGCTGAGGCGCAACTACCGGCGGTTGTGGATCGACTTGCATAGCGTGGAGAGTGTATGATTAACTTCTCCAAAGGTCTTCCGGCGGCTGCAGCTAAAAGATGACGAAAGTCAGATGGGGTGGTGATTGATGTCAGCCCACCGAGCGGAAGCTTACGGCGTCGGGTCCGTGGGCTCGTCCTCAAATAGCATCCGCACGGAGGGTGTGTAGTCGTCTTCGTACTGGCCGGTGCGTACCGCCCACAAGAAGGCTCCCAGGAATATTAAGGCGACGGAAAGACTGATGCCGATGAGCAGAAAGATGATGGTCATGGGAGTGTATTTAGGCAAGGAGTTGATGCCGGCTGAAAAAAGCGCCGGAGTAACTATTTATCAAGTTTGTATATACAAATGTTGCTGGTAGTTTTGCGGCCATACTCTTCCGCATGCCGTGGCTACTGATTCGCGCTATTGTAACTGTCTGTTTTTCTCGGCTAACGCCGTCGCTCGCTTGCTCACGAGCATGGCCGAGGAAGAATTTGCCGTTACGGGCCTCTCGCCCTCTCATGCGTTCGTGCTCATGACCGTGTGCCACAAGCCGGGGCTGCAAGCCGGGGAAATCAGCCGGGAAATGCAGCTGACGCCTTCCACCGTCACGCGGCTGGTGGAGAAACTGGAGCAGCGTAAGCTGCTGGAACGCGAGTCGGTGGGGCGGAGCACCCGCGTGACGCCCACCGCGGCGGCCACTGAGTTGCTGCCCGATGTGAAAGCCGCTTGGCGCCGCCTCTATGCCCGCTATACTACGTTGCTGGGGCCGGAAGCCGCCGCGCAATTGACCGCTGCCACGTATGAGGCCACAAAAAAACTCGAGCCGAAAGGCTAGTTTTTTTGCCTTGTAATTATTGTATGTACAAGCAAATGAGTTGATCTTCCACTCACTTTTTACCTCTCTCTTCCTATGAACATTGGAATCTTGGGCACGGGCAGCGTCGGCCAGACGCTGGGTGCCAAACTGCTGGAAATGGGCCACAGCGTATTGCTTGGGTCGCGCACAGCTGGCAACGAAAAGGCCGTAGCTTGGGTGCAGCAGCACGGCGGAGCCGCCCGCGAAGGCTCGTTTGCCGACGCCGCTCAATTCGGCGATCTCGTAATTGTGGCCACCTTGGGCACTGCTACCGTAGAGGCGGTGGAGCAGGCCGGCGCGGCCCACTTTGCCGGCAAAACGGTCATTGACCTGACTAATCCGCTGGACTTCTCCCAAGGCATGCCGCCCACGCTCTTCGTAGGGCTCACCGACTCGCTGGGCGAGCAAGTGCAGCGGGCTTTGCCGCAGGCGCATGTCGTGAAAACCCTGAACATGGTCAGCGTGCATCAGATGATAAACCCAGCCTCGACCGGCGGGGAGCCCGATATGTTTGTGTGTGGCAACGATGCCGGCGCCAAGGAGCAGACCACTCAGCTGCTGCGTGAGCTGGGGTGGCAGCGCGTCACCGACCTGGGCGGCATCGAAGAAGCCCGGGCGACCGAGCCCTTCGTGCTGCTGTGGGTGCGCTACGGCCTGAAGCACAACACCTGGGGCCACGCCATCCAGTTTGTGCACGCTTAAGCCGAAATCCCCAAATTTATTCCGCAGAACCCCACCGAAGCGTACAAAGCTTTTCGGTGGGGTTCTTTGCGTGGGGGCGGGTACCGAGCAGGAGGAAGCCATGAGCTGACTGGTTAAAACCGGCGCCGCCAGGCCGCATAGCGCACCAGCAGCGTGGCAAACAGCATCACGCTGAGCGAGCTGATGGGCATCAGAATAGCCGACACGATGGGCGTAAACCGGCCCTGCACGGCCAGTCCCAAACCGATGCCATTGTAGCAAAACGACAAAACAAAGGTGGCCAGCACAATCTGGAGGCAGTCTTGGGAAAAGCGCAGGAACGTGGCGAGTTGGCCGAAGCTGCTCGCATCCAGGATGGCGTCGCAGGCGGGCGAGAAGTTGCTGAGCGTATCGGTGAGGGCGATGCCGGCGTTGGCTTGCTGCAAGGCGCCCGCGTCGTTCAGGCCGTCGCCGACCATAATGACCGTGCGGCCCTGCCGGCGCAACTCGGCAACATATTCCAGCTTATCCAGCGGCGACTGTTGGAAGCGTAGCTCTGCTTTCGGCCCAAACAACTCGCGCAGCCGAGGGCGCTCCGAACTGTTGTCGCCGGAGAGCACGGCCAAGCGGTAGCGCTTGCCCAACTGCGTCAGGATAGGGACGAGGTTGTCGCGGTAGACATTATGAAACACGAAGCAGCCGACCGGTACACCATCTAGAGCCACGTACACCCGCGATTGCCGTTGCGCATCGGCTTCTGCAACGTCGGCTGACCGTTGGGCCCCGGTGAAGGCCGCCGAGCCTACCTGCACGCATACCCCGTTGACGACTCCACTCAGGCCTTGTCCAGGTGCTTCTTGTAACTTATTTATAGTCAAAGCATTATAAATAAGCTCTTTGGATAGCCGTTGGCTAAGCGGGTGCGTCGATTGCTGGACCAACGTAGCCACGAGCTGCTTTTCTTCAATGGTCAAAGGGCGACCCTCGTAGCTGACCTCCGAGCGATGCGTATCGGTGAGCGTGCCGGTTTTGTCGAATACAATCGTGTCGGCGCGGCCCAGCGTTTCGACCACGGCCGAGTTTTTCAGGTAAAACTTCTTCTGCCCAAACACCCGCACGGCGGCGCCCATTGCAAACGGCGTGGCCAACGACAACGCGCACGGACAGGCAATGACCAGTACCGACGTAAACGCCCGCAGGGCCATGTGCGGATCCTGCGGGTACCAATACAGAATCGCGCCCAGCGCTAGCGTGAGGGTCAGGGCCACGAAGTAGCGACCGACTTTGTTGGCGTAGGTTTCCAGCGTATGCTTGTCGCCTTTTTGGAATGCAGGATTGTTCCAAAGCTGCGTCAGATAGCCCTGCGACACCTCGCGTACTACCTCCAATTCCACGGCTTGGCCCACCTGCCGGCCGCCGGCGTACACCAGCTCGCCGGCCCCCTTGGCCACGGGCACGCTTTCGCCCGACACAAAGCTGTAATCGATCTGGCCAATGCCGCGCATGAGCATGGCGTCGGCCGGAATCACCTCTTGGTGGCGCACCAAGATGCGGTTGCCCACCCGTAACTCCTTCACCGACACTGATTTATCACCGTCTTTGGTGAGCAGCGTCACGGCCACCGGGAAGTAGGAGGTGAAGTCGCGATCGAAGCGCAGGGCGTCGTAGGTGCGTTGCTGCACCCATTTGCCGATGAGCATGAAAAACACGAGGCCCGTAAACGAGTCGAGGTAACCCGGCCCGCGGTGGGTCAAAATATCAAACAAGCTGGTCAGCATCAGGGCCGTAAGGCCAAGGCTGATCGGAAAATCGAGGTTGATGTAGCGCTGCCGCAGTCCCTGCCAGGCCGATTCGTAGAAGCTCCGCGCACTCACTAGCAACACGGGCAGCGAGAGGATAATGCTCAGATAACCAAAGAATTGGCCGAATTCAGCCTGAAGCTGTTCCGTAAAGGAAAAGTACTCCGGAAAGGCCAGCAGCATCACGTTGCCGAAGCAGAATCCCGCCAACCCCAGCTTGTAATACAGCATCCGGCTGCCGTGGTGGGGCTGGGCACCGAGTTCGGCCAGCGTAATCTGGGGCTCGTAGCCAATGGCCGCCAGCAGCGTTACGACTTCCTTAAGGTTGGTTTCGCTGGGTAAGTAGCTAATGGTTAATTCTTTACGCAAAAAATTGACCCGCGATTCCGACACGCCCGGATTAAGCTTGTACAGGTTTTCGAGCAGCCAGATGCACGAGGCGCAGTGCATCTGCGGGATGGTGAGCGTGAGTTTGGCCAGCGTGTCGCTGCGGAAAGCCAGCAGCTGCGCCTGCACCGACTCTTGGTCGAGGTAGTCGAAGCGGCCGGGCAGCTCTACGTCCTTTACTTTCTGGCCGGGGCGCTCGTCGAGGCGGTAGTAGGTGCACAGGTTACTGGCCGCCAACAGCTCGTACACGGCTTTGCAGCCTTGGCAGCAAAATGGCTGACTATCAAGGAGAATGGGCTCGTCGGGGCACGCGTCGCCGCAGTGGGTGCAGGCAACGTGGGTATGAATTTCGGCAGGGGCAGGGATCACGGCAGAGCAGATCAGAGGAAAGCCAAAGCTCCGACTTGCTGCCTGCCCAACAGATGACGAATGTCAGCCCAGGGGCTGATTCATTTCAGCCAAACGGCTCTCATACACGGCGTTTCCTCATCCCGGCTACCAGTTGGAGCGTCGCAGCTTTTCGGGCTGCAACACCCGAATGCCTTTGGTCGACATCTCGATCAGGCCGCTTTGCTTGAACTCGCTCAGGGTGCGGATCAGCGACTCGGGGGCGGTGCCTACCACGGCGGCCATGTCGTCGCGGGAAAGCTGAATCAGTGCGTCGGGCTCCGGACCGGCCTGCTCTTGCATGCGCAGCAGCGTATCGGCCACGCGCCGCCGGATGGAGTTGTAGGCCATGCCCAGCAACAGTTGTTCGCGCTCGGCCACGTGGCCGGCCAGCAGCCGGATAAAGTGCTGACTAACATCGGGGTTGCGTAGCACCAGCTGCATGAAGTCGGCCTTCGGAATATACACCAGCGCCGAATCGTCCACGGCCACGGCCGAATCGGTGTATTTCGTGTGTTCCAGCAGCGGTAGGTAGCCAAAAAACTCGCCGGCCTGGTAAATGCCCGTAATGAGCTCTTTGCCTGCCGAAGTGGTCTTGATGGTTTTGACGCGCCCCGATTTTACGAAGTACAGCCGCGTCGGCTCGTCGTCCTCGGCGTAAATTTCCTGCTTTTTGCGCACGGTTTGCACCTTGCGGTCGGCCGAAAGGCTTTCCAGGTTGCCCACGGAGCGGGCGTCGTCGAGAAACTCGTTGAGGCCTTCGCCTTGCAGATCGTAGTCGGGCTTGAGGTGCTGAAAGCGGTTGAGCCGGCCGGTAATGGCACTCAGTAGCTCAGTTTCGTCGAAGGGCTTGGTCAGGTAGTCGTCGGCGCCCAGTTCCATGCCGCGGCGCAAGTCGGTGCGCTCGGTTTTGGCCGTCAGGAAGATGAAGGGCACGCCCGCCAGCTGTGGGTTCTGGTTGAAAATGTGCAGCACCCCGTAGCCGTCGAGCACGGGCATCATGATGTCGCAGATCACCAGATCCGGTTTGGTGGCCAGGGCCTGCTCGACGCCGATCTTGCCGTTTTCGGCCGTGTGTACCGCGTAGCCCGCCAATTCCAGAATTTCGGCGGTGTTTTCACGGATGAAGTCGTTGTCCTCAATCAGCAGGATGGTTTTCATAAGGGATCGTGATGGTGACGGTGGTGCCCACGTTCAGCTCGCTGTGGAGGGCAATGTCGCCCCCCATCAGCTCAAGATATTTGGCAATAATATAAAGTCCTAAGCCCGTGCCGGGTACCGTCGTGACGTTGCGCGCCCGGAAGAAGCGCTCGAACAGGTGCTCCTGATCTTCCCGGGAAATGCCTACGCCTTGGTCCTGCACCGTCAAGGTAAATTGATTCTGCTCGCAAAGCGTACGAACAGTTACCACCGACCCGGCGCCGGAATACTTGATGGCGTTGGACAGCAGGTTGACCAGAATCTTGCGCAGCAACGACGGATCAAGCCGAACGGGACCCGAGCACGACGCCTCTTTCTCGATGCGCTGGCCGGGCTTAAACATGCCCTGCATGCTGGCCACCGTATCAGTGAGCAGGCCGGCAATGTCCAGCTCAATAGGGTGCGCTTCTATCTTGCCTTCCTCGATTTTGCCCACCGACAGAAACTCTTCTAAGATGTCGTTCAGGTTGTTGACCGACGAGCGGATGCGCTGCAAGTGCTTGAGCCGCTGGGGCTGCTGGTCGCCGCCGGCGTACTTTTCGATCAGGGCAGCCGACGTGAGCACGGTAGTTAGGGGCGTGCGAAACTCGTGCGACGCCATCGACACAAACCGCGATTTCATCTCGCCCAATTCCTGCTCGGCGGCCAGGGCTTTGGCCAGCTCCTCCTGGCGCTGCTCCAGCTGCTCGAGCGTGTGCATGAGGGCGTGGGTGCGGTCAACGACCTTTTGCTCCAGCTCGGCATTCAGCCGCTCGACGCGTTCGCGCTGCGCAATCAGTTCGCGCTCGGCGTTCTTTTTGTAGGTGATGTCGACGATGTAGGACACCACGTACAGCTGCTCGTCGAGGTGAAAATAGCTCAGGCTGACTTCCACCGGAAACACCGAGCCATCCTTGCGCCGCGCCTGCAAGTCGCCGCGGTGCGCGCCCATCGACCGCACCGCCGGCGCCTCGTTGAACGACTCCCGGAACCGTTCGTGCTGGCTGCCCACGGCGTCGGGCACCAGCACTTCAATGAGCTCACCAATTAATTTATCGTCTTGATAACCAAATAGTTGGTGGGAAGTTCGGTTAGCCGAAATGATTTGCCCCTGTCGGTCGCAGACAATGATGCCGATGGTGGCATTGGCCACGACTGCCTCGAAACGGCCCACGCTCTGGGCCAACTCGCGCCGGGCCTGCTGAAGCCGGCTTTGCTCGGTGAGGCGAACTAAGAAAAAAGGCCGATCTTCCATCTGAAAGGCCGTCAGCTCGAGGCGCGCCCAAAACGGGTCGCCGGTCTGGCGGCGTATTTCGGCTTCCAACTCCTGCCTCTTTTCGCGCATGACCTGCTCCTGCAGCGCTTGCCAGGCTTCGTCCGATAACCCCGAGGTGAGGAGCGAGCGCTTGGGGTCCTCGAAAAACGCCTGCTCCGACGGGTAGCCCAGCAGCTGAATGCCCGCCGGATTCACATGCGTAAACCAGCCCAATTTCACGTCGTAAAGGCCAACAAACTCCTTAGCCTGCGTAAAAAGAATATCGACCAGAGTCGTGATATACGGTGAAATAGGCATATGAAAACGCAAATACGGCGGCAACGAGGCCGGGATGAAGGACGCTAAAGTTGTGGATAAATTTTCTGGTGATAAAAGTCAGCTAAAACCCTGATCGTCGTCAGGGGGCAAGCTCAGCGGGGGAAGTACTTTTACGAAAGCAAAATTATTTTTCCCGGCGATGACTTCCTCTCAACCCCAACCGCAGCTTTCCGAAACCGATTCGGCGGTTTTGCTGGTCTTGCTCCCAACGGCTACCGGCAATGGCGTGCAGCAGGCCGCCACCAACGCGTCGCTGGCCACCTTGCAGGGGCGCCTCGGTGCGGCCATCCGCGTGCTCAAGGTCGACGAAGCCAGCCATCCGGCCGTGGTGCGCAGCTTCCACGCCACCGAGCTGCCGTCGTTCGTGCTGGTGCGGCAAGGTATTGAGCTTTGGCGCCAGCAGGGCCTGCCGGAAGGAGAAGTAACCGCTACTCTTCTGCTGAGTAAAGTAGATTAATAAATTATAAGCAATTGATTATGAATCATTTATAATTTGTGCTTTAGTAGTGCTTACGCCTTGCCGGGCAAGGATTTTACAGGTTACGTGCGGGATAATATTTTGTAGCTTACTGCCCCCTGGCTACCGCGGGGCTTATCTATCTGTATTATCCCGTCCCGAATGGCTTCATCTCGCACGATTTTCTTCCGCAGCGGCCTGTTGGCCAGCACCTGTTGTCTGCTGTGGGCCGGCCAGAAACCGCAGCCCGCGGCGGCTCCCTACGATCTGGTGATTTCGCACGTCAACGTGATCGACGTGGTCACGGGCCAGGTCCGGCCCGACCAAATGGTGGCCCTGCGCGGCGACGCGATTGCGGTAGTCGAAAAGGCCGGCGCAAAACCGTACGCGGCCAAGCGCACGCTCGACGGCCGGGGCAAATACCTGCTGCCAGGCCTCTGGGACATGCACGTGCATTTTCGTGGGGGCGACAGCCTGATACAGGCCAACCAAAACCTATTGCCGCTTTTCCTGGCCCACGGCATCACGACGGTGCGCGATGCGGGCGGCGACATGACGCCGGCCGTAATGAGCTGGCGGCGCCAGATTGGGGCGGGCACGTTGGCAGGGCCGCGCATCTTTACCTCCGGCCCCAAAATCGACGGGCCACACGCCTACTGGCCGGGCTCGCTGGAAGTCGAAACGACGGCCCAGATCAATAAGGCGCTGGATTCGTTGCAGAAGCTGCACGTCGATTACGTCAAGATCTACGACAGCAACATCAGCCGCGAGGCCTACCTGAACGTCATTTCCGAAGCCGAAAAGCGCGGCCTGAAAACCACGGGCCACATGCCGTATTCCGTGAAGCTGGGCGAGGCCGTCGACCGCGGGCTGGACGCCTCCGAGCATCTGTATTACGTGTTTAAAGCGTGCTCCGGCAAGGAAGACAGCCTCACGAACCTCGTGCGCCAAAGCCTGACCACTGCGCACCCCTTGGGCCTGTTTGCCATGCTGCCGGCCGTGGAAGCAACGTACTCGCCGGCTGCTGCAACGCGCATTTTTCAGCAAATGGCCGCGCATCATACGGCCGTGGTGCCCACGCTTTTCATTGGCAAAACCCTAGCCGACTTGCCCACCACCGACCACACCCGCGATACCATGCTGGCCTACATCGACCCCAAGATTCAGGCTACCTACACCCGCCGCCTGAGCAGCGCCAAGGGGCAGTCGGCGGAGGCGGCGCAGTTCCGCAAGAAGCTGGAGGTACGGTTTAGCGGCTTGGTGCCTAAGCTGCAAGCAGCCGGCGTAACCGTGCTGGCCGGCTCCGACAGCGGGGCGTTTAATTCCTTCACCTATCCGGGCGCTTCGCTGATTGGCGAGCTGGAAATGCTGGTGCAGGCCGGCCTGACGTCCGCCCAAGCGCTACGGGCCGCTACCCTCAACGGGGCGCGGTTTATGGGCGTCGAAAAAACTGCGGGTACGGTGGCAGTGGGCAAAAACGCCGATCTGCTGCTACTAGCCCAGAATCCGCTAACCAACATCCGAAACGTGCGCACTATTAACACCGTAATTGCCCGCGGCAAACCCTATTCGCGGCAGGCTTTAGGCGCAATGTTGCAAGCCGTAAAGCAGAAATAAGTTGGCGCTGGTAGCAGCTAATGCTACGTAAACTCGCGTTGGCATATGATATAAGTTATTGAATATCAGTAACTTATATCATATGCCAACGCGGCTGACTCAGCTTGCTCTTCAGCAACTATAAAGTCTCCGTTGGTCGCGCGGATGGCGCGGCAGCTTAGCACGCCCATCAAGCGCGATGGTTTCACCATAATTCCGGTGACGCGGTGGCTGTCTGTGCTGGCACTATTGCTGCTGCGCAACGTTCCGAAGCTGCTGCAATAGCGCTAGCAAAAACCTCACGATGCTCGCCACAGCACAAAGCCTTAGTGTAGGCTGGAGGTGCTGCGCAAATAGGCGCTGCCCAAAGCCAGTATTGCAAGCAACAGAAACGGGAAAAGGAGGGAAGGAATAACCATGACGCCGGTAAATTAAAGGACTTGCAAAAGCCCAAGGTGAGGTGAAATGCTTCTGCAAAAATCGGTTTTTACACCCCGTAATGCTTTGATAAACATTGGGTTGGCGTATGACTTTTGTCATGGCCGCTCTGCCTGAGGCCAGCCCTAAGAAAAGAACACCCAGCAGCGCAAAATTGCCCGTGTTTTTTGTTGCGGATAAAACAGCGTGGCAACGTCCAGCGGCTGCCTCGTTGCTTCTGTTCTGCCACCCGCTGAAATTTTCGTTGCTGGTTATGCCGACTTCCGCCCAACTTCTCGCTCCTGCCACGTCCGCTGCGCGGTCCGAACGCCGTTTTCTGTCGGGGCCGCGCAGCCGCCCCAGCGAGCTGCGGTTTCTGTGGGATGTACTGCGCGAATTTCTGCGCGGCTTTCGGGTGCTGCACTTTGTGGGGCCGTGCGTGTCGGTGTTTGGCTCGGCGCGGGTAGTCGAAGGCTCACCGTTTTACCTGTTGGCGCGGCAGTTGGGTGCCGGGCTGAGCCGGCAAGGATTCACGGTGCTCACGGGCGGCGGGCCGGGCATTATGGAAGCCGCCAACCGAGGCGCCCGCGATGCCGGCGGCCCTTCTGTGGGCTGCAACATCGAGCTGCCCCAGGAGCAAAACCCCAACCCATACCTGGATAAGTGGCTGACCTGCCGGTATTTCTTCGTGCGCAAAGTGCTGCTGGTCAAGTATTCCTATGCCTTCGTGATTATGCCCGGCGGCATCGGTACGCTGGATGAACTGTTTGAAGCCCTGACGCTGATCCAGAACAAAAAAATTCTGGACTTCCCCATCGTGGTCGTCGGGCGTGAGTACTGGCAACCGTTGCTGGCGCTGCTCGCGCACATGGAAGCCCAGGGCATGGTGGCCCCCGTCGATTTGCAGCTACTCACCTACACCGATTCGGTGGAAGAAGCCCTCGCCCACATCGAGCGCTACGCGGTGGTGAAGTTCAAGCTGCTCAGCGAGCATCGGCCGCGGCGTCGGTGGTGGTTTGGGGAATAAACGCTTGCTAAAAGGGCTGCAGGGGGCCGTAGCTCAACTCCTGCACGATGAAATGGGCATAGGGCTGGCGCTTACCATCTGCAACCCAAGCGCCTTCCAGCACGGTGGGCACGCGCACGCCTTGTATTTCACGGTATTGGGCCGAGCGCCCTATCCATGGCAGTAATTTCTGGTCGCCTTGGTAGCGCTGGGTTTCGCATTGCTCGATTTCGTTTTGCTCGTTGAAGCGCACCAGATACGCGACCGTTTGGCCTTCGTGCGTCAGCGTCAGCCGGGCCGACTGGTCATCGACGGCGGCCCAACTGACGCGCTCGCTGGGCAACAGATTGGTCGGGAGCCACGTGCTTTCGCCCAGCCAGCGCAGCAGTTCGCCCTGATCGTAGTGCGGGCCGGCGCCGCGCATGATGGGCACCGCTCCGAGCAGGCGCACCGTGAGGCTGCCACGCCCGCCTACGTATTCGTCGCGGGCGATAAATTGCCGGGTGGTGCCTTGCCAGATAAAGCCGGGCGGGTCGGCTACCAGGTATTCTTCCCCTTTGATGTCGATCCAGTCGCCTTCTAAATCCGTTTTGAACTGCCCGCCGTGGCGCAGGCGCAAGCCGCGTAAGTACGGCTGGCCATCGCGCAGCACGTGGCGGAAGTAGCGCTGCACCGGCGCGGGCAGCCCTTCGAGCTGGGATTCGTGGTAGATGCGGGTGGAAACGTCCGTCAATTGGGCAAAAAGCCGCTCCACATCCCGGCGTAGTCGCCGGGCTGCTGCCTTCCGGCCCAGCACAATACCCGCCACGGAAGTAGCCAGCGCCGCGGAAACCAGCAACCAAGTGGCTTTCTTTTTCATGATTATATAAGTGATTGGTATAGAACAAGTTATGAAAAAGTGCCGCGTAGCTTTTACAGCGAAGCACAGCGCAAAGGTGCAACAGCCCTCAAGCATCGGCCATGACGAAAGTCAGGCGGTAACCCAGTATACTTCATGGACTTACCTCGGGCGGAGTTTGCCAAACCGCTCGATAGGGGACGCTCGTCGGGGCCCGACGGGAGAAAGAAAATCCCGTACATTCAGCCACCAACCAGATGCCGTTGCTTATGAGCCTTCGCATTCCCTACATGCAACTCCAGCAGGAGCTGAAGCGCGTGTTGCTCTCACTTTCTTTTTCGGAAACCAAAGCCGAGCATTGCGCTACGGTGTTTGCGCAAAACAGCCGCGACGGCGTGTATACCCACGGGCTCAACCGCTTCCCGACGTTTGTGCACGCCATCCGAAACGGCTGGGTGCAACCCTCAGCCGACCCGACTTGCATCGAACAAAACGGCGCGCTTGAGCGCTGGGATGGCCACCTGGCGCCCGGCGTGTATAGCGCCAGCCTGTGCATGGAACGGGCCATCGCGCTGGCCCAAACCCACGGAATTGGCTGCGTAGCCCTGCGCAACACCAACCACTGGATGCGCGGCGGCACTTACGGCTGGCAGGCCGCCGACGCCGGCTGCATCGGTATTTGCTTTACCAACACCATCGCCAACGTGACGCCGTGGGGTGGTACCGGGCCGCGGCTGGGCAACAACCCGCTGGTAATTGCCGTGCCCCGCGGCTCGGAGCCGCCTGTGGTGCTGGATATGGCTCTGTCGCAGTATTCGTTTGGCAAGCTCAGCACCTACGCCAGCCGGCAGGAGCCGCTGCCCGTGCCGGGCGGCTACGACCAAGAGGGCAACTTGAGCACCGACGCGGCCGAAATTATGGCGTCGCAGCGCGGGCTGCCCATTGGCTTCTGGAAAGGCTCGGGACTGTCGCTGGTGCTGGATGTGCTGCTGACGGCCCTAAGCGGCGGACGCTCCACGGCCGCCATTACGCAGTCGGGCGCGGAGTATGGGGTGTCGCAGTGCTTCATCGCAATTCGGCAGCCCGAACTACATACCTCGCTGATTGAAGAAATTCTGCGCTACACCAAATCGGACGGCGAAGGGCAACCCAGCGGCAAAGTATTCTATCCCGGCGAGCAATCGCTGGCCACCCGCCACGACAACCTTTTACACGGCATTCCGGTGCAGGAAGATATCTGGCAGCAGGTATTGGAAATGTAGCAGTGCGCCGGGCGCTATGATATACTCAGCCAGCGCGGCGCTTTTCGTCCTCGGCGCTGCCGGTGCGTTTGCGGGCAGGCGTTACCGTATCGCTGCCGAAGCGGTAGCTAAACGAAAGCGTCGCCACCCGCGTGTCGAGCCGCTGATACAGCGATTCTACGTAGTTGTCGTAGGTGGAAGTAGCGTGCAGCGTGGCGGTATAAAACAAGTCGGTGGCGTTGAGCTTGAGTGTGCCCTTGCGGTTCCATACGGCTTTTTGCAGGCCAAGAGAAACCTGCCCATTTGGCCTAGTATCCAAGAAGCCGTACTGCTCGCGCGACTGGTAGCGGCCGTTGAGCTCGGCCGACCAGCCCTGGCCGAAGGTCAAGGTACTGGTGCTGCTCAGGTTGAAGGCCGGGCGGCCTTTGTCCAGGGCCGTGCCGGCCAGGTGGCCCACGAAGCGGCTGTAGTAGAACACGCCGTTGTTGTAGACGCTCCACCACTTGGCAAGCTCGACGGGCGCCGTCAGCGTCAGGGCGTAATAATACTGTTTGCCCAGGTTCGCGCTGGTTACCACCACCTTATTGCCTGCTTCCGGCTGCACTACCCCCACGATGGGGTTGCTGGTGATGCTGTAGCTCAGGCCGGTGCTGAATTTTTGCTTGTAAGTATGCGTCAGCTCGAAGTTGTAGCTCGTCTGCGGGCGTAGGGACGGGTTGCCGGCACCCGAAGTGGTGGGATCGCTGTAAATGCGGAAGGGGTTGAGCTGCCCATAAGAAGGCCGATCGATGCGCCGGCTCAAGGACAGCGATACTTCGTGCTTATCGTTGATCGTTTGCTTGGCGGCGGCACTCGGGAAAAGCTGGGCGTAATTGCGTCTAAAACCCACATTGCCAACTTCTTGGTTGCCAATGGCTTTCGTTTGTTCGGCGCGCAGCCCGGCTTGCAACGTCAGGCGGGCGTAGGTACGCGTCAGGTCGAGGTAACCTGCGTAAATGTTTTCGGTGTAACGGAAATGGTTGGTTTGCCCCGCGTCCACCGAGTCGCGGCCGTCGCGGGTTATCAAAAAGACCACGTCGTTGTCCGATGATACCCTGCTGGCCTTGCCGCCCGCTTCCAGCACAAAGTCTTTCGAAACCGGATGCGTGTAATCCACCTTTACCGACTGGATGGTGAGCGCACCGGCCTGCTTCACGCGCAGCAACGAAGGCGAAGCGATTGGCACTTCATAAAAGGTGTTCAGGTGCTGCTGCCGATCGGTGGTGTAGCGCGCGTAATCGACGTCGGCACTCAGCTCGCGCTTGCCACTTGCGGCCGCAAACGTGTGGCGAAAATTGAGGTTGGCCGCGCCGTTGGGCGAGTGAAAGTCGCGCGTTTTGTCGGTGCGGTTTTGGGCCAGCAACGACTGGTCGGCCCGAAAGAGTTGGGTAGTATTGTAGCCTGCCTGCTCCAAATGACTCCTCAATCCGCTCACCACGGCCCCAATCACTGTGCGCTCGGAGAGGGTATAATCGAGGCCCACTTTCCAAGTGTGCGTGTGGGTGTGATTGACGATTTTATTGAACAGATCGCTGCGGCTGGTCACCACTTCGGCCACCGAAAAATCGCGGTGGTTGGTGATTTTCACGAAATCCTGCCGGTTGGCGTAGTTGTAGGAGCCAAAGAGGTTGACTTTTTGGTGGCGGTGGTTGAGCGCGAGGCCGCTGGTGAACTTGCCGTACTGGCCGCGGCCGTAGGCGGCGTTGGCGCTGCCGTTGGTGCCCTGGCGCTGGTCTTTCTTCAGGTTGATGGCAATGATGCCGGCCCCGCCCTGCGCGTCGTACTTGGCCGGCGGGTTGGTGATCAGCTCGATGCTTTGCAGCTGCTCGGCCGGCAGGGCCCGCAGGTACTCGGCCAGCTCGCTGCCGCTCATCGGCTGGCGCTTGCCGTCGATGAGCACCAACAGGCCTTGTTTGCCGCGCAGGGCCAGGTTGTCGTTGCCGTCCACGGTCACGCCCGGGGCCCGGGCCAGCACGTCGAGCGTGGTGTTGCCGGCGGCCAGCGCCGAGCCGGCCACGTTGACGACGGTGCGGTCGGCCTGGTGCTCGAACAGGGGCTTTTGGCCCACCACCGTCACTTCCTTCAGCTGCGTAGCCCCGCTGGCCGATAGTACCAATGCAGGTATATCTACTTCATGGCCAGTTACTTCTGTTGGTGCGCTCCAACGGCGCACAAAACCCACTTGCGAAGCCGAGACCAAGTAGCGTCCCGGCCGCACCTGCTCGAAGCGAAACCGGCCTTGAGCATCGCTAAACTCGTTTTTGACCACCGCCGAATCGGTAGTGCGGTGTAGCGTAATCGTGGCTAGTTCGAGGCCCGCGGCGGTAGGGGTTTGCACCAGGCCGGTGATCGCGCCGAGGCCCTGTGCCCGGCTGGTGGGAGCAGTCAAAGCCAACAAAACCGTGACTCCTAGCGGTAAACCAAGCCGCTTGAAGAGGGGAGAGGAGAAAAGAAGCATAGGCCAGCGCGTGAAGGGTTTGGAGAAGGGACAACCCTTTCTCGCGCAGGCTGCAACACCCGGGCAAAAGTTAGCCGCGATCTTACTCTATTTCACGAGCTTACGGAAATTCTATTACTTTCAGTAGTTTGAGTATCAAAATGTATCTGTTTGATAATCAAACAGATACATTTTGATACTGATTTCGCCATTAGTACCTATTCCTCCGTGCTTTGGCCTTTACTACGTTCGGCGTCGAGGAAATATGCCCCCTGGCGGACTAAGTGCGTGGTATCGGGCAGGGATTCGAGCGGCACTACGGCCACGTCGCCGTGGGCGGTGGCGCCGGGGCGCACCTTCACGCGCCGGAAGGTGGCGGTGCTGTCGGTGGCCGCCGTCCGGACGTAGACGTAGCTCAACTCACCAGCCTGAATTACAGCCTCTTCGGGCAGAGTGCGGGCTTGGGCGCCAGCCGTCTGGAGGCGGGCCGCTACATACTGACCGGGGAGCAGATTGGCAGCGTCCGTGCCTTCGAGGTGGGCGTGCACGGCGATGGTGCGAGCGTCGTTGTCGAACGCTTTGCCTACCAGAAACACGCGGGCGTGCAGCACCTCGCCCGGCGTTCGGCGGCTGGGCACCGTGAACAGAATGGGCTGGCCTACCCGCACTCGGGCAATGTCTTTCTCAAACACCTTGAGTTGCAGGTGCAAATCGGAGCGATCGACCACTTCCAATAGCACGTCTTGGGGGTTTACAAACTGGCCGGGATTGATGTTGATGGTCGTGACGTAGCCTCCCAGCGGCGTTATGAGGTTCACCGTGGGCTGGATGTGGCCGGTAGCTGCGAGGCGGGTTGGTGAAATATTAAGTTGGGCCAGTTGGGCCGCGAGGCTGCGCACGGCGGCCTGCTCGGTGGCGTAGTCGGCTTGGGCTTGCTGAAGCTTGCGTTTGGCTCCCACATCTTCTACGTCCAGAATGCGTTGGCGCTCAAGTTCTTGGGTAAGAAACCGCACATGGGCGCGGCTTTGCAGATAGTCCTGTTGCAGCTTGAGGTAATCGGGGTGGCGCAACACGGCTACCACGGCACCTTTGGCCACATGCTGACCGGGCAGCACCTTCACCTGCTGCACGTAGCCGCCCAACACGGCCGAAATAGACACGATGTTTTGGGGCGGCACATCGATAACGCCGTTGGCCAGCACTTCGGAAGCCATGCTCTGGCGCGTAAAGCCGCCCAGGCCGATGCCCGCCGCCTGCATTTGCGCCGCCGAAATCGTCACCTGATCGGGGTTGGCCGGGGCAGCGGGCGGGGCGGGCGGCGTCGCGCCCTCGGCTTCCGAAGAAGCGCCCCCGTGGCAGGACGCCAGCATCCCAACCAGCAAGGGCAACGGCAGCAGACGAAGCGCAGAAAGCAAATAGTTCATGGCAAGTAGGTCAACGGCAAGTACTGGCTTAGTCGGTGCCGGCCAGGGCTTGTAGGCTGAGAATGAAATCGTTGTATTGGCGCACCTGATCGAGGTAGGCCTGCTGAATCTGCCAGGCGGGCTCGGTGTTCACCACGTACGTCACGTAGTCGATATCGCCGGCCCGGAAGCTTTTTTCGGCCGTAGTCAGAATAAGCTGCGCCTGCGGCAAGCCATACTTTTCGTAATAATCGAGCGAAGTTCGTGCCCGGCGCAGGTGCTGACGGAGCGCACCCAGTTGGCCCGTAAGCTGAGTGGTCGCGTATGCTAATTCATTGTCGGCCAGCTGCTCACCTAAGCGGGCGGCAGCCACGCGGGCGCGTTGCGCCCCACCCAGCAACGGCACCGACAGGCCCGCTTGCGCCACCTGGTAGCCGTTGGTTTTGTTGATGCTCTGGTTGAAATAGCCCAGCCGCACATCGGGCAGGCGCCGCAGCTGCTCCACGCGGGTTTGCTGCCTGCTGACGGTAGCCTGCTGGCGGAGCAGCCCCAACGTAGGGTTGGTTTCGGGTGAAAGAGCCGCCGTATCCGCGGCGGCTAGCGGGGCCACGAAGCTTTCCGTCGTGTCGATGCGCGCGTTGGGGCCTACACCGAGCAGAACGCCTAGTTGCTGGCGCTGCACGAGCAGGTCGGTGGTCGTGGTGGCTAGGCGGTTTTGCAGCTCCCGCGCGCGGGCTTCGGCCGACACCTGTTCCAGTCGGTTGGTTTCGCCCACTTGGTACCGGATGCGGGCCGCGCGGGCCGCCCGCCGATACAGGCTATCCTGACGGCGGAGCAGGGCCGCCCGGCGGTGGGTAAGTAGCAACTGGTAGTAGCTGCTGCGGATGGAAAGGGCCAATTCGCGGCGCTGCACGCGGGCGCGCTGCTCGGCCGTGAGCGTTTGGCTTTCCAGCAAGCGGCGCTGCGCTGCGTACACGCCCGGCAGCGACGCCTGCTGAATCACGTTGAAGCTTTGGTCGACGATTGGCCCCGAAATCTGGCCGCGCTGGTAGTCCAGCACCGTGCGCGGCAGGTCGTAGCCGGTGCGGGTAAGCGCGCGCTGTTGCTCCACTTGCAACGCAGCCGATTGCAACGAGAGGTTTTGCTTCAAACCCGTCTGCAATGCTTGTTGTAGTGTAAGTATTTGATTGTCAAGTATTTGTTTTTGAGAATTCTGCGCTTGCCCCGAAAGCGGCAAAACCAATAGCGCCACGATAATGGCAACCGAAACCGGACCCGCCGGGCCGGAAGGCGTGGGCGTGGAAGCTGGCTCGCTTTCGGGGGTGCCGGGCGTGGGGTCGTCTTTGGTGAAGAGCGTGTAGAGCACTGGCAGCACCAGCAGCGTAAGCAAAGTAGCCGTAATTAATCCGCCGATCACCACCGTGGCCAGTGGCTTTTGCACCTCAGCCCCGGCAGAAGTCGAGAGGGCCATCGGCAGAAAGCCCAGGGAAGCCACCGAAGCCGTCAGGAGCACCGGTCGGAACCGTTCGGCCGTGGCCCGCAGCACCCGTTCCTGCACGTGATGCACTCCGGCTTCTGCTAGTTCGTTGAGGCTGGCTACCAGCACGATGCCGTTCAGCACGGCCACCCCAAACAAGGCAATAAAGCCCACGCCCGCCGAAATGCTAAACGGCATACCGCGCAGCCACAAAGCCAGCACGCCACCGATGGTCGCCAGCGGAATGCCGGTAAAAATGAGCAGGGCCTGCTTTACCGAATTGAACGATAAGTAGAGCAGTAAGAAGATGAGCAGCAATGAGATAGGCACCACAATGCTCAGGCGGGCTTTGGCGCGTTGCAGGTTTTCGAAAGCGCCGCCGTACTGAATGGTGTAGCCCGACGGCAGCTTCAGGCTTGCGTTGAGCTTCTGCTGAATGTCCTGAACCAGACTCTGCACGTCGCGGCCGCGCACGTTTACGCCAATGTTGATGCGGCGGCGGGCGTCGTCGCGCGAAATCTGGGCGGGCGCGTTGCGGAAGCGCACTTGCGCCACTTCGTCGAGGGGCACTTTCTGGCCGCCGGGCACATCCACGTACAGGCTGCGGATGTCGTCGAGGCTACGGCGCTGGGTCGAGTCGAGGCGCAGCACGAGGTCGTAGCGGCGTTCGCCTTCATAGACTTGGCCCGCCACTTCACCTGCAAATGAGGCCCGCAGCAGCGTATTCAGCTCCGATACGCGCAAGCCGTATTGAGCCAGCTTCTGGCGGTCGTAGGCCACGCGCAGCTGGGGCAGGGCCGCAATTTGCTCCACTTTCAGGTCGCCCACCCCGGCCAGCGGCCGAATTAGGGCAGCCGCCTGATTGGCCTTCTCGAAAAGGATGCCCAAGTCGTCGCCATAAATCTTGATGCTGATGTCGGATTTGGCACCCGAAATCAGCTCGTTGAAGCGCATTTGAATGGGCTGCTGAAACTCCAGATTGATGCCCGGCACGTCGGCCAGCGCGTGCTGCATCCGGCCGGCCAGCTCCTCGCGTGAGTGCGCCGAAGTCCAGTCTTGTTGGTCTTTCAGAATCACCATCTGGTCAGAATCTTCCAACGACATGGGGTCGGTGGGAATTTCGGAAGTGCCGATTTTGCCCACAATTTGTTCGATTTCCGGAAAGTTCTTGAGCAAGATCTGCTGAATGCGGGTGGTGGTAGCAATGCTCTGGGCCAACGACGAACCCGGTGCGAGCGTCACGTTCACGGCAAAATCGCCCTCGTCGAGCTGCGGAATAAACTCGCCGCCCATGCGCGTAAACAGCCAGCCTGCTACCGCCAGCAAGCCCACGGCGAGGGCAACGACCACCGCCCGCCAGCGCAGCGCGCCTTTGATAAGAGGCGAGTAGCCGCGGTGCAATGCCTTCATGATGCGGTCGGCGAGGGTGCCTTCCTCCTTGATGTCCTTGCGCAGCGCCCACGCCGATACGGCCGGTACGTAGGTCAGGCACAGCAACATAGCGCCCACAATGGCAAAGCTCACGGTCAGGGCCATCGGCCGGAACATCTTGCCCTCGATGCCGGTCAGGGCCAGGATGGGAAAGTACACAATCAGGATAATGAGCTGCCCAAACAGCGCCGAGCGCATCATGCGCGTGGCGGCGGCTTCGGCCACCTGGTCCATGGTTTCGCCCTCGGCCCGCTCGCGAAAATGCACGAGGTGAAATATCATGGCCTCAACGATGATCACGGCCCCATCCACAATCAGCCCGAAATCCAGGGCGCCCAAGCTCATCAGGTTGGCCGACACGCCGAACAGGCGCATCATGCCCAGCGCAAAGAGCATGCACAGCGGAATCATGCTGGCCACCACCAAGCCCGCCCGGAAATTGCCCAGCAGCACCAGCAGCACAATAATGACGATGACGCCGCCTTCCAGTAAGTTTTTGGTAACCGTATGTATGGCCTTGTCAATGAGCTTGGTACGATCCAGAAAAGGCAGGATTTCCAGGCCGGGTGGCAGCGTTTTCTGGATTTCGGCTACCCGTTCTTTCACGCCCTTGATGGTTTGCTCGGAGCTGGCGCCTTTGAGCATGAGCACGATGCCGCCCACCGTTTCGCCGCGGCCGTTGCGCGTCATGGCGCCGTAGCGCACCGAGTGGCCAAAGCGCACGTCGGCCACGTCGCGCACCAGCAAAGGAGCGTTTTGAGAGGCTTGTTTAACTACCAGTGAACCAATGTCTTGCAAAGACGTCACGCGGCCTTCGCCCCGGATGAAATAGGCATTGGGCCCGCGTTCCAAATAAGAGCCGCCCGTGTTGGCGTTGTTGTCCTGCAAGGCCGCCAGCAGCTCGGGCATGGTCACGTTGGCTGCATTGAGGCGGTCGGGGCTTACGCTCACTTCGTATTGGCGCACGTAGCCGCCAAAGCTGCTCACGTCAACTACGCCGGGCACGCCGGCCAGTTGGCGCTTCACCAGCCAGTCCTGCACGTCGCGCAGCTTAGCCAGCGAATATTGCTTCTCAAAGCCGGGCTTCACACGCAGCGAATACTGAAAAATCTCGCCCAGTCCGGTCGTGATTGGGGCCATCACGGGCGTGCCGGCCCCGCTTCCCAAATCGGCCTGAGCACTGGTGAGCTTCTCGGCTACCAGTTGGCGGGTGCGGTAAGTATCGATGTTGTCTTCGAAAACCACTGTAATCACCGACAGCCCAAAGCGGGAAATCGAGCGAATTTCGGTGACGCCCGGCACCGTGCGCAGCTGCAATTCCAGCGGCACGGTCAGCAGTTGCTCGACCTCCTGCGCGGCCAGCGCCGGCGACTGCGTAATTACTTGCACTTGGTTGTTGGTAACATCCGGAATGGCATCCAGGGGCAGGTGCAGCGCCGAGTAGCCGCCCCAGGCCACGAGCCCCACCACCAGCAACAGAATCATGAGCTTGTTGCGAATGCTGGCGGCTATGATTTTAGAAAGCATTGAATAGCAGATAGTTCGATTCGGGGTCGCGAGGCAGCCGGAGGCGCAATATGCATCGCGGAAAGGGAAGCACTCGCCAAAAAACGGATGGGTGCCTTATAAACTCCTTAAAGCCGCCTTAAGATTTTCTTAAAATGCACCCCGGTGCTGGCCGGGCAGCATCTTCGTCCGATTATTGTCGTTAGGGCCGCAAGGCCACGGCGGGTAATCGGCAAGTGGGGCAGCCCCGGCTCCCTGTCCGCTTGCTGGCTGCCCCAACTTTTCACGCTACGAGCCTCCGTTATGCGCATTCTGGTAATCGAAGACGAGCCCGGCATTGCCCGCTTTCTGAAGCAAGGCCTGGAGGAAGAAGGCTACACCATCGACGTGGCAGACACCGGCGATACCGGCTTGGCCCAAGCCGTGGCCCAGCCCTACGACCTACTGCTGGTCGACTGGATGCTGCCTGGTCTGACGGGTTTGCAGGTGTGCCGGCAGCTACGGGCCCAGCACATTGCCACGCCCCTGATTTTTCTGACGGCCAAAGACACGGTGCAAGACACGATTGCCGGCTTGCAAGCCGGTGCCAACGACTACATCAAAAAGCCTTTCCATTTCGAAGAATTGCTGGAACGCATTCGGGTGCAGCTACGCCCCGCAGCAGGGTTGGCCGAGCGGTTTTTCGTCGGCCCGATTGTGCTGGACGTGGCAACGCATCAGGTGTACAAGAACGAAGAAGAAATTGCGCTGACACAGAAGGAATTTGCGCTGCTCGAATACCTACTGCGCCACAAAGGCAAGGTATGCCGGCGCCAGAAAATCATTGAAAACGTGTGGGATATCCACTTCGAGTACAACACCGGCGTGATTGACGTGTACATGAACGCGTTGCGCAAAAAGCTGCGCCTGAGCAAAGACGAAGACTACCTGCAAACCATCCGCGGCATTGGCTATGTCGCCCGCGACTAAATGAATCTGGCTTTCAAGGATCGTATTGCGTGGCACTACATGCTGGCCACCGCCGCCCTGATTGCGGTGGCGTACGCGGTGGTGTTCCTGGTGGTGCAGCAGCAGGTATATGCCGACCTCGACCGCAGCCTGCGCTACGAAGCCGCCAAGCACCAGCAGGAGCTGACGATTGTAGGCGGAAAAATTCTCTTTTCGCACAAAGGCGAGTGGCAGGAACGCGAGCACCGCGAAGTCCAGGTCGATCCGGTATTTATTCAGATCAACGATTTGCAGGGCCGGCTCATGGACCGCTCGCCCAACCTCAAAGCCGACCAGCTGCTGTTCGCGGTCCGCACCGATGGAATGTCCCTGCTCAACTCGGAGCTGCGCGGCAAGGCAATTCGGCAGGTGCAAGAGCCAATTGTGCGAGAAGGGCGCCCAGTTGGCTACCTCGTGGCGGCCATCTCATCCGAAGCCGCCCAGCATGTGCTCGACAGCCTGGGCATGGTGCTGCTGCTCTCATTTCCGGTGGTGCTGGTGGTGCTTTTTGGCATGGCTCGCCGCTTGGCCGGGCGCAGCATTGCGCCCATCACTGAGATCACAGCCACTACTAATCGCATTACTCAGAGTAACTTAGCCGAGCGCATCGCCCTGCCGCCGCGGCCCGACGAACTGCACACGCTGGCCAGCGCCATCAACGGATTGCTGCACCGCGTAGAGCGGGCCGTGGAGCGCGAAAAGCAGTTCACCGCCGATGCCTCGCACGAGCTGCGTACGCCGCTGGCCGTGCTGAAAGGCACGCTGGAAGTCCTGATTCGTAAGCCGCGCACGAGCGCCGAGTACGTGGAAAATATCGCCTTGGGCATCGGCGAAATCGATCGCCTGACGCACTTAGTGGATCAGTTGCTCTTGCTAGCTCGTTTTGAAAACCACGCCAAAAGCCTGAATCGGCAGGAGCTAACCGTAGTTTCCTGCGTACACGATGTGTTGTATCGACTGCGTAACACCCTCAACACCAAGCATATACGAGTAGATGTGCAAGATGGTGATACCGAGCCCATTGTCTCCGATCCGTTTCTGGTCGATTTGATTCTGGAGAACCTGCTCACCAACGCCGTCAAGTATTCGCCGGCCGGCTCTACCATTACCGTCGTGCTGAGTTCCGGCGCCGACCGCCTCACCTGCACGATCATCGACCAAGGCATCGGCATCCGGCCCGATGAGCTAGGCCGCATTTTCGACCCCCTGTATCGCTCCGACGCGCTGGCACACAAAGAGATAGGCGGCACCGGACTCGGGCTATCCATCGTGGCCAAAGCCTGCGCCTTGCTGCACATTAAGCTGGATGTGCAAAGCGAGTTGGGCCAAGGTACTACGTTTACGCTTGAGTTTCCACGCGGCGCTTAGGTTGTAAGTGGTTTATAATCAACGAATTGATTATAAATAACAAAGCCCCCGTACCGTATTCATTGGCGCGGGGGCTTTGTTGCTTAGTCGATCAGCCTTACACTTTCGGCTCCGACATCATCTCACGGCTCCAAAAGCGACCGATGGCTAGGTTAGCCACAAACGCGTCGGGGCCGTCGTCGATGCTCACGCCATCGCCCTGCAAGATGTCGTCGGCCCCGCCGTAGGCGGCGGCTTTCAGCAACGCCTTGCCAGCGCTAGCCGCGCCAACGGGTTTGCAATGCCGGTACGCTTCGTTTATAAAATTCACAGCATCAGGCTGTTGGGTTAGTGCCTGGACGCTTTTGTCGCCGCCAGCTACGTACACTCCGTCAAACATCACGGAGGCAGTAGTTTGCAGGCTGAAGTCAATTTTGATGGTTTCGCCGGCGCCGGTGCGCAGCTTGCCCAGGTGCGGTGCCACCAGCTTAGCCTGCGCGCCGCCGGCTTCCAGAGCTTTTTTCAGAGCGGTGATGGAATCTCCATCGGCCCCGTCGGCGGCCAGAATGGCTACCTGCTTGGTTTTGATGTTCTTATCGGCGTTCAGCGGGGTATTTTCGATGCTCAGGGCATCCGACTTTCCTTCTTTTCCCGTGAGCGGACGCGACTGATACTCAGCCGGATCAGCATCGGCGGGGACGCCTAAATTGAGCTGCACGCCTTCCGCCGAGGGGATTTCCAGACCCAAGCCCTTTGCAACGCGGGTAGCTAGCTCGTCGGCAACTTGGGCAAGCTGAATTAGCATGCGCTCGCGCACCGATTCTTCCTCTACTTTACCCAGTTCAAACTGCAACGCCTTCACAATGTGCACCTTCTCCCAGTCGGCCTGGCTGTTCCAGAACAGGCGGGCCTGGCTGTAGTGGTCGCGGAAGCTCTTGCTGCGGGCCCGCACTTTGTTGCCGTCCACGCGCTCTTGGTAGCTGGCAAAGCCACCTTCCGATTGCTTGGCCTGCTTGGGCGTGTTTTCGTTGAGCAGGTTGGGGCTGTAGCTGGTTTTGCCCACGTTGATTTGCTGGCGCATATGGCCGTCGCGCTGGCCGTTGTGCACGGTCACCACCGGGCGATTGATCGGAATTTCGTGGAAATTCGGGCCGCCCAGGCGCTTAAGCTGGGTATCGGTATACGAAAACAAGCGGCCTTGCAGCAGGGGGTCATTGCTGAAGTCGATGCCGGGCACCACGTGGCCCAAATGAAAGGCAACTTGCTCAGTTTCAGCAAAATAATTGTCGGGGTTGCGGTTGAGCACCATCTTGCCGAGCTTCGTTACCGGCACCAGCTCTTCGGGAATAATCTTGGTCGGGTCGAGCAGATCGAAATCGAATTTCGTTTCGTCCGCCTCCTCCACAATCTGCACGCCCAGCTCCCACTCGGGGTAGTTGCCATCTTCGATGGCCTGCCATAGGTCGCGGCGGTGGAAGTCGGGGTCTTTGCCCGAAATCTGTAGGGCTTCATCCCATACTACCGAGTGCACGCCCAGCTTCGGCTTCCAATGAAACTTCACAAAGCGGGCTGTGCCTTGCGCGTCGATCAGCCGGAAGGTATGTACGCCAAAGCCCTCCATCATGCGCAGGTTGCGCGGGATGGCACGATCCGACATCACCCACATAATCATGTGCATCGATTCGGGCGTGATGGAAATAAAGTCCCAGAACGTGTTGTGTGCCGATGCCGCCTGCGGAATCTCGTTGTGCGGCTCGGGCTTTACCGCGTGCACAAAATCCGGAAACTTGATGGCGTCCTGGATGAAAAACACCGGCATGTTGTTGCCTACTAGGTCAAAATTGCCTTCCTCCGTATAGAATTTTACGGCAAAGCCGCGCACGTCGCGGGCTAAGTCCGAGGAGCCGCGCGAACCGGCCACCGTGGAAAAACGCGTAAACACCGGCGTTTTGGTGCCGGCCTTCAGAAAGTCGGCCTTGGAATACTGCGCACCCGTGTCGTAGGCCTCGAAGTAGCCGTGCGCCGCCACGCCGCGGGCATGCACCACGCGCTCCGGAATGCGCTCGTGGTCAAAATGGGTGATTTTTTCGCGCAGAATAAAGTCTTCCAGCAACGTCGGGCCGCGGTCGCCGGCCTTCAACGAGTTCTGGTCGTCGTTGACGCGCAAGCCTTGGTTGGTCGTCAGAAACTTACCCGTGCTGTCTTCCCGATTCTGCTCCAGCTCACTTAGCTTGGCGTTGTGGTTCTTTTCTGATTTTTGCTTGCTCATAGAAATTGAAAGAAGGTATAAGGTAGAAGAAGTGGGTCCGGTAGCAAAAGCAAAGCCGCAGCCCGCTTTCTGTTACGGAAGTCGGCTTACTTCTATCTTATATTCAACTTAAAATTGCCTTAAAATCGGTGGGCGGCTGCCTGCAACGAGGTGCCCGCCAACGGGTTATCTTTGCCAAAACGGTTGTTTAACAGGCCCCAATGCCATGAGCACAATCCACGACGAGCGGTTTGCAGCGGCAATCCGGAAGTTTGACGAAGCCAACAGCGCCGACCCGCACTTGGAGGATGCCGAGGGACGCAGCTACCCCAAAGAGTTGCTCTACGCGCAGCGCATGAGCGATTGTCTGGATCGGGTGGCGCCACAGGCCAGCGAAGCCCTGCGCTTGGCGGTGCGGTGTCAGCACATCCGGCGGTGGCAGATTCCACGCCACGACTTCCCCATGGACCGGCCGGGGTACCACCAGTGGCGCAACCGCCTGAAAAAATTCCACGCCGAGCTTGCAGGATGTATTTTGCAAGATGTTGGTTACGAGGAAGATATAATCGGACGTGTGCAGGCCTTGGTACAGAAACAGCAACTACAGCTCGACCCCGAAGTGCAGTTGCTGGAAGACGTTATCTGCCTCGTGTTTCTGGAATACTACCTGCCCGATTTTGCGGCCCAGCACCCCGAGGAAAAGGTGATCGACATCGTGCAGAAAACGTGGCGCAAAATGACGCCGCAGGGCCACGAATGGGCGTTGGCGCTGCAATTGCCGCCGGCCGCGCAGGACATAGTAGCCAAAGCGCTGGCCAGCTAAATGGCGTCGCTTTACAAAGCTGGCGTCAGCACCGATGGCACGGCCACAAACTCATTCTGCGGCGCCTCGCAAGTGGGGCAACGGTACCCGACAAGCGCCGCGAACGGCGTGCCCGGCGCGACTTGGCTGGCTTCGTCGCCGTAGGTTTCGTCGTACACAGTCAGGCAGTTTTGGCACTGATAAACGGCGGGCAGCGATGCTAGAGGTGGCTCTGCTACGGGCGGTTCTTCCACATACAATGAGCTGAGCACCTGCGCCGTTTCGCTCTGTAACTCATAGAATTGGTTGCAAAGCTGGATCAAATACCAACTCAGGCTTTCCCGATTTACCTTCTTCCGGAAGCTGACAAAATCCTTCGAATTTGGGTTGAAATCGCGGGTGTGTAGAATTTCAAATTGCTCCTCGCGCAGGCCCAGGGCCTCAGGTTGTTGGGCGCGGATGACGATGGAGCCAAACACCCCGGTTTTGGGCTTGGTTTTGATCGCAAAGCAGAGATGGTATGTCCGAACGTCCTCCTCGTTGAACTGGCGAACCAAGTCGTTTTTCAGCGTCAGGCCGTAATCGCAGAGGTCTTCTACTTGCCAGTTTAGCTCGTTGGCGGCGTGGCGCACGTTGAGGCGATGCTTGCACAGCACGGTATCCCATAGGTTGCGGTCGGCCATTTCTATGCCCTTCACAATCAGTGATTTCCAGGGCGTAGAATACAGCTCGCCGATGCGCGTTTTGAGGCAAACCTGGCACACATCCTTCAGGAAAGCGACCGAAAACCGCTCGTCGCGACGGTAAATACCCAGCCACAGCTTCGTGCCATAGCGGTTGAAGCCTTCGTAGTAGGGGAGGGTGAAAGCCGGCAACTGCAAGTCGGGGGCCGGCGGGGGCAGTGCGGCCGTTGGGCGGGTCGTGATCAGGCTCAGCAGCCGCGTGCCGTCAAGGACAGGCTGGTCGTAGAAAATCTCTTTGTGGGCAAAAATGACTTGCTCCAACGTTTGGCACAGCTCCGGAATGTCCTCAGAATAAACCAGATACGGCCAATGATACAGGCTGTTGGTTTTCGGAAACCGGATGTAGAGGTGCCAGTAGTTGCTGGTGTCGGAGGCAATGAAGTTGAGGTTGCCGGTAAAGAACGGAATGAACGTTTGGGCCTGATCGACGAGGTTGATTTTGAGCTGCGGCCGGTAATCAAACAAGTCCAGAATGTCCTTGTACACGCCTTCGCGCAGCCACGAAGCCTGGTTGAAAACCTCCTCCGTGACGTAGGAGCTAATGATATTCGGGTGCACATCGGCGTTCAGCTCCCATAAAATGTTGGCTGCGCTCAGCGCCTGACCCAACAGCCGCCGCTGGTTTTCGGCTACCGTAAACAACACCTCCTGCCGGTTGCCAAACTGAATGGCTTCCACTTCCGCGTTTTCGGCCGCTTCCAGAATCGTCAGCAGATCGCCGGCCGAAACCAAGCCTCCGGGAAGATTGACCTTAATGATGTTGTTTTTGTAATACATTGACAGTAAAGATGTTATGAGGCGGGTTCAAGCGCCACTTCTTTCAGGCTTTCTTCCAGAATCTGCTTGACTTCGGGGCGACACGAGCCGCAGCCGGTGCCGGCACCCGTGGCTGCGCACAGCTCGCGCAAGTCGGTGCAGCCGGCGGCTACTTGCTGGCGCAGGTTGTCGCGGCCCACGTTGTTGCAGCTGCACACCAGCTTGCCGAGCACCGGCGTCGCGGGGCGGCCACTGCGCAGCAATTGCAGGCGCTTTTCGCTCAGCTCAACTCTGTCGGCAATCAGCTCCCGAAACTCCTGAAACTCGCTTTTATCGCCAATCAGAATGGCGCCCACCAGCCGATCTTGGTGAATGATGCACTTCTTGTAGTAGCGCTTGGCTTTGTCGATGAACACGATCTCTTCGTAATTCTCTTCATCGGGGCACTCGGGTAGGCCGATGCTGCACAAATCGAATCCATGAATTTTGATGATGTTCATGAACGTGCTGCCCACATAGTGGCTGGCCACGTCGCCGCTCAGCGAACGTGCCACTACCGCCGCCTGCTGTTCGGCCGCCGCCGTGATGCCGTAGAGCACACCGCCGAACTCGGCAATTTCGCCGATGGCGTACACGCTGGGATCGCTGGTTTGCAGGCGCTCATTTACCACCACACCGCGTTTGCAGTCGAGGCCACAGGTGCGGGCCAGCTCCACGTTGGGCACCGTCCCGATGGCCATAATCAGGGCGTCGCAGTCGATGCGGCGGCCGCTTTTTAGCCCTACACCCGTTAGCCGCGAGCGGCCATAGTAGAGTTGCACTTCCTCGTTGAAATACACCTCGCAGCCCTGCTCCACGATTTCTTCCTGCAACAGCTGGCTGCCCAGCGGGTCGAGCTGGCGGTCGAGAAAGCGGGAAATGCGCTGTATGATGGTCACTCGCGTACCAACTTCCCGCAGCGATGCCGCCATTTCCAGGCCTAGCAAACCGCCGCCCACAATCACGACGTGGGCATTGACGGGCAAATGCGTCTTGAACGCATCGGCGTCGGTGCGGCTGCGCATGGTGAAAATACCGGGCAGCGACGGCACATGCTTGGGCACTGCGGCGCGGCTTCCAGTAGCCAGAATCAATACATCGTAGTCGGTGCGATTGCCTTGTGCATCAACGACATACTTGTGTTCGCGGTCAATGTGTTCCACGCTCACACCCCGCCGCAAATCGATGCGGTAGGCGGGCTCTTCCGCGTCCTGCATCTTCACGAGCTGCGCCCATTGCTGGTGCCCGCTGATGTAGTCGGGCAGCATCACGCGGTTGTAAAACGGAAAATCTTCCTTGCTGAAAATCGTGATTTCGTCTTCCTGATTCAGCTCGCGGTAGGCCTTTACGAAGCCATACGCACCCGCCCCGGCGCCCACCACTACAATGCGCTGAAAAGGCTTTCGGTATTTCTCAACTTGTACCGTAGCATACTTAAAATCAGGCTCTTTCGAGACAGGGTCCACAAGGCCCGAAGTCACGTTGTTGGCTCGATTCAGATCGCTGCCGAGCTGCTTGCCCCAGTGCATCGGCAGGAAAACCACGCCCGGCCGGATGCCTGAGGACAGCTTAGCCTTGACGCGTACTTCGCCGTTGCACGAGCGCACCACCACCAGGTCGTCATCGGTAAGCTCCAAGCGCGCTGCATCCTCCGGATGCACTTCTAGAAAGGCCTGCGAAATGTGCTTGCGCAGCTTGTTCACCTTGCCCGTTTTGCTCATCGTGTGCCACTGATCGCGGATGCGGCCGGTAGTCAGGATGAACGGGAACTCGTCGTTGGGGGCCGCGCTGCGGGTTTCTACCGAAACCGGATGAATGCGCGCTCTGCCCGATGGCGTTGAGAATACTTTATCGGTAAATAACCGTGGCGGCCCTTGTTGCTTAAGGTTTTGATTATAAGGCCATTGTATAGATCGTTGTTCTTTCAGAATCGCGTAGGTCAGGCCCGAAATATCGAGGTTGGTGCCCGTCGTAAGCCGCACATGCTCTAAGTAAATGGCCTCTGCCGATGCATAATCGAAGCCGCGATACCCCATGGTTTGGGCGAAGCGGCAGATGATTTCGGCATCGGGCAGTGCTTCGCCGGGCGCGTCCACGACCTTCGACAGGTAGCTGATGCGCCGCTCCGAGTTGGTCATGGTGCCTTCCTTTTCTGCCCAGGCGGCAGCCGGCAGAATCACATCGGCGAAGGCCAGCGTTTGGGGCGTATTGCTGATGTCCTGCACCACCACAAACTTGGCTTTCTGCAACGCTTCTTCGGCCCGGCGCACGTCGGGCAGGCTGGTCAGCGGGTTGGTGCAAATAATCCAGATGGCTTTCAGGCGCCCGTCGTGCAGGGCGTCGAACATTTCGGTGGCCGTCAGGCCGGGCTTGTCGGAAATAGTAGTGCCGCCCCAAAACTGCTCGACTTCGCGGCGATGGGCCGCGTTGTCGAGGCTGCGGTGGGCCGGCAGCAGATTGGAAAGGCCGCCCACTTCGCGGCCACCCATGGCGTTGGGCTGGCCGGTAAGCGAAAAGGGCCCCGCGCCCGGCTTGCCAATCTGACCCGTAATGAGGTTGAGGTTAATCAGGCTCAGGTTCTTATTGACGCCGATTGAGCTTTGGTTGAGCCCCATCGTCCACAGCGACAGAAAGCCTTTGGCGTTGCCGATGTACTGCGCCGCCAGCCGAATATCCGCTTCGGGCACGCCGCATATCGCCGCCGATTCGGCCGTAGTGCGCTCAAAAACCACTTGCCGATACTGCTCAAAACCTTCGGCGTGGTGCTGGATGAAGTCGAGGTCGATGTCGCCGTTTTCAATCAATACCCGGCCGATGGCATGGTTGAGAAACACGTCGGTACCGGGCAGCAATTGCAGATGCAGATCGGCAAGGGCGCACGAGTCAGTCCGGCGCGGATCGGCCACGATGATTTTCACCTCCGGGTTCGCGGCTTTGTGCGCTTCAATGCGCCGCCACAGAATAGGGTGGCACCAGGCTGGGTTGGCTCCGGTGACGAAAAAGCAATCGGCCAGCTCAATGTCGTCGTAGCAAATCGGCACGCTGTCTTCGCCCAGCGACATTTTGTAGCCTACCACGGCGCTGCTCATGCACAGCCGCGAATTGGTGTCGATGTTGTTGCTGCCGATAAAGCCCTTGATCAGCTTGTTGATCACGTAATACTCCTCGGTCAGGCACTGGCCGGAAGCATAAAAGGCCACTGAGTCGGGGCCGTATTTCTCAATGAACGTCTTGAACACGGCGGCAGTCCGCTGCAAGGCTTGCTCCCAGCTCACGCGCTGCCGGGGCATGCTTTTATTATAGCGCATCTGCGGATACAGCAGGCGGTCGTGCCGGTCGTTGACGGTGTATTGCAGGTTGATGCCCTTGCTGCACAGCTGGCCTTTGTTGACCGGATATTCCGCATCGCCGGCCACCGAAACCGATCCGTTCTTTTCCTTCTTCACCACCACGCCGCACCCGACGCCACAGTAGCAACAGGTGCTGGCAAAAGTGTTGTCAGGCGTGTTGGGTACGGGCATGTTGCTTGGCTTATGAGTATCTATAAGTATTTATAAATCAAATACTTATTGGTAATACTTTCTTTGGTATTATCGGCTGGAATCCTGAGCCTCGCTCAAGCGGGCTGTAGCTCCATGCTCGTTTCGGTGGCTTCCGAGGTGTGCAGCCGCGAGAGGAACACGATTAGGCCAATGGTGGCTACCCCGAATCCGATGTAGAGAAAGGCGCTGGCGTACGAAAGCGTCGCCGATTTAAACAGAAAGCCTACCAGCATTGCGCCCAGATTGCCGCCGGCGCCCACCACGCCGCTTACGCTGCCAATGGCCTTTTTATTGACGAACGGCACGATGGAATACGTGCAGCCATTGGCCATTTTGAGAAATAAGGCAAACAACAGCATTGCGGCAATTGCCATGGCCAAGCTGCCGGCTTGGGCAAATAGCGCAATACCCAAACCTTCCAGCACCAATAACGCGCTGAGCAGGTGCCACTTGCCTTTCATGCCGAACACCCGGCCCACTTTATCGCTGACGACGCCGCCGAGGCCGCGGGCAAAAATGTTCATGAAGCCAAACACGCCCGCCAGCGCTCCGGCCATCACGAGCGTCGTTTTGTAATGATCGACAAAGAAGAGGGCCGCCACATTGTCAATCGTGATTTCGATGCCGAAACAGGCGCCGTAGGCCAGCGCGAGCACCCACGTGCGGTAGTCTTTGAGCGCCAGCAGAAAAGTGCCTTTCGGCTTGTCTTTGACCTGCCGCTGCATGTCGCGAAAGTTGCCTTTGGGTGTGTCCTGCGTGTAGAAGTAATACACCACAGCCATGATCAGCAGGATAACTCCCGGCACCACCATCGCCAGCCGCCACGAATTGGACTTGTCCACGAAACCCAGCCCGACAAACGCCGCCGCAACGAGCGGCATTACTAGGTTGGTAACGCCCCCGCCTAAGTTGCCCCAGCCGCCCGCCACGGCATTGGCCGTCCCGACGACATTGGGGGCAAACATCATGGACGTGTGAAACTGCGTGATCACAAACGACGCGCCCACGATGCCAATCACAAACCGAAACAGCAGAAAGCTTTCGTAGCTGTTGCTCAGGCCAATACTCATTACCGGCAGCGCGCCCAACACCAGCAAAATCGTGTAAGTAAGCCGTGGCCCCAGCGAATCGCACAGCCGTCCGACCACCAGCCGCGCCAGAATCGTGGCCGAAACCGATGCGATCATGATGTTGCCGACCTGCGCTTTGTCGAGGCCGAGCTGCTCGCGCACCAACGGCATCAGCGGCGCGATGCCGAACCACCCGAAAAAGCAGAAAAAGAACGTGATCCAGGTGATGTGAAAGGTGCGCATCTGCACGCCTTTCCCCGAAAAAATCCGGAGCTTATCCAGCGGTTGCGGTTGAGTTGCGGCTACGGCCATCAGCTTTGGCTTTACGTGAATGTTTTATAAGCATCTGATTATCAAATACTTATGTTTTTGCATAGACAAGCCAATTCTGGCAGCTGAAGCAGCCGCTTGCGGGTTGGCTTTCGTTATTGGGTGGGGCAGTCTGGAACTTACAGGCCGATGTACACTCTGTCGCCTACCACTTTGATGGGGTAGGTTTTGAGCTGGTAGTCGTCGCCGGAAAGGCACTCGCCGGAGAGCAGCGAAAACGTCTTTTTATGAAAGGGGCAAGCCACTTTGGGCTCGCAGCTGTCGCCGGTGCTGCCAATCATGCCGCGCGAGAGCACCATCTGCTGCTTGTGCGGACACAGGTTTTGGGTGGCGTACCACTCGTTGCGGCGCGCAAAGTTGAAAATGGCAATCTGCTCGTCTTCGACCTTCACGCAGGCGCCGCCGTTGTGCGGCACATCGTGGGTTTTGCACACGTACACCCACTCTACGGCTTCCAGTACTTCTACTTCCTGTTGCATACTATGCAGGATTATTTTGTTAACTAATTGTCAATGAGTTCGTTGGTGATTCTACCACTCTTTGGCTTTTACCTGCTCGCGCATTCCTTCGAATTGCAGGCTGGGATCTTTTTCTTTCGGCGCGTTCACGAAGTGCGCAAACTGGCGGCGCAGCTCGGGGTTCTCCACCACCTCTTTCCACTCGCAGTGGTAGCTGTTGATCAGCAGCTGCATTTCGGCCTCCAACTGGTCATTAATACCCAAACTGTCGTTGACGACCACATTTTTGAGGTAGGCCATGCCGCCTTCCATCTTGTTGAGCCAAGTGGCGGTGCGGGTCAGGGCGTCGGCCGTTTTGATGTAGAACATCAGGAAGCGGTCGAGGTACTTGATGCACGTTTCCTTGTCGATGTCGGTGGCCAGTAGCTGCGCGTGCTGGGGCTTGGAGCCGCCGTTGCCGCACACAAACAGGTTCCAGCCTTTTTCCGTGGCAATGATGCCGAAGTCTTTGGCCTGAGCCTCAGCGCATTCGCGGATGCAGCCGCTCACGCCGCCCTTGAACTTGTGCGGTGCCCGGATGCCCCGGTAGCGCTCCTCGACCTCGATGGCAAACGACACGCTATCGTGCAGCCCAAACCGGCACCACGTGCTGCCCACGCAGCTTTTGACCGTGCGCAACGACTTGCCGTAGGCGTGGCCGCTTTCAAACCCGGCGTTGATCAGCTCCTCCCAGATGTCGGGCAGATCACTGACGTGGGCACCGAACATATCAATGCGCTGGCCGCCCGTGATTTTGGTGTACAAACCATACTTCTTGGCAATCTGGCCAATGACGATGAGCTTGTCGGGTGTAATTTCGCCGCCCGGAATGCGCGGCACCACCGAGTAAGAGCCGCCTTTCTGGATGTTGGCGAGGTAGCGGTCGTTGCTGTCCTGAATGGTGTGCTGCTTGACAATGACGTCGTTCCACAAGCTGGCTAAGATGCTGGCAATGGCGGGCTTACACAGCTCGCACCCATCGCCTTTGCCAAACGTGTCGAGTGCTTCGTCGTAGGTTTTGATGCTGTTTAGCTTGAGCAAATCGAAAAGCTCCTGCCGCGAGAAATTGAAGTGCTCGCAGACCGTGTTCTTGACGTACTGGCCGTTGGCCTTCATCGTGCCCGTAATCAGGTCTTTGACCAGCGGCACGCAGCCCCCGCAGCCGGTTCCGGCTTTGTTGCACTTCTTCATGCCATCCACGGTGGTCACGTGCTGCTCGGTTACGGCTGCGCAAATGGCGCCTTTCGTGACCGCCTCGCACGAACAGATCAGGGCCTCCTCCGGCAAATTCAGGACGCCGGCGCCGGCCGTTGCTTCACCGCCCCGAGCGCCTAGCAGCAGATCCTCAGGGTTGGGCGGCAGAATGATCTTGTTGGTAACCGTTTGTAAGAGAAGATTATAAGCATCGGCATCGCCGATCAGCACGCCGCCCAACAGGTATTTGCCGTCGGTGCTGATGTTGATGCGCTTGTACACGCCCTTGTGCGAATCTTCAAACACAATGGAGCGGCTGGTAGGCTCGGTTACGAAGGGGTCGCCAAAGCTGGCTACATCCACCCCAATCAGCTTGAGCTTGGTGCTCATGTCGTAACCGGTGAAGGTGCGTTCGCCTTCGCAAATGGCCGTGGCAGCTACTTCCGCCATTTCGTAGCCCGGCGCTACCAAGCCGTAAATCATGCCGCCGTGGAGCGCGCACTCGCCGATGGCGAAAATGCTGGCATCGGTGGTGCGCATTGTGTCGTTCACCACGATGCCGCCGCGGGTTCCTACCTCGAGGCCCGCCAGCTTAGCCAGTTCGTCGCGCGGCCGAATGCCGGCCGAAATCACGAGCATATCAACTTCCAGCTGGGTTTCGTCGCCAAAGGCCAGCGCCTCAATGCGCCCGTTGCCTACAATACTGGTAGTGCTCTTCTGCAAATGCAATTGCAAACCTAGCGATAATAGCTTGGTTTGCAACATGTTACTGCCAGCCGAATCAATCTGCCGGGGCATGAGCCGTGGGGCGAACTCCACGACGTGAGTTTCTGCAACTCCCAGATCCATAAGGGCTTTGGCGGCCTCCAAGCCCAGCAGGCCACCGCCCAACACAGCGCCTACGCGGGCGGCGGGAGCGTAGGCTTTGATCAGCTCCAGGTCTTCGATGGTGCGGTAGACGAATACGCCGTCCTTTTCAACGCCCGGAATATCGGGTACGAACGCGCCGGAGCCAGTAGCCAGCACCAGGTAATCATAAGGTTGCACGAGGCCAGCCCGCGAGCGGACGACCTTTTCGAGGCGGTCGATTTCCTGCACAGGGTCGCCCAAATGCAGCGCAATGCCCTGCTCTTGGTACCAATCGGTGCTGGCTAAGGTTAGGTCCTCGGCTGTTTTGCCGTTGAAGTAAGCGCTCAGATGCACACGGTCGTACGCGGCACGCGGCTCTTCGCCAAAAACGATAAGGTTGAAGGAAGTGGATTTGGCCGTAAGCTTCTCGCAAAACTTATACCCGACCATCCCATTCCCAATCACAACTACTGTGGGGCGACCTGGCTGTGGCATACCGAAACTTTTAGGGGTTGAGCAGATCTAACCCGGAGTATCCTTCGCTCCATCTGCTGCTGAAACCTGAGAATGTCTCTATCGCGATAGATTTCGGTGGCTGGCTCTCTCACAAGGTGGCTAGCTCCAAAAGAATCTATCAATTTGAAAATATGCCCTTTAATTAGAGGGTATGATCTTCTATTATAACGCTAGTATAAGCATGCATACCCTAAAAACAATAGGGTGTTTTGTAAAAAAGTATATAAATTTCAGAAATACCCCCTTAGATTTGAAGGGGTACTCTTAAGCATTTAATCCATTTTGCGCCATTACGGGTGCTAGCAAAGGGGTCAGGGAAAGCTGAAACGTAGTTTTCGCGGCCGGCATACCCTAAAAATCGAGTTGCAGGTGTGAGAGGCGGTAGCAGCGCCCACCTACGTTCCCTAGCCCACGCCGTTTGGGCAGGCATTAGCTGAAGACAAGACGCCGAAGGGCATGGGTCTGGCATAAGTCAGCTGCCTAGCCAACGTTTCACCGCATACACAGGCCAATGGTAATCCCTGAGTTGTATATCGTAGGTGCCGGTCCTGGCGATCCGGACTTACTTACCGTCAAGGCCTATAAGGTTTTACAGACGGCCGACGTGATTCTGTATGACAACCTAGCTAATAAGGAGTTGCTGGACATTGCGCCCGCTGCCTGTGAAACCATTTATGTTGGCAAGCAGCCCTACAGCCACTGCACGCCGCAGGAAGTCATTCACGAGCTTATCCAGGAGAAAGCATTCGCCCGCGGGCGGGTAATTCGCCTGAAAGGCGGCGACCCTTTCATCTTTGGGCGCGGCTTTGAGGAACTGTTGTACGCCCGCGAACACGGCATTCCGGGGTATTACATCCCTGGCATTTCCAGTATGCAAGCCATTGGCTTCGAAGACGTTCCGCTGACGCACCGCGGCGTTAGCGAAGGCATTTGGGTTCTGACTGGCACTAAGAAAGACGGCACCCTTTCGGAAGACCTGCGCTTGGCCATGCGCAGCAATGCCACCGTGGTTATCTATATGGGTATCAAGAAGGTATGTGAAATTGCGGCTACCTATGTGCAGGAAGGCCACGGAGAAATGCCAGTGGCCGTTATCCAGCAGGCTTCGCTTCCGCATCGCAAGTTGGTAGTGGGCCGGGCCAAAGATTTGCCAGACCTCGTGCGCGACAACCACATCACCCACCCGGCCCTGATTGTGGTAGGAGAGGTAGTGGCCCTGGGGCATTCTATCCCGTCGTTCGATGGTTCTCAAGCCGCGAGCTGGAGGTAAGGAAAAGGCTTCACGCTTTGTCGAGAGCGAGACGTGATTCTTCGAGATCCAGCTCGTTCTCGATCTTGCGCAGCATTTCTTCGCTGGTTTGCTCTTCTTTGCGCAGCTGTTCCAGCACGCCCCGCTCAAACCGGATGATGGCTTCCTGTAATTGCTGAAACTGCGTGATGGGTTTCTCATCGAGGCGGCTGGCCCGCACGCCGGCCAGTCGGTTATGGAGCCGCTCCATCCGGATTTCGTATCGGCTTTGCATGCGGGCCAGCACGTCGGGGGGCGCGTGGTCGGCGCCGGCGGGGCTGTTGAGGTAGGCCACCGTTTGGTTGGCCAAGTGCAGCCGCAGGTTAATTTCCTCGCGCTCGACGCTTCCGTCGGGCCGAATGCCGAGCCAGCGAATCAGCGGCACCAAGCTCAGGCCTTGCCCCACGAGCGTGCAGAAAATCACGACGAAGGTGATGAATAAGATCAGATTGCGGTGTGGAAAGGGTGTGCCGGGGCTCAACGTCATAGGCAACGCCAGCGCCGCCGCCAGCGACACGACGCCGCGCATGCCAGTCCAGGCCACAACCGTAACCAACGGCAGCGATGGCCGCGGCTCGCGCTCACGAATGGAGCGGCTCAGCCAGCGCGGCAAATACGTGCCCGGATACACCCAGAGCAGCCGACCTATAATAACGATCAGGCTAATGAGCAGGCCATAGCCCAATGCCCGCCAAGCCGATACTTCCTGCATGTCATCCAGAATGGTTGGCAAGGCCAATCCGATAAGGATGAATACCAAGCCATTGAGCAGCAACACAACGGTATTCCAGACGGCGTAGGTCTGCAGGCGGGCTTGGTGGGCAAATAGCTGGGCAGCCCGTCGGGTCAGAAATAAGCCCGCTGCCACCACCGCCAACACCCCCGACACATGCACGGCTTCGGCCGCCAGGTAGGCAAGGTAAGGCGTCAGAAAAGTGAGGCTCGTGGCTACTACCGCGTTGCGGGAAAAGCGATGCAGCCAAAACGCGGCCCACCCAATTGCCAATCCAATGCCGGTGCCGGCCACCGCTACCCACACCAATTGCAAGCTCGCTTGCCAGAATACAAACTGTCCTGTTAGTACCGCTGCCAGGGCATACCGATAGGCAATTAGTCCGGTTGCGTCGTTTACCAAGCTCTCGCCTTCCAAGATCGTCACCACTTGGCGGGGCAGCTCCAGCCCTTTGGTGGCACTGGCCGCTGCCACGGCGTCGGGAGGGGAAAGGATGGCGCCCAAGACGAACGCCACCGGCCAACTAAACCCCGGCAGTAGCCAATGCGCCGCCACGGCTACCAGACACGTAGTAAACAGCACGCAGCCCAACGCAAGCAACCCAATGGGTCGGCGCGCCGCTTTGAAGTCGGGCCACGAGGTACTCCAGGCGGCCGCATACAGCAACGGCGGCAGAAAAAGCAGAAACACCAAGTCGGGAGCGAGGGCCACTCGCGGCAAACCCGGCACCATGCCCAATCCCATGCCGGCCAGCACGAGCAAGATCGGATAAGGAAGCTTGAGGCGATCGGCTACTTCGGCCAGCACGGTAACCGCCGCCAGCAACGCAAGAATCAGTTCGAGGTGAGGCATAGAAGACAGAAGCAGCAGCTAGTCAGGCGCAACCGCCCGGAAGGCAGTGTCTAGCCACGCCTCCAGGCGATAGTAAGAAACTATTTTTTAACGACTTATTAAGCGCATCCGCCCCGGCCCTCCGTCGTAAGTGTCGGGCAGAAACTATGATAAGGTTGTTTTATCATAAGTAGTTGACAGTAAATGAATTATGAATAAGCATCAAATTTGTCCCCAGCCCTTGACAGTGGCAAAGCTTTCTTTCTCGTCGGCCTCGCCGTACACGCTCATGCCGTTGATGCCGCCCGTCATGCCCATGCCGCCCAACCCTTCGACGGGTACTTCCAACCCTTGGCTGCCTATCGCTACTTTTTAAGAATATTCATACGGAATGGATAAGGGTAAACGCGAAGTGAATGTTTTTACCCTGCAAACATCCAGGCGTGGGCCACAGCCGGAACTACACAAAATTCAGTTTCTACGACACAAAACGGCGCTAGTACGGGCAAGGAAGTGCGTACCAGACGGCCTTTTATGTCACAGAAACCTAGTAGGAAAGAAAGTAGACTCAGGTTGTATATAACTGATAATGAATTGGTTATATGTGCTTTGATAAGCCCTTGTCCGGTTTCAGCAAGAGCGAACCTGCTGATAGCAGAATTTCAACTTGCCGTGAGCGCGGAGCGGAGTAAGAGTATAAGGATGTATATGTATAAAAGAAGAAAGGAGGATAAAATGACCGTTAGCGGGTCGGATCTGTCCTGCCTTTAAGGGAAACGGCAAGATCTCAGTGCATTTATAGTATTATATGTATATGCTACAGGCGAATTCTGTAAAAGAGAATATAGCTCATTATTTAAATGGTATTGATTTTATATAATTATTTCTTCTGTAAAATATGGTTTTTCAATGGCTTCGACTATTGGCTGTTAGGCAAAAGGGGACTTTGATGCTCGCCTTATCTATAAGTTAATGCTTAGTCTTTTTGGAAGTTATGGCTAGGCAAAATGTTTTTTAATTTAGTTTAGATGACTTTAGCAACATGCGTTTGTACATGTATGACTTATCATAGTTTGGAAAACGGTTTTATCACAAATTTCTTGACATCCATTTACTCAGTAAACCCTGCTATCTTTACAATAGGATCTAGCATACTCATCTTGCAAGGACACACACAGGATGTGACAAACCAGCCCGGTTGGTTGTGAAAAAATCACCCCTAAAATCCAATGTCAAGGCTGGAATTTTGTTAGGTTTGGAAAATCATAAACCCTTTTCACTCACTTAAAAGCCACAAAACAACACTTCACTCACATGAAAAAACTGTTTCTATTGTTCAACCTTTTGCTCTTTACAGCCCTGTTGCAGCAGGTTGTGGCGCAAAATCGCTCCATTTCTGGGCGAGTAACTGACCGGGCTTCCGGCCAGGGACTGCCAGGAGTAACCGTTGTTGTGAAAGGCACAACGGTAGGAGCTTCTACCAATTCGGATGGAACGTATGCGTTGAGCGTGCCTGCTTCGGCCACCGCTCTTACCTTCAGCTCCATTGGTTACATCGCAGTAGAAAAGACTCTTGGTGATGCTTCTACTTATGATGTAGCCCTGGCTACCGATTCCAAGCAGTTGGGCGAAGTAGTCGTAACGGGTGCACTGGGTATCCAGCGTCAGCAACAGCAAGTAGGTTATGCTACGGCTTCGCTGGATAGCAAAGAGTTGACCCAAGCCCGCGTTACTAACGTTGCCAACGGCCTCGCTGGTAAAGTGTCGGGTCTGCAGATTCAGACTCTGAACAACGGTGTTAACCCAAGCCCACGCGTAACGCTGCGCGGTAGCCGCTCCTTGACCGGTAACAACGAAGCCCTTATCGTACTTGACGGTGTTATCACCACGAACGATGTGTTGGGAGCTCTTAACCCCGACGATATCGCTTCTATCGACGTACTGAAAGGTGCTAACGCAGCAGCTTTGTACGGTTCGCAAGCTTCTAACGGTGCCTTAATCATCACCACCAAAAAAGGCAAAGCCGGTACTTCGCAGGTTACTTTCTCGCACACTTCGCAGTTCGAGTCGATCTCGTTCCTGCCTAAGTTCCAGAAAGAATTTGGTCCTGGCTCACCTGACTGGTACAACAACTCAGACAACGCCAAAGCTGGCGTGTTCTTCAAACCCGACAATACCCCTGATACAGGCTACGGCTACCAGTACCAAGGCTTCGAAAACCAGCAGTACGGTCCTCGTTTCGACGGTTCGGTTCGTCCTTTCGGTCAGGCTTTGGCTAACGGAGACGTACAGCAACTCACGTATGAGGCCCGCCCAGATGAGAAGCGTAAGTTTTTCAACACTGGCTATCAGATGCAGAACGGCGTAACGTTCTCGGGTGGAAATGACAAAACGAAGTTCTTCGCTTCTTACCAGAACCTGCGCAACAATGGCATCGTGCCGAAAGACGTATTTGACCGGAACGCCTTCCGCTTCAATGCTTCGCACGAAATTGGTCGTTTGACAGCTGGTTTCAACATTTCGTACACGCAGCAAAAGGCTAATGTTACCTCGAACCTGGACCGTAACACCTCTGTGTACTGGAACGTGTTCAATACGTCGGTAATGGCTCCGCTCACGTCGTATAAAGACTACCAAAACGACAAATACTCCGATCCAAGCTTCGGCTATTACAACGCCTACTACTTCAACCCGTACTTCATCATCGATGCTAACCGCACGACTGATCGTCGGAATACAGTACAGGGTAACATTGACTTGTCTTACAAGCTAACTGATTGGTTGCGTGTGCAATACCGTTTAGGCACCACCACTACTGCCCAATCGAACGAGAACACGCAAAACAAGTTCACGCTCGCACCAGGTTCTCCTAAGCAAATCGCCAGCTACACTGGTTTTGTACAAGACCTGAGCAGCAGCTTGACGCGCATCAACTCGGATTTGTTCGCCAGCATGGACAAAACCTTTGGCGATTTCAGCGTGCAGGCCATCCTGGGTAACAACGTTCAGCAGCTGGACAGCCGTTATGACTATGTAGCTTCAACTGCTTTGGCTGTGCCAGTTACGGATGCAGCAGGTGTATTCAACCTGCAAAACCGCATCGGTAACTTAGATGGCCGTGCAGCTCGCGCTCAAACTCGCTTATACGCCTTCTACGGAGATCTGACCCTCGGTTACAAAGACTTCTTCTACCTGCACGGTTCAGGTCGTAACGACAACATTTCTATCCTGGATGCTGGCAACCGCAGCTTCTTCTACCCTGCGGTGGATGCATCTTTCGTTGTTACCAACGCTGTTCAGTCTTTGAAAGACCTTTCTTTCTTGGATTATGCTAAGATCCGTGGCGGTATCTCTAAGGTGAGCCAAGTAAACTTGTCAGGTGCAACCGTCAACGGTGTGTACAACACGGGTGGTGCTTACCAGACTGCTGCTACCTATCCCTTAGCACTAGGCTTCCCCTTCCCTTCGCGGGCATCCTTCACCGCAGCTGGCCAACTGGTTCAGCCCGGTCTCAAGCCTGAAGATACCCGCTCGATCGAAACAGGTATCGAACTCAGCTTCTTGCAGCGTCGGATCGCGGCCGCTGCTACTTACTACGCTCAGCGCAGCACCAACCAAACGGTTAACACAACTATCTCTGGTGCATCGGGTTACCAAACTCTTCTGCTGAACGCAGGTGAAGTGCAAAACCAAGGTGTTGAACTTGACCTGAATCTGACTCCTATTCGCTTAGAGAATGGCTTGAGCGTGACGGTTGGTGGTAACTTCAACTACAACAACAACAAGGTAATTTCGCTTCCCGGCGATTTGCCACAGCTCGTGCTTGCTGGTAGCGGTGCCGCTGGCCAAACTACCAACGCAGACTTGTATGCTATCAAAGGCAAGCCTTTCCCTTCTTTGGTGGGTACCTATTATCAGCGCACCGACGATGGCCGGGTGAAAATGGCAAAAGTGAGTGATCCGAATGATCCGACCCTGCAGCGCTACGTTCCGCTGATTGCTACGGACACCAAGAATTTCGGCAACACTCAGCCGAAGTACAAGTATGGCTTCAATGCCAACATCACTTACAAAGGGTTGACGCTGTCTGGCCAAGGTGAACTCCGCACGGGCTATGTTGTGTACAACACCATTGGCGAAAACCTCGACTTCACGGGTGGTGGCCAGCGCAGTGTACAGTTCGGTCGTCAGGATTTCGTATATCCTAACTCGGCTATTCCTCAGACGGATGCCGCTGGCAATGTCACCTATGTGCCTAACACAACGGCACTGACGCCAGGTGGTTCGGAGTTCTGGGCTAACACGCCAACTTGGAACACGGGTGTAGCTGAAAACTACGTTACCTCAGGTAAATTCTTCAAGATCCGGGAAGTATCGCTGAGCTATGCGTTGCCGACTGCTATGGTATCAAAAATTGACTTGGTGAAGGGTGCTTCGGTGAATATTTTTGGCCGGAATATCTTTACGTGGGTACCGAAATCAAACATCTATACGGACCCCGAATTCAGTAACACCGCTATCGGCAGTAATGCCATTGGTATCAACACTGTTTTGCAAACGCCTCCTACCAAATTCTACGGGGCAACGCTTAACGTAACCTTCTAATCTGATTTATTCATGAAAGCACTTTTTAGAGTCCTGCTCGCTGCAGCGCTTACCTCTACAGCGACAGGTTGCGAGAATTTTCTCGATATAAACAAGAACCCTAATACCGCGACCTCAGTAACTCCCGACGCACTTTTGGCTAACGCTCTTGTTACCACTGCTGCTATTTACACGGGCGGTATATCTGCGGGTAGTAACTATAACACCTATGCCAGCTTTGCTGCTGGTTATTGGGGTAAGTCGGGTACGGTAAGTGGCTTTTCACAAGAGCGTACTTACACGTATTCTACTACTTATTACCAAGCGCTTTGGAATAACACCTATGACAACCTGAATGACTATAACCTCATTCAGCAGCAAGGTGCGACTACTTACCCCAACCATGCGGCTATTGCCCGCATTATGAAGGTGTATGATTTCCTGTTGCTGGTAGATGAGTACGGTGATATTCCTTACACCAGCGCATTGAAGGGCCTTGGAAACACAACTCCTACCTATGATAAGGCAGCTGACATCTACAAGGATTTGGTAGTGCAGCTAAAAGGAGCAGTAGCTGATATCAATGCAGCACCTGCTTCGGCTCCGGTTGTAGGCAACGAAGACGTTGTGTTTGGTGGCGGTGCCACTGGCATGCTTCGTTGGAAGAGGTTTGCCAACAGCCTGCGCCTGCGTATTCTGTTGCGTGAGTCGTCGACCAACGACGCCGCACTGAATTCTTATGTAGCCACAGAAATGGCTGCTTTGCAGACGGCTGCCGACGGCTTCATTGACCGCGACGTAGCAGTACAGCCAACCTACACGGCTAATACCAACCAGCAAAATCCGTTCTATGACCGTTACGGATTTGCTGCAGGTGCTACCCGTGCACAATCTGAGTACAGCTATATCCTGCCTACGAACTACATCATCCGGCAGTATGAGAGCAACAGCGATAACCGTATCACTCAGCTCTACCGTGTTGGCCAGATTAATATCCCAGGCACAACAACTGCCAAAGCTGGTTATGCCGGAACTGACTTAGGTGAAGCAGTGCCTCCGCAGTTTGACCCTACGGACGGTGCTACCGTTGGCTCGCGTTTCCTGCAAGGCGGAACTTTCTTGCGCAGCGCTACTGCTCCAACCATACTGATGCTCCTGTCTGAGCACCTCTTCTCGAAGTCTGAAGCCGAAGCGCGTAATTTGATTACCAACGGTGATGCCAAGCAGGATTACCTGGACGGCATCAAAGCTTCGTTCGTGACCACTTACCGTGACGGTAACACTGTACCTACTACGTTGGCTGCCTCCGCTTCTGCTCCAGGCACCACGCAGTATGCAGCCTACCTGACTGCTAATGCTGCCAATGGTTTGGTAGATTGGGACGCCGCTACTACAACTGTGCCTGAAGGAACAGCTGCTTCTACTGCTCCGCTCACTACTCCGCGTGCCGTAAGCAAGACTGATAAAATCCTCTATCAGAAGTACTTAGCTGAAAACACGATTGCTAGCGTTGAAGCATGGGATGACTTCCGTCGTACTGGCCAGCCTAAATTCAAGCCGGCTCTGACTGCAAATCCGATTCCGAAGCGTTTGTTTTACCCACAAACGGAGGTTAGCACCAACCAGGCTAACATCCCAGCTGGCGTAAATCAAAACACGCGAATCTTCTGGGACGTGGTAGACTAACCGAGTCCACTTCCAGAATACAAAAAAGGGCTGCCCAATTGGGCAGCCCTTTTTATTTAACTCGTTGGCAAACGCGAACAGTTAGTTCTGCATCAAAAAACCTTTGATGTATTCATCTAGGTCACCATCCAGCACATTCTGCACGTCAGTGCGCTCGATGCCGGTACGCAGGTCCTTAATGAGCTTGTAAGGATGCAGCACGTAGTTGCGAATCTGCGAGCCAAAATCGATGCGTTTTTTAGTGGCTTCCACCTTATCACGTTCGGCGTGGCGTTTGTCCATCTCGATCTGATAAAGGCGCGATTTGAGCATGCGCAGCGCGTGTTCCTTATTCATGAGTTGGCTACGCTCAATCTGGACGGCGATGATGATGCCCGAAGGGGCGTGGGTAAGCCGCACGGCAGTTTCCACCTTGTTCACGTTCTGACCACCCGCGCCGCCCGCCCGAAACGTATCCCAGGTGATGTCGGCAGGGTTGATCTCGATGTTGATGGTATCGTCGATAACCGGGTAGGCAAATACCGAAGCAAACGATGTGTGGCGCCGCCCGCTGCTATCGAAGGGTGAGATGCGGACCAGCCGATGCACCCCGATTTCGCTTTTGAGGTATCCGTAGGCGAAGTCTCCGTCGATCTCAAGGGAGGCCGACTTAATGCCTGCACCCTCGCCGGGCTGGTAGCTGATTTGCCGGACGCCAAACCCGTGGCTTTCTGCCCACATAATGTACATGCGCATGAGCATTTCGGCCCAGTCCTGGCTTTCGGTGCCGCCGGCGCCGGGGTTGATGTCGATGATGGCCGAGAGCTGATCTTCCTCATCAGAAAGCATGCGCTTGAATTCCAGCGCTTCGACGGCTTTTAGGGCCTTATCGAATTCCTGCTGCATTTCCTGCTCGGTTGCTTCGCCTTCTTTGTAAAAATCAAAGAGTACCTCCACGTCGCCCACGGTTTGCTCTACTGCTTCGTAATCGGTGGTCCATACCTTTTGGCCCTTGATTTCTTTCAGTATGGCCTCAGCCTTTTTGGAGTCGTCCCAAAAGTCGGGGGCAGTAGTCTGCTTCTCGATTTCGTCTACTTGGGCCTTGCGCGTATCGTAGTCAAAGGTACCTCCTCAGGGCCTCAGCGCGGCCCTTCAGTTCCTTAACCTGGTCTTGGGTCATGGGAATCTTAAAAGTGAAATGTTAGGACTGGAATGCACTAAAGGTCTCAAAAAATAAAGCGGCTAGCTCTAAAAAGAGCCAACCGCTTTATAAAATATTGATTATCAGATGTTTATGCAGAAAGGTAGTTTGGCCTTAAACCTGTACCATCCAGCCGTGGGTATCAGGAGCAGCGCCCGTGCGGATGGCCGTCAATGCGTCGGATACACGCCGGGAAAAGGCCTGTGGACCGGTCGTGGGCAGCGTATGGTCTTGGCCTTGGTACCCGATTACGGCAATGGGCGCAATGGTGGCCGCAGTGCCAACGCCGAATGCCTCCTCTAGCGTACCCGCCGCCAAAGCATCCAGAACCTCAACGGCCGAGACTTTGCGTTCTTCGACGGTCATGCCCCAATCGCGGGCTAGTTGAAGCACGCTGCGGCGCGTAATACCATCCAGAATGGAAGTGCTCAGCGCCGGGGTAATGAGTTTGCCTCCAATGACAAATGCTACGTTCATCGTGCCCGATTCCTCGATGTAGCGGTGTTCCGAAGCGTCGGTCCAGAGCAGCTGGTTGTAGCCTTCCTGCTGGGCCAGCTTGGTTGGGTACATCGACGCGCCGTAGTTGCCGGCATTTTTAGCGTAGCCTGCGCCGCCTTCAGCCGAGCGCACGTACTTTTCTTCGAAACGTACCCGCAATGCTTTGTTATAAAACGCGCCTACGGGGCAGGTAATGATCATGAAGCGATACGTATCCGAAGGACGTACGCCCAGCATGCCATCGGTGGCAAACATGAACGGCCGGATGTACAGCGAAGTCCCTTGGGTGTTCGGCACCCATTCGGCGTCCAGCTTGATGAGTTGCAGCAGGCCTTGCATAAACAGCTCTTCGGGTACGGCAGGCATGCACATGCGCTCGGCCGAGGCATTGAGGCGCCGCAGGTTATCCTCCGGACGGAAAACAGCAATATCGCCTTGCTCGTTTTTGTAGGCTTTCATGCCCTCAAAAATGGCCTGACCATAATGCAAAGCCGAGTTAGCAGGACTTACTGTGATGTCGCCGTAGGGCACAATCTGAGGCTCTTGCCATTCGCCATCGCAGTAGTCCACCACAAACATGTGGTCGGTGAAGGTTTTCCCGAACTCGAGGTTTTCGGGGTCCAAGAGCGCCAGGCGCGAAGCCGTGGTGCGTTGGGTCCGGATGGTTAGGGTTTCGAGCATAAAAGTGGGGGTGGGTGGAAATGTGTGTTGAAGGAAGGGTGGGTGGTATTCTTAAAACGGGATTCCGGAGTAGCAGTTGCCGGGTGGGGGCTCGGCAACGGGTACGTTACAGGCGCGGTTTCCAGGTAACCTCTTCCGCGCCCAAATCGTGCGCCATCTGGCGACTAAGCACGAACAGATAATCAGATAAACGGTTTAGATATACAATCACCAAATCGGCCACGAACGCATCTTCGTGGAGCGCAATTGCCAGGCGCTCGGCGCGGCGGCATACGCAGCGCGCCACATGCGCATACGACACCGAGGCGTGTCCGCCGGGCAGGATAAATTCCCGCAATTCTGGCAGGTGTTCGTTCATCTGATCTATTTCGCGCTCCAGCAGTAAAACGTCGCCGTCGTGCAGATCCGGAATTTTCATCTTCGACTTTTCAGGGTCCGATGCCAGGGAAGCACCAATGGTGAAAAGCCGGTCCTGAATTTCTTTGAGCATCTCACGGCGTGGGCCGTTCACGTCTTGGTCGCGCACCAAGCCGATGTAAGAATTCAGCTCATCGACGGTTCCGTAGCAATCAATTCGCAGGCTCGATTTCGGGACGCGCGTGCCGCCAATTAAGGAAGTGAGGCCTGTGTCGCCCGTCTTGGTGTAAATTTTCATTCAGCAATTGTCATTTGCCAAGCAACAGTCGGCCAGCCAGTATAGATAAGTATATTTTATAAGTAATTGATAGTCAAATATTTATAATTTAGGTAGTTATAATGGTAGCGATGAGCTTGTCTAACCCGGCACCGTTAGATGGTCGTGCCGGGCGACATCCGTGTTTACGGCATCCGACTCGACCAAGCCATCGCGCAGGCGCACAATGCGGTGGGCATACCGCGCAATATCCTCTTCGTGCGTTACCATAATAATGGTATTGCCTTTGGCATACAGAGCCTCAAACAGGTCCATGATCTCGTAACTCGTCTTACTGTCGAGGTTACCCGTCGGTTCGTCTGCCAGGATGATGCTGGGGTCGTTGACTAGTGCGCGGGCAATGGCCACGCGTTGGCGCTGACCACCCGACAGCTCGTTGGGGCGGTGCTTGGCCCGGGTTTCCAGGCCTACGCTTTTGAGGGCTTGCATGGCCTTTTCTTCGCGGTCGCTTTTGCTAAAACCTGCATAAATGAGCGGCAGCGCAACGTTATCGAGTGAAGTAGCGCGCGGCAGCAGGTTGAAGGTTTGGAAAACGAATCCGATTTCCTTGTTCCGAACTTCGGCCAGCTGGTTATCGGTCATGCGGCTAACGTCTTGACCATTAAGTACATACCGGCCGCTGGTTGGGGTATCTAGACAGCCCACAATGTTCATAAGGGTAGACTTGCCCGATCCCGAAGGCCCCATGAAAGCGACGTATTCGCCCCGTTGGATGGTGATGGTGACGGACCGCAACGCGTGGATGCGTTCGGTACCCATCTGGTACATTTTGGAAATATCGGTTGTTTCGATAACAGGGTGCAGCATAACCAAGCCAAGAGGTTAGTTCCAGGGGGCAGTAGCCGCAGCCTGCGCGGCGCGGCGCGCGTCGTACTGAGAACGAAAGGTAGCGTATTCCGGGGGGGAAAGCAACGAGCGCAATTTCTCCAAAGAGGCCTCCGCATATTCCGTCAAACCAGCCGGAATAGCTGCCAAAGCGTATCCTTTCAACAGCTGCGGCGAATCTGCATTGTATTCCAAGCTGCGCAGCAGCACGTCGTAAGCAGCGGCGTAGTCGCGTCGTTGCGCATAAAAGTTAGCGGCGGCCAGCACTCCTTCTTCCACGTAAGGGGCCTGATTGGCAAGCTGTTGGTAAAGCTGGGCCGCCTGTGTGGGGTTGTTGCTTAGCTCGGCCGCTACTGCGCGGTAATAGAGGCGGTAAGGCTGGTGCAAAGGCTCGAAATACGCGGTACGAGCAATTTGCTGCAATGCTGCCAGCTGTTTGCCGCGTACTAACAGATTACCTCTCAAGATATTCCACTCAGAAGTTTGCGGCGACTTGGTGGTAGCCTGCGGGGCGAACTCCTCGATGACTGCCTGCACATCTGCTAGCTGGTTGCTGACCAACGCGCGCCGCGCTTGCGCCAGCATCGCGACTTGCAGGGCCGGCGCAGCACGAATAGCTTTCGGAGCAGACAATTGCTCTGATGGGGGCAACTCAGCACCGCGCAAAACGAAGTATTGCGCCCGCACCGAATCGGTGGCCTGCCCGAAGTCGGTGGGGTAGCGGAGTTGCAATGCTTGCACCAATTGCCGGGCAGCCTGAGCCTGACTGGCATCTGGAATGCGCGTTGCCCGCACGGCGGCGACGCGTGCCGAATCAGGTTGGTTGCTCAGTGCCAAAGCGTATGCTCGTGGCAAGTGCGCATCGGCATAGCCATTGGTAGCAGCTTCCGTGAAACGCGCTGCTGCTGAAGCGTTTGCGCCTTCCTCCAAAAGCCACAGACCTTGCAGATGTTGGTAATACGCCACACCGGGCGAATTGCCAGTGGTCAAAGGAAGCAGGGCGGCCTGGGCCGTCACGGGCCGGTCGCCGTACTGCTGCGTAAGCGCCACCAAAAACGTCAGTTGATCGAAATATGCGCTGTTGCCCTGCCGTTTTACCAACTTGGTCAGCGCGGGCAGCAACGTAGTGTCATGGGCAACGGCGCGACGCAAGGCATCGTGATACAGGCGCGAAAACTCTGGCAAGGTCAGGTCCTGATCAGAAGCCAAAACTTTCACCTTCGGCGCCGGCTTGCCCGTGAGTTGGGCCAAAAGCAATGCGTTGCTCTGAATAACGGGTTGACTATCAGGTGATTTTGTTTCTTCGGTTAGCTTCTGGGCTTCAGCCAATTGCTGTTGCTGCACCAGAAATGCAATGCGATTGGCTCGAATTACCGGATTTTCAGGCGCCAGCGCCTCGGCCCGGTGCAAGTAAAACTCAACCGAATCGGTAATGGTCGAACGGGTGTAAAGCTGTGCCATGTCGTTGGCGAGCGCTGCACTCTTCGGCGCGCTTTTGAGGCCTTGACGCAACACCTGCAAGCGATCGAAGAAGTCGTTGGGCTCATTGTAGAGCGAGGCCAGCCGCAGCGAAATCTTCTCTGAAGGCCGCCGACTCAAGGCCCTGCGCAGCGCATTGATCTCGTTTTGGCGTTGGGCGCGAAAGTGATACAGCGCCGCCCGCCCAAGGCTGGCCTTGTGGTTGAAGCGATCGAGGACGTCGCTCTCGGCGTAGTAGCGCTCGGCCAGCAGCGCCAGCGCATCAACTGTTGGCTGTTGTTCGCTCTGGAGGCGGGTCAGGTCACCTAGGTTATTGAAGTAACCGGCCTGCACCTGGTCGCGCAGAAAAAAGTTGTTTCGTGCCTGCACCGCGATAATGCTCGCAATGCCCAGCAAATACACCACGTACAGCGGAAAGCGGCGCGGGTTATACACCACGCGATACACGCGCAGGCGCTGCCGAATAAGCTGCGCGAAGTTGATGAGGATATACAGCAGAAATGCTCCCCCGCAGGTAAGAAAGGCCAGCGCCACGAAATCACGACCCGCCGTCAGCAACGGGTCGTTGGCTGTAGCAAACGCGTATCCCAAAAAGCCTAGCGCTAACACGCAGAATGTCAAATAGATATACCTGGCGCCGGGCGCATACGGCAGCCATTCGCCATAAGAGGTAGCGCGGCGTTGCAACCCAAACCAGCCGATAACCATGGCCGGCAGCAGCAATATGTACGGATCGAGGTGAACGCCCGGCAGAATCAGAAGTTCGCCATCGTTGAGGTAGTACATGAGCAAAATGCCCAAATACAGGCCGCTGGCCAATAAGAAAGGCAGCAGCCCAAAACGGCTGGACGCATTTTCGGCCTGCGTATTAAACCACAGCAAGCCGTGAATATTCTCGAAGGCCACCCACAGAATGAGCAAGCCTACCGCTATTGCACCGGAGGTGGTAGCGTAACTGGCTAAGTGTAAAGCAGTTGTGTTAGCGGGGTAATCGCTGCGCAGAAAGAGCAGCGCCGACAATCCGGCAAGTAAACCCGCAAACAACAGGATGCGCTGCCACAACGGTACATCCGTCCAGAAGGCATGAAAAGTATAGGCCGGCACGCCCAACGCCAGCAGCGCCAGCATCAGAAAGTACTGCTTCTGCGCGTCGAAAATGCCTAACAAGTCGGCATTGAACGACATGAGCAGGAAAATCACGAAGGCCATGCCTGCTACAAAAGCCGGGCGGGCGAGCGTACTAATCGCCGCCAGCGCATAAGCCAAGGCAATCGCTACGAGCACCAACAGTGCAGCGGCCGCTTCCGGGCGGACGTAAGGGCCCGCCATGTCGTAGGTTTGGGTAATCAGGTAACCATTGACGCGCATTGGCAGCGCCGCCAAGCCCACCTGTACCTGGTGTAGTACCAGCGGTACGGGCTTAAGCTGCGGTACGGGCAGCAGCGGAAACGTCTGGTCGTTGCCGGTGGCATAGTGGTAGCAGGCTAGGCCAAAGGCCAGCAACACCAAAAGGCCCAGCCCCAGAAGCGGGCTGCGCAAGAGCGACCGGGATTGCGGAACTGAAGAAATCGGCACCCGAAGTTAGTCCAGCACTTTCGGTACGCGGAAATAATCCGAGTCTTTGCGCGGCGCGTTGCGCAGCCCGTCTTGGTGACTGACAGTGTTGCGCGGCTCATCGGGACGGAGCACATTGATCTCCTGCGACAAGTGCACCAGCGGCTCGATGTTGCTGGTGTCGAGCTGGCGCAGTTGGTCTACCCAGTCCAGAATCTTGTTCAGGTCGCCGAGCATTTCCTGCTCTTTGGTAGCATCAAATTCCAGACGGGCCAGATGTGCCAGATTGCGGAGCGTGTTTAGATCGGTACTCAAGGGATATGGAAATAAGAAGGTCAGAATTAAGAATTAGGCAGGCTTAGCTCGGCTTTGCTGTCAGTAGCAACCGCATCTTGCACAGGATCAGTGGCTTGTACTCTAGGCACTGCCTGATCTGCTGCGTCAGTCTGCCGCCACGAGGAGGCCTCCGGGATGCCCGCCGCTTCAGGCCGAAATTCGCTGGCAATGATGGCGTACGCTTGGTCTTTCAGAGCGGTAACGTCGGCTAAGGTCAGGGTTTTTGTCGGAATGGGCTCGTGAATCACCACGCGTAACGGCGAATAGCGCACCCGCAGCGTGCCGCTCACGTCGGGCATGAAGCGATGATTCAGGGGCATCGTGATGGGCACTATCGGTACACCGGCTGCAATGGCGAGCTGAAAAGCTCCTTCCTTGAACGGCACCATCTCTTCGCCGGGCTTGGGCGAAATCGTGCCTTCCGGAAAAATAACCACCGATCGGCCCGCTTCTAGGCTTTTGCGCGCCTGCACAATGGAGCGGCCCCGGCTTACGGCACTGTCGCGGTTCACAGTGATATAGGCTCGGCCAAACAGCGGTCCCCAAAGTGGAACTTTGGCCAAACCGCTCTTGCCCACGATATTGAGAAACCCCGGAATGGCCTTGAACAGCAGCGGAATGTCGATGTAGGAGCTGTGGTTGGCCACATACACGCACGGCTGACCGGCGGGCAAGGGTTTCTTACGAATTACCTCCACCGGCATTCCCCACATCCGGATGGCGAAAATGGACCAGCCGCGGTTGATGGTGTGCAAGTGGCGGTACCACGCGGGTCGCTGCGCCAAAAGCCACTGCGCAGGATACGTCACCACGAAGGGCAGCACAAACCAAAAGGTGCTCCAAGTAGTGTAAAGTCGGTGGCCGAGGAATTGCAACAAACGACGCATACCGCAAATTTAAGGGTTTGAAAGTTTAGGCGTTTTCTAAACCAGTAGTTTAACCTTCCAAACGTGAAGGCGGTATGAATCGGAGTATTTAAACTAAGTTTATAACATATTAATTATCAATGTATTATATATTTTGCTTTCGGGCCTGTAATGTTCTTTCTGCTTTCAGCAACCCGATTACGCTGATGGCGTCGGTGATGCGGTTGTCCATGGCCATTTGCACGGCTTCGGCCAGCGGAAGTTTCCACAGGCGGAGCTCTTCGGTTTCCTCCGGCTCTACATCGCCGTGCTCCAGTTCTTCAGCTAGAAACACGAAGCCTTCTTCGTCAGTGACGGAATTGGAGGTGTGCAAGCGGGCAATGTTGGTCCAGCGGCGGGCCGTCATGCCGGTTTCTTCCCGCAACTCGCGCTGCGCCGATTCCAGAATATCGAGCTCGACCAAGCCGCCGCCCATCGGAATCTCCCAACTGTATTCATTCAAGGGGTAGCGGTATTGGCCCACCAGCCACGTATTGCCGTCAGCATCGACGGGCACAATGCCAAGGGCTTTGTTTTTCATCGACACCACGCCGTAGATGCCCGGACCGCCAGCGGGGTTGATAACTTGGTCCTCACGAACGCTAATCCAGGGATTATTATATTTTATCTCGGTTCTGACTACTTGCCACGGATTGCGAGTTTCGTCAAATGCGGGGTCTGGAACGTGATGCATAGCTTGGGGTAAGCAAAATGGAATAAGGCAAAGGTACAATCTGCGGAGAAAGTAAGCTCAACCGTACAAACGTCTACCGAGCGGGAAGGCGGCTTTACCGCGTGGAGGGGGACTTTGGTCAAAAAGATTCGTCGCAAAGGGCTGACGCATAATAGCTTTGTGTAACAAAAGTACCAGCGCTGGTAGGGAATATGGAAAGGAAGGACCTTCCAGCGTGGCGTCGGGTGGAAGTTAGGAGTAGGGTGGATGAATAATCAACCCCGACGCACAGAAAAAGGCCGTTGTGTAAAACAACGGCTTTTTTGTTTGTATGCACCAACGCACTGACGGCCAACAGGTGAGCAAGTAAAGGCCAAGGTTTTGTTCCAACCCCAATCTTATCGCTGCCGTAACATTCTCTTAACCGGCTGCTCACTTCCCGGCCGGTTCGGAATATTCTATGGCAAACCAACCAAAAAAACAGTCCGCTCCACAGCAACCCGGCGATCCGCTTTTCAACCTCAAGCACGCGCAGGCCGAAGCCGAGCTGCAAGCCAAAACCGGTGGCCTCGGCCCGATCACCAATGTGTACACTACGTCTGATGAGGAAGACGAAATAGACCGCGGACAAGGCCCCCTTGACAAGCAAGGCCAGCGTCGCGGCGCCAATGACCCAACCGACCTGAGTGGCAGCACTGCAGGAAGCCACAAATAGAAACTGCGTTCCAAATCGGAATATCTTTTAAATCAATACGATAACGGCCGTCCCGGTAGCCTGCCTTGCTACCGGGACGGCCGTTCCGCGTTTCGGCTTACTACATAGTCGGGCGCGAGCGGTATTTTTAGGGCCATGCTACTTTCTTCTTACACCGGCCAAGCGCTGGAGGCTGGCATTGACGAGGCGGGGCGCGGCTGCCTAGCCGGACCCGTATTTGCGGCAGCTGTCATTTTGCCCCCCGATTTTGCGCCCGCCTACCTCAACGATTCCAAACAGATGACGGCCAAGCGACGCGAACATATGCGCGGCGAAATCTGCCGGGAGGCCATTGCTTGGGCCGTTGCCGAAGCCTCGCCCGATGAAATTGCCAGCATCAACATTGCGCAGGCCAGCTACTTAGCAATGCACCGCGCCGTGTCAGCTTTGCCGGTCGTGCCCACTCATTTGCTGGTCGATGGCAACCGGTTTAAGCCGTACGCGGGCATCGAGCATACGTGCATGATTGGCGGCGATGGCCGTTTCCGCCACATTGCTGCGGCCTCCGTGTTGGCCAAAACCTTCCGCGACGAACGCATGCGGGAGCTAGCCGCCGAGTATCCGCAGTACCATTGGGAGCAGAACGCCGGCTACCCGACGGTGCAGCACCGCGACGCTATCCGTAAGCACGGCCCCACAGAACATCACCGGATGGGTTTTCGGCTGCTGTAGATTAACTATTTGATTATGAAATAGTTGCATTCAAGATGGCAGCTAATTCTTCAGTTGCAGCAAGTCCAGGAAAAGGCTAAACCCATCGACTGTAGTAGCGCCTTCGCCAAACTTGTCGAAGCTAAGCGGCTTGATGATGTAGCCGCTCACAGCCAATTCCTGCGCTTTCATGCGCTCGGTTTCGAGGTCGGAGGTGGTCATGATAAATACATTCAGGCCCACAAACTCGGGGTCGGAGCGCAGGGTTTCGAGCAGCTCAAGCCCGTTCATGCGGGGCATGTTGATGTCCAGCATGACCACGCTGGGCTTGGTGATTTTGTCCTGGCCCGCTTCGCCACGCAGCAAATTGAGGGCGTCGCGGCCGTTGCGGGCGATGTGCAGCGGTACGGCGATGTCATGCTTGCGCAACTCACGCTGCACGTTCATAATGTCCATTTGGTCGTCTTCGACGAGCAAAATGCTGGGTTGAGAAACGTCGGTTGCCATGAGTGAAAGGAAAAACGAAGGCGGCCGGAATAGGATACGCTTTTGGCCTATACGGCTTTTGGCCGGGTTAGGCTGCGGACAACGGCTGTTGGGGCCGCAGATCTAGGGCGCCGCCGTGTTCTTTAGCCCAAGTAAAGGTGAAGGTGGCGCCCTGGCCTTCCGCCGATTCAACCCGAATGGTGCCCCCGTGCTGCTCCACAATCTTCTTGACGATGGTCAGTCCGATGCCCGTGCTTTCGAATGTATCGCGCTCCGTCAGGGTCTGAAAAATGACAAAAATGCGGTCGTGGTACTCAGGCGCAATGCCAGGGCCGTTATCCGAAACCGAGAAAACATACTGCTGCCGATCCTCCCGGCATTTGATGCGCACCACGCCGGTTTCGGGGCGCTCGTGGTACTTGATGGCGTTGCTGATAAGGTTGGTGAACACCTGCTGAAGCTGCACGCGCGTGGTCGAAAGCGTGGGCAGGTAGGAGGGAAGCATTATTTGAAAGCCCTCGGGCGGCGCCAGCGAATCGATGATTTCGTGCAGCAATTCCCGCACATTTACCCGCTCCGCAACCTGCGTAACGCGCCCCACGCGAGCCAGCTCCAGAATTCCGCTGATCAGGTGCTCCATCCGCTGCACGCGCACGCGCATCAGCTTCAAAAACTCCTGAATCGCTTCCGGCACGTCGCTGCCCATGTCTTCTTCAATCCAGCGCGAAGCACTCTCAATGCCGCGCAGCGGTGCTTTTAAGTCGTGCGATACGACGTAGGCAAACTGGTCCAGTTCCTTATTGCGCTGCTCCAATTGGTTGATGGTGCGTCCGATGGTGCGCGACATCGTGTTCAGCGACAGCGTTAGGGCACTGAGCTCGTCTTCTTCCGAATCGTGCATGCGGGTAGTGTACTCGCCATCGGCAATGCGCGTGGCCAGTGCCACCATGGTGTCGATGCGCCGGGAAATAAGCCGGACAATATAGATAGCCCACGTTAATCCTAATACTGTGGTAATCAAGGTTATAACAATTGAGATATAACGAGTTTGCTGAATGCTGGACGCCAGCTTTGCGCGCTGTTTGTCGCGTGAGGTCAGCTCTTCGCGGTCGAAAGCATTAAAAAGCACCCGAATCTGATCGATAAGGCGTTTGCCGGTCAGGTCTTCTGCTAGGTTGCGGTGCTCCAGGCCGTCCATGGCGATCTGGTTTTTGTCGCGAAACCGCGCCTCCCGTTTTTCGCTGATGAGCAGGTGAGAGTACGCCGTCCATTGCTGGTACAGGTGCTGCGCCCGCATGATGCGCGCGTACTGCGGATCTTCTTTGTCGAGCAGGCTGCGCAGGTGGTTGAAGCTGGTCAGCAGGGTGCGTTCGCCCTCGTAATAAGGCACCAGCACCGCTTCGTTGCCGATCAGCAGATAGCCCCGAAAGCCCGATTCCATATCGACGATGCTGCGTAGGAGCGTAGTGGCTTCCGCCGTCACGTTCTGCGACTGCGCCACCCGCTGCGAGTTGCGCAGCACCTGCCGCGAAAGCTGGTAGTTGATGGCCACAACAGCCGTAAACAGCACCGAAATGGCCAAAAAGCCAGCAAAAAGTTTGGTAGAAAGCTTGAGCTTCATGCAGCAACTACAACGGCGCGGCGCAACAAGGGTTACTACGCCTGCGCGAGTTTTTGCTGCATCAGGCGCAACAAATCCGTCAGTTGGTCAGCCAGTGCATCTACTTCCAGCAAGCCATCAATGGCCTGCTCGGTTTGGCCTTGTAAGCGCAGATCCATGAGGCGGTTGGCCACGCGATGAATTTCACGGTGCACCCGATCGAGCTGGCGGCTTTCCGGCAAATGACCGTATTTTATAAGTGCCTCATTATGAATCCATTGTCCGAAAGCGCAAATCTCCGGGTTGCGGATGGGCTCCTCGTCAATGTCAGTGCCGTAGAGGAAGGAGCGCAGCTTCGATTTGAACAGCAGATGCTTTACCGATACTGTGCGAAATTCTTGTTGTAACTCTTCGTTCATAGTAGCTACGAAGCTATACGGAGCAACCGGCGAAACGATCCGGCAAAAGATCTAGTCCACGGGAAGCAATGCTTATTCGTAAAAAGGGTGGCGTCGCACACCCGGTTTTATTGGCTAATTTCGCCCTTCTTGAATGGCCAGTCACAAACCGACACCTAGGCGCAAAGGTAGAGATCTACTGCCCGGCGGCCGGCCATAATTTCTCACCAACCCTTAGTCCCACCCATGGCCGAAGAACTCAAAACTGTTACCCTCAACGATTTGCACCAGCAATTGGGCGCCAAAATGGTGCCGTTTGCGGGGTATAACATGCCCGTGCGGTATTCCTCCGACCTCGACGAGCACCACACGGTGCGCCGGGCGGTAGGCATTTTTGACGTGTCGCACATGGGCGAGTTTCGGGTGCGCGGCCCGCAGGCGCTGGACCTGATTCAGCGCGTGACCAGCAACGACGCCAGCAAGCTCACCGACGGCAAGGCCCAGTATTCGTGTCTGCCCAACAACGATGGCGGCATCGTTGACGACTTGTTGGTGTACCGACTGGCCGAAAACGATTACCTGCTGGTCGTCAACGCCTCGAACATTGAAAAGGACTGGAACTGGATCAGCCAGCACAACACGCAAAGTGCCGAAATGGAAAACATTTCAGACCAGATCAGCCTGTTTGCGGTGCAAGGCCCGAAAGCAATTGACGCCCTTCAAAGCCTCACCGACGTTGACCTGAAGAGCATTCCGTATTACTCCTTCGTGCAAGGCACTTTTGCCGGCGCCGAAGACGTAATCATTTCAGCTACAGGCTATACTGGTGCCGGTGGCTTTGAGCTGTACGTGCCCAACAAATCGGCGCGCGAGGTGTGGGATAAAGTAATGCTGGCTGGTAAAGAGTTCGGTATCAAGCCGATAGGCTTGGGAGCCCGCGACACCTTGCGTCTGGAAATGGGGTATTGCCTCTACGGCAACGACATCGACGATAGTACGTCGCCGCTGGAAGGCGGCTTGGGCTGGATCACGAAGTTTACCAAAGAATTTACCAATTCGGCCGCCATCAAGCAGCAGAAGGAGCAAGGTGTCAGCCGCAAACTCGTTGGTTTTCTGATGGACTCCGGCGGCATTCCACGCAGCCATTATCCGTTGGTCAACGAGGCCGGCGAGCCGATTGGCGAGGTAACTTCCGGCACCCAATCGCCTTCCCTGAGCAAAGGCGTAGGCTTGGGCTATGTAAAAACCGAGTACAGCCAACCCGGTAGCCAGATTTTTGTGCAGGTACGCGGCAAAAACCTGCCTGCCACTGTCACCAAGCTGCCTTTTGTAAAAGGCACGGAATAACCAAAATCATAAGGGTGCAGCTGTTGCACCAAGTCCGTCATCCGGAGCGTGAGCGAAGGACTTCTATACACGTAGTATTCACTGCAATAGAGGTCTTTGGCTCACGCTCCGGATGACGGACATTTTTATAGACTCATCTACTTGATACCCCAGATGCCTTCTCTTGATATTTGCTTCACGCCGGAGCTATTGCCGCTCTATGACTTGCGCGGTCGCGTAGCGGTAGTCGTTGATATTCTGCGCGCTACCTCTTCTATGGTTACGGCGTTTGCGGCGGGCGTGACGCACATTGTGCCGGTCAGTGAGCTGGACGATTGCCGGCGCCTCGGCTTGGAGCAAGGCCACCTCACCGCTGCGGAGCGTGACGGCCGGCAGGCAGAAGGCTTTGATTTGGGCAACTCGCCCTTTGGCTATCTAGACGGCGTGGTGGCAGTACGAGGGCGCGCCGTGGCCATTACCACCACCAACGGCACCACGGCCATTCACCGCTCACTCAGTGCTGATGCAGTCATTCTGGGCGCTTTTCTGAATCTGGAAGCCGTTGCGGCGTTTTTGCGGCGCACCGGAAAAGATGCTGTGGTCGTGTGCGCGGGCTGGAAGGGGAAATTTAACCTGGAGGATACCGTTTTTGGCGGTGCCCTGGCCGAATTGCTGCAAGCCGACTTCGACGTGACAAGCAGCGACGCGACGCTGGCGGCGCACCACCTCTGGCAACAAGCAAAGCCCGATCTAGCGGGGTATCTACTCCAGTCGTCCCACGTCCGCCGCCTCAACAGTCTGGAAGCCAATCAGGACATGGAATTTTGCGTCCAGCTGAACGAATACAACCTTGTCCCGATCTGGCATGATGGGCGCTTGGTGGTGGCCGAAAAATAAGTGCTTCGGCTCAACAAGAGGCTATTTTAGCCTTCCGAGCTTTTGAGCTTGTCGTTGTTGCGGTGGCGGTCGGCGTCGCGGATGGTTTTCTTGGCCAGATTGCGTTCGAGCGCCTCCGTCAGATCCACTCCGGTTTGGTTGGCCAGGCAAATCACCACGAACAGCACGTCGGCCAACTCATCACCTAGAACCCGATCGCGGTCAGAGGCCTTAAACGACTGCTCGCCGTACTGCCGGGAAATGATGCGCGCCACTTCGCCCACTTCTTCCGTGAGAATAGCCATGTTGGTAAGCTCGTTGAAATAACGAACTCCGGTGGTCGTAATCCACTGATCGACAGTCTGTTGAGCTTCTTGGATGGTCATAAAACCTGTATTGCTAAATACTTGATTATCAATATGTTGTATGCTAAATCTCAAGCTGATGGCGAGTCCAGTACAATGGTCACGGGCCCGTCGTTGAGCAAGCTCACCTTCATGTCGGCACCAAACTCGCCGGTCGGTACTGGCTGACCCAGCAAGGTTTCCAGCATCTGCACAAACTGCTGATAGAGCGGAATGGCCACCGGCGGCGGCGCAGCCCCGATGTAGCTGGGGCGGTTGCCCTTGCGGGCGTCGGCCAGCAGCGTGAACTGGCTGACTACCAGCACCTGGCCGCCCACATCCTGCACGCTGCAGTTCATTTTGCCTTCCGCATCCCCGAAGATGCGGAGCTGCACCAGCTTGCGGGCAATCCAGTCGAGGGAGCGGGTGTCGTCGTCGGGAGAAAAGCCGGCCAGAACTAGCAGCCCCGGCCCAATATGGCCCGTGATGCGGCCTTCAACGGTGACACTTGCTTCGCTGACGCGTTGAATAACGACTCGCATACAGGATATTTGGAGGGAAGAAGCACACGTCGGCTCTGCAACGCGTGAGTGAGACAGCTCTTTTTATACTTCGCAACGCCTTACAAGCGGGCAAAATAGCAATGCAGGCCACGGGAAACGACAAACTAACAACAAACTCCTTGTTCTGGCTCTGGACGGCGCTGCTCCTGGTCATGGTCGTGCGCCTGTACAAGTTGCCGCAGGCATCGTTGCCCGACTACGATTCGGTGCGTAACTGGCAGATTGTCCATGAGATAGCGCAAGGCCGGCTCCAGAACTTGTTTCACCACGCCAGCCCCGGATTTTTCATCGTGTTTGCGCCGGTGGCGGCTCTGCACCCCGATTTTCATTGGTTCCAGTACCTCAACGTGATGATTTCGGTGCTGGCAGTTGGCTGGCTGGTAGCATTTATCGGGCGCGAACTGGACTTGCAAGGACCCGATTTGGCCCTGATGGCGCTGCTTGTGGGCACGGCGGTATTCCCCACTTTTTCATCCCGCGACTTTACAATGGGCTCCCTGAGTCTATTGGTATTTGTAGGCTTGCTGCGTACTTACTATCAACGAGTTACAGAGCCTTCGCAAAGTGCGTTGCTCAAAGCCGTCGTCTGGCTGGCACTCGGGTTGTGCGTGAACTATAAATTCCTGCTGACGCTGCCGATTTTGGCGGTTTTGGAGCTGCTGTGCAACGATAAGCTGCTGTTTCGGCAGAAAAACCTGTGGCGGCTGTTGTTGATCCTGGCCTCGCCTTACCTGGTGCTGGGTTTGCTGGGCTGGGCCGTTGGGCTACCCATATACCGTTGGCCAGCAACGTATTATGCTGTTCTGTTCCCGTCGGCCATCAACGCAGCGGGGCGTACAGGCAATGTGCGGCTGGACCTGCTCTACTACTTCTGGTTCCTAATCGACTTTGAGCTGCCGTTGCTGCTCGGGATTGTGTTTTTCCCGTTGGTGTTCGGGCGCGAGATCTGGACGGGCCTGCGCCGCCCCAATCTGTTAGTTTACCTGGCCGTGTGGGCGTATTGCCTGTTGGGCGGGATGTCGTTGCTGTTGAAGGCACCGCGGGGGCTGCTGTTTGCGTACGGCCTCTTTGCCGTGTTGGCGTATCTGTGTTTGCTGCGTCTTACTCGCACGCGGGTGGTGATCAAACTGGTGGCTGTCCTGCTAGCTGTGGCGCTTAACCTTTTTCGTATTCAGCGCGAAGTATATGCCTATACACCAAGCAATTACCCAAAAGCGGCGGCTTGGCTGAAGGCACATAAAGCCGAAGCACTTGTCAGCACGGTTGGCCAACAGATTGTCCCGTACGTAGCGCCCGACTCTGTAATCGTCATTACGGATGAGCGGCAAGTGGCGCCCCTGTACAAGCGCGGCTACCGCTACGTGCTGCTCGACGCGTATTGGCGCGTCGCTGGTATCCGGCACTTCCAAGGCCTTCGCAAGCAAAAGCCGGTCGCCGCTTGGTCGGAGCCCATCTTAACCTCGCCCTTGCTTTTTTTGGAGCACTCCGAGTTCACGGGTTTAGGCTATGAAGAAACCCTCGCCATCCAGCGAGCCGCCAAGCAGGATTCGCTACAACTGCGGTTGTTACAGTTATAGATTTATAATATATTGATAATCAGTGTTTTATATTATCGTTTGATCTTCAAACTGTCCAGCATGTGTTGATATTTCCGCGCATTCTGCTTGTGAATGGCGAAAGTTTCGGCGAAGTCTGAAAAGCCGCTATGGTCGGGGCGGGCGCAGAAGAAAAAGTATTTGTGCGCCGTTGGCTTAAGCACCGCGTCGAGGCTCTGGCGGTTGGCCGACGTGATGGGCCCCGGCGGTAATCCCTTGTTTTTGTAGGTGTTATAGGGCGAATCGACCAGCTTGTCCTTGTTCAGCACACGTTTCACGCCGAAGTTGCCGATGGCCCAAAGCAACGTTGGGTCGGCTTGCAAACGCATGCCCGTGCGCAGCCGATTGAGGTACACACCCGCGATTAGCGGTTTGTCTTCGGGCTTGGCGGTTTCGCGCTGCACGATGCTGGCCAATACATGCACTTGCGTAGGCGAAAGCCCCAGCGAGTCGGCGCGTTGGCGCCGTAAAGGCGTCCAAAAGCGCCGGTGCATGGCCGCCGCCGAATCGAGAAACTGCCGCGCCGACGTATTCCAGACTAGTTTGTAAGCGCCTGGTAGAAAGAGCGTTAATATAGTCGTAGTGTCCAGATGATACCGTTGCTGTAGAAAGGTGTTGTCTTGCAGAAGCTGGCGTAAGCTCCCCGAATCGGCTTCGAGCTGGCGTGCGATCTGACGAGCCAGTTGGGGCTTGTATTTGAACGCATCCAGCGTAAAATCAACGGTATCCTGCTGACCAGCCAGAAGTTTACTGACTAAGTCAGAATTGCTCTCTTCGAAGTTCAGCAAATAACGGCCCGGCCGAACGTGCTGCGGGTAATCGCGTTGTTGCGCCAGCCAGAAAAATGTTTCGGGTTCAAGCAATAAGTCTTGGCGCTCAATGGATTGCATGACGTCATCAAACGAAGCGCCGGTGCGGATGTACAGGTACGCCGGCCCGAACGGAGAAGGCGTTACATTGGGTTTCCACAGCACGCGCCACGCCCCATACAGCGCAATCGCGCCCACGAGCAGCACAACCAGCAACAGCGCTTTGATAACACGGCGACGCAGGCGAGCAGAAGACGATTTGGGGCGCAAAACTTGAGGCATTCCCTGAAATTTGAGTCGGCAAAAAAGCGGTTGGCGGCGTCAATCGCCGTTTACCAAAGCCGCGACAGCTTCTTCCAGTTCCAACTGGCGCTCTTGGCGCTCTATTTCAACAGGCGGCGCCGAGCGCACTTCGCAGTCGGGAATGGGGCAGCGCTCGCAGGTTTCGTTCACTACTTTCAGCGGAATGGCCGGATCACTGATGAACTTAACCTTCTGACGCAGAGCGTCATCGCACAGCAAGCCAACAGTCACGCTTACGGCTGGTTCGGTGGCGGTGCGAGCGCGGGCCAGAGTAAGGCAGAGGTATTCGTTATTAGTGCCGTAATAGCGCGAATGTTGGGCGCCCAGCGCAATGTTGGGGCCGGTAGTAGCCGGCTGTTGGCGGAGCTCCTGAATCAGGCGCAGCGAAATCCAGCGGCGGCAATAATGCTCGTGGAGTTCGTTGCCGTGCGGATTGTGCAAGCGCGAAATGTGCAGCTCCTTGGTCAGCACGAAATCGTTGGCGGCCGTTGCTTGGTCGAAACGCAGAAAAAACATGCTTTGCAACCCAAAATGCCGCGGCAGCAGGTTGGTAACACGCTGCATAAACATCTCCGGCGACACGTCATACTTGGTAATCAAATCCAGCAGCTGCGTGGGCGCCCATTTTTTGTTGGCGAAAAACTTCTGCAAGTCCCGCACCAGCGTTTCTTCCTCCATCAGCAACGCGCCGGCGAAATAGGAAGCCTTGAAGTTATTGAGCACTTCGTCGAAGGAGCGAATGGGAAAGTTGGCGTTTACATAAGGCCGCTCCTTGAGGTTTAGGTAGTTAAACGCCACCTCGCGGCCCAACACAAACGCTTGCTGCGTGCCCGAAAGGCCCGGCCTGAGCAATAGGCATTTGGTTTTGGGCTGGTATACCGAGCGCAAACGCCCCAGATTGGTGTATTGCCCTAGTGTTTCGCGGTCTAGCTTGTAGCCGTATTTTTCTACCAGCACCCGTTCCAGCTGTGTGGTGTCGAAAGGGGCAGTGGTCGTGATATTTTGCTCGACGGTGAAGGTGCGCACGTCCTGCTCCAACTCCTCAAAATAGTTGTCGCACATCTCCTGATACGAGCGCAGCGCTGCCAGAAAGAAGTTTTCCTGCCGCATTTCGTAGTTGCGGGCGATCTCAAAAAGGGTGCTGATGAAGGCATTCATCTTGGCCGGCGCGTCGGCAATCAGCTCCACGATGCGTGTGGGGTCGAGCCCAAACATCTCCAGCGGAAACTCCTTCAGCAAATCCGACTGGAGCAATTCAGAGATAGGCGCTAGGCGGCGGCTTAAGGTCAGCGAGGTAAGCTGATCATACGTCACACCTAGTACCTTGCTTAGGCTCAGGATCTTATCGGCTTTAGGGTATTTTTTCCCTTTCTCAATCTCGTTGAGATACGAAACCGAAACATCGCAGGCGCGTGCCAGCTCGGCCGGCGTAAAACCACGTTCCTGGCGCAGTTCGCGCAGTTTTAGTCCAAATATTAACCGGACAACCTGACCGTGACTTAGCATATGCAGCAATAGGAAGGGCGAAGCATGAGGAAGTCCACAAAGAACTAGGATTTCGTCAAGTCAACACGAAAGACGGATAAAAAATCCTGCAAATCTACGTTGAAACAGCGATTAATAATTATTAGCGAAAATTCGCTTGTTAATAAATATTCGCTGTTATATATTTGGTTATACAGCTTCTATCACCCTAACCCTCAGCGCTATGAAGTTTGCCGAACCCCACACGCTAGTTCCCAAGCCCAAATACCTTACGCCTGATCGGGTGAAAGTGCTGGGTGAGTTCACTTCCGAGTTTGCGGAGATTCTGACGCCCTCGGCGCTCGCTTTTATTGCCGAACTGCACCGACGTTTTGATGGTACGCGCAAGCAGCTGTTGGCACGGCGTACGTTGCGGCAGCAGCAATTTGAAGCCGGCGTGCTGCCTGATTTCCTGCCTGAAACTCAGCTAATTCGGGATAAGGAATGGACTGTATCGCCCGTGCCGAAAGACTTGCTGGACCGGCGGGTAGAAATTACGGGCCCTACGGACCGCAAGATGATCATCAACGCGATGAACTCGGGCGCGAAGGTATTCATGGCCGATCTGGAGGATTCTAACTGCCCCACGTGGAGCAATGTGATCGAAGGGCAGCGCAACCTGCGCGATGCTGTCCGGCGCACGATCTCGCTCAGCACGCCCACCAAAGAATATAAGCTCAACGACGAAACCGCCGTACTGATGGTGCGGCCGCGTGGCTGGCATCTGCTTGAGCGTCATGTGCTTGTGGATGGCGAGCCCATTAGCGCTTCGCTGTTTGATTTTGGCCTTTACTTTTTCCATAACGCCCACGAGTTGTGCGCTCGCGGTAGCGGACCTTACTATTACCTGCCCAAAATTGAGAGCCACCTCGAAGCGCGGCTCTGGAACGACGTGTTTGGCTTCGCGCAGTGGTCGCTGAAAATGCCGAAATGCGTAATCAAAGCCACGGTGCTAATCGAGACGTTGCCGGCGGCGTTTGAACTCAACGAGATCCTATATGAGCTGCGCGAACATTCCGCGGGCCTGAACTGCGGCCGTTGGGATTATATTTTCTCCTACATCAAGCGGCTTGGTGCGAAGCCAGAGTTTCGCTTGCCCAACCGCGCCGACGTCACCATGACGGTGCCCTTTATGGCGGCTTACTCACAGCTCGTCATCCAGACTTGCCACCGCCGCGGCGTGCACGCCATCGGGGGCATGGCCGCTCAAATTCCCATCAAAGATAACCCTGAAGCCAACGAAGCCGCGCTGGGAAAAGTCCGGCAGGACAAGGTGCGCGAGGCCCAAAACGGCCACGACGGCACCTGGGTCGCACATCCGGGGTTGGTGCCGGTGGCGCTGGGCGTGTTTAATGAGCTGATGCCCAGCGCCAACCAAATTGATCGCAAGCGCGAAGACGTACACGTAACCGCTGCCGATCTGGTGCGGGCGCCCGAAGGCCGCATCACCGAAGAAGGCCTGAAGCTCAACATTGATGTGGCCATCCAGTACCTCGAAGCGTGGTTGGGCGGCAACGGCTGCGTACCCATCTACAACCTGATGGAAGACGCCGCAACGGCCGAAATCTCGCGGGCGCAGGTGTGGCAATGGATTCATACGCCTAATACGAGGCTCGCCGACGGCCGCCCCGTAACGGTGGAGCTGTACCGTTCGCTTGTGCCCGGTCAGCTGCACAAAATCCGCGATCTGGTAGGGGAGGCCCGCTACGATATGGGCCATTACGAGCAAGCCGCCCGGCTGTTCGACCAGTTGGTGGTCAATCCGCAGTTCACGGAATTCCTGACGCTGCCGGCCTACGAGCAACTAGGGTAAGCCGCATTCGGAGGCATCTTCCGGTCATGTTTTTCTGGCTTTTTGCTGACAGGCGTTATGTCTGGCGGTCGACTATTGTCTTTGGTGTAGATATGCTATTTAATATAAATAATTGGCTGTGAGGTATTTATGATTTACAGCTAAACCAACCTTAACTTCTTTTCCTCATGAACAAGCACGAACGAATCGCTGCTATTGCGCACGACTGGTCCCATAATCCACGCTGGTCTGGAATTGAGCGGCCATACGCTCCCGAAGACGTAGTGAAGCTGCAAGGCTCCGTCAAGATTGAGTATTCGCTGGCCCGCCAAGGAGCCGAGCGGCTGTGGCGATTACTGCATTCGGAGCCGTATGTGGCTGGGTTAGGGGCCCTGACCGGCAATCAGGCGGTGCAGGAAGTGCAGGCCGGCCTCAACGCCATCTACCTCAGTGGCTGGCAGGTAGCGGCCGACGCCAATCTTGCCGGCCAGATGTACCCCGATCAAAGCCTGTATCCTTCGGACAGCGTACCCAACGTGGTGCTGCGCATCAACAACGCCCTGCTCCGCGCCGATCAGATCCAGACCCTGACCGGGGACGGCAATGTGCACTGGCTGGTGCCTATCGTGGCCGATGCGGAAGCGGGCTTTGGAGGCAATCTCAACGCGTTTGAGTTGATGAAAATGATGATCGAAGCCGGGGCCGCGGGCGTGCATTTTGAAGATCAGCTTTCGTCGGCCAAAAAATGCGGCCACCTCGGCGGCAAAGTGCTAGTGCCTACGCAAGAGGCTGTAAATAAATTGGTTGCGGCCCGCTTGGCTGCCGATGTACTGGACGTCCCCACACTCATCGTAGCCCGCACCGATGCCGACGCCGCCGACCTCCTGACTTCGGACATCGACGAGCGCGATCTGCCTTTTGTCATCGACGCTACCCGCACCAGCGAAGGTTTCTACCGCGTTCGGCCGTGCGTCGAAGCCTGCATTGCGCGGGGGCTGGCTTACGCACCCTACGCCGACCTGATCTGGATGGAAACGTCACACCCCGATTTGCAGCAGGCCCGCGACTTTGCCGAAGGCATTCACGCCAAATATCCCGGTAAGTTGCTGGCTTACAATTGCTCACCGTCTTTCAATTGGGCCTCCAAGCTGAGCAAAGAGCAAATGGAAACCTTCCGGGAAGAGCTAGCCGCAATGGGCTACAAATTTCAGTTTATCACGTTGGCAGGCTTTCATGCGCTCAATACCAGCATGTTCGAGTTGGCGCAGGCCTACCGCGAACGCGGCATGGCGGGCTATTCCGAGCTTCAGGAACGGGAGTTTGCTCTGCAAAAGCACGGTTTCAAAGCCATAAAGCACCAGGCATTTGTCGGTACGGGCTATTTCGATGCTGTCCAGCACATAGTTTCAGCCGGCAAAGCCAGCACTGCCGCGTTGGTTGGCTCTACGGAAGAAGCACAATTTTCTACCTGAACCACGGCTTGGGGCGGAGGAGTTGGATTTTACGGATTTTGTGGACGTTTTGGGTTCTTCGCTCATGCCCTTTGATAAGACTTGAACAGCAAAAAAGCCCGCTGCATATACAGTGGGATTTTTTGTAAATATCTGGTTATCAAGCGCTTATAGGATGAGCCAACTCTTCTACAAGATCCGTGAAATCCGGCTCCTCCGCTCCAAGCCGTGGTTCAAACAAACGGATCTGCCAACGAACCATAATCTAGGTTGTGACGCTCGGCGGTTTCGCGCAGAATGGTTTTCTGCCACGGGCGCAGCACTTGCTCGGCGCCCAACTCGATGATATCGGCCACCAAGCGGTTGGAAAGCACCAAGTTGGCCACGTAGCCGTTTATGTCGTTGGTAATGTGCGTCTTCAGCGTAAGCAGAAGTTGCTCGCGGGCATCGGCCCGAGCCGCTTTGTCGCCGTTGAGGCGTCGTCGGAACGGAAAACGGCGCTGCTCGGCAGGCGGGGTAGGCTCGGGAACCGCAACGAAATTGTCGGGCGAAAGCGCCGCCAGTTGGTCGAGGTAGGGCATGCGCTTCAGCTCTGGGTGCAAGCCGCGGGCGGCCTTCCAATCGTTGGCGCTGCGGGGCGTATCGCGCACCAGCTCCGACAAGCGATCGTTGGCAAAAACCATATAGGGCGGCCGGTCCAGCTCCTTAGCCAACTGATCGCGAAGCAGATACAAATCGCGGAACAGCGGCAGCTCGTTGGGCTGAATGCGGTATTTGCCCGCAATTCGCAGGTACGGCCGTTCGTCGCGGGTATAACGAACGTCTTCGAGCGCTGCATTTTCTTCGTTGGCCCACTGCGTGCGGCCCAGGGCCGCTAGCTTTTCGCTGAGGCGATCGGCTAGCTCAAACAAATACAGCACGTCGTTGGCTGCGTACAGCTTCTGCGCTTCGGTAAGCGGGCGCTTCAGCCAGTTGGATTTCTGTTCGCCCTTATCTACTTCAATCCCTAACTCGCTCTGTATCAGGCGGCCCAAGGAAATGTTGTTGTCCGATTCACCCAGTAAGGTATACTGCACGCTGGTATCGGTGATGGTGCGCACATGCACGCCGAATAGCTCATCGAGCAGCAGAATGTCGGATTTGCAGCTGTGAAATACCTTCTCGATAGCTGGGTTGCGCAACAAAGCCCAAATTGGCTCCAGCTCGTGGGCCGGGTTGGTAAGCGGAATAGGATCGAGAAGGTAAACTTCAGTGCCGTCGAAAATCTGAATTAAAGCCAAGTTGCGCCCGTAGCGGTGGCGCATGTCGTCGAACTCTAAATCAACTCCTAAACGCGGTTTAGAGCCTAAAATTCCGGCAACGTGCTCAATGGCAGCGGGCGTCGTTAGGTATTGAATATTAGCCATTAAATAAGAGGAACTGCAGAAAAAAGGCTGTTGAAAGCGGCTGGACGCAGAAGGTTCTGTGAGGGTAAAGGTATGCAGTTACGGCGGGAGAATGCAATCGGGTTCGTGTTGCATCCCATTAAGCCATGGGCTGAGTACAAATGGAGCCCGCGCAGTCACTTATTTAAGTAGCTCAACCCTCTGCAAACCGCTCCTTGAATTTACAGCTACCTGGTTGCTGACCGTGCCGGATTTACTTGGATGCAAGCTAATTCAGCATCAGCGCATAGCTATAAGTGATTATTCAAGAAACGTTTGCACTGGATTTTACGGCCAGATGAGCATTCGATTTGAAATAAATTATTTCCCTGTTTTGTCTAAAGCATTGTTGTTGAAAAAGTGCCTTTCTGTTGCATAAGGCTGCTTTTTGACTATTTGTAACTAGCGAAACCTCCTATTTAACCTTAGTTATATCTCATTTTATTTAGCTAGGTTAAACCATCAAACCTGCTTTTAATTTAATTTGTAGTCGGCCAGTTGCAGCTTTAGGCCGACACTCCCTTGTTTTACCGGTCAGGATGCAAAACCTTCATTCTGTTTTGCATCAAAATCTCAGTCCGGCATTTTTCACTCTAACCGGCCCAGTGGGTCAACCTCTAATGAAACAAAAATTTCTACTCACCCTTGTGTGGTTCCTGTTGCTGGCGACAGCGGCGTGGGCCCAGACCAGGACAGTAAGTGGTCACGTAACCGGAGCCGATGGTTCTGGACTGCCTGGGGTAACAGTGCTGGAGAAAGGCACTACCAACGGCGCCAGCACCAACGCTAGCGGCGAGTTTTCGCTCACTGTTCAGCCTAATGCAACCTTAGTAGTAAGCTCAATTGGGTACACCACCCAAAACGTTGTGGTCGGCAATCGTTCGACCGTCGACATTACTTTAAAGACCAACGACGTACTGCTCAGTGAGGCAGTAGTGGTAGGTTATGGTACCCAATCGAAAGCTGACTTGACGGGTGCTATCACGCAAGTATCGGGACGTGAGGTGCAGAATGCACCCGTACCGAGCTTCGAACAAGCTATTCAGGGCAAAGCGGCCGGCGTTTTCATCGAAAACAGCAGCGGCAAGCTGGGCCAGGGCATCAAAGTGCGGGTGCGCGGAACAAGCTCCGTGAGCGGTGGCACGCAGCCGCTGTACGTTGTAGACGGCATTCCGATCATTTCGGAAAACCAATCGGGTACTTCTGCTGCAACCAACCCGATTGCCGACCTGAACCCAAACGATATTGAGAGCATCAGCATTCTGAAAGATGCCTCAGCATCAGCTATTTACGGTTCGCGGGCATCTAACGGTGTTGTGCTGATTACCACCAAGCGTGGTAAGGCCGGTGGAACAAACTTCACTTTAGGCTACCAAACAGGCCTAAGTGAGCCTACCCACCTCAAGGATTTCTTGAATGCCCAAGAATACGTAGAGCTCATCCGTGAGGCCGGTGCAAACCGCAGCGCTTCGTACCTAGCTAACACCGTTGAGGCTCGCCTACGCCGCTATTCGGCTGGCAACGACGACTACAAAACCGGTGCTGTCAACGTTGATTGGCAGAAAGAAGCTTTCCAGCGTGCTCCCTTCAGCCAGTATGACCTGAGCACGAGCGGTGGCAATGATAAGACTCGCTACTTCGTGTCGGGCCTTTATAGCGACCAGAAAGGCATTATTATCGGCAACAAGTTTGAGAAGATCAGTGCTCGGGTAAACCTCGACCATAAGGCAACTGAACGCCTGACCATGGGCCTGAACTTTGGCTTGAGTCGTACGCGCAACAACCGTATTTCGAACGACAACGCTTTCAGCACACCTATTCAGATAGTGGCGCTGTCGCCCATCACGCCGCTGATCGACCCACGTACTGGCCTAGCCAGCGGCGCTCTCGATCTGGCTACCGGCTTGCCCAACATCAACTATCCGGTTTACTACAACCCGATCCTGAGCTACATCGGCCAGAGCTACGTAGCTACTACGTACCGCAGCCTCGGTAACGCATTTGCCCAATACGAATTTGTACCTGGCTTGACATTCCGCAGCGAACTTGGAATCGACCTGTTGAACCAGGATGAGGATGCCTATTATGGCCGGATCACGTACCGCAACAGCGGCCCCAACAACGGCGATGCTTTCAACCGTCGAGTAATCAACGGCCGCTATACGACCAACAACTACCTCACTTACCGCAAGACTTTCGCTGAGAATCACTCACTCGAAGTCGTTGGTGGTATGGCTTACGAAGAGCGTAAGCTTAAGACAAGCAGCGTATCGGGTCAGCAGTTTCCCAGCGATGCCTACACCAAGATCTCAGGTGCGGCCATTATTAATGCCGGCTCTACGAACGAAACAAGCAGCGCTTTGCTGTCTTACTTCGGCCGCGTAAACTATGCTTTTGCCAACAAGTACTTGGTTAGCGCAAGCTTCCGCGCCGATGGTTCGTCGCGTTTTGGAGTGAACAAGCGCTATGGCTATTTCCCAGCTGCTTCAGTAGGCTGGGTGATCACGGAGGAAGACTTTATGAAAGACCAAACTATCCTGTCTTTCCTGAAGCCTCGCGTCAGCTACGGCATCACGGGTAACCAAGACTTCGGTGACTTTGTGTCGCGCAACCTGTATGGCCCAGCTGCCTACGCCGGCGTACCCGGTCAGGCTCCTACGCAGATCGGTAACCCTGATCTGAAATGGGAAACCACTGCTCAGGCCGATGCCGGTCTGGAATTTGGCTTCTTGGGCGGTCGCATCAGCGGTGAGGTAGATATCTACCAGAAGAAAACGAAGGATTTGGCCCTGTTCGTAAACGTGCCCGCTACCAGCGGTTTCACGCGGCAGTTCCGCAACGTTGGTAACCTGAATAACAAAGGCGCCGAATTCGTGGTGAACACGCGCAACCTAGAAGGTGCATTCACTTGGAATACCAGCATCAACGCTTCTACTAACCGCAACAAAATCACCAACTTACAAGGGCAGGTGATTGAAGGTGGCTTCCTGAACCGCGCTGTTGAAGGCCAGCCTATCGGCGTGTTCTTCGGTAAGGAGTATGCCGGCGTAGATCCTGCTAACGGTGACGCCCTGTTTTACCTGAACACCCCGAATGCCGATGGCAGCCTTGATCGCACCAAGACCAACGATTACGACGCTGCTCAGCGCGTAATCATCGGTAACCCTAACCCCAAGTGGACGGGTGGTGTAACCAACACCTTCGGTTTTAAGGGCATCGACTTCAGCTTTACCTTCCAAGGTGTATTCGGCAACGACATCTACGATGGCGGTGGCAAATTCCAGTCGGCTAACGCCAGCAACGGCTACGACAACCAGACCAAGGATCAGTTGAAGCGTTGGCGGAAGCCTGGTGATATCACCAACGTGCCCAAGCCCGTATTCTTTGACCCCAACGGTACGGCGGGGGTAGGCGAATCGTCGCGTTACATCTCTGACGGCTCCTACGTTCGCCTCAAGACCGTGACGCTGGGCTACAATCTGCCTTCTTCGCTTGTTAAGGCCGCCCACCTGCAGTCTACTCGCATTTACGTGAGCGGTGTGAACCTGCTGACGTTTACGGATTACAAAGGCTGGGACCCCGAAGTGAACGCCGACTACTTGGCTGGCAACATTTCGCAAGGAAACGATTTCTACTCGGCTCCGCAGGCCAAAACTTACACGATTGGCGTCAACATTGGTTTCTAAAAGTCCGTCGGACTTTTGCCAGAAATCAATGTGTTCTGACACTTTCTACTTCGAATCGATAACATGAAGAAGATATTTCATTCTCTAGCGGTAGCCTCGCTGCTGCTAACGGTACCGCTGGCCAGCTGCGACAAAAAGCTGGACATCAACCCCAAGGACTCCATAGACGCTGCCAATGCCCTCAACACATCCGCCGATGTGGAAGCCGCTTTGGTAGGCGCTTACGACGGCCTCAGCGACAATGATTTGTACGTGGGCAACATCCCCTTCATTTCGGAATTGCTGGCCGATAACGGCGAAATTGACTTTGTGGGCACGTACGTGCAGCCGCGTCAGTTCTTCCAGAAATCGGTATTGGTCAACAATTCGTTTGTGGCCGGCGTTTGGAACAATGCTTACAACACCATCAACATTGCCAACAACGTGTTGGCTAATCTTGACAAGGTTACTGCTTCACGTAAAGACCGCGTAGAAGGCGAAGCCAAGTTCCTGCGCGCAGCCATGCACTTTGAGCTGGTTCGTTTGTTTGGCAAAGACTGGAACGATGGTAGTCCACAGTCTAACCTAGGTGTGCCGTTGGTGCTGACTCCAACCAAGCAGCTTGACGCTTCTGTGCAGGTACCACGCAATACGGTGGCCGAAGTCTATGCTCAGGTAATAAAGGACTTTCAGGATGCCGAAGCTAAAATTCCGGCTTCCAACGGCTTCTTTGCTACCAAAGCTTCCGCCGCTGGTATGCTGGCTCGCGTGTATTTGCAGCAAAGCCGCTTCGCCGATGCTGCCGCTGCTGCTAACCGCGTCATTGCTTCGGGACGTTACTCGCTGGTAAGCTCCTATGCCGATGAGTTTACCACGACGACCAACACCTCGGAAGACGTTTTCGCAATGCAGGTAACCTCGCAGGACAACACCACCGACAACCTGAACTCGTACTTCTCGGGCTCGCAGCGCGGTGATATTGAGGTGCTACAGCCGCACCTCGACCTGTACGGACCAACGGACGAGCGCGGCGAGTTTTTCGACGCGCCTTACTCCCTGAAATTCGATCAGCAATACGGCAACGTTAAAGTGATGCGTTTGGCAGAAATGTACCTCGTGCGCGCCGAAGGCAACTTCCGCGCGGGTGGTACGCCCGTAGGTGCTACGCCGCTGGCCGACGTAAATACGGTTCGCGCCCGCGCCGGCGCTACCCTGCTGACTGCGGTAACGCTCCCGCAAATCCTGCTGGAGCGCCGCAGAGAGCTGGCCTTCGAGGGCTTCCGCCTCCACGACGTAAAGCGCAACAAGGAAAACGTTGGCACGCTTCCCTATAACTCGCCACAATTGGTGCTGCCGATTCCGCAGCGCGAATTGGACGTAAACCCCAATCTGAAGCAAAACCCAGGCTACTAAGCCCAGCCATTTTACCAACAAAAAGGGCCACCGCGATGCTCGCGGTGGCCCTTTTTATATATGGTTGATAGTCAATTATTTATCCGAGAGCAGCACTTGCGGAGTGGAACGTCCGCCTCCCATGATGATGACTTTGCTGTTGGGGGAGGTGGCGATTTCTTTGTTGGCTTTGATCATTTCGTATTGCAGCAGTTTGTCGCTGAGTTCCGCATTGAGGATCTTCTGGTAATCGGCGATGCCTTGGGCCTCGATGCGCTTGCGGTCGGCTTCCTGACGCTCTTTCTGCAACACAAACTGCATTTTCTGCGCGTCCTGTTCGGCGGAGATCTTGCTTTCGATGCTGCGCTTCACCGATGCCGGCAGCTGAATGTTACGAATAAGCAACTGGTTGAGCTGTAGCCCGTTCTTGCGAAAATCCTTCTCGATGGTATTGTAAATGCGCGTCTGAAATTCATCGCGGCGGGTCGAGTACAGGGCTACTGCATCGTAGTATACTGCGTTGTCGCGGATGCGGGTGCGCGTGATCGGCCGCACGATTTTATCCTGATAATCTTCGCCGATGGTAGCCAGAATCTGCGGCGTCCGGTCGGGCACAGCGTGGTAGAGCACCGTGAGGTCGATGACCACCTCCAGTCCATCGGCCGAGAGCACCCGAATGGCATCGTCGCCGGACTGCTGGCCCTCGCCGTGTTGCGCCGACATGGTGTAGTTCTGGGTGCGGGTGTCGAAACGCGTGACTTCCGTCAGCGGGTTGATCAGGTTAAGGCCGCTGGGCAACACCTGCGGCTGTACTTTTCCAAAGAGCGTCTGGACGCCCACTTGGCCCGCATCTATCTGTACGACAGTGCTCAAGGCCAGTCCTAATACAATTAAGGTAAGCCCGGCAAACAGAAGCGTACCCCGAAACCGATCGAAGTTGTAAGAGATTTTGCCGGCGTTGAAGCCCAGAATGAGCAACACAAAGCCAAAAAACAAGAGGGTCATATCCCTGAATAAAAGGTAAACCAATACGGTCGGCGGTCGGGCTAACCGGGCGTCAGGCTTGCGTGAACAAGGGCTGAAAACGCCGAAAAGGTAGTGGTTTAGCTTTCATTCTGAAGCGCCGCGCCGCAACTTGGCGTTGCGGCCGGGCTAGCCTAGTCCTCGTCTTCTTCCTCGCGCGTAAAATCTAGCTCTTGGGCAACGGCTAGCGCATCCTCAATTACTTCATCCATAGCGGGTTGCGTGTCGGCATCAAGGGTGCGCTCGAAAAGGTGGAGCACTTGCTCGCCGTCTTCGTTCACGTAAAGATTTGTGAACAGGCGCTCGAAGAGCTTGGCATCGCGCGTGATAATTTTGTCGATCTCGGCGGCCGAACGGGCGCCCAGTGCACGGTGCAGCAAATCGAGCACGTGGCGGCTTTCTTCGTGGTCGCCGAGGTCGGCCAACATCTTCATAAGTGCCATCGCGACACCCAGACGCACCCGCTCAAAACGGAAGGGCCGCTCCGCGCCGCTTGCTTTGATAAAAGTAGTGTAGGCTGCTTTTTCGGCGTCGGTGAGGTAGTACGCCGCTTCAGCCTCCGTTGAGAAAGCAATCTGCAACAACTCCTTATAATGTAAATCGCTCATAATTAATATGTTATGATTGTTGCGCAAGTTGCTTTGTTTCAGCGAGGCTCAGCAAAAAAGTCGAATGGGCGGGCAAAAACGTAACCCCAAGTGGCAAAGGTACGATTGGAAAGGATGAGGAAGCGTGCGCATTTGCGAAAGCCTAAGGCTTCGGCGGCCTTCTCTGTTGCTGCGTACCACACATTGTTGAGCTTAAAACCACATTTCTATGACACACAAAACCAAATGGTTAGCTTTTGCCCCCGGCGGCTTGGTAGTGATTGGCTTCGGTGCCTGCCTGATTCAGTGGGCCGCTAGCTTGAAAGAGAAGGGCGCGCCCACGGGCGAATGGGTCGCTGCCGGCACGCTGGCCTTAGGCGTCTTCAATTCGGGTATTTCGTTGTTTGGCCGCGGCGTGGCGGAAAGCGTACTCTACCAGATCCGTGAAAAAGACAAAGGAATAACGGAGTCGGATAAGTAATTGATTATTAATGATTTATAAAAAGCCCATCGGTATTCCTGATGGGCTTTTTTATGGGGCAGATCTCGGGGTGCTTTCGGGAGCTTATAGGAGCAAAAGCAGTTTGATTTGGAAAATAGAATGCTGTGCCGCAACAGGTATTTGTGAGAATTAATGTGGTGTGGTGCGGGTATTGCGGCGAGCGTTGCGTTATTTCAGCTTTTACAACGTCCTATTTACCCTTTACTTTCTTCTGATGACGAAACCATTTCCTTTCTGGCAGGCTTCTCGTCGCGTTCTGACATCCGGTGGCTTTTGGCTCGCCGGGTTGCTGATGCTGTGTTGGGCCTCCACTTCTTACGGTCAGAATACGGCGGCCAGCGACGCGGGAGCGCTGCAAACGCCCGATCAGTTTTTGGGCTATAAACTAGGTAGCCGCTTCACCACGCATGCCGATTTGCTGCGCTACGTAGACCACGTAGTCCAGCATTCGCCCGGCCGCATGAAATTGCAGCGTTACGGACAGACCTACGAAAACCGTCCGTTGGAGATTGTGCAGGTTGCCACTCCCGACAACATGACGCACCTGGAGGACATTCGGCGCAACAACCTGCGCCTAGCCGGCCTGGAAGGTGGCTCGCCGCTGCGCCAACAGCCGCCGGTGGTATGGCTGAGCTACAATGTGCACGGCAACGAGTCGGTTTCATCCGAGGCCGTGATGCAGGTGCTCTACGACCTGGCCAACCCGCAAGACCAGCAGATGCAGCAGTGGCTGCAAAATGCCATCGTTATTATCGATCCGTGCGTCAATCCCGACGGCCGCGATCGGTATGCGATGTGGTACAACCGGGTACACAACCAGATGCCGAATGCCTCGCCGTATTCTTGGGAGCACCACGAGCCGTGGCCCGGCGGGCGCTACAACCACTACTACTTCGACCTAAACCGTGATTGGGCCTGGCAAACGCAGCAAGAAACCCAACAGCGCATTGTGCTCTACAACCAGTGGCTGCCGCAGGTGCACGCGGATTTTCACGAGATGGGACCCAACAACTCCTACTACTTTTCACCCGCGGCCAAACCGTTTCACGCCGACCTGACGGCTTTTCAGCGCAAGTTTCAGAACGTAATCGGCGACTACAACCGCCAGGCTTTCGATAAGAACAACTGGCTCTATTTCACGCGCGAAACCTACGATTTGTTTGCTCCGACTTACGGCGACACTTGGCCTTCGTTCAACGGAGCCATCGGTATGACCTATGAGCAGGGTGGCGGCGGCCCGGCCGGCATCGCGTACGCCCGCAACGACGGCGATACGCTCACGCTCGCCCAGCGCATTGCGCACCACCACGCTGCCAGCCGCGCCACCATTCAGGCTACGGTCGAGCACCGCGACGAGATTATCCGGGAGTTCCAGAAGTACTACGAGCAGGCGCGCACCAAGCCCCAGGGCGAATACAAATCATTTGTGCTGTCGGGCGCCAGCGATCCAGGGCAAGTTAAGGCCTTGACGCAATACCTTGACAGACAGCAAATTAAATATGGGTATGCGCCAAAACGCGTGAAAACGCGTGGTTTCAACTACACATCGGGCAAAACCGAAAGCGTGCAGATCGAGCCGCGCGACGTGGTAGTGAGCATGTACCAACCCAAATCGACGCTGGTGAAGGTGCTGTTTGAGCCTCGGGCGGCCCTTGAAGACTCGCTTACTTACGACATCACGGCGTGGTCGCTGCCCTATGCCTTTGGCCTGAAGGCCTATGCGTTACGCGATAAGCTGGACGCTTCGGGCAAAGCGCCTTCCGCTGCTACGGTGAAAGGCAGTGGCGCTAGCAGCGACAAGCCGTATGCTTACCTGGCCCGCTGGAATGGCTTGCAGGACGTGCGCTTCCTGGGGCATCTGCTGTCGCAGAAGGTAAAAGTCCGGGTGGCGGAAGAAGCATTTGAGTCGGAAGGGCAAAAGTATATGCCTGGTACCCTGATTATTACGCGTACCGGCAACGAAAGCCTGGGCGCTCGTTTCGATCAGTTGGTTCGTGCCCAGGCTGATTCGGCGGGCGTGGTGGTACAGGCCATAAAATCGGGCTTTTCTACCACGGGCGGCGATTTGGGCTCGGGCTCGGTACACTTTGTCAAGCAGCCCAACGTAGCCGTGGTGAGCGGGCAAGGCGTCGATCCGACGGCATTTGGCGAAGTATGGCACTTTTTCGAGCAGCAGATTGGCTACCCGATCACGGTGCTGGGCTCCGATTATCTGAGCACGGTGCCGCTGCAAAAATTCGACGTGCTGATTCTGCCCGATGGCGACTACTCCGACATTTATCCCGAACGCAATCTTGAAACCCTGAAGGCGTGGGTGCGCGGCGGCGGCAAGCTAATCGCACTGGAAGGCGCTTCACGCTTTCTGGCCAACAAAAAGGACTTCCTACTCAAAACAAAGCCCGCGGACTCGGCCGCAACCAAAAAAGCCGATCCGTATAAGCTGCTCCGTCGCTACGGCGACGCCGACCGCAGCCGGGCCGAGGATCGGGTACAGGGCAGCGTATACCGCTTACAGCTCGACAATACGCATCCGTTGGCCTTTGGCTACGGCGATACGTATTTTGCGCTGCTGCGCGAGCCGCTCAACTATCGCTTTTTGGGCGAAGGCGGCTGGAACGTAGGCGTTCTGAAAAAGAACAGCTACGCAGCTGGTTTTACGGGCGTGCTAGCCCGCAAGCAACTCACCGACACCTTTGTGCTGGGCTCGCAAAGCCTTGGGCGTGGGCAAGTTGTGTACATGGGCGACAACCCCCTGTTCCGGGCTTTCTGGCAGGGCGGCAAGCTGCTGTTTGGCAACGCCGTGTTCTTGGTTGGCCAGTAAAAGCTGTAGACGTTAGGATATAAAAAAGCCCCGTCAGAATCCTGACGGGGCTTTTTTTGCAGCCGAAAGCGGTAAGATACTACAGCTTCTTTGCTTCTTTTTTTACGGCGTTAGCGCCTTTCTTTACGGCGTGGCCTGTCTTTTGGGCCCCTTTCTTCACGACGTGGCCCGTTTTGGTGGCTGCTTCTTCGGTTCCTACTTTGGTGTCGTGCACTACTTCGCCGGCTTTGGTGCGGCCCGTGCGGGATTCCGTTTTCACCGTGCCGTTATCGCGGACGGTGGTAGTAGTTTTGGCACCAGTCGCCGAGTTGGTCTGAGTAGTAGTAGTCTGGGCAAAAGCAGCACTTGAGAAAGCTACTGCAGCGAGGAGCATGATTATTTTTTTCATGATTTCTGATTAATTAGTTGAGTTGTTCTGCAACAACACACCCTTATACGCTACGGAAGAAATAAGTTGTATTGCGAAGCTCAACAGTCGGCTAAAGCGCCGAATACCAAAGCTTAAGGCAACAGCAAAGAACTGTCTCCGTAGCTCAGAAAACGATAATCGTGGGCCAGTGCGTGGTCGTAGAGCTGGCGCCAGTTGGGGCCCACCAAGGCCGCTACCAACAGCAGCAGCGTGCTTTCAGGCTGGTGAAAGTTCGTAATCAGGCCCTGCACTACCCGAAAGCGGTATCCCGGCGCAATCAGCAGCTGGGTAGAGGCCTGCAACACATCAGTGCCCACCCGGTCGAGGTACGCCAAAAGGGCTTGGAGCGCTTCTTGGACGGAGGGCTGCGGGCCGCTTTCGTAAGGCTGCCATTGGTGTACTTGTAGCGCTTTATTTGTAATGACTTGATTATAAAATAGTTGTGATCCAAGCCAATATAAGCTTTCCAGCGAACGCAAGCTGGTAGTGCCTACCGCAATAATTGGCTTGGGTGCGTGTGCCAGCAAATGCAGCAACACTTGCCGTTCGACCGTAATGGGCTCGGCGTGCATGGGGTGCTCGGCCATCCGATCCGCTTTCACAGGTTGAAACGTGCCGGCTCCGACGTGCAGTGTCAGGCGGGCCGTGTCGATGCCACGTTGCGCCAGATCGGCAAATACCTTGTCGGAAAAGTGCAGGCCGGCCGTGGGGGCAGCTACGGCGCCTTCGTGGGCTGCATACACGGTCTGGTAGCGTATCGCATCGGCGTCCGTATCGGTGCGGTTGAGGTAGGGCGGCAACGGCAAATGACCGGCTTGGCGCAACACTTCGGCAAACGGAAGTTCGGCGGGCGTCCAGCTAAAGCGAATGAGGGAGTAGCCTTCTACTGCCGCTTGGCGCTCGGCAGTAAGCGTGGCGGGCTGACCATTGGCTTCAAACTCCAGCAAGACCGGCCCGGTTTTCCAGCGTTTGCCGTTGCCCACGAAGCACTTCCAGACGCAGCTACCCGTCTGTTGCATGGCTGGCTCAATGGCCCGGTGCGGCGCAACGGGCTCTAAGCAAAACAGCTCCACCACGCCGCCAGTAGGCTTATGCGCAAAAAGCCGCGCCCGAACGACTTTGGTATCGTTGAACACAAGCAGCGCATCGGGAGGTAGTTCGCTGGGCAAGTTTTGGAAAATACGATCGGTAATTTGGCCTGTGCGGTACACCAACAACTTCGATTGGTCGCGGTCGGGGAGGGGCTCTGGAGCGATGCGCTCAGCGGGGAGCTGATACGTGTAATCGTGGATGGAAAGCTGACGCGGATCGGGGAAAACAGACATAGCTGCAAAGGTACGGCGAGCCGCGCGCTTGGCCTCATGGCCTGCTGCGGAGGGCATCTGAAATGCAAAAAGCTCCTCTTTCAGCCGAAAGAAGAGCTTCGAAAAAAAGAGGAGCTTCGAAAACTGGTGGCTGCTATAGGTTTAGCGGCCTTTGCCAAAAAACATCAGGTGTTGCTGGGGCAGCGTTTCCACGCTCTGTTCGAACTTTAACCCAACAGCTTCCAACTCTTTCCGTGCCTGGGCCACGCTCATTTTGTGTACGCGCTTGATGGGCACTTCCGAGTCCTCAGCACGGTACTCCACCAACGCTACGCGCCCCGTTGGGGTGAGCGATTTGCGAATGGCCTGCATCATCTCCCGCGGGTGATCAAACTCGTGGTAAGCATCCACGATGAGCACCAGATCGACGCCGTTATCGGGCAAATTGGGGTTTTGCACGGTGCTCAGTACCGGCTGCACGTTGCTGACTTTGGTACGAGCGGCAGTCTGTTGCAGGGCCGTGATCATCTCGGGCTGAATGTCCACGGCTAGCACTTTGCCTTGGGGTACTAACTGGCTGATTCTGAAAGAGAAGTAGCCCGTGCCCGCCCCGATGTCAGCGACTACGTCGGTGGGTTTTAGGTGCAGTTCGTGCAACAAAAGGTCAGTGCCTTCTTCCTGCTGGCGGTCGGCCCGCTCCAGCCAATCGGCACCTTCGTGGCCCATGACGTGCGCAATCTGGCGGCCGTAATAATACTTGCCGATGCCGTTGGGGTCGGTAGCTGTGTGGTATGAGTAACCCACAGAATCGGCGGCCACACGCACCCGCTGGTCGGCAAAAGATACTGAGGAACTCTCGGAGGGCGGCTGGGTGCAAGCCGAAAACAACAGCACGCCGGGCAGAAAGGCGCGTAGCAAAAACACTGGTAAAAAAGCCATTAGCAACGAGCAGGATGATCTTATTCGATCTAACATTCGTGGTAAGTGATGCGTTCGGTTTGGGTGCGGAGAACGCTTTCTGGTTGATATTAGGAATAGGAAAAACTGTATACAAAGGCAATTATTGCTTATAATTCGGTCCGAAAGCCTCTTTTTTCAATTTTCTTCGACTTTTGCCGCTGTCGTTCGTACAGAAATTCGTTCCCAATTCTTTCACCTAACCCTTCCTTTTCCATGAAACACTTGTCCGGACTCCTCAACAAGCTTACTGCTGTAGCTGCCTGCGCCATTGCGCTCAGCAGCTGTAATCGCGCCGAGTATGCCATGCTGCCCAAGACCTCGTCGTACCACGGTACCACGACCGCGCGCGCAGTAGCTGCTACGCCCGCCAATCAGCCTGAGACCCCAGTGGCCGCCGAAGAAGCAGCCGTGGCGACGCCCGTAGCGGCACCTGAGCCAGCGCCCGCAGTAGCTGCCGCTCCTGCCCCGGCCAAGATGGCTCCGGTAGCCAAAGCAGCTGCCCCGGCTAAGTCGCAGACTGCTGCTCCCAAGCTGAACCTGGTGCAAAAGGCGCTCGTGCAGAAAGCTGTGAAGAAAGCGGACAAAATGATGAGCAAGATGCAGTTGAAGAAGCACTCCGAAGTAGCTTCGGCGGATGATGCTAACGCACTGAACCACAACATCCGGACGGGTATCATCCTGTTGCTGATTGGCTTGCTGTTGTCGCTCTTTACCGGCATCAGTGGCATCTTCGGCGTACTGGGTGGCATCATCGCCATCATCGGTATCGTGCTGATCATCCTGGGCTTGCTCGACGAAGTATAAGTCAGCTTTACCCTAACAAAAGGGCCCGTCTGATAAATCAGGCGGGCCCTTTTGTTAGGGTATTTGGTGTAAATGTTTGATTGTAAGATACTTACATAGGGTCAACGTCGGCTACGATACGGGCTTGCTTAAAGTCTTTCTGGTCTTTCACCACATTGATAGCTTCCTGAATCTGGCTTTTGGCGTGCTTCAGCACCGTGTGCTCCCGATCGAGCTTAACGGTGATTTCCTGCAAATAGAAATTCCGGATTCGGAAGATGTAAGGCGCCTCCGGGCCCAGCACGGCCTCGCGACGTAGTCGAGCCACTAGCTCCTGGGTAAGCAAAATCGCGGCTTGTTCGGCCACCGGCTGATCTACGTGCTTCACCGTGAGACGAATCACGCGCATAAACGGCGGAAAGCCGTATTCGCGGCGCTGCGTGATTTCGTACTCGTAGAATTCGAGGTAGTCGTTGCGGATCACCTTATCGAAAATTACCTGCTGCGGATCGGCCGTCTGGATGATCACTTTGCCCTTTTTGCCCTTACGGCCCGCCCGCCCGCTCACCTGCACAAACATCTGGAACGCCCGCTCGTGCGCCCGGAAATCGGGGTAATGAATGATGCTATCGGCGTTGATGATGCCCACCAAACTCACGTTGGCAAAGTCGAGGCCTTTGGTCACCATCTGCGTTCCGACCAACACATTTGTCGCTTGATTCTCAAAGTCCGCAATAATCTGCTGATAGGAGTTTTTAGCGCGCGTCGTGTCTAGGTCCATGCGCTGCACGTTGGCTGCGGGCAGCATTACTTTCAGGTCATCTTCAATCTTTTCCGTGCCGAAGCCCACTGTTTTCAGGTTGCGCGAGCCACAAGCCGGGCACTCGACGGGCATGCGGTCGTGGTAGCCACAGTAGTGGCACCGCAGCTCGTGGGCGTGCTTGTGGTAGCTTAGCGAAACAGCGCAGTTCTTACACTTCGGAATCCAGCCGCAATCGAGGCACGAAATAAAAGGCGAGTAACCCCTACGGTTCTGAAACAGAATAACTTGCTCCTTTAAAGCCAGCTTCCGCTCAATCTCGCTCAGCAACTCCGGCGTGAAGTGATTGTGCATCTTCTTGGCTTCGCGCTGCTTGCGCGTATCCACCAACTCAATCTCGGGCAAGCCGGCTTCGCCAAAGCGCTTGGTGAGCGTTACCAACCCCCACCGGCCCGCGCGCGTCTGGTAGTAGGTTTCAACCGAAGGCGTAGCAGAGCCCAGTAACGTTTTGGCACCTTGAAAGTTAGCCATCATGAGGGCTACTTCGCGAGCGTTGTAGCGTGGGGCCGGCTCGTATTGCTTGTAGCTGCTCTCGTGCTCCTCATCCACAATGATGAGCGACAGGTTATCGAAAGGCAAAAATACCGCTGAACGCACGCCCACTACTACCTGAAAGCGCCCGGAAAGCACGCCGTTCCAGACCTCAACCCGCTCGTTGTCCGAGAATTTGGAGTGATACACACCTAAGCGCGTCCCGAATACGCGCATCAAACGCGTTACGATCTGGGCCGTCAGTGCAATTTCGGGCAGAAGATACAGTACTTGTCCGCCGCCATCTAAAGCCTTGCGAATCAGGTCGATATAGATTTCGGTTTTGCCCGCGCCTGTAACGCCGTGCAGCAGCACAATATCCTTTTCCCCAAACAGGTTTAACACAGAGTCGCGAGCCGCAGTTTGGGCTTCGCTCAGCGTGAAATTAATCTTCGCTTCGGGCTCATCGTCGAGCGGGAAGCGGGATACAATCACATCAAACTGCTCCAAAACGCCGTTTTTGATCAGCGTATTAACCGCAGAAGGAGAGAGGTGCGGGCTGCTGGTAAGCGAGGCTTTTTCCAGACCACGGTGGTTGGCATGCACATCCTGGTACACTGGCACGCGCTGCAAGTAGCGCATCAGCACGTCGAGTTGCTTGGGTTTGGTGGCCAGCCTAGCGAAAAGCTCCTCCAAGGCGGCTTCTTCCACAAAATGATGTGCCAGCCGGACCTTCTTCACCACTTTTGGCGAATACTTGTCGGATAAGTGCTCAAACAGAAAGATCACATCTTTCTGCATCAGCGACTTAATGACCTTGTGAAAGCTGTTGATCGCCAGTATTTCACCTACATCGGTGAAAGTCAGGGATTTGCCTTCTTCCAAACTCAGCACTTCTACCAACTTCTGCTCCTGCTCGGAAAGCGGATAAGGATTTTCTTCCGCTGAAAATGCAGGGTGCAGCTGAATGCGAGACTCCGAGCTAAGCTTCAAAGCCGCTGGCAGCGCCGCGTTGATCACCTCGCCCAGCGTGCACATATAATAGTCTGCCATCCAGCGAAATAGCTTCAGCTGAGGCTGCGTCACGACGGGGGCGTCGTCAATGAACTCCAGAATGTATTTGGCTTGATAGAGCTTGGGCGGCGTTTCGTGCACGGCCGCCACGATGCAGCTAAGCGTCTTCTTGGCCCCGAACTGCACAATAACCCGCCCACCAATGACGACCTGATCGTTCAGCTCAAAAGGCACGCGGTAGGTGTAAAGCTTGGGCAGCGGCAAAGGCAGAATCACGTCCGCAAACAGCGTAACGCGATCGGCCGCAGTCGGCTCCGGCAAAGCAAAATCGAAGGTGAGGCTCAACGGTCAGGGCAAGGCTAAAGGGACGGCAAAGGTACGCCGAATTTGTAGCGCAGAAATCTATATAGCGCCAATACGCTATCGACTTTCGCTTGCTTCAACAAGTGTTGAAACAACCGCTTGAACCCCTTTTCAAGCAATATGCTTAAAGCTTTCGAATGCTAGTTAGTTGATTTAAAGCCTCTTCTGTGGTGTGCACAGGCTGTTGGCAAGCGCGGTTGAAACAGACATAAATCGTAGTCTGATTGCCTTGAGCCGTTCGGTGCTGAAGTAAGGGCAACTCACTAGTTGTAGCGGTTCCGGCTAGTACCGTATTGGGCAGAAAATGCCGGCTCAACTCGCGGCGTTTCGTTTCCGCTTCCGGCCCTACAATAGCGATTTCGGCTGTGGGTTGGAGCAACATAGTGGCCAGACTAGCCCAGTTGGTAAGATGCTGAGGCTCTTTCACTACCAAGTCCTGCACGCGCGCAAGCATAGTTGCGGCCAACTCGGTATAGGTAGACTTGTCCATATGTAACCCGAGACGATGCAAGTTGTTGGCCATCAAGGAGTTGGACCCAGGAATTACATTGTCAAATAGCTCCTTTTTACGGGCAATAAGTTTCTCGCCCGAATCATCGGTGTAGAAGAACTGAGCTTCCACAGGATCGAAAAAGTGATCGAGCACATACTGCATTAGGATGTCAGCTTCTTGTAGCCATTGCGCATCAAAAGTGACCTCATACAAGCCGATATATGCCTGAATGACCAGTGAATAATCTTCCAAAAAGCCCGAAATCGTGGCGCGGCCGTTCTTGTAGTTGCGGAACAAACGCGGTCCTTCGCGAAGATTGCGCTGGAGAAACGCGGCGTTTTGCAGAGCCAATTGTAGAAATTCGGGCTCGCCGAATGCGCGGTAAGCATCGACCAAACTACTCAACATCAAGGCATTCCAACCGGTCAGAATTTTGTCGTCCAAGCCCGGCCGAATGCGTTGGTCGCGGGCGCGCATAATCTTCTGTTTCCAGCCCTGCACCAACTCTGCTACTACGCCGGGCGTAAGCTCATGCTCCTTAGCAAATGCCGTGTCGGAAGCTCGGCGATGCAGGATATTGCGCCCATGCTCCCAATTGCCGACGGCTGTGCAGTTGTAGTAATCTGAAAATAGAGGTTCTTCGTCGCCCAGAATTTCGCGCAGCTCGTCTTTCGTGAACACATAAAACTTGCCCTCTTCGCCTTCGCTATCCGCATCCAACGACGAATAAAAGCCGCCTTCCGAATTTAAAAGCTCGCGCTTTACAAATTGGATAGAATCATATACTACTGTTTTAAATTCCTCATTACCAGATACTTGGTAAGCCTCTGAGTACAAGCTGATAAGCTGACCGTTGTCATAAAGCATTTTCTCGAAATGCGGCGCCAGCCATTCGGCGTCAACAGAATAGCGGGCAAATCCGCCGCCAACTTGGTCATAAATCCCGCCCCAAGCCATTTCTCGTAGCGTTAGCAGCGTCTGATCAAGGATATCCTGATTGTTGGTGAGGGTGTAGGCTCGGAGCAAAAAGCGCCAGATGCTGGGCATTGGAAACTTAGGCGCCCGGTTCATGCCACCAAGTTCGCGGTCGAAGCGGACCGCTAGATTATGGAGGAGTTGATCAAATTGCTCACTAGTAAGCTTCACTCCAGCCGCTTCAAGGCTATATTTTTCGAGCTTACTGGTACGCAGCACCTTTGCGAATTGCTCTGCCGATTGCTCCAGTTCGGTACGGTGTTCTCCCTGATAGGCTTGGGCGATGCTTTGCAGAAGCTGCACCCAATTGCGGGGTGGAAAGTACGTGCCCCCGTAAAAAGGCTTGGCTTCAGGGGTCAAAAACACATTCAGCGGCCACCCACCTTGTACTCCCATCGCCTGTAGCGCATCCATATACACCTGATCGACATCGGGTCTCTCTTCCCGATCGACTTTAATGCAGATGTAATGCTGGTTCATGACTTCCGCAATCCGCTCGTTCTCAAACGATTCGCGCTCCATGACATGGCACCAATGGCAGGCGGCATAGCCAATGCTTACCAGAATCGGTTTTTGTTCGTTCTGGGCTCTTTGCAGCGCCTCGGTGCCCCACGGATACCAATCAACTGGGTTGTGGGCATGTTGCAACAAGTAAGGGCTGCTTTCGTGGGCCAACCGATTGGCGTGAGCAGATGCTAGGCTTGACATAGGAACGGGCAGGTATTGAAAACAAAACCCGGCGTTACCGGCCGGGTTTTGTTTTACGATTTCTCAGGATTTTCGTCTGCTGCAGGTTTCTTGCGTGGCGGCCGGCTTCGGCGTTTCGGCGCCGGTTTTGGAGATGCAGCTTTTGGCAATGCTTCTTCGGGCACAGGCGGAGTACTAGCAGGAAGTTCCGGTGGAGCTACTAGTAGGGGAGAAGGCGCGACGGGTGCAGGAGCTTCGGGAGCCAAACCTGCCAAAAGTGCGCTCAAAGCTGCTTCGGCAGCCCCCGTCTTACTTCTTCCCGTGCGAGCAGGCTTTTTGGCTGCGGCCGGTTTGGGAGCTTTGGTAGCTGATTTGCGCACTGCAGATCGGCCGGTAGTAGCCGTGCGTCCGCCTCTGCTGCGCGTTGGTCGCGCAGGTACCGGCACGGAAGTGATCAACTCATCATCCGACGCCTCAACTGGCGATGTTATCTCGAGTGTTAACGCTGGAGCATCAGCATCAGAAACAGCCGCCGGTAACTGGTCGTGTTCTAACTCAATATGAGGAAGCTGGTTTGTATCCGTTTGTATATCAAGGGTTTCTGGTTCTTCATTCTGTGTAATTACCCCCGAAGATGAATCGACACTTTGTTCGAGCAGAAGGGCAGCTTCTTGTGCTGCGCGTTTACGTGCAGTGCGTTTGGCTCCCCCACGCGACCGTCGCTTTTTCTTTGCAAACGGAGCAGGCAGGGGTTCAGGAGTAGAAATAAACGAGTGTGGTTCATGTACTTCGTATTCCTCCTCTTCCTCCTCGGGCTCGACTTCTGAAAGTGTCGCTACAGGAGTTGCTTCTGATACAGCAGGCAAGACATTTGACGTGTCGTCAACCTGGCCCACGTCAATGCGTTCCTCGTCATCAAATTCCGGCTCCGGTTCCGGCAACGGCTTAGCAGGCAGCGGAAGGGCCGCTATTTGCTTCTGTACTTCCCGGATCTCAGCCCGTAGATCGACTTGTGCAGCAAGCTTTTGAAGGCGGGCGAGCGTACTTTCCAAGAATTGGCGGTGTTCGGGTGCGGCCGGATACAGTGGCCGATGTGCCAAGGCTTGTTGAATACTTTCCCACTCTTTTTTGAAGCGGCCAAATGCACCGTCGAAGTAAGTGCGCGTGAACCGTTCCCAGATATAATCCTCCGCCACCGACGATGGATGAAGCATGTCATCCGCGTAGAAGCGATAATCCCGCAAATCATCCAAAAGCAGCTCATAAGCCGGGAAATACGACACGTCGGGCAGCAGCTCGCTGAGGTAATGGCAAGCAACGCGCAGCACTGATTTGCTTACGGCATTCAGGGGCAAGGTGTCTTTCAGGTGCCGTACGGGGCTCACGGTCAGTAGGATGCGGAGCTTCGGATTGCGAAGCCGCAGGTAAGCGTGCGTCTCGGCAACCGCTGCTACAATCTCATCAGCCGTCAGTAATTCCTTATCAAATCGGTCGGCAGGTACCTTATGGCAATTGCTTACGATCTCTTGTGTTTCACGCAAGCGGTAAGCGTACGCAGTTCCTAGTGTAAGTATCAGTAAATCAGATGATTGTATGAAATCACCAGCTTGCTGCACTACTTGCTGTATGTGCTGAAGAAGCGCGACTGGCGAATCTGCACCGACGGTTGCGTGCAAATCATAGCTTTGCCAGCGTCCACGTGCTTCTACAAGGTGTTGCTGCCAGTCCATTTCTTCCCCTGCGGCCGCCCGAATCAGCTTGCAAGCGGATAGCGGATTGAAAACCGTTCCAAACGGATTGACCAGGGTATGGACTTTCGCGGCCGCTAGACGATTGCCAATGACATCTGAAAAACAAGAGCCCACGGTGATCACCCGCGCACTTAAAGGCAGTTGATTGGGATGAGGCGTAAGAGACAGTTCGGTACGAAACATTAGAAACAGATACGGTCAAAAAACCGGCTAAGGAACAAGCAACCTACTCAACTCCGGCCGTTCGGCCAAAAATCAGCGGTAGTAAGGCCATAAGGCTGCTACGAGCAGAGAAGTCTTGCTGCCTTTTACAAGTGCCAATACATCAGCTTGTTACAAGCTAACAAAAAAGCCTGACCACTGTTGTGATCAGGCTTTTCTTACTCGGTGAACAGCTTACTCAGCTACTACGTTGAAGCGAATCTGGTGCTTCACTTCTTTGTGCAGGTTGATGGTAGCGGTGTACTCACCAGCTGCCGTTGGGTCCTGATCAAAAGAAATGCGCTTGCGATCCACATCAATGCCTTTGGCCTTCAGAGCCTCGGCGAGTTGCAGCGTAGTTACACGGCCGAAAATCTTGCCGCTTTCACCCACTTTAGCGCGGATGTCGAGGGCCACATCACCAATCTGGTTGGCGACTGCCTGAGCGTCGGTTTTGATTTTTTCAGCTTTGTGCGCCGCTTGGCGTACGTTTTCAGCTACAATCTTTTTGTTCGACTTGTCGGCCAGAATAGCCAGACCCTGCGGGAGCAGGTAGTTGCGACCGTAGCCAGGCTTTACAGTTACGATATCGTTCTTGTAGCCCAGGTTCTTTACGTCGTCTTTCAGAATTACTTCCATCTCAGTACTACGGTTGACGGGTTACTTCAGCGAATCGGTTACGTAGGGCATCAGTGCCAAGTGACGGGCTTTGGCCACGGCTTGAGCTACTTTGCGCTGGAATTTCAGGCTTGTGCCGGTAATACGACGGGGCAGAATGCGGCCCTGCTCGTTTACAAATTTCAGCAGGAAGTTCGGATCTTTGTAATCCACGTACTTAATGCCAGCCTTTTTGAAGCGGCAGTATTTGGTACGGGTATCCTGCTTGTGGATTTTCTCGTTGGCTAGGCTCATGGTCTTATTGGGCTACGGCTTCCGATTCTTTTTTGGTTTTCTGCTGGTTCATTTCACCGTTGCGACGACGCTGGTTGTATGATACAGCGTGCTTGTCCAGTACAGTGGTCAAGAACCGAATTACACGCTCGTCGCGGCGGAAGGCCAGCTCAAGCGTATCTACAATGTTACCGGCACCCGTGAACTCCACGAGGAAGTAGTAACCAGTAGATTTTTTCTGAATCGGGTAAGCCAATTTCTTTAGGCCCCAAGCTTCAGTGTTGATGATGTCGGCGCTATTTTCCTTAAGCACCTGCGAGAACTTCTCGACCGTCTCTTGCACTTGGCTCTCGTTCAGAACGGGAGTCAAAATGAAGACCGTCTCGTAATTTCTTACTTCCATTACGACGGGGTTGAAATAAATGGTTGAAATAAAATGAGCCCGCAAAGGTAGCTAAACCACAGAGAATCTGCACTGATTCTCGTTAAATAATTTGCTTTTGTAAGCGGTCTGCCCAAGCTTTGAAGTATACGTTCAGGGCTTTGTAAGCTCAAATGAGTCAGTACGACATTTACCAGTTAAAAAGCAAAACCTTTGGAGCTTAGAAGCAGTTGGAACCTTGAAGACCAAGAACATTGCTTGACAGGTTTTGAAATGGAGTTTGGACTTTTACAAGTTCCACTCCACTGTCTATATATAATAAGGCACAGATGGAGTGGGTTTTTGAAGGCTTTAATCAAGTTGAGCTTTGGCAAAAATTAGAAAAGCCGCTTTTGTTTCCTGCGATTCCCGACCTACATTTGTGGCCTTGAAGCACCCCTGCGTTTCTTTTTCCCAGTCACTTTGTGCTATGAATAGCATCCGACTTCGTCCTCTATCTCACCTCTTTTTTGCTCTCTTTCTGACTTTTGCCGCCGTTGGTAATACATCAGCGCAACAAGTAGGCGCGGCTCCTGCCGTAAGCAAAGAAGGTGTTACCCCAGGCGCTACTGCTGCCGCCGCTCCGGCTGCCGCTGCTGGTGCTACCACTGGCGATGCCGCTGCAATCTCAGCTGGCGATGCCTTATTTAAAGGCAACTGTGCTCAATGCCACGCCGTGAACGAGGTGGTAGTAGGCCCTGCCTTAGGTGGTATCACGAAACGCCGCCCAATGTCATGGATTCTGCCTTGGGTAAAGAACTCCAGCAAAGTAGTAGCCAGCGGCGATGAATATGCGGTAAAGCTGTTCAATCAGTACCAGAAGCAGCAAATGCCGAGCTTCCAGCTTTCTGATGCCGAGATCACTTCAATCGTTTCTTACATCACTTCAGAAGAAGGTAAGGGAAGTGCTCAAACTGCGGGAGGAGTTACAACTGATAACCAATCCAAAGTTGATGGTAAAACCGACGGTGGCGGTGCTGGTGCAACTGCAGGAGCTGGCCAATACGTTGATATTCTGCTGATTGTATTAGTGGTAGTTCTGATTGTGCTGGTGGTAACGCTGGTTATCATCGCCAACATCATGAAGGACGTATTGCGCGGCCGCAAAGATTTGGACGGTCGCGATGTAGAAGTTCTGGAGCAACGCTTCGATTTTTCTAAACTCTACAAAGCTCCAGCCGTGCGCTGGATTGCCGGAGTTGTTTTCGTACTGGTTGTACTTTATGAATCTGTACAAGGAGTAATGGCCATCGGCTTATCACAAGGTTACCAGCCGACCCAGCCGATCGCTTTTTCGCATAAGCTCCACGCCGGTGAAAACCAGATTAACTGTTCTTACTGCCATACCAGCGTATACAAGAGCAAGAGCGCTAACATTCCTTCGGCCAACATCTGCATGAACTGCCATTCGCAGATCAAGACAGAGTCGCCGGAAATCAAAAAGATCTACCGGGCAATCGAGCGTAAGCAGCCTATTCAATGGGTGCGTATTCACAACTTGCCTGACTTGGCCTATTTCAACCACTCTCAGCACACTCAAGTGGGTGGCATTGAGTGCCAGACCTGCCACGGCCCGATTCAGAACATGGAAGTTGTATACCAATATTCGGCCCTTACTATGGGCTGGTGCATCAACTGCCACCGTGAAACGCCTCTCAACACGAAGGGCAATGGCTATTACGACAACCTCGTAAAGCTACATGACGCATCAAACAATGGCGTTCCATTCACAGTGTCGTCGAATGGCGGTACTGAGTGCTCGAAGTGCCACTACTAAGAAAGGTTTTGGGGATGGGGTTTTAGGCTGAAGTCTAAAACCCTTTCTGTGCCCCATATCTCATAAAAACCCCAATACCGAATACCACAATACCCCACACGATGCAAGAGTCGCCTAAGTACTGGAAGGGAATTGAGGAACTGGAGAACTCACCAGAGTTTGTAAAGACCGCGCTTACGGAGTTTGCGGACTTTCTGCCGGTGAAAGAAGCTCATGGCTCTTCCGACGCCACGGTAGCCCCTCGCCGCGACTTCCTTAAGCTAATGGGCTTTGGCCTTGCAGCTGCAACCCTAGCCAGCTGCGAAACGCCCGTAAGAAAAGCTATTCCATACCTAAATAAGCCGGAAGAAGTTGATCCAGGCATCGCAAACTGGTATGCTTCTACTTATTTCAACGGTGCGGATTATAACAGCGTTTTAGTAAAGACTCGCGAGGGCCGTCCTATTAAGTTAGAGGGTAACCCCGAATCTCCTATTACACGGGGTGGCCTCTCAGCACGGGCCCAAGCTTCGGTGCTAGATCTTTATGATAGTGGCCGTCTACAGCATTTTGCTATCAAAGGTCAAAAAACTGAAACAGACCGCGTCGACCAAGAGATACGCACGAAGCTAGCGGCCGTAACCGGCCGCATCGCTATTGTTTCTCCGACCATAATTAGCCCTTCTACTAAGAAGGTCATTGCGGAGTTTGCATCACGTTATCCAAACACGGAACACGTGATGTATGATGCCAACTCGAGTTCTGCTTTGCTGCAAGCTAATGGTGGTGTATTACCTGCCTATGATTTCAGCAAAGCTGATGTCATTGTTAGCTTGGGTGCCGACTTCCTCGGAACTTGGCTTTCACCAATCGAATTTGCCCCTCAGTACATCACTAACCGCAAGGTATCAAGCGAGAAGCGCAGCATGTCGCGCCACTTTCAGTTTGAGCCTTATTTCTCGCTAACGGGCGCCAACGCTGACGTACGCGTTCCAGTTAAGCCTTCTGAGATGGGTGCTGTTGCACTCGCGCTTTATAATGAAGTTGTTGGAGGTGGAGCTACCTCTTCCTTCAACAGCCCTCAGCTGAAGAAGGCAGCCGCGGAGTTAAAAGCCGCGCGTGGCAAAAGCCTAGTGGTCTCAGGTTCCAATGACTTGGCAGTTCAGACGCTTGTAGCAGCTATTAACCAAGCTCTTGGAAACGTAGGAACTAGCATCGATTTGACGAAGCCGTCTTTGGTTCGTCAGGGAGATGACGCCAAGATGCTACGTCTCATTAACGATATGAACGCTGGAACTGTGGGGGCTGTGATCTTCTATCATGCCAACCCAGTTTACAACCACCCGCTCGCAGATAAAGTCAAAACGGGTATTGCAAAGGTTCCTATTAGCATTTCGTTCAATGACCGCCTAGATGAAACAGGCTCATTGTGCTACTATGCTTGTCCTGACCACAATTACCTCGAGTCTTGGAATGACTATGAGCCTAAGCGAGGCTATTTAAGCTTAGCTCAACCAGTTATCTCACCTCTTTTCGCCACTCGCCAAGCTCAAGATAGCTTATTGACTTGGGCAGGTAACCCCCAAAGCTACTATAACTATCTGCGTGCTAATTGGCGTGGTGTGTTGAGTGGAGATTTCCAGAAGGCTTGGGACACAGCTGTTCATGATGGAGTTGCATTAGGTTCGATGTTGCCAGCTGCCGCTGCTCCAATAGCCAATCCTTACAGCATTGATCAGGCAATCTCAGCGATTACTTCAGCGCCAAAAGGATCTGGTGTAGAACTGGCTCTGTATGAGAAAGTTAGCGTGGGTACTGGTAGCCGCGCTGATGCCAACAATCCTTGGCTGCAGGAGTTACCTGATCCTATTTCCAAAGCAACGTGGGGTAATTACGTAGCTGTTCCACGAGATATGGCTATTGCCAACAAGTGGGAGCAAGGTGATGTGCTAAAGGTTACTGCTAATGGCAAGTCGATAGAATTGCCGGTGCTTGTTCAACCAGGACAGCCCAAAGGGTCTGTAAGCATTGCTATTGGCTATGGCCGCGAAAAAGCTGGTCGGGTAGGAGATGGAGTAGGCGCTAACACTTATCCGTTAGCAGTAATTCGCAACAATGCGATAGGGTATTTCACCAACGTTACTTTAGAGAAAACCGACGCACGTTCGCCTATTGCTCAAACGCAAACGCACCACACGATCATGGATCGTAAGCCTGTGGTGCAGGAGTCTACGCTGGCCCAATACATCAGGAATCCTAAAGAAGTAACTGAATACGATAAAGTTGCCACTCCAGATGGTTTGGAGAAACCTAATAAGGTTTCTTTGTGGCAAGACTACGAGTATAAGAACCATCATTGGGGAATGGTTATTGACCTCAACTCTTGCATAGGCTGTGGAGCTTGTGTATTGGGATGCCAGGTTGAAAACAACGTAGCCGTAGTAGGTAAGCAGGAGGTTATTAATCGTCGTGAGATGCACTGGCTGCGTATCGACCGTTACTATAGCTCCGACCACCACAAAGATGAGTTTGAGACCAAAGGTAAGCTAGCAACGTACCGTGCTATGGAAGATCCGTCGGAAAACCCTTCGGTCATCTACCAACCGATGCTATGCCAGCATTGCAACCATGCTCCTTGCGAAACGGTATGTCCTGTACTAGCAACTACTCATAGTTCGGAAGGTCTAAACCAAATGACCTATAACCGTTGTGTGGGTACGCGCTACTGTGCCAACAACTGCCCTTACAAGGTTCGCCGCTTTAATTGGTTCTCTTACTACTCTAATGAGAAGTTCGAGAATGTAAACGGCCACATGTTTACAGACTTGGGACGAATGGTGCTGAATCCAGATGTCACTGTCCGGGCACGAGGTGTAATGGAGAAATGCAGCTTCTGCGTACAGCGTATTCAACTTGGTAAGCTGGAAGCTAAAAAGCAAAAGCGCCGTCCTAAAGATGGTGAGGTTGTAACAGCATGTGCCCAATCCTGTCCAACTCAAGCAATTGTGTTTGGTGATTTGCGTGACCCCAACTCGCGGGTATCGCAGATTACTCGTCGTGAAGATGGTGAGCGTGGTTTCCATGTATTGGATGCAATAAATGTGCAGCCAAACATCACTTATCTCACCAAAATTCGTAACGTCGAAGAGGTTCGTAACGCTTAGAATCTGAGAATTAGGCGAGGCCGAAATACATTCGGCCTTTCCACCACTCCTTTAAGTTAAAGATTATGCAGCACGTATCACCTGTACGGGAGCCGCTCGTTACCGGGGGGAAAACGTACCACGACATCACGCAAGATGTGTGCCGCCAGGTAGAAGCGAAGCCGAATATTCGGTGGATGGCAGCCTTAAGCGTGGCGCTCTTCTTCCTCGGTATATTCTTGTATTCTGTTTACCGGACCTTGTGGTTCGGCATCGGAGAATGGGGCTTGAATAAAACAGTAGGATGGGCTTGGGACATCACCAACTTTGTATGGTGGGTGGGTATTGGTCACGCTGGTACGCTGATCTCCGCTGTATTGCTGTTGTTTCGTCAAAAATGGCGGAGTTCAATCAACCGAGCTGCAGAAGCAATGACCATTTTTGCGGTAATATGTGCTGCAATGTTCCCTGTTTTGCACATGGGCCGTCCATGGCTAGCCTATTGGGTTTTTCCATTACAGAACACATTCGGCTCACTGTGGGTGAATTTTAATTCACCTCTGCTATGGGACGTATTTGCTATCTCGACCTATTTCTCTGTATCGCTAGTCTTCTGGTACATAGGTCTGATTCCTGACTTTGCTACCATTCGCGACCGTGCAAAAGGTCCAATTGCCAAAGTTGCATATGCAATGCTGAGCATGAACTGGCGCGGTTCCGCCAAGGCTTGGTCGCGCTATGAAACAGTTTCGCTGATTCTGGCGGGTGTTTCAACTCCTCTGGTACTTTCGGTGCACACCATTGTATCTATGGACTTTGCTACCTCAGTTGTACCGGGTTGGCATACTACCATCTTCCCGCCATACTTTGTAGCAGGTGCTATTTTCTCAGGTTTTGCAATGGTGCTTACCCTGATGCTTATTACACGTGTCGTGTTTAAGCTGGAGGACTACATCACATTGGAGCACATTGCTTTGATGAACAAAATCATGATGATCACGGGCTCAATTGTTGGTGTAGCATACATTACAGAGTTTTTCATCGCATGGTATTCGCAGGTTGAATTCGAGCAATATGCTTTCATCAACCGCGCAACAGGCCCTTATTGGTGGGCTTATTGGTCGATGATGACTTGCAACGTTATCACTCCACAGTTGGTATGGATTCGGCGTGTACGGTATAGCATCCCACTGACATTCGTATTGTCGATCATTGTAAACATTGGAATGTGGTTCGAGCGCTTCGTGATCATTGTTACCTCTCTTCACCGTGATTATCTGCCGTCCTCATGGGCGATGTTCTCGCCTTCTATCATTGACATTGGTATCTATGTAGGGACGCTAGGCTTATTCTTTACTCTGTTTTTGCTGTTCGCTAAATTCTTCCCGGTTATTAACATGGCAGAAGTCAAAACGATCCGCAAATATACTGTTGATAACGGACCTACATATACTGGTCATCACGAGCATCATACCTCGACTCATCAACCTGCCACCATCGGAGTTCCTGCTTCCGCTCCTGTAAATTACAATAAGCATGACTAAGCGCTTCGCCCTCGGCATCTTCGATGACGAAGATGTGCTGTTGCACGCAATTGAAAATATCCGCGCGGCGGGTGTGAAAATTCATGACGTTTTTTCACCCTTCCCTGTCCACGGAATTGATGATGCACTAGGCATTGATAGGTCTCGTTTGCCCATTGCTGCTTTCTTCTATGGTCTTTGCGGTTTGTCCTTTGCATTGTGGCTTCAGATTTATATGCTAGGCTTCGATTGGCCTATGATTATCGGTGGTAAGCCACACATTGCTTTGCCTGCTTTTATTCCGGTTTCCTTCGAGCTAACTGTTCTGTTCACTTGTCATGGTATGGCCATTACATTCTTCATCATTACGAAGATGTATCCTAAACCCAAAGTGAACGTGATGGATGTGCGCTCTACAGACGATAAGTTTGTAGTAGCCATTGAGTTACAAGATGGCAAAACGGATTTTGGTCAATTGACCCAACTGTTGCGTAGTAATGGCGCATCAGAGGTGAATGAAAAAGAAATGACCCAGAAATAATGACGCATTCGCTGAAATTAGGTCTGCAAGCGTCGGTTATCCTGTTTGCCTCAGTGCTGACTACAGCTTGTAACCATGCTGATGACACCGGCTTGGAATATGCTCCACAGATGTACGAATCAATCCCGTACGAGCCGTTGAGGCAGGTAAATACAAACACTATTAATCCAATGGGTATAAATGAGCGTGTACCTGTAGTGGGTACCATAGCTCGTGGTAAACTCAATTACTATTCTCACGTTCCCAAAGACAGTGTAGTTATTGCGGAGCGTACTCTAAAGAATCCTTACGCTTATACAAAGGAAAATCTAGAGGAAGGGAAAGTACTTTACACCAGAATCTGTTCTCATTGTCATGGAGAACAAGGTGATGGTCAAGGGCCTGTTGGAATTAAGTTTAAGGGTGTACCGAACTATTCTACGGGGAATTATAAAACCATGAATGACGCGCACATTTATCATGTCATTCAATGGGGACGCAACAGAATGATGCCACATGGCTCGATTGTCAATCCCCAAGAGCGTTGGAAGATTGCCATGTATGTGCGGGTGCTTCAGCGTGGAGAGGGGCCAGATGGTCTATCCAAGCTTGTACAAACGAAACAGGATTCGACGCAGCTCACGGATCGGGCAACACAAAAACCTGTACTAAATGCACAGGCTGATAAAGGCTCGGAAACTCCGGGTCAAGGTGACAAAGCAAGAAACGGAACGGCGGAATAATTCCCTATGGCAACTCTGACGCATCACGAAAGCGCCACGGCTGAATATCTTGAGGATTCGCCGAACGCCCGCAAAAAGTTCATATACATCATCGTAGCAGGAGCGATACTGCTTGTATTAGGCCTGGTCATGGCCGCGATGGGAATCGGTGCAGAACATCATGCAGCCGGTCACGAAGCCGCAGGTCATGCTGGTGCAGAACATCATGGTAGTCCTATCTGGCTTAAGCGTTTCATAGTGAGCCTATGGCACAACAATGTGTTTTTTACCGGTGTATCGGTGGTTGGCACAGTGTTCATGGCAATTCAATATGTAGCCTACGCTGGTTGGTCTGTCTTAATCAAACGGGTTAATGAAGCACTAAGCGCTTGGGTAATACCAGGAGGCATTCTTATGGTGATAATTTTCTTCATAGGAAATATCAACCATGACCTCTTTCACTGGACAATGCCAGGTATAATGGACCCCAAGTCTGCCAACTATGATGAAATCATTGCCGGTAAGTCAGGTTTTTTGAATATGCCTTTCTATTTGATTCGGATGGTGATATATATTGCTATCTGGGCATATTTTACCAAACGATTGCGCGACTTATCTCTGGCAGAAGATTTGAATGGTGGAACGGAATACTTCCATAAGAGCATCAATGTAGCTGCTCTATTCTTGGTTCTATTCGCAGTTTCATCGTCAATGTCTGCTTGGGACTGGGTAATGTCTGTTGACGTGCACTGGTTTTCAACGATGTTCGGTTGGTATGTATTCGCTAGCTGGTGGGTTTCTGGTATTGCAGCTACCACTTTGATAGTGATATACTTAAAGCAAGCTGGTTATCTGCGGTTTATAAATGCAAGCCATTTACACGACTTGGGTAAGTTCATGTTTGGTTTCAGCATCTTCTGGACCTACGTTTGGTTTTCTCAGTTCATGCTGATTTGGTACGCCAACTTGCCTGAAGAGTCAGTTTATTACAACCAACGCTTGGGGGGCTTTAACGGACAGTATACTTGGATCTTCTTTTTTAACCTGATTATCAACTTTGCTTTCCCATTCCTAGTGTTGATGACTCGGGATGCAAAAAGGCAAATGATCATGTTGAAGATCGTTAGCATTGCCATTCTAATTGGGCATTGGTCAGACTTTTATTTAATGCTGATGCCTGCAACTATGCAGGAGAACAACGGGTTTATCATTGAGATAGGAACAGCGATGGTTTTCCTAGGAAGCTTTCTGTTGCTTCTTACGAAGCGTTTGTCTCAAGCTTCCTTGGTTCCTGTTCATCATCCTTTCTTGGACGAGAGCGTACATCACACGACATAGTATCACCGTTGTTCGGACTGACTTTCTAACGTTTTCCCATGATTGCACTTGGTATTCTTCTGGTATTGGTGTTGCTACTGGTCGTTTTTGGCCTGTTGTTTCGCCTCCAGATTCTAACGTCCATATTTTCAGGCAGCTTTACACGTGATATTGGCGTAAGCAACCGTGTAAACGCCATTCTAATGGTTGTCTTTTTGCTAGTAGGGGGCGCTGCTTTTGCTTGGTCTTTTGCTGACAACTTTGGCAAAATGAACCCCCCCATTGCTTCAGTGCATGGACATGAGATGGAGCGATTGTTCTGGACAACAATGATTGTTATTGGCATTGTGTTCGTCCTAACGCAAGCGTTACTGTTCTTGTATTCTTACAAATACCAGCACAAAGACGGACGTCGCGCTTTCTTCTTTCCCCACAACAATAAAATTGAGATCATCTGGACGGTAATCCCAGCTATCGTTATGGCTGGTTTGATCTTCGCCGGATGGAAAGAATGGACCAAGATCACAGGGCCTGCACCTAAAGATTCTGTTGTGGTAGAAATTATGGGCAAACAGTTCAATTGGCTGTTACGCTATCCCGGTCGCGACATGAAACTAGGTGTGGTAAACTATCGCTTGATTGATGCAACCAATGAATTTGGTCTTGACTTGAATGATAAAAGCTCACTTGACGACTACGTATTCACATCAGGAGAAATCCACGTCCCGAAAGGGCATCCAGTTTTGCTAAAAATTCGCTCACGCGATGTATTACATGCTGTATACATGCCTCATTTTCGAGTGCAGATGTATGCAGTTCCAGGGATGCCAACGAAGTTTTGGTTTACTCCAACTAAAACTACGGACGAGATGCGTTCTGAACTCGGCAATCCGAAGTTCAATTACGAATTAGCCTGTAACCAAATCTGCGGACGCGGTCACTTTGCAATGAAAATGAATATTGTAGTTGACGAGCCAGAAGATTATGTGGCTTGGTACGCTCAGCAAAAATCGTTTTCAGAGCAAAATCCTGATGTGCTTGCTAGCTTTAAACAGAAGGCAAACAAACCTGTTGATCAAGAAGCTACTCCAGCCGCAGCTGCTGTAGTCCCCGTTGCTGCTAAGGCTTCGTTGTAATCATATTTTAACGCACGCTCCTTATGGCTGCTAATATTCCAACTAATTCTCAAGTGCAAGGTGGCATCGGGGCAACTGAGCCACATACCGAGCATGATGAGCACCTTCATCACGACGAGCATCACGAGCAAAGTTTCCTGACTAAATACGTCTTCAGTCAGGATCATAAAGTGATCGCTAAGCAATTTCTGATTACTGGTATCTTCTGGGCAATTATTGGCGGTACTCTCTCGAGCTTGTTCCGTGTTCAATTAGGTTGGCCTGAAGCTACAATGGAGTGGTTGACTCCTGTGTTGGGCAAATGGGTAGAAGCAGGGAAACTTAATCCTGAGTTTTACCTAGCTCTTGTAACCATGCACGGCACTATTATGGTGTTTTTCGTGCTAACGGCAGGTTTATCCGGTACTTTCTCCAACTTCCTGATTCCATTGCAGGTAGGCGCAAGGGATATGGCATCGGGTTTTATGAACATGCTTTCATACTGGTTTTTCTTCATATCCAGCATGATCATGTTTTTATCTCTGTTTCTAGAGACTGGACCAGCTTCAGCCGGCTGGACAATTTATCCTCCGCTAAGCGCTTTGCCTCAGGCTATACCAGGCTCAGGAGCCGGTATGACTATGTGGCTGGTGAGCATGGCGTTGTTTATTGTTTCTCAGTTGTTGGGTGGTGTTAATTACATTACTACGGTTATTAACCTGCGCACCCGTGGCATGTCTATGTCAAAGTTGCCTTTGACTATCTGGGCATTCTTCCTGACAGCTGTGCTTGGATTGCTTGCTTTCCCTGTATTGTTTTCAGCTGCACTACTCCTGATTTTTGACCGCAGCTTCGGGACAAGTTTCTTCTTGTCGGACATATATATTGCTGGCCAAGCTCTGAATCATACTGGCGGTAGCCCAATCCTGTTCCAGCACTTGTTCTGGTTCTTGGGTCACCCTGAGGTTTATATTGTGATCATGCCGGCAATGGGTATGGTATCCGAGATATTAGCCACTAATGCTCGCAAACCAATCTTTGGCTATCGTGCTATGATTGGCTCTTTGATTGGCATCTCTTTGTTGTCTTTCGTGGTATGGGCTCACCATATGTTTGTGACGGGCATGAATCCTTTCTTAGGATCGGTATTTATGTTCTTAACGCTCATCATTGCTGTCCCTTCCGCAGTTAAGACTTTCAACTGGATTGCAACGTTGTGGAGAGGCAATATTCGCTTTACCACAGCCATGATGTTCTCAATTGGCTTTGTATCTCTATTTATATCTGGTGGCTTGACCGGTATTATTCTCGGTAATGCAGCATTGGATATCCAGATGCACAATACATACTTTGTGGTAGCTCACTTCCACTTAGTGATGGGCAGCTCCGCATTCTTCGGCCTTTTCGCTGGTGTTTACCACTGGTTTCCGAAGATGTTTGGTCGCATGATGGATGAGAAGCTAGGTTATGTACATTTCTGGCTTACTTTCTTAGGGGTTTATCTGGTGTTCTTGCCAATGCACTACGTTGGTATTGCTGGATTCCCACGACGCTACTACGCTTGGACAAACTTTGATGCCTTCAGCCAGTTCGCTGATCTGAACAAGTTTATTTCAATCTCTGCGATTCTAGCATTCTTTGGTCAGTTCGTATTCATCTTCAACTTCTTCTATAGCATCTTCCGCGGTCGTCGTGCTACCCAAAACCCATGGCGTTCCTCGACTTTGGAATGGACTACTCCCGTTGTACCTGGGCACGGTAACTGGCCTGGTGCTATTCCTTCAGTATACCGCTGGCCTTACGATTACAGTAAGCCTGGTGCCGCAGAAGATTTTATTCCGCAAAACGTACCATACTCGCAAACGCAGTCATCGAATTTGCCTTACGAGCGTGATATGGAATAGACCGTAATCTGCGGTTTGTTAGCAACAAGAGGCCGCTATGTACATAGCGGCCTCTCAGCTTTTTAAGAGACTAAAAGGAAATCTTCTGCTGGCGGCGCCAGACAGGATTTCCTTTTTTTTTGAGCAAATGACTGCTGAAGCTTGTTGTTATACAAGCATGAAGTAACGAACGATAATGGAAAAACCTTCATTCGTAAAACGCTTTCGTTTTATTGCAATTGCCACAGTAATAGCAGTTTATGTATTAATACTTGTTGGTGGTGTAGTAAGAAGTACTGGTTCAGGAATGGGATGTCCCGACTGGCCAAAGTGCTTCGGGGCGTGGGTGCCGCCTACTCAAATCAGCCAGTTGCCGGCTAATTACAAAGAAGTATATACTGCTAAGCGGGTAGAGAAGAACAAAAAGCTTGCTGCTACCTTGGAGAGGTTAGGCTTCAGGCAGGTAGCAGGTGATATCTTTTCTCACCCCAACCAATACATCGAAACCGATTTCAACCCAATTAAAACCTGGATCGAATATGTTAATCGGCTAGTAGGAGCGCTAATTGGTGTACTAGTGTTTCTAACTGTCCTTTTTGCATTGCCGTATTGGCGAATCGACAGAAAAGTATTCTGGCTTTCATTTTGGTCCTTCCTATTAACTGGTGTCCAAGGCTGGTTGGGTTCATTAGTGGTTTCGACCAATTTGCTGCCTATAATGGTCACCATACATATGGGTTTGGCATTGCTTATTGTTGCTATGCTAATTTATGCTGTCAGCAGGTCGCAGCGAGAATATGTGCAGGACAGCCCTGGTGCAGTAACTGCTGGTCTGATGCCTTGGCTATGGCTAGTTACACTGCTAACCTTTATTCAAATTGTACTCGGAACTCAGGTGCGGGAACAAGTTGATATAGTGTCATTTACGAACAACTATGTCAACCGCGAGCACTGGATTGAGGAGTTAGGCAGTATTTTTCGATTCCACCGTACTTTATCTGCTTTACTGTTGTTTGTCAATGTATATGTTGCTTACAGGCTCTACTTACAGCCTTCAAAAAAGCTGCATCAATACGCAACCACAGGATTAGCTCTGCTTGGATTAGAGCTCGTTGCAGGTGTGACGCTGGCCGCCTTTTCGTTGCCGCCCTTAGTGCAACCTGTTCATCTCACCGTCGCGACGTTGATATTCGGCATCCAGTTTTTAACGATCATCACTTATCGCCAGCAGGTGAAATCGGATGCAAAGAAGACTTATCCGACCGTTGTTGCGTAACTTTGCGGCCCCGTTTGGACCCGATCCTTCGGGAGTTTTGTTTTTCGTATTGATGACTAAAGCGAAGGCTTATTTTCAGTTGCTGAAATTCCGGTTGTCCCTGACTGTCTCTTTTTCGAGTGCAATCGGGTACTTACTAGGAGCACACGAGTTGAATTGGGGCCGGGCCTTATTGGTGTTGTTGGGTGGCCTCGCCGTTACCGGCTCTGCCAACACTATCAACCAGATTCATGAGATCGATCTCGACAAGCTCATGAAGCGCACGGCCAAACGTCCGTTGCCGATGGGAGTTCTTAGTACAACCGAGGCTTGGGTGTATGCCGTTTTGTTGGGCGCGTTTGGTTTACTGCTGCTAGGGTACTTTTTTAACCCTCTGACGGCTGCTTTATCGCTGTTATCGTTAATTCTTTACGGGTTCATTTACACCCCCTTAAAGACCATTTCTCCTATCTGCGTTGCAGTAGGAGCCATCCCAGGCGGGATGCCTCCCTTGATTGGATGGGTGGCCGCAACAGGAGTGCTGGGAGTAGAGGCCTGGATTCTTTTCGGGATTCAGTTTATGTGGCAATTCCCGCACTTTTGGGCTATCGCGTGGGTTTTAGATGAGGATTATAAGAAGGCTGGCTTCAAAATGCTGCCTACACCTGGCGGGCGCGATTTGCGTACTGCATTCCAGATCATGACGTACACATTGCTGCTAATCCCGCTGAGTTTGTTGCCTTTGCAGTTTGGGATGACTGGCAAAACTTCGGCATTGATTGCGGTGGTCTGTGGCGTGTTGTTTTTGATGCAGACTTTCTATTTGATGCGTACCTGCACTAAAAAAGCTGCCATGCGCATCATGTTTGGCTCATTCCTGTACCTGCCGATCGTTCAGATCGCGCTGGTGTTTGATAAACTGTAACTGTTCAGTATGAATACCCCTGACATTTTGAAAGATAAAGAACCAGCCATTGCCACGCATCCCGCGCGGCTGCTGCTGTTCTTGCTGATGATCAGCATCTTCATGATTTTTGCTGCCTACACCAGCGCCTATATTGTGCGACGGGAAGAAGGAAACTGGCTAGAGTTTGCTCTGCCCAATACCCTGCTACTCAATACTGTCGTAATTATCCTGAGTTCTGTTGCGATGCAATGGGGCTACTTGGCCGCACGTCGTGATAACATCAAGCAAGTTCAGCTAGGAGTAGGGCTGGCCTTGCTACTGGGTATTGTGTTCCTATACGGGCAGTGGCACGTGTGGGGGCAATTGGTAGAAAACAAGATTTTTTTTGGTGGTGTCGATGCTAATCCTTCGGGCTCCTTCGTATACGTGCTGACGGGCGTACACGCCTTTCACCTTATTACCGGCCTGATTTTCTTGTGGATTGTGTTGCGGAAGAGCTTGCGCTTTGAAGTGCATTCCCGGCAAATGCTTTCCATTGGCAACGCTACCATTTACTGGCACTACCTCAGCGCGCTTTGGTTGTACCTGTATTTGTTCCTACTTTTGAACAACTAGATTTCGTTTTTACCTGCACGCTATGTCCACCACTTCCACGACACAGACTGTCCACTCGACCGCTACGCTTGAAAAGCCGCGCACCGGCACATGGGACGGGGGAAACGAACCGTTCAAAGCAAGCTACGGCAAGCTCATGATGTGGTTCTTTCTGCTGTCGGATGCTTTCACGTTCGCAGCATTCCTAACCACTTATGGCCTTATCCGTCACCGCCACATGGCGTTTACAGGTGAGGAAGAAGCATTCAAGTTTTCCAGCGCTTACTGGCCCATTCCGGATAAGGTATTTAATGCTTTTCCTGGGTTCCACGGTGTAAACCTGCCGCTAGCCTTCGTGGCCTTGATGACGATGATCCTCATCTTCAGCTCCGTAACCATGGTACTAGCCGTGGAAGCAGGACACCGCATGGACAAGCGCGATGTGCAGAAATGGTTACTGTGGACCATTCTTTTTGGTGCCACTTTCTTGAGCTCGCAAGCATGGGAGTGGTCGCACTTTATCGGCGGGACAGAAGAAGGTACTCGCATGGCTGATGGTACTGTCTTCCATGGCGCTAACCTGGCCATGAACCAATACGGCCCCGTACTCTTTGCCGACCTTTTCTTCTTTATTACAGGTTTCCATGGTACCCACGTTTTCAGCGGGGTGTGCTTGTTGGTTTGGGCTTTCATCGCCACCACCAATGGTACCTTCGAAAAACGTGGCCACTACGAAATGATAGAGAAGATCGGCCTTTACTGGCACTTTGTAGATCTGGTTTGGGTATTCGTGTTCACTTTCTTTTACCTCGTTTAATTGTCAAACTAATTATCAGATGACGACCTTTTATTGGGTAATTATCTGATAATCAACGAGTTGGCTTTAAATATTTTAACCATTCACTAAATGGCTCAGCACGCATCTAATCAGCCCACGCAGGTAGGGGAAATTCCAAAACCAGTAACAGCTTGGATCTGGAAAACCTTCTTCGTATTGGTCGGTATCACTGCATTGGAGTTCGTTTTCGTGTTCACGATGCACGCAAGCACCCTCCGCAATAGCATTTTCATCATCCTTACAATTTTTAAAGCCTTCTTCATCGTTGGAGAATTCATGCACTTAAAGCATGAAACCAAAGGGCTTATCTGGACGATTTTGATTCCGATGGCCCTGTTGATCTGGCTACTTGTTGCCCTGATTACGGAAGGCTCTTACCTCGGTGAGGTAATTCATAACGCATTTCAATAATCGATGAGGCCCAAACAAACTTTGGTTTTGGGCCTCATCCTTTTGGTGCCAGTCTTAGCCTTTCTGTTTCTGAAGAGCTTTGGTTCCAACAGTTTCGCGCTTCGCACTTACCTGCCCGATCGTGTTGATTCAACGCAGATAGGGGAGAAGTGGAAGCGCGATACTGTTTTTCATCAGGTAGCTGACTTTATCCTGCAATCGCAATCGGGCCGCACGACTACGCAGAAAGACTTGAACGGCAGCCTGTACGTCGCAAGCTTTTTCTACACAACCTGCGCAGGCGCCTGCCCCCAGATGAACAACCAGTTGGCTCGGGTTCAGGAAAAGTTTCGGCACGAACCACGTGTAAAGTTGGTTTCGTACACCGTTGATCCGGTACATGATTCTGCTGCTGTGCTGGAGCGCTATTCAGAGCAGTACGGCGCTATTGCCGGTAAGTGGTATTTTCTTACTGGCAACAAATCAGCGATCTACCAGTTAGCTACGCGAGAGTTTCGCTTGCCGCCTCCCACGGGAGAAGCGCCTGGGCTGGTGCACAGTCAGCAATTATTCCTCGTAGACCGCGACAAACATGTCCGAGGAATCTATGATGGTACTGACACACGGGAGATCGAGCGGCTCATCACCGAAATCAGCATCCTGCTTTATACCTATGACCACAACAAATCCGGTACTTGATCCGGGCAAGCAGACGAAGTACAAAGTCATCATGGGGGCGCTGGCGGCCGTAATACCGCTTGCAGTAGCTGTCTTGTATTTTTGGCCAGGATCATTTCGAATTCCGGGCGCTGAAGTTAAAATGCTGCCGGCTGTCAATGCCGTCTTAAATTCGCTGACTGCAGTTTTCCTCCTGTTAGGATATTATTTCATCCGCCGCAAAGAGGTCGCTAAGCACCGTGCGATGATGGGGGTTGCCTTCATCTTGGGATCAATTTTTCTGGTTTCCTATGTGGCGTACCACTCCCAAGGCATTGTCACCAAATTCGGTGGGGAAGGCTTCATCAGAACAGTTTATTACTTCATCCTGATTACGCACATTTTGCTTGCTGCTGTCACGGTTGGCTTAGTGTTGTTTACTTTGTATTTTGCTCTAACACAGCAGTTTGCAAAGCACCGCAGGATTGCCCGCTGGACTTTCCCCGTGTGGCTGTATGTATCGGTGACGGGCGTGGTAGTTTACCTGATGATTGCGCCTTACTACGTGTAAGCCCAGGAAACTTTGTTGAATTCAGGCTGTTAGATAAATATGAAAAAGGTTTTTGCATCCGGGTTCTTGCTGCTGTTATTGAGCGTGTTGCTTAGCATAGCTCCAATAGCTGCCCAAGCGCAATGCACCATGTGCAAGACGCAGGTAGAATCGGCGCGGACCGAAAAGGATGCCGCCGACTACACGGGGTTGAACAAGGGCATCGTTTATCTGATGACCATCCCTTATCTGCTAATGGGTGCAGTAGGTTTCTTCTGGTATCGGCACAGCCACCAGAAGAAATAGTGGGCTCAAGCCCTCGCTCGGCCCTCTTAGCCCTCGTGGCGCTGCGGTGTCCAAGATGCCGGCGTGGCCCGTTGTTTCGGTACTCGGTCTGGAACCTTGCCAAGTTCGACGACATGTACGAGACGTGCAGCGTATGCGGCCAGCACTACGAGCCGGAAGTAGGCTTCTATTGGGGCGCGATGTACGTGAGCTATGGCTTCTCAGTAGGCATCGTTGTATTAACGGGCATCGGACTCTATTTCCTGGCAGGCGATCCCCCGGTTTGGGTGTACGTGACCACGGTAGCGGCAGTCGTACTGTTGCTGACCCCAATGATGTTTCGCTATGCCCGCGCAGTGATGCTTTACTTGTTTGGAGGCATCGATTATGATCTATCCCTAGCCAGAGAGCCTTCCTTGGAAGCGTAACGCTTTGGTCGTGAATAGGAAATGCCGCCGAATGGCGGCATTTTTGTTAGAAGCCTATATCTCGGTCCGCTGCGGCGGTGTTGTTTAGCCTAGCTATTCTCCTATTGAAATCGTATCGCTTTTCCCCACTGCTGTTATTGCTGGCTTCTTTGCTTTGCTTGGTGGGGGCTTACGTGAGTAACCATTACGGCCAAGAGGCCGGCGTGCTTTCACGTGCCGATACAGCCCGCTTGCAGGCTATGCTTATCGATGCTGAGCAAACTGCTGAGGGCGAAGCCGATGTAGTAGCCGAGCAAATACTGCAAAAAAAGCTCCGCTTCAGTACCTTAATCAACCGCACCACCTATCCCTGCTTCGTCTTTAAGGGCGAGAAGTTGCTTTACTGGTCTGACCATACAACCAAACCCGAGGCTGAGAATGTCGGCCAGAATTTCCGCGAAAAGCTCGTGGAAATGAAGTTTGGCAACTTCTTGGTATTGAGGCGGTTAGTCGGGCAATACGTTATCCTGACGTATGTTCCGCTAGAGCGCCATTACGGCATCAGCAACCGCTACCTGCGGGAGGGCTCTGAACGCGCCTTGTTTCGCGGCATGGCGGTGAAGCTCATTCCCAATAGTTCCAATCCTCATTTTGCCCGTTTGTACGCAGAGGAAGGCAACTACCTTTTCTCGGTGGAAAGCATGCAGCCCAATCCCGTAACGGGCGAATATCTGCCGTTAGCCCTGCTTCTGATCGGTTTTGGATTCTATTTGGCGGGCTGGATAAAGTTGGCCCGGCACCTCTTTGCCCAGAGCAAAGTACTGCAAGGAGCCTTGGCCATAGTCGTGCCGCTGGCTGTATTTCGGGGCGGTCTGCTCTACTTTGGACTGCCCTTTTCCTTTATTGAGTTGCCGCTCTTCGACCCTAAAGTCTATGCAGCTTCTCTGCTGTCGCCTTCCCTGGGTGACTTGCTGATCAACGCGGCTCTTTTCGTGGTGGCCGCCTACTACGTGCTTTTGCTGTTTCGCTGGTACGGCGTAATGCGTCTGTTCCGGCGTATAAGTGGCATCGGGCCGCGGGCAATTGTCGGCATGCTCGCCATAGCGGGTTTTTATAGCCTGCTCGAATCACTTTACCACTTCTACGCCAATACCTTCAACAACTCCCAGCTTGTGCTGGATGTCACGCAGGATATCCAAGTCTCCGGATTCAAAATCCTGCTCTGCCTGGCCATCATTCTGCATACCGTTGGGTATCTGATTGGTTTCTACATACTGGCGCAGGTTTTCAGCGCCATCGAACATCCCTCGAGCAAACGAGTTACAGCACTCATTTTGCTGTTGACTGCGTTGGTGCTTCTGCCTACCTGGCTGATTACTGAGCAGTTGCACGCGGCAACCCTGCTGGGCATCACGTTTATTTTCTTCTTCGTGCTGCGCCTCACCGGCATCAAGCAATTGGCTGCTGTGGTGCCATACCAAGTGTACCTGTTTATTTTCATGATGCTGGCCATCAGCTCGGCTGTTGGCAGCTTGGCCTTGTACGAGCACTTCGATCGCCAGCTGATTCTAAATAAACAGCGTGTAGCAGGTAACTTATTGGTAGACAATGACTTGCAGGGTGAGTACCTGTTGGCCGAGCGCATGCATAGCATCGCCGAAGACTCTCTGATTATCAAGAAGTTGGGTAGCCCGTTCTCCAATCAGGACATGGTGCGCCAAAAAATCGTGAAGCATTACCTGCGCGATTATTTCGACAAGTACGAAGTCATTGTAACCCTATTCGACCAAGCCGGCCGGCCGGTTGAGCCCGACGATGGCATCGGGTCGCTTAAGCAATTCAGAAACAGGTTGTTGCGTACTGCCGTCTCTACCGACCAGCCCAATCTGTACCTGATTCACAACAGCAACTCGTTTAGCTCGCGGCGCTATGTGGCTTTCCTGCCCGTCCGGACTCTTACGCCCGGAGTTTGCACGATTGTTTTGGAGCTGTCGCTCAAGAAGATAACGGCATACAGCGTGGTGCCGGAGCTGCTGATTGACCAGAAGTTCTTTCAACCCGGCTTAGGACCCGAGTTGAGCTATGCCGGGTATGAAAATAACCGCTTGGTATATAGTGAAGGTGATTTTGATTACGTCAACCGCCTGACCACCACACAGTTGGCTGATCCGCGGTTGTATACTTCGGGCTTGTCGATTGGGCGGGTGCACCACTTGGCTGTGCGCGGTGCCCAGCACCGAACTGTGGTTGTGACGACTTACACGTATTCGTTTAGCAATTGGCTGGCCAATTTTTCCTTCCTGTTTCTGCTGCACACGTTTTGCTGGCTGCTTTGCGTGGGCTTGTATATGCTGGCCAAAGGACGTTACCTGAACGTCTTCCGTACTAACTTCAGCACCAAGATTCAGCTGTTCCTCAACTTCGGAATCTTCATTCCGCTCTTGGTCGTCAGCATTGCCACGGCCAGTCAGGTTACCGATTCCTACAAGCGTGACTTACGGCGCAACTACGAGCGCCGTGGCAAGGCCGTGCAGGAGAACTTGTTGAAAAACAGTGCTTTATTGGCTGATTCGGCCGGTCGCGTTGCCCTTACCGATTTGGCCGATAACGTAGCCAGCCTCACGGAAACCGACCTGAACCTGTACGGTGCCGACGGCAACCTGCTGGTGAGCAGCCAGCCCATCATCTTTGAATCGGGGCTGCTCAGCCCGCTGATGAATGCACAGGCGGTGGCCTCTTTGGCCGAGCGCGGGCAGCCGCGGGTGCTGCTTTCGGAGCAGGCGGGTTCGTTGTCGTTCAACGCGCTGTATCTGCCGTTGCGGGCACCGTCGGCGCAACCGGGGCGTTCGGGCACCGTGATTGGTTACGTTGGTATTCCCTTCTTCGATTCGGAAAAGGATTTGGACAACAAGCTTATTGAGTTGATTTCCACCATCTTGAACATCTTCACGGTGATGTTCATTCTGTTCCTGTTGCTTACGTTTATTGCTTCCCGCATCCTAACCGAGCCGCTGAAGCTCATTACCGAGAAGCTGCGCCATACCACGCTTACGGGGCAAAACGAGATGCTCTCGTATCAATCGTCGGACGAAATCGGGTTACTGGTGCGCGAGTACAACGCCATGTTGCTGAAGCTAGAAGAGAGCAAACAGGAGTTGGCCACCCAGGAGAAAGAGGCCGCGTGGCGCGAAATGGCCCGCCAAGTAGCGCACGAGATCAAGAATCCGCTGACGCCGATGAAGCTTTCGCTGCAATACCTGCAAAAAGCCATTGCGGAGCGCCGCCCCAATACCGAGGAGTTGATTGGCAAGATTTCGCAAACGCTTATCACTCAGATTGATGTGCTTACGGATATTGCCACATCGTTTAGCACGTTCACCAATTTGCCCGCCATGCGACCCGAGCGCTTGGACATTGTACCTATTCTGCGGCGCACAGTTGAGTTGCACCAAGGTGGGTTGGTGGGCGGCATTCCGTTGGTGCTGCCCGGCGATGCAGAACAAGAACGCTATATCGTCTATGCCGACGAAAATCTGCTGGTGCGGACGCTTAACAATTTGCTAATCAATGCGTTGCAGGCGGTGCCTGAGGGGCGTAAATCCAAAATCAAAGCCAAACTGGAGCCGGTAGGCACCGATCGGGTCCGGATTTGCATACAGGACAACGGCACGGGCATTCCGGAGGCAGTACGCGACAAAATATTTGTGCCCAATTTCACCACCAAAGCCTCGGGTTCTGGTATTGGCTTGGCTGTGGCGCGCCGTGGCATCGAGAGCGCCGGCGGCCGGATTTGGTTTGAAACCCAGGAAGGCGTCGGTACTACTTTCTGTGTAGAGCTACCGCTAGCTCCCGAATAAGCTTGATAGTGAAGTGCTTATAATTTTATAAAGCAAATAAGCAGAATATAGCAGCCCATAAGCGGGCAAAGCCACGGCACGAATCTGGCGGCTCCGAGCGTTGTTGAGCTGAAGAAGTATTGGTTATCAGTCCCTTTAATACACCGTATGATTAGCAGCACTACGCACGGCCTCCTGCGCTTTTGCCTGCTGCTCGTCCTGCTGCTGGTGGCTGATGTTGTTGTGGGCCAACAGATTGGGCCGCCCAATACCCGCCGTTGCCAATGGCTTCGGCTCGTGCCGGGCCGCGATTCTACGGCGTTTCGGCTTTCGGATTCGCTTACCGTAGTGCCGTCGTCGGTGATGGCCAATGGGCGCTCCGTATCGTACGATTCGCGCTCCGATCAATACTTTTTTATCCGGGCCCAAAGTCGTTTTCCTGCCCCCGAGCCCGGCCAACCTGACTTGCAATTTCCGTCCGCCGAATCCGATTCCGTTTTGGTCTGCTACCGGGTGTTGCCGCTGCGGCTCACGGCCCCGCGCTACCGTCGCCCGCGCAGCCTGATCGACAGCGTTGGCTTTCCGCGCAGGCCTTTCAGCTACGAAGATTTTGCGGTCAAAGAGCAGATTCTCAGTACGCCGGGTATCAACAAAACGGGCAATTTGGCGCGCGGAATTTCCTTCGGGAATACGCAGAACGTGTTCGTTAACTCAGCGCTTAACCTGCAATTGGAAGGCAAACTGACCGATCAGATCAATCTGATTGCCGCTATTTCGGATCAGAACGTGCCGTTTCAGCCGGAGGGCAACACGCAGCAGCTCCAGCAGTTCGACCGCATTTACATCACGCTCACGCATCCGCGCTGGAACCTGTCGGCCGGCGACGTGGTGTTTCGCAACAAGCCCGACTATTTCCTGCGGTACTACAAAAACGTGCAGGGCGCAGCCGTAGAAGCCAATTTGGCGCAAGGCCCCGGCAAGCGGAGCAGTACCACAGCCGCCGCTGGTGTGGCCAAGGGCAAATTTGCCTCAATTGATATCGCGCCGCTGGAAAACGTGCAGGGACCGTACCGATTGCGCGGGCCTAATGGGGAGCAGTTTATCATCGTGCTTGCCAACTCAGAGCGGGTGTATCTCGACGGCCGGCTGATGACGCGAGGCTTCGATTTCGATTACGTCATCGATTACAACCAAGCCGAAATCACCTTTACGCCCAAGCACCTGATTACTCGCAACTCGCGCATCAAGGTTGATTTTGAGTACTCCGATTTCAACTACGCCCGCTCGCTTTTTCAACTCAGTCACTACCAGGAGTTGGGCCGGTTGCAAGTGCACGCAAACTATTACCGCGAATCGGATAACCCCGATAACTCACCAAACCTGGAGCTGAAGGAATCGGATCGGGAATTATTGCGCCGCATCCCCGACAACGTGGCGCAGGCCGTTACGCCCGGCGCCGACTCTGTGGCTTATGACCGGCGTCAGGTGCAATACAGCCGGCAGGTTCGGTTAGATCCGGTTACCAATCAGCGCGTTGCGTCGTTTTCGTATCCTCCCGATTCTACGCGGGGCGTCTACAACGTTCGGTTTACGGAAGTGGCACAAGGGGAGGGTGATTACGTATTGAGCAGCCAAAATGCCAATGCCAACGGGCGCGTATTTGAATACGTAGCCCCCGTCAACGGCAAGCGGCAGGGCCGTTACCAACCGGTACGCCTGCTGCCGACGCCCCTGCAAAAGCAGATGGTGACGATGGGCGCCAGCTACCGCCTCGATTCGACGGCTACGGTTTTTGTCGATCTTTCTTCTTCGGATCTCGACTTAAACCGCTTTTCGCCACAATCGGATAAGGGGCAAGCCTTTCGCGTCGGGTATGCGGTGCAGGATCGGGAGTTGAACATGCCCATCCTGAAGAACTACAAGTTCCGCAGTACGCTGGATTACGAATACACCAGCAGCCGATTTTCGCCCGTAGATCGCTACCGCGACATCGAATTTGACCGCAACTGGAGCACAACCAGCACGGTACAGGGCAACGCTACCCGGCGGCCAGCGCGCGAAGACAATATTTTTAACTTCTCGGCGGGGGCAGTAAAAGATCCCAACAACCTGTTCAACTACCGGCTGAGCCGCCGCTACCGCGCGGGCGAAGTCAACGGAGTGCAGAACTGGCTTGATGTAGCGCACCAGCTAGGCGCTGTGGAAATGCGCGGCGGCTTGTTTCTGCTGAGTTCCGAAGCTGGCCGTCGGCAATCGCGCTGGGCGCGGGGCGAGGCAACGGCGCGCTACGTGCGCGGGGCCATCGTGCCGGGGTACGCGTACCGCTTCGACAAAAACCGGGTAGCGCTACCCGGTGGCGATTCGCTTAGCTCGGCCAACTATTACGACGAGCATGCTTTCTTCATCCAAAGCCGCGACAGCGCCAAAACCCGGTTCCGCCTCGACTATACCTACCGCCGCGACCGCGACACGCTCAACGATGCCTTGCAGCTGCGCGGCCGCGCTCAGACTTGGCAGGGAAGTTTTATTAGTCGTATTGGTAAGTATCAGGATATCAATATATTAGCTACGTATCGTGATTTGGCTGTGCGGGATAGTGCCCGGCAGCGGACGGTATTGGCCAAACTGGACTGGAACGCCTCGTTGCTGCAAAACCAGATTCGCTCGGAGTTGAGTTACAGCGTCGCGACGGGTCGGGAACTGCGGCGCGATTACTCCTTCTTGCCCGTGCCCAATGGCCAAGGCACGCACTATTACGGCGGCGACGCCAACGGCAACGGTCGGCAGGATAAAGAAGAGTTTTTTGAGGCCCAAACGCCAGATGCACAATACCGGACGCACATCAAAGTGTTTCTGCCAACCAACGACTATATCTCGGCCTTTACCAATCGTTTCAGTTATCGCCTCACCATGGCAGCCCCGCGCGGCTGGCGCGAAAAAGGCGGTTGGTGGGCAGCGGCTGCCCGTTTTAGCACGCTTACCAGCGTTGCCTTAGACCGTCGCACTACCGACAAGAGCCTAGGTTCGCGGCTGAATCCCTTTGCATTGCAAACCGACGATGCTCTGTTGCTGTCCCTCAATAAGCTGCTGCGTAATACGCTGTATTTCAACCGCTCCAATCCCATCTTCGGGGCAGAGTTTACGGTGCAGCAAACCCAGCAAAAAGTACTGCTCACCAACGGTTCCGACATTCGCAACCTCGCCAGCCAGAGCATTCTGCTGCGGCGCACGCTGGCTCAATCCTTCACCGGCCGGCTTACCACGACGCGTAGTATCCGGCAGAATGTATCGGATTATCAGACGCTTATTACGCAGCCCAACCGCAATTATCGGCTGTTGATATACGAAGCCACCCCCGAAATCAGCTACCAACCAACTACGGCCTTACGGTTTACGGGCACTTACGTGCACTCGAATAAGCAAAACACGCAAGGGCCAGAACTCGAGACGCGGGGCGTTTTTGATGAGTTGGGTCTTGAAACCCGGCTTAGCCAGGTCAGCAAACGTACCGTAACGGCCGCGACCCGCTTTGTGCGCGTGGGATTTACGGGGGAACAGGCATCGCTGGTTGGTCTGGAGATCCTGAATGCCTTGCGGCCCGGCAACAACCTGACCTGGACTCTTAACCTCGAACAACGCCTCAGCAACGGCCTAAACCTCACCTTAGCCTACGACGGCCGAAAACCCAACGGGCTTGGCGCCGTACACACCGGCCGCATGCAAGTTTCCGTGCTGTTCTGATTATATTTCCAGCTACGAAGGACGGAACTGCTCAGCTTTCCTGATCATACAAACATATGATTTGGGTATTGCAGGTTACCTTTACCTTCTGATTGCATACATGAAGTCTGGCAATACTCCTACGTTATTAAAGAAAAATACATGAATCTCGACGCTCCTGTATACATCGCAGGCCACCGCGGAATGGTAGGCTCTGCAATCATGCGCCGCATGCAACGCGCGGGGCATACCAACTTTGTGGTTCGTAATTCTGCCGAACTCGACCTGCGCAATCAGGCGGCAGTAGCTGATTTCTTTGAAACGGAAAAGCCCGAATATGTGATCTTGGCTGCTGCTAAAGTAGGGGGAATCTGGGCCAACAACACCTACCGGGCCGAGTTCATCTACGATAACTTGATGATCGAGAGCAACGTCATTCACCAGAGCTACCTACACGGGGTGAAGAAATTGCTGTTTCTGGGTTCATCGTGCATCTACCCCAAAATGGCGCCGCAGCCGCTGAACGAAGATTCGCTCCTGACCGGCCCTTTGGAGGAAACCAACGAGCCCTACGCCATCGCCAAAATCGCCGGCATTAAGCTGTGTGATGCGTACCGGAGTCAGTACGGGGTGAACTTCATCTCGGCTATGCCCACCAACCTGTACGGCCCCAACGACAACTACGACCTTAAAAACTCGCACGTGCTGCCTGCGTTGCTGCGTAAGTTTCACGAAGGCAAGCAAAACAACGCGCCGGAAGTTGAGATATGGGGCACGGGCACGCCGCGTCGCGAATTTTTGTACGTCGACGATTTGGCGGATGCCTGCTACTTTCTGCTGGAAAACTTCGACGAGGCTGGCTTGGTCAACATCGGAACCGGCGAGGACGTATCCATCGCTGAGCTGGCTGCGCTTGTCAAATCCGTAACGGGCTACGAAGGAAACGTGGTTTTCAACTCGACTTATCCCGATGGTACGCCGCGCAAGCTCATGGACGTCAGCAAATTGGCAAAACTAGGCTGGCGTTATTCTACTTCTCTGGAAGAGGGTGTTAAAAAGGCTTACCAGGACTTTCTGACCAAGGTAGAACAGCCTCAGGCATAGAGCTTTGTAGTTTTAAATGGCTGTTCCTACTGACCTTTGATTTGGCAGTAAACAGCCCACGCCCATAAAATCTTTTTGTTTAGTGCTCTGGCGCATCATGTTGATACAGAGCCTTTTATCAATCAAAAGCATTTCCTCATGAAAGTTGCTCTAATCACGGGTATCACCGGTCAAGACGGATCTTATCTGGCCGAGTTCTTACTAAACAAAGGCTACGAAGTCCACGGCGTGAAGCGTCGTTCGTCGCTTTTCAACACCGACCGCGTAGACCACCTCTACGAAGGCAACGACCCTGATGCCAAGTTTAAGCTGCATTACGGTGACCTGTCGGATACCACCAACCTGATCCGGTTGATTCAGGAAACGCAGCCCGACGAGATCTACAACTTAGGTGCAATGTCGCACGTGAAGGTGTCGTTCGATGCGCCCGAATACACGGCCGATGTGGATGGCGTAGGTACACTGCGTATTCTGGAAGCGGTTCGGATTCTGGGGCTTACGAAGAAGACCAAAATCTACCAGGCCTCGACTTCCGAGCTGTATGGCTTGGTGCAGCAGGTGCCCCAATCGGAAACCACCCCCTTCTACCCGCGCTCGCCCTACGCGGTGGCTAAGCTCTATGCTTACTGGATTACGGTCAACTACCGCGAGGCGTACAACATGTTCGCTGTCAACGGTATCCTGTTCAACCACGAGTCGCCGATGCGCGGGGAAACCTTCGTGACGCGCAAAATTACCCGTGGCGTAGCCCAGATCGTAACGGGTCTGCAAGATTGCATCGACCTAGGTAACCTGGACGCAAAGCGCGACTGGGGCCACGCCAAGGATTACGTGGAGGCCATGTGGCTGATTCTGCAACAGGAGGTTCCCGAAGACTTTGTCATCGCCACCGGCGTTACGACCACCGTTCGCGAGTTCATTCGTCTGGCATTCTTAGAAGTGGGCGTTACCGTAAGCTTCAGCGGCGAGGGCGTTGACGAAATCGGAACGGTAACCGAATGCAGCGATCCCGAATACCAACTGCCTATCGGCCAAGTAGTAGTGAAAATCGATCCGGCTTATTTCCGCCCTACGGAAGTAGAACTGCTAATCGGTGACCCTACCAAGTGCAAAGAGAAGCTGGGCTGGGAGCCCCGTTACGATTTAGCTGGCTTGGTGAGCGAAATGGTGAAAGCCGACGTCGACCTGTTCAAGCGCGATAAGTACCTATTGAAAGGCGGTCATAAAGTATTCACCTACAAAGAATAGGCAAGAAAATTTAGTTACAGATACTTGATTATCAAGTATTTGTATTCATAAAGTAAAAAGAGCCGCTAAGATCTTAGCGGCTCTTTTTACTTTATGAAGAAGGAGTGGGTTAGCTTGCCAGCAGCTTGCGCAGGCTGTCCACCACAACGAGTTCCGTCTGGCCGGCGGGTGCTTTAGCGGCTTCCACTTGCTTCAGCGCAGCGGCTTGCCAGGCTGCCGACGGAACTTCTCCTTTTTCCAGCATACGCAAGTGCTCCAAAGCTAAACCCGATAAGGCACTGAGCCGCACGGACAGGGGAGCATATTCTTGAAGCGAGGGAGAAGCAGCGAGGGTAGGTTGAAGCAGTTTGTCATTGACTTGCCATTGAGCAAGCTGTGTCTGCACCGCGATGAGCGCCGCACGGGCCGAAGCGTCTTTGGGCATTCTACTGCCGGTTTCCGTTGAAATACCTTGTACCAGCTTATCAACTTGGACCCCAAACTGATGAGCTACCTCCGATTCGGGTAGAGCCGCATCTACCAGACGGTTCAGGGGTGTGCGAGTCGTATACTTGAAGCCCTGAAAATGCCGCTTGTATTCTTTTACGGGTTCGATTACGCTGGCCAGCGTGCGGAGCGGGGCCACGTCGCGGCCTGCGGCCAATTGCTTTAAGAGCTGTTCGGGCGCGCGGCGGTGTTGTAGGCCTAATAGCTCCATCTCGTCGCTGACTGCTGCCAACCGGCGATACATATCCGGCACGTCGCGTACCGTAGCCGGCGACCACAGCCGCTCTGCAACTGCCGCTGCGCGCGGCCAGATCCGGCTGTCAACAATGGTAGAATCCACAAATTCGCTCCACATAGTGGCTTCACCTCCCAAAATCAGCTTCTTCTGGGCATCGGTGAGTGGGGCGTCGGCGGGCAAAGGGTCGTTGAGGTAATGGCTGGCAGCACCGTAGTTCAAATCGATGTAGTAGCCGTTGGAAAGCAGCGTGGCGTGCCCCGCTTTGGCGGCTTCAAAAAGCCCTTTTCGCCCGCGCCAACTCTGGATAACGGCACTTTCAGGAAGGCCTGGCCCCAAAATCTCGTCCCAACCCACCATCGTCTTACCGTATTTGGTCAGCAGGGGCAAGATGCGCCGATTGAAGTGCGTTTGCAGCGCATGGTTGTCGAGCTGGCCATTGGCTTTCACCATGTGGTTTTCGCGCATGAAAGCGGCAATCCGCGGATTGCGTTTCCATTGACGCCCGTCGTTTTCGTCGCCGCCGATGTGGAAATAGGGATCGGGGAACAGCGCGGTCATTTCGCCAAAAAGCTTGTCCAGAAACTCGTAGGTGCTTTCCCGGGTTGGGTCGATGGCAATGTTGAGAATGCCCCAGCGGTCCGTCACACCATATGTAGAGTCGTTGCTGGCCAAGGTTGGATTGGCCGCAATCAGGGCCGTGGTGTGGCCGGGCATGTCAAACTCCGGGATCACCCGGATGCCACGGGCCGCCGCATACCGGACAATCTCTTTTACCTGATCTTGGGTATAATAGTGGCCCTCACCACCTACTTGCTGCAAACGCGGAAATAACTTGCTCTCTACTCTAAAGCCCTGATCATCTGATAGATGCCAATGAAGCACGTTGAGCTTCACCGCCGCCATACCGTCTAGGTTGCGCTTGACGACGGAAACCGGCATGAAATGCCGCGCGGCATCCATTAGCAAACCACGCCAGGCAAACCGAGGCTGGTCGGTAATGTCGACTTCGGGAAAATAGAATCCCTTTTTGTCCTGCACCACCAGTTGTTCCAGCGTGGCCAGGCCGCGCAGGGCGCCTATACTCGTTGCCGAGGTAAGCGCGATGCCCATGGGCGTTACGCGCAAGCTGTAGGATTCGTCTTCGCCGAGCTTGGCTTGCCCAGCTCGTCCGTAATGAATGGTAAGGCCGGGTGCTTTGCCCGCGTCAACTTGCTTGGTGCGCTGCGCCAAACGGGCTACGAACCGGGCCGAAGCTTCGCGCACAGCCGGATCAGAATCAGTTTCTAGCTGCACACTCAGTTGGCCTTTGATGGACAGGCGGGCGGCTCCCCAATGTGCCTCGGCCGGCACGGGCATCAGGTTGGCCGAACTCACAGACGTTACGGTGGGCGTCTGCGTTTGACAAGCGGCTGGGGTAATTACGCTAGAGAGCGCGGCGGCAAAAAGGAAAAGCGAACGAAGCATACGAGTGGGTTAAGCGACCAAGCCAGCATACGAAAATCGGCAAGGCAAGATAGGTAGTTGCGTGCTGTCTGCTTTGCCGCTCAAATCAACCCGCGGGCTTTGAACTCCAAATACCGATTGAGGGTGTTTACGGTCAGGTGCTCGGGCGCCGTAAGCAGCGCGTGGATTCCGTAGCGTTGCAGCTCGCGCACAATCTGCCGCTTTTCCTGAGCGAACTTTTCGGCAATTGTCTGATTATAAACTTCTTCTGTGGTGAGGGCAGGCGCGTTGAGGAAGTGGCGTAGCTCGGTATTTTCAAAAAACACAACCAAGAGCAAATGGTCTTTGGCCAAGCGCCGCAGGTAGGGGAGTTGCCGTTGCATGCCGTTCAGCGTCTCGAAATTGGTGTAGAGAATCAGCAGGCTGCGCTGACGAATTTTGGCTTTGACGTTGGTATACAGCAACTCATAATCCGTTTCTAAGTACTTGGTGCGCTGCTTATAGAGAACCTCTAGGATCTTGAGCATATGGCCGCCGCGACGGTCGGCGGGCAGGAGCGCGCCCAAACGGTCGGAGAACGTAATAAGGCCCGCTTTATCGTGCTTAATAATGGCAATGTTGCTGACGACCAGCGCCGCATTGATGGCATAATCCAGCAGGCTCAGCCCTTGAAATGGCATGCGCATCACCCTGCCTTTGTCAATGAGGGAGTACACTTGCTGCGCGCGTTCGTCCTGGAAGTGGTTGACAATCAAGGTGTCGCCGCTGGCATCGGTGCGGCGCGCCGTGGCTTTCCAGTTGATGGCCCGCGGGTCGTCGCCGGGCACGTAGGGCCGGACCTGCTCAAACTCCAGGCTGTGGCCCACCCGCCGGATACGCTTCACGCCGACTTCGGTAAGCCGGTTGCTAATGGCAAGTAGCTCATATTGGCGCATTTGCAAAAACGACGGATACACCGGTACCATCTGATCTTGCCCGTAGCGGAAGCGCCGCCGCACCAAACTAATGGGCGAGGCAGCAAACACGTTCAAAGCCCCAAATTGGTATTCGCCACGCTTCACCGGTCGCAGTTGGTAACGAATAATGCCTGTTTCGCCAGCCTTCAACGAGCTGCGAAACAGCACATCGCGGCGCTGAAACTGGTGGGGGATCTCATCTATCGTTTCAACGCTCACCGGGAACCGGTAGCTGTTTTCCAGATAGATCGCGAGGTCGTTGTCGCTGCCGTTGGCCAGCTTGTCGCCCATCACCCGCCGGCCAAATACCTGCCCGGCGCCGTTGCTGCCGGGCGCATACAGCAACAGCAAATCCAGCAGGGTAAACGTAGTCAGCATGCCCAAGGCCACCCGCATGGGTTGCAGCAGCGAAGGCAGAAAAAATGCCACCACAAATCCGGTCGCTACCAGCGCTAACGCAATAAAAAAACGCCGTGTCAGGTAAAGCGACTTCATTGAGTTTATAAATATTTGATATTCAATTTGTTATGAAAACGAATAATTTCTTACCGCGGCACTTCAACTTGTTGAATAATCAATTGTACTACTTCGTCGGGGGTGCCGCCTTCCATTTCGCGCTCGGGGGTGAGCAGGATGCGGTGACGCAACACCGAAGGAGCCAGGAACTGGATGTCTTCGGGGGTGACAAAATCGCGGCCCCGGAGGGCAGCGAGCGCTTTAGCGCCGTTGAGCAAGGCCAGCGAGGCCCGCGGCGAAGCGCCCAGATAAAGTGCTTTGTGTGCCCGCGTTTGCCCGACCAGCTGCGCAATATATTCCAGCAGCTTCGGCTCGACGTGCTGGCGCCGCACCTGCTGGCGTAGCTCTGCAATCTGCGCCGCCGAGAGCACCGGCTGCACCGCATCCAGCGGTATGCCTCCGAAGCCCGAATGATGCCCTTGCAGAATCGCAACTTCTTCCTGCGCCGTCGGGTAACCCACGTTGATTTTGAAGAGGAAACGGTCGAGCTGGGCCTCCGGAAGCCGGTAGGTACCTTCTTGTTCCACAGGGTTTTGCGTAGCCAGTACTACAAAGGGCTCCTGCATTTGGTACGTGGTGCCGTCCTGCGTTATGTGGCGCTCTTCCATGACCTCAAACAGCGCCGATTGCGTCTTGGCCGGTGCCCGGTTGATTTCGTCGATCAAGATGATGCTGGAGAAAATCGGGCCGGGGCGAAACTCAAATTCGGCTTTGTTGGGCCGAAAAACCGAGGTGCCCAGCACATCCGATGGCATCAGGTCGGGGGTGAACTGGATGCGGCTAAAGGGCACATCCAGCGTGCGGGCTAATAGCTTGGCAATGAGAGTTTTGGCTACGCCCGGCACGCCTTCCAGCAGTACGTGTCCATCGGCCAGAATAGCCGTGAGCAGCAACTCTACCAACTGCTGCTGACCGACAATTACTTTACCCAATTCGCGCCGCACGGCCTCCGCACTGGCGCTTAACCGGCTGAAGTCGGTGCGGGGTACGAAAGCATCAGGGCTGGCGGCTTGGGTGAAGTTAGTTGCACTCGGGTTTTCGGCCGGCTCAGACGAGGACGTAGCTTCCGGTGCAAAGGAATGATTATCGTTTTCCATGAAGTGGCAAAAGGTTCAGGCGGCAAGAAGGGGATAAGTAAAGAGAGTGATTTTAAGCACAAGATCTATTTTTGGATAATTCAGAAATATTTACATAGTTAATGTCTATTATTCTCAGTTAATTTGGTGTTACGCTTTTCTAACACAGTTTATCATCTGTATTAGAAAAGTTATAAACAATAAAAATACAATTTATACTACCAGTGCAATTTTCTATTTTGCCTCTTTTCGAAACTCATTGAGCGTTTTGCTGAGCAGTAGCAAATCGCGGTCGGAAACGCTTGGCGCAGTCAGGCTAAAGTTGATGGTGCGTACCAGCGCGTCTATTCTGGCGCGCGGCATACCTGCCTTTTGAGCGATGCGTTCGCGCAGTAGCTCGTCGTTCAGATCCAGAGTAGGCTCCTGAAAACGGGACCGGAGGTACTCTTGAAACAGGCTGATTTTCTTCTCCGCAATAAGTGCGTGGTTGCTTCCCTGCCGGTACAGCGAGGCCACGGTACTCGCAAACAGCAGCGTGGTATTGGGCAGCGGCCTAAGAATCGGAATGATACGCTGGCGCCGTTTGGCTTCGAAGAGCAGGAAGAGCATAAGTCCCACACTCCCAAGATAATACGCCGCTCGCAAGGCATCGTGTTCCAGCAGCACCCGCAGCAACGACTGTTCCCCCGGTCGGCCTTGTTTCTGGTACTCATCCCACCAGATGGGCCGGGCCGGCAAATACGAAAGGGCAGCAAAAGCAAACCCTTCGGTATGAGGCTGCAACACAAAATAATTGGTGAACGCGGCGGGTACCGAACTCAGGTAAAAGTTGCCGCGTCCGTGCGGAATCCGCACCAGCACGGCGCGGCCTTGCTCGTCGGTGGCGAGAAGTGTGCCGCGCGTCAGGCTGTCGAGTAGCAAGCGCGAGGTGACGTTTAAAACCGGGTAGCGGAAACGGCTACCCGCTGCGTGCGCCAGCTGCGGATTGAGCAGCCGCAAGGTGACGGAGTCAGTAAGCAAATCCGCAGCTGTGCGCGCCTGGTGCTGCTTGTGCCGGCTTAAAAAGGGCGCCGTGTGAAACCCTAGCGTATCGCGGAAATGCGAGTTAAACTGTTCGGCCGCGATGAAAACGTCGTTGCCGCGGGCCACGTAGCGCAGCAAGGCTCGGGTATCGGGTTTGCTTATGGTAAATGATTGATTTATAAATAGATAATTGTGCTTGGGAGTGCGTAAGGTAGTCTGCGCCGAGTCTTCGCCAAGTTGGTTATAGACGGGCAGCCGCACTTGCTGAACTCGCTGGCCAAACACCTCGGGCAGCACCTGGTACAGCACGTAAGTGCCATACGGAATCTTGTCTTTGTTGAGGTAAGTCGGCGACCAATCCAGGGGTTTGGGGCGGTAATACTCCACGGCGACGTAGCTGCCAAACAGCGCCAACAACCCCACCAGATACCAGCGAAACATAGTCATCAGGCGGCGCGGCGGTTAGCCAGTTGAGTCAGAAAATCGAGGCGGGCAGTGCGGGTAACAGCGTAGTGCTCGGCGGTGAGGGCCAGCTCACCGTACCACACGTACTCAAACTGGCGCGTAATTTCCGTAAAAGCCGGCCGAAGTGGGATAGAGGCCATTTCCTGCACGTAGGCTTGGTTGGTTTTGTCGGGCTGCCACTCGATCAGGTGGTGGTCAGTGAGCTGCTTGAGCACTTGCAAATAACCCAGGCGCACAGCCAGCCGGTAGTTGGCGCTGGCTTCGGCTTCGGCCAGTAGGGCGTTGAAATCCAGCGCATGAATGTCTTCCGATTCGGTGTCATAAGCCAAGGCGGCGCGGCGCGGCGAGCGCCCGAAAGCGCCCGTCAGATCGACTTGAAACAGCTTCAGAATCACAAATGCGATGGCACCCAAAAACAGCGTGTAGAAAACGTAACGCCAGAAACCCTGGTAGCTGCGGCTGTTCAGCCACTCCGACACTTTGTTCCAGAAACGCATCCAAAACAAGTCCCAGGCACTCATTTCACTCTTAACTTCCACGTACTGAAAATCACGCTGCCGACGGAAGTCGTGGAGGTGGCCAGGTGCAGGGCGGCGAAGCGTAACAGTGGCCGAACGATCGGCGGGGAAATGCTGCGGATTTATGGAGCCATCGGGAGAAGCTCCGCGCCTCTGGGCCGCGCCAAAGTGCGGAGCTAGAACGCAGAAGGTGATAATTAACTGCGTGATTAACAGAAAATTAGCGAGCCGCAACTGGAATGTATGCCAAGGAGATTGCAAGCGAATAATCAAAAAAATTGATTAAATACAACTATTTGATAATCAAGTAATTAGTATTCGCCTTCTTCGTCCGGGCGGTAGGCGTAGTTTTCCACGACCGCCGGCTTTTGCCCAATGCTATCAACTAAAGCCCGCAAGCCGATGCCTTCTTTGCGCTCGACCAAGTTGAAGTATTGAAACATGAGGGCAACTATAGTGGGAATATAAAGCAGACTTGCGCCGACCGTAGCAATACTCTGGGTCACCATCATGGCGGCGTCGGAAGAGATGAAGGGCCAATGCAATGCTTTAGCGGCAAAAACCAGGTACTGAGGAATTTGAAAGATGATGTTGAGAAAGCTCTGGATAAGCGTCATAACGAATATCAACCCTAGGGTAGACCACCATTTGCCGCTGATCAAAGACAGGCAGCGCCTCAGCGTACGATCAAAGCTGCCGCCTTCCATTACCATGACTACCATAAACAAACTAAGCGGTACTGCTAAGTAAATGCCGGGCACAAACAGCAGCACAAAAGCAATAACCAAAAGAATGCTCACGCCCACCAACGACAAGAGCATCCAGGGCGCTGTGCCGCGGACTTTTTGCCAAACCATCCGCGGTGTAACCTCTTCTTGTACAGAAGATTCCATGCGAAGCAATACATACCCGTAAACCGTAGCTGCCAGCAAAACATACGTCAGGAGCAGGCCGGCCAAACCGACAAAGTAGCCTAGTCCCGTCGGAACAGCGCCGAAAGCAGAAAAATCGCGGTTGGGTTGAGTAAGAGCGCGGTTAAATACCGAAGCCTGAGCCAAGCCTAACGAAATACCAGTTACCAATGCCACCGGCAACACGATGTACACCACGGCCTTGCCCAAGGGCCGCGCATGCGCTGCCAGAAACTCAAACGTCGCGCTGATCTTCATGCCAAAATCGCGTTCCTGGCGGAAATCAGCTTCTTGGGTAAATTTTGATTGCATACGTAAGTATTTGTTAATCAAATAGTTGTTAAACAGAGCCGCCGTCGCCGAACCGGCGCCTGAGTTGACGAGGATACAGGATAAAATACCAACCAATAAAGGCTGCCGAGCCGCCGATGATGGCTACACTCAGCGCAGCAGGCATTTCGGTGTGGCGCGTCACGAAGCCTTCCAGAAAGCCCGCCAAGATGAAAATCGGTACCAAGCCAATGGCAATCTTGACGCCGTCGCGGGCACCGCGCCGGAAGGAGGCCGCGCGCGAATAAGTGCCCGGAAAAAGCAGGCTGTTGCCCATCACAAAGCCCGCGCCGCCGGCCAGCACAATGGCCGAAATCTCGAGCGTACCGTGAATCCAGATGGTGAGCAGAGAAGGCAACAACACGCCCTTCTGGTAGAAAAAGTACTGGAAGGAGCCCAGCATCACGCCGTTTTTGAACAGCATGTACGCCGTGCCCAGCGAAAACGAAACACCCAGTGCAAACGTCATCAGGGCCACGCGCACATTGTTGACGGTGATAAACAGGAACATCGGCGCTTCCGACATGCCTTTGTACACGGCCATAGGGTCGCCTTTCTCGATGTTGTCGAGCGTTGTGTTGACGTAATCATCGCCGAGCACCACGCGCACAAACGTGTCGTCGTAAGCTGCCGACAAAGCGCCAAGGGCCGTGAAGACCAAAAACACAACCAGCGCCCATCCCAGTGTGCGGTGATGCCTGCCTACTACCAAAGGCAATTCGTGCTGCCAAAACCGCTTAAACCGCCCCGGAGCCTCCTTTTTGTTTTTATAAATGGCCTGGTGTAGCTTGCCAGTCAGCGCGTTGAGATACTGCGTAGTCGGCGAGTTCGGATAGAAGGTTTGGGCGAACGCCAAGTCGTCGGTCAGCTCCACGAAACGCGTAGCCAGCTCGTCGGGGCCGGCGGGGGGCTCGGTTTCAAAACGCCGCCATTTGGCCTCGTTCTGACGCAGGAAAACGGCTTCGCGCATAAGGGGGCAACACGTAAAAACGGAGTAAAAAAGCGGCAGACGCAGTCTGACAAATATAAAGATTTAGCCTTCGTTCCGGGCCTTATTTGGCCTTTTGTTATGAGCACGATTCGCATTCATACCACCCAAAACGTCACGCTAGAATACGAGGTCGCCAGCCTCGGCGACCGCATCCTGGCCGCCCTGATCGACTATGGCCTGTACCTCGTGTGGTTTCTGCTGTGCGCCGTGCTCAACTCTCAATTTGGCCTGGGATTAGGCCAGGTGGGCGTGCTGCTTATGTTGCTGCCGACGATGGTGTACCACTTGGCTTGCGAGGTCTTTTTCAACGGCCAAAGCCTGGGCAAGAAAGCCCGGCACATCAAAGTGATTCGGCTGGATGGCACGCGGCCCAGCTTGGGCAACTACGTGCTGCGCTGGTTGTTACGCCCCATCGAAATCCTGACGTTTGGCGGCGCCATAGCGGCGCTCACCATTTTGCTCAATGGGCGCGGCCAGCGCCTCGGCGACTTGGCCGCGGGCACAGCTGTGATTAGCCTGAAGCCTCGGCCGCAGCATGCCAGCCCCTTGTCAGCCGGCCTCACCTCTTCCGACTACATGGTGGTGTTTCCGCAGGCCGCGCAGCTCAGCGACCACGATGTGGCCGTCGTCCGGCAACTACTGTTTAAAAGCGTGCAGCGTCAGAATTATCTGCTGCTCAACGAAGTAGCCGTCAAGGTGAAATCTGTTACCGGCATCCGCACCGACTTGCCTGACGAGGCCTTTTTACGCACCATCCTCCGCGATCACGCGCATCTGCTGATGCAGCAGGTATAGGCAGCATTTTGATCGGTACTAAAAGAGGCGCCCCACATCATACGGAGCGCCTCTTTTGATTTTTGCAATTGTTTGATTGATAATATGTTACCAAGCAACGTGTTGTCCTTGCCAGTTCAGGAAGCTCCCATTTTCTTCGGCGTGAAGCTGATCGGTGAGGCGGATGATGCCGCGGGCCGAGTCGGTGGGGTTGAGGGCGGCACCGGTGCCGCCCATATCCGTACGCATCCAGCCCGGATCAACCATAATTGAAATCAGCCCGTAATGGCCGACTTCGGCAGCCACAGTGCGCATGTACATATTCATGGCGGCTTTGCTGGCGCTGTAGTGATACTGGCTGCCCGAGGCCTTAAGCGTAAGCGAACCTAGGCCCGAGGACAAGCTCACAATGCGGCTCTTATTGCCAGCCCGTAGCAGGCCCAAAAACTCTTGGGCAACCAGCAGTGGGCCTACCGCATTGGTGCCGAATACCTGAAGGGCGTCGTCGTAACGCAGATTGCCTAAGTACTGGGTGTTGGGGTCGTCGTTGAGGCCAGAACCTGGATGCCCAGGCAGGATGCCCGCGTTATTAATCAGAATATCAAGACCATCGGTGACGGCTTCTACGGCTTTGCGGGCCGCTTCCAGCGAAGCCGGATCGGTCACATCAAGGCCAATCACGACCAGCCGATCGGGGTATTGCTCGTGCAGGGTGTTCAAATCGATGGCTGATTCGGGCTGGCGAGTAGCGGCAAAAACCTGGTCGCCGCGCTCCAGGTATTGGCGCGTGAGTTCAAGGCCCAGGCCGCGGTTGGCACCGGTAATAAGGACGCGTTTCATAGGGTGAGTTGGGTTGAGGTAAACTCTGGTGGTACTTCGGGTTCGCGATCGCAGTTTACGTAATTATCGCGGCCGGATGGGCAATATCAAACTTTGCCAGGTCCAAACAATGCGGCCCACACGGGCTTATTAAGCAACTATAGAATACACAAAAAGAAAAGCCGACAACCCAAACGGGCGCCGGCTTTGATGTAAATATCTGATAATTAGGAAGTTGCTACTTGCGTACGCGAATCACGATGGTTTCGGAGCGCAAGTCGTGCTTGCCTTGCTCACTCTTGAGAAACGAAAAAGCCTCGTAGGGCACGCAACGCCACATTGTGCGCTTGAAAACCGTACGAAAATCGGGTTGCGTGCCTTCGTAAGTAACTACCCGTGTGCCGGTTATCATTTTGCCGATGGTGCGCCCAAAGACGGTTTCAAAAAACAAGTAATAGACGATCAGAACCAGCACGCCGAATAAGCGGCCGAGCAGCGGGTTGTCTAGCTGGTTTAACGCGGCCTCCATACCGGCCACCGATAGAATAATTCCGATCTGAAAGGCGAATGCGTAAATAAAAACCAAGTCGAGGAGGTAATTGGCGAAGCGGCGGCCCTTGCCGGCAAGCTCCAATTGTTCGGCGGTTTCTTGAGAATCAGTAGAAGTTACTTCCATAAAGTGAAGGGACAGAAAGGCTTAAATAGTCTGTGCAACTTCTAAAATCGGCAAGAAATAACCTAGTACTTTTTCTGGTTCGTTATAAATATTCTAAGGAAACAAAAAAGCCGACTGCTCTAAAAGACAGTCGGCTTTTTACTAGAGGTGTTACACTTTACTCTACGTGGATTTTGCGCTTGGTTGAGCGAGGTGCCCGTTCTTCGCCTTGTGCCAGCAGCTCGTCGTCGCGTTCGGTTTTCTTCACCCAGCTTACCGAATACAGGTCTTTCCGGCGGTCGCGGAGATTGCGCACGGCGCCGCTGGAATTCAGGTCCTTAAGCAAATCAAGGTCAAGATCCGCAATGAGCGTCATCTCGGTGTTCGGCGTGGCTTCGGCCACGATGGCATCGTGCGGGAAAGCAAAGTCTGAAGGACTAAATACCGCCGACTGCGAGTACTGAATGTCCATGTTCTCGACGCGCGGCAGGTTGCCCACCGAGCCGGTAATGGCCACATAGCATTCGTTTTCGATGGCGCGGGCTTGGGCGCAAATGCGCACGCGCTGGTACGCGTTTTTAGTATCCGTCCAGAAGGGTACGAACAGGATTTTCATGCCCTCGTCGGAGAGCATGCGAGCCAGCTCCGGAAACTCCGAATCGTAACACACCAGAATGCCAATCTTGCCAAAGTCGGTGTCGAAGCACTTGAGCTTGTCGCCGCCGCGCATGCCCCAATAGCTGGCTTCGTCAGGGGTTACATGCAGCTTATATTGCTCATCCACAGTGCCATCGCGGCGGCAGAGGTACGAGACGTTGTAGAGTTTGCCATCTTCGTACATGGGCATGGAGCCCGCGATAACGTTGATGTTGTAGCTCACGGCCAGCTCCATGAACTTGGTCTTGATGGGTTCCGTGAACGCCGCCATTGCCCGAATGGCCACCGACGGTGATTCTTCGTTGGTGAGCGCCATGAGCGGCGCATTGAAGAATTCTGGAAACAGCACACAGTCAGCCTTATAGCCGCTTACCGTATCAACAAAAAACTCAATCTGCTGGTAGAAGTCTTCCAGGCTGCGGGTAGCGCGCATCTGCCACTGCACAATTCCGATGCGCACGTTAGACTTCTGGTTACCAATGAGTTTCTCTTCCTCTTCGTAATACACGTTGATCCATTCGAGCAGGGTGGCGAAAGCCTTCGACTCGGAGTCGTAGGGCAGGTAGCCCTTGATAATCTTGCGAACGTGAAACTCGTTGCTGAGTTGGAAAGTCAGAATCGGGTCCGTGATTTCCTTGTTGCGCACCATCTCCACGTACTTGGCCGGCGTCATCTCGTTGGCATACGCCGCGTAGCCGGGAATGCGGCCGCCGGCTACCATCGCCCGCAGGTTCAGGTTTTCGCACAACTCCTTGCGCGCATCGTAGAGGCGGCGGCCCAAGCGCAGCGAGCGGTACTCGGGGTCCACGAACACATCGACGCCGTACAGCGTGTCGCCATCGGGGTTGTGGGTGTTAAACTTGCCGTTGCCCGTGATTTTGGCGTAGGTATGTTTGTCGCCGAAGTCGCTGTACTGCACGATGATAGCCAGCGCCGCAGCTACGACCACGCCGTTGTCTTCGATGCAAATCTGGCCTTCGGGAAATTTCTTGATCAGGGCGTAGTACTCATCAGAGGCCCAGGCGCCCTCCATGTTGGAGTACACCTTGTCCATGATGTCTTTCACGGCTTTGAAGTCGTTTCTTTTCAGGGTCCGCAGTACCAGCTTGTGCGCCGGAACAGCGGTGGGCGTCAGCAGCTCGCCAGGGGAGGGCATGCCGGGTAGCGCCTGCTTTTTAGCGTGGCTGCCGCCGGTTTTGCCGCTAGAATTGGTTGCCATAAGTAGGTTGGGTTTTTACAAAGCTAACGAATGCCGCCGCCGGCCGCCGATAAATCGGCTCGGCCAGGGTGCAGCTTCGGTTGAGGGTACTCCGCTTTACGGGTTAAGGTTTAGGAAGCAATAAGCTTGGCCGCCCGGAAAGAGCTATCCTTCACGGTTTTGCTTCCGGAATTAACGCAGTCGCTTGCAGGCGGGTTTGATTTGAAAACCGGTAATAAAGGAAAGCCAAGCCGGCATGCTTGTGGTAATAAAGAATATAACTACCAGGTGCTAACATTCGTTTCGGGAGTATTGATGAACTTCCTATCCGCCAGCCCCATGAAAGTAGTGCGTCTTCTCTTCCTGCTTAGTTTCGCTGCCGCCTTCGGCGCGTGCTCGTCCAATTCATCGTCTGACAACGCGAATTCCTCTACCGCCGGACAAACAGGAGCCTCGGAGCCGCCCAAGAACATTTCAGCGGCCTACGATTCGGCTGTTGCCGATAGCTCTACGGCCGTCGTAAATGCCGATTCGGCCAAGCGAGGCAAGGAGCCCATTCCGCATAACGTACCGGCCGAGGAATACGCTGCTCCGGCTCGTAAAACGCCTACGTCGGCCAATCCCGCTCCCGCCAACAAGTAGCAGTAACGCGCATACTAACAAAAAAGGGCTGCCCGATAGCGAGCAGCCCTTTTTTGATTGATGAAGGCAATAGCGTTGCGGTTGCTAGAGAACCATTTCGGGTACCCCTTCTTCCGGAATCACAAGCCGCCCGGCAGTGCCGGCTTTAATCTGGTCTATGGTGACGCCGGGCGCGCGCTCACGCAGCACAAAGCCATCAGGAGTAATATCAAGCACCGCGAGTTCCGTAACGATTTTCTTGACGCAGCGAATGCCAGTTATTGGTAACGTGCAGTCAGTCAATAACTTACTTGAGCCGTCGCGGGCGGTGTGCTGCATGGCCACGATGATGTTTTTGGCGGAAGCCACCAAGTCCATGGCGCCGCCCATGCCTTTTACCATCTTGCCCGGAATTTTCCAGTTGGCAATGTCGCCGCGCTCCGAAACTTCCATCGCGCCCAAAATGGTGAGGTCGACGTGCTCACCGCGAATCATGCCGAAACTATCGGCCGAGCTGAACAACGACGAACCCGGCAGGGTCGTAACCGTCTGTTTGCCAGCATTAATCAGGTCGGGGTCAACCTCGTCTTCCGTCGGGAAGGGGCCCATGCCCAGCAAACCATTTTCCGATTGCAGTTCTACATTGATGCCCGCCGGAATGTAGTTGGCTACCAGCGTCGGAATGCCAATGCCCAAATTGACGTAGTATCCATCGCGCAACTCCTGCGCTATTCGTTTGGCAATGCCGTGTTTGTCTAACATAATGCGGGTGGGAAAGAAAGAGGGACGAGTTATTTAACCAAGACAGCTTTCGATTCGATGACCGTCTGGCGCACCAGCATCTTGTATTTGTCGGCCAGGTCGCCATAGCTGTTGGGGTATTTCTGGGTGTAGAGGAGCGCCACGATTTTCTCCTTCGGGTCGACCCAATACGTAGTGCCGAAGATGCCGCCCCACTCAAAGCTGCCTTCCGAAAGGCCCGACTTGGCCGCACCCTGCGGCGTGACGATGCTGAAACCCAACCCAAACTTATTCAGGCCTTGGTTCACGTCGCCAATCTGGTTTTGCGTCATCAAACGCACCGTAGCTGGTTTGAGCAAACGCCGGCCTTTGTACTGGCCTTCGTTAAGCATCATTTGCAGAAAAATGGCATAGTCGTCGATGGTGGAGGACAGGCCCGCGCCGCCCGAGAAATAGGTGCCGGCCTCCTTGGGGTAATCCGGGATCATGCCATCACGCGGCCCCGTCTTGATGGTATTCTTAGCGGCATCTTGCGTGTAAAGCGCCGCCAGACGGGGCTGCTTATTGGCGGGCAGGTAGAAGTAGGTGTCACGCATGGCCAGCGGTTCGAACAAGCGCGTGCGCAAAAACTGGTCGAGTGGCTGGCCGGAGAGCACCTCGATCAGGTAGCCCAGCACATCTACGCTCAGGCCGTACGTAAAGCGTTCGCCCGGCTGGTGCATCAGCGGCAACGGGCCCAGCGCGTTCATGCGGGTCGCCAGCTTGTCGTTTGGCGTGCCAATGCCGCTGGGAATGTGCGCCTTCGCATAAATCGCTTTTGCTTCTTTGCTGCCAATAACCGGGTAGCTGATGCCCGACGTGTGCGTGAGCAGCTGGCGAATGGTGATTTCGCTGCGGGCCGGAACAGTAGTGTAAGTAGAATCCTGCTCGTTGAATGTAGCCAGCACTTTCGGGTTGCGGAAAGCCGGCAGATACTTCGAAATAGGATCGTCGAGCTGAAACTTGCCTTCATCGTAAAGCATCATCACGCCTGCGCTGGTGATGGCTTTCGTCTGAGAAGCTATGCGCACGATGGCATCGGCTTGGAGGGGCGTTTTGGCGTTTACATCGTTCAGCCCAAAGGCTTTACGATAAATAACGTGACCATCGCGCATGATCAGAGCAATGGCGCCGGGTACCCGATTGGCCTCGGTGTACTCGCGTAGCAGCTGGTCGATGGCAGGTAAGGAGGCCTGGGCGGAAGCCGAGGGTTTAGCCTTGGCAGCGGGCCGGGTGGCGACCGGAGCCGCTGTTTGCGCGCTGGTGGTATAGCCGCTGAACAGGAGCAGCAACGCAAGAATCATAGCCTTTCTCATAGGAATAAAAACTTAGGTTTTAGAGCCAAGCAAAGGGCTCTATCACTTGCTGTACTTGATGCTTGTCGGATGCCGATGCGCTATTTCTGCCGCACAGTGCGCTGCTCAATGCGCTTCTCGTAGTTTTTGCCTTCAAAAATGCGCTGCACGAAAATACCCGGCGTATGAATCTGGTTGGGGTCGAGCTCGCCGGCGGGCACCAATTCTTCTACTTCCGCAACCGTAATTTTGCCCGCAGTAGCCATCATGGGGTTGAAGTTGCGTGCCGTGCCTTTGTAGATCAGGTTACCGGCTGTGTCGCCTTTCCACGCTTTCACAAACGCATAATCGGCCCGCAGCCACGTCTCCATCAGGTACATTTTGCTGTTAAACTCGCGGCTTTCCTTGCCTTCGCCTACCTCGGTGCCGTAGCCGGCGGGCGTAAAAAAGGCCGGAATGCCAGCGCCACCGGCCCGAATGCGCTCGGCCAGCGTACCCTGCGGAATCAATTCGACTTCCAGCTCGCCGGAAAGTAGCTGGCGCTCAAACTCAGCATTTTCGCCCACGTACGACGAAATCATCTTGCGCACCTGCCGCTTCTGGAGCAATAGTCCAATGCCAAAATCGTCGACGCCGGCATTGTTGGAAATGCAGGTCAGGTCGCGCACACCGAGGCGCAGCAGCTCCTGAATGCTGTTTTCGGGAATGCCGCACAGGCCGAAACCGCCGAGCATAAGGGTCATGCCATCGGTGATGCCTTGCAGGGCTGCCTGGGCATTAGCTACAACTTTATTGATCATGGAGAGGAAAAGTGGGTGGGAAAATCAGGAAATAGGGGCTAGTGGAAGCGGCGCATAAAGGAATGATAAAAATTCATCCATTTTCTGAAATCCCTGAAGGCTGCCTTTGAAAATGGGTAAATCATTGATTGCCCAAATGTTACAAAAGTTCTGTGCAGTCCATCATCTCAAATGGTTTGGGTGAAATAAGTGATTAGATAAATAGTTGATTATAAGGCTTTTAAAAAAAGGCTTGACTGAATACAGCCAAGCCTTTAATAGCTTAAGTCAAAAAGTAGCTGATGCTTGGCCTTCAGCCGCCGATTAAGTGGTTACGGGCGGCCTCAGCATCGAGAAACAATTGCGCCTTAAGCGCATCTAAGCCGGAGAATTTTTGCTCGTCGCGAAGGCGTGCAACGAACTTAACGGTGAGTAGTTGGTCGTAGAGGTCGCCATCAAAATCGAGCAGGTGGGCCTCAACCGTTTGAGCCAGATTGCCGCCTACCGTAGGCCGCACGCCGATATTGAGCATGGCCGGGTGAACAGTGACCGCAGCGGTAGTGGCCATCACAGCGTACACGCCGCGGGCTGGCACCAACTTTAGCGGCTCTTCGCAGTGCATATTGGCCGTTGGGAAGCCGATGGTGCGGCCCAGTTGTTGGCCGCGCACGACGGTGCCGGTGAAGGTGTAATCGTAGCCGAGGTAGCGATTGGCCGTGCTGACGTCGCCATTTTCGAGGGCGCGACGAATACGGGTGCTGCTAACAGCCACGGCGTCAATATCTTCACGCGAGATTTCTTCTACCTCAAAGCCGTAGCGACCGGCATTTTGTTGCAGGTACTCAAAGCCACCTTCGCGATTTTTGCCGAAACGATGGTCGTAGCCAATTACCAGCTTGCGCGTACCTACCGTATCGACCAGCAATTGCTGAATGTACTGTTCCGAAGTCAACTCGGAGAATTCGCGCGTGAAAGGTACGATCAGGAGGTAGTCAACCCCGAAGTCAGCTAGCCTTTCAATGCGCTCCTCTAAGGTGCTAAGCAAATGTAAATCAAGAGGTTGTGGATGCGCTACGGGTGGTGCCAACACTAACCGCGGGTGGGGCCAATACGTAATGACGACCGAAGGCCCATTGCTAAGCTGCGCTTCTTCCAGCAACCGGCTCAAGATTTTCTGGTGACCCACGTGCACGCCATCGAACGTGCCGCTGGTAACAACGGCATTGGTCAGATGCGGAAATTGCGCCGGGTCACGAACGACTTGCATCGGGAGAAGCTTCGGAAGAAGGAGTATCGGGAGAAGGAGCTACGTACGCCTGAATACGGCGCCTGGGGGGCCGACGGTTGGCGTTTTCGCGCGGCGCGCCGGATGTATTTTCCGAGCCTTCCGGCCGGGGCGGCCGCATGGCTTCGATGGCTTCCATCGTCAGGGCATCGGCCACACGATACTCGCCGATGCGCGTGCGGGTGAGCTGGGCAAGGTGGGCTCCACAGCCCAAAAGCTGGCCAAAATCGCGGGCGAGGCTCCGGATGTACGTCCCTTTCGAGCAAACCACGCGAAAATCCACTTCCGGCAGCGCAACGCGCGTAAGCTCGAACGTCTTGATTTCGACTTGTTTGGATTTGATTTCGGCCGAGTCGCCGCGGCGGGCTACTTCGTAAGCGCGTTCGCCGTTGATTTTCACCGCGGAATACAGCGGCGGCGTCTGCTGAATGAAACCCACGAAGCTTTCAGCTGCGGCTTCCAGCGCTTCCAGCGTGATGTGCTCATACGGAAGCTCTTGATCTACTGGCGTTTCCAGATCGAAAGAAGGCGTGGTCTGGCCGAGACGAAACGTGCCGGTATATTCTTTTTCCTGCGCCTGAATCTCGTCGATGCGCTTGGTCATTTTGCCGGTGCACAGAATGAGCAGGCCCGTCGCTAGCGGGTCGAGGGTGCCGGCATGGCCGATTTTCTTGATGCGCAGCGTGTTCTTGACCTTCCGGACGACGTCGAAGGAAGTCCAAGTAAGAGGCTTGTCGAGGAGCAGGATCTCGCCCGATTCAAAATCAAACGGGCCGTGGCTCATATGAGGTGCAGGTTCACGCCCAGCGAAATCATGATCAAGATCGTGACTCCGAGGATGATACGATAAAACCCGAAGGCACGAAAGCCAAAGCGGGAAACAAAATTTACAAACGACTTCACAGCCAGCATCGCCACGAGAAAGGCGATCACGTTGCCGAACAGCAAAAGCTTCAAATCGCCGGGTTGCGGCCCGGTTACTTTGTACACTTTGTACAATTGGTAGCCTGTGATCACGACCATGGTGGGCACAGCCAGCAAAAATGAGAAATCGGCCGCCGAACGCCGGTCGAAACCTTGGGCCAAGCCACCGACGATGGTAGCCGCCGAACGCGAAACGCCGGGTACCAGCGCCAAACACTGAAACAACCCAATTTTGAAGGCTTTGCTGAGACTCGGCGTGGTGACTTCCTTGCGCGGACCACTGAACCAATTGTCGACAAAAAGCAGCACGATGCCGCCCACAACCAGCGAAATCGAAACGACTGTCACGCTCTTCAGTAGCTCCTCGATCACGTCCTTCAGCAAAAAACCGAGGATGCCAAACGGCAAAAAAGCCACCGCCAGCTTTACGTAAAAGTCGAAGCTCTGCAAAAAGCGCCGCCAGTAAAGCGCCACCACCGACAGGATAGCGCCAAGCTGAATGGACGTGATGTAGGTTTCGGTAAAAGGTAACTGCCCGATACCGAGCAGGTTAGCCAGAATAATCATGTGTCCGGTGCTGGAAACCGGTAGGAATTCCGTCAGCCCTTCCACGATGGCCAACAGCAGCGCGTGCCAATAACTCATCTAGGGGCGTTTGTAGGTAGGGCGCGCCGGCGCTGTCACGGGAGTGGCAGTTGTGGTGGCCGTTTCGGTGCGGGTAGCGGTGTCGGTAGCGGGCTGGGGTACAGAGCCGGGCCGCGTCATGATGGCCCAAAACTCAATTCCGAAGCCGATAATCAGCAAAATTGGGCCGAGCGTAATACCCAGAAATCCTTCGCCGTAGTCGCTCGAATCGAGCGTCATGGTGATGAAGCCCGCGGCCAAAATAGCCAGTCCTACAAACATCAACTGGTAGTTGCGCCGGCCAAAGGCGAAGCGCGGAGTTTGCTTTTGTTCCATTACGGTTTTTATTCTTCTAAAAGGTTGTTACATAACTAGTTAACTATAAATTAGTTATGTAAGGTGCTTTTTCGTGTTCTAATACAGATCGTCCAGAGACATGCCCAAATACTTACGCACGGCCCGGTACGAGCTCAGAAATCCGATGCCGCAGCCCAGCACAATCATCACGAGCATCAGGCCGCCGATAAGCCGGTCGTCGCGAAGCAAGCGCAACTCATCTACTTGGAGGTAAGCGTATTGCAACAAGGCCAACAGCAGCAGCGCTGCCAGCGCGCCGCTCACGAAACCTTGCCATGTAGCCCGTCGCAGAAACGGCCGCTGGATGAAAAGCGAAGTCGCGCCGACCAACTGCATGCTGCGAATCAGGAAGCGTTGCGAGAACAACGCCAACTTGATGGTATTGTTGATCAGGACCACGACCACGAACGTGAGCACCACGGCAAACCCAAGCAGCACCAAGCTGATGCGGCGCAGGTTCTGGTTGATTTGCGTGATCAGGCTTTCTACGTATTGCACCTCAAACACGCCCGGCTCCGCGCTGATTTCCTGCCGAATGCGGGGCAAGCTTACCGAATCGGCGTATTCCGCGTTGATTTTGAGCAGATACGCGTCGCGTAGCGGGTTGTCGCCCAGAAACTGCTGAAACTCTTCGCCGGTCTGATCAACAAACTGCTTGGCGCCTTCTTCCTTCGACAGAAAACGGACTTGCGGCTGGTTGTCTTTGTAGGCGATGTAGGGCTTGTGGGCAAAATCCTGTTGCAGGCGCAGCAACTGCGTTTCGGGCAGGTTACGCTCCAGATACACCTGCATTTCAATGTTCTCCTTCACTAGGTTGGAGAGTTTGTGCGCATGAATCAGCAGGAGTCCGAATAGCCCAATGATCAGCAACGCCAGCGTAATGCTGAACACCACCATGGTGTGCGGGTAGCTGCCAAGTTTTTTCTTACGGGTGGGGCGGGCTTGAGCCATGCGGGCAAAGGTACTACTGGAAATGAAGAAAGCGGAACGAAGAAAGCGGGATGCGAAGTGCGAAATCTGATTCTTGGTCTTCTGTTATAACGAAGTTCGGGGGTCGTCGTCGATGTTCAAGACTTCGCGGGCCCGCCGGGCGTTGGCGTCGCGGCGGCGCAGGTGCTTACGCGCAAACAGCTCCCGGAACGAGTCAAACTGCTCGGTGTGCACCAAGCTGATGCCCGCGCGAGCCTGGTTGGCGTAGGTAGAAGAAGGGTCGGTGGAATTGAGGTTGAAATCGCGCGGCGTGGTCTCGTAACGCAACCGCGCCCGAAACTTGCCATCCGGCCGCAGGTAGTATTCGAGGCTCAAGTCGCCCAAAAGGGAGGTTTGGGTATTAACCGACCCGGTTGTAGCGGAGCCGGTGCTGTTGCTAAAGCCGCCTTCCCGCGTCACGCGCAGCCGTCCGTTGAGGAAGCTGTAGCTCAGCCGCACCTGCAAAGCCTGCAAATCTTCCGCCGTCAAGCCGTTGAAATTGAAGGAGATCTCCAAGTTGGGGTCGATCTGCGACGTGAGCAGGCCCAACTGCGTTGAGATGATCTGGCCCAGGCTGTTGCCAAACGCGTTGTCGCGCCCACTCAAGGACGTAATCGAAGACAACGAGCCGACTTGCGTTAATTGTTTAAATACAATCAGGCTAAATACCTGACGGTTAAGCTCTTGCTCGTCGTTGCGGATAGCCGAAAAGAACGAGGCTAAATCACCTTCGAGCGACGAAGGAATGTCGTTGAACTCCAGATTGAGCTTAATCAGCGGCAGCAGCAGCGGTCCCGTCAGGTTCATAACCGCCGTTACGGGTACCACCGACGAGTTGGTGCCTTGCGTAACCGGCGCCAACGACGTGCGTTGCGTGTAAGCGGCGGTCACGTTCATTTCGCCTTGCAGCGGGTCGCCGTTCCAATTGATGGTGCCACCGGGCCGCACCACAAACTCTTTATTTACAAGGCCTTGCAACGTGAAGTTATAAGCGCCCCGCACGATTTCCACCTGCCCGTACATGTTAAAGTCGCCGCGGGTGTCGATGTTGAGGCGCAGTTGCCCGTTTGCCGTGCCCCGGATGATGTCGCCGGTGCTTTCGTCGAGCAGAATCTCCACGTAGGCGTCAGGGGTCACTTCTAGGTTCATGTTCAGGCGAATGCCCGACAGCTCTACCTTGCCCTCGGCCGCCGTCGGGATCTGTACTGTGGTTGTGGTATCGGCAATATTGCGGTTGACAAAGCGTATATAATTGGCCTTTTGAGCCTTAGCGGCATTGTCAAGCGGCAGCGACAACCGCGTGCCAGGGTCGCTGCGGGCTGTTACGCGCACGACCAAGTTGTTGGTTGGACCGCGCACTTCGGCCGTGCCGGTCGCGTACGCCGTACCGAAATACAGGTCGTTGTCTTTGCGAGTGGTGCTGAGCACCTGTAGCTTCCGGAATGTGCCCTTCAAATCGAGGCGCATATCGTGAAAACCCTGGTGAAATATATTGCCGTCAATGACGCCCGAATTACCCAGCGGGTCCGATAACTTGATGTTATTCAGTGCAATACGGTCTTCGGTAAAGCGAATGCGGTCGGCAAAGGAATAGGTCGTGCCCAGGTAAATAAATGTGAGCTTGCCATCCGTCACGTCAATATTGCCGACGAGGTTGGGAGCGGCCAACCGCCCCGTCAGCCGGATGGTACCGACGGCCGTTCCGCTCATGTCGCGGAACAAGGTATTGAGCAGAGGCTCAGCCAGTTTCACGGGGGCGCTGCTTAGTACGCCGGTCAGGTTAAGTTGCTGTTGCTCTTCGCGCGGCGCGTATGTGCCGCTTACCGTCACGACGCGCTGCTTATCGCGCTCCACATCCAGGTTTACGGCCAGACGACTGTTGGTATTGTCCCAATCGCCGCGGCCTACCACGTTGCCTATCAATACGTTGCCAAATTCCAGCGAATCAACGTTGAGCGTGCTATTGATTACCAGCGGCCCGTACACTCCGCTGATGGTGCCTTGTGCATTGGCCCGGCCCGTGATCTGTTGGGTAGTAAGTGAGCTTAGCGTTTCTAGCTCCAGATCTTTCACGTTGAGCTTCAGGACTTTGCTAGGATTAGTAGAGATAAAGCCTTGAGCACTAACGCTTTGTGCGCCATTGGAGAGCGTTAGGTTTTTGATGTCAAACTCCCGGCCCGCGCCCGAAATAATGACGGAGTTATCCGGGGCAATGGTCCAATCGCGGCCCAGTAGGTTTACGCCCGACTGCCGCAGTACCACCTGCACCGCGTTGGGCAGAAACCCAAGCGAGCCGTTGATGGCGGCCCGGTTGGTGGTGCCAGTTTGGGCAAGCGCCGTGGAAAAATTGATCTTTTCCTGATCCCACACGCCTTCCACGTAAAACTTCTCGGTTTTGCCGAGACCCGGCAGCAATTGCCGCTCCGAAGTAATGTTGGCCTGCGCCAGTACTTCCGGTTTGTAAGGCAGCTTGGAGGTATTGAATTCAAAATCAGTATTTAACACCCGGACGCTGTCGAACCGGATGCCGTCGAAGTGCCCGCCGAGCGAGAAGATGGACGTCTGGCCGTTGCGGAACGAGCCGTCGATATGCGAGAAATCGGAAACGGTTAGCTGAGGAATGAACAGCTGCAACACGGGGTTGGCCTGTTTCAAATACAGGTTCAGATCGATGTTATACTCAGAGATCGGTCCTTGCCGCTTCCGCTGGTAATAGCTAGCGATGGCCGCGTCGTTGCTGGCAAAATTAAGCTCGTACTCGTGCAGCAACGTCTGCACGTCCCGAATGACGGTGGTAAAGTTGAAATTGCCGGCGGCCGTAAGGTTCAGCACTTCCGAGCGCACGGTCAGGCTGCGTTGCCCACGGGCATTCACGCTCACCACGTCGAAGGTGTCGATGGGCACCATTTTGCCGGCGTAACCAACCTTCGAATTGCGGAGCGAGATGCGGCCCACCAAGTCATCGAGGCGCAGACCCTGAAAACGCACATCGGCCGTGGTGGCCACCGTGACGCTCTGCTTCGTAAGCCCAAGCGCCCGCAAATCGGCCTGTTGCACCTTGGCCCGCACGTCGAAAGCCTGGCGGCCTTTGGCCAGGTCGATGCTGCCGTCGGCGTGTAGTTTGAGGTTGGGGTCGTTGACGTTGAGGTGGCCGGCGAACGACTGGCGGCTGAACTTGCCGTCGGTGTTGATGTTGCGGAAGCGGTAGCCGTTGAGCCAGATACTTTGCACATCTGCTTTGGCTTGTAGCTGAGCACCTTGCGGCGTAAAGCCCACGCCCTGTACCCGGCCGTTCATGGTGATGTCGCGGATGGTGCTTTCATCGCCGAGCAATTTGCCGAGCTGGAACGCGGTAGTCTTGACCTCGCCCTCATAGGAAGAATACCGCGGATCAGTTTTGAACTTGAGGTTGACGTCCGATACCACATCGCCGAGCGCGGTGTGGAACGAGCCATTGGCCACAAAGTCGTTGTAGAAACCTACAAACTGCCCCTGCAACCGCACCGTGCCGAGGCGCTGCACGTAAGGCCAACCACTTTTAGGAATGTAGCGCCGAATGTCGCGGCCATCAATCACGGAGGGCTGCAAGCGCATTTCCACGAGGCTTTCCTTGAAATTAGGCAGGCCTTCGACATGGATGTTGCCGACCACGTGCGTGTTCTGCCCGTAGCGCACGTCGAGGTTTTTGGTGGCGAAATCGCGCACATATCCTTTAGCCTGCCCCGAAATCAGGACCGTTTCGTTCCACTCCTCTACCTGCGGCGCAAACTTGGCGATGTCGTCGGAATAAACCCGGGAGGGATTCAGCCGGGCCGTCACCTTCACGGAGTCGTTAAACGACGTAAATGCTAAAAAACGCTGATAGTCAAAGCGTAAGTAATCGCTTAATTGACTGTTCAATACGCGCAGATTCAGCCCCGAAAACTCCCAGAACTTGGGACTGTACGTCATGTCGGCGGTAAGCTCCCGCAGGCGTGTTTGCGAAGGTGTATCCACCGCCCGCAAGCCTTGTACGAGCGCGTGAATGGTGTCGCCTTTAAACCACAGCTGCGAGGCATCAGCGTAGATGCTGTCGATGCGCATGTGGGCATAGTCCATGGCCTTGCCGTAGGTAGCGGCCCGCTTCACATTTTGCCGATCCAGCACAAACCGCCCGTTGCGAAGTCCGATGGCCGAAATCTTAAAATCGAAAGGCTTGGAAACTTTGGTGGTGTCGGAAGGCCCGATCAGCCGTTTTACGGAAGCTAGGAATTCAGAAAGGTTCGTTGAGTCAGGTGTGCCCTCGTAGGTCACCAGGTCAAAGCGGGGTTCGTCGAGCGTGAGCTTGCCTACGTGGAGGTGGCTCGGGTCGAAGACCGAAAACATCTGAATATCGGCGTCGGCCCGGCCAATGTTGAAGAGCTCGTTGCCGCGCCGGTCAAGCACGCGTACGCCCTCGAGCAGCACATGCGAAAACGGCCGCACATCCACCCGCCCGATCAATACTTTGTGGCCCAGCTTCTCGGTGAGGATGCGCGCCGCCCGTTGCGCGATTTGCGTCTGCACGCTCGGCACCCGCAGGGCTATCAGCACGCCGCCTACCGCCAGCGCCAGCAACAGCACCAGAGCCAGGAGAAACTTAAGCGTGATGGATAGAAAACGGGGCACGAGGAGTTTATATAAAAAGCGGCTACTCTACGAAGATGCTGCTTTTTGCTCAACCGCTGCCTGAAACCGGCAACAGAAAAGCAACTGCACAGCAAACGCAGACGGACAGGACACGGTTGGGATAAAAATACTCGCCAGCAGATCAGACAACCCGACTGGCCAGAGGTTTACTATTTTAACGACCTTTGTCTTGGTTTCTGGTGCCACAAGCCTAAAAAATACCGAGTAGCACCGATCAGTGATTTCCTCTACTTATATATGCATACTCCTGTCATTCTGGCAATTGAGTCTTCGTGCGATGATACGTCGGCGGCGGTGATGGCCGGCGGCGAAATTCTGGCCAACGTAGTAGCTACCCAGCAAGTGCACGAACAATACGGTGGGGTAGTGCCGGAGTTGGCCTCGCGGGCTCACCAGCAGCACCTTATCCCGGTAGTGCAGGAAGCGCTTCGCCGGGCGAAGGTACAGAAATCCGACCTCGACGCTATTGCTTTTACGCAAGGGCCGGGCCTATTGGGCTCGTTGTTGGTGGGCGGCATGTTTGCCAAAACGTTTGCTTTGGCGTTGGGCAAGCCCCTGATTGCGGTCAATCACATGCGAGCGCACATTCTGGCTCATTTCATTCGCGACCCCAAGCCTGCGTTTCCGTTTCTGTGCCTGACGGTGAGCGGTGGCCACACCCAACTCGTTATCGTGCGCAGTGCCTTGGACATGCAGATCATCGGCCAAACCATCGACGACGCTGCCGGCGAAGCCTTCGACAAAACTGCCAAGCTGCTCGGCTTGCCGTATCCCGGTGGTCCGCACCTCGACCGGCAGGCGCGCCAAGGCAACTCGACGCGGTTTCCGTTTCCGGTGGGTGCGATGCCAGGCTACGATTTTTCCTTTAGCGGCCTGAAGACCTCAGTGCTGTATTTCTTGCGCCAGCAAAGTGCTGCTGATCAAGATTTTATCAAGAATAATCTGGCGGATTTGTGTGCCAGTATTCAATACACGATCATCCAAACGTTGCTGCGCCAGCTCCAGCGCGCCGCCGCTGATCATGGCCTGACGCAGGTTGCTTTGGCCGGCGGAGTAGCGGCTAATTCGGGTTTGCGCGAGGCATTGCAAAATCTGGCGGCAGAAAAAGGCTGGCAGGTATTCATTCCTGACTTCGAATTTTGCACCGATAATGCGGCTATGGTCGCCATGGCGGGCCATTTTCAGTACGAAGTCGGCGATTTTGCCACGCAGTTCGTAAGCCCAGATCCGCGCCTGAAACTGACGTAGCTTTCCCTTTCGATGAAGAATCCTTTCCAGCCCGGCGCCGTCAAAACGTACACGCACGTAGTAACGCCGGCTGATTTTGCCGTGCTCGACGGCCGCACGATCCATGAGCTATACAGCACCTTTGCGCTGGGCCGCGACATGGAGTGGACGAGCCGGCAATTCGTGGAGGAAATGCTGGAAGCCGGGGAGGCAGGCATCGGCACAATGGTGCACATCGACCACATAGCCCCCGCTTTTGAAGGCGAAACCGTCGCGTTTTGCGCTACTTTCGAGGCGTTGGAAGGCCGGGAGCTTACCTGCACGCTGGAAGCGCGCGTCGGCCCGCGACTCGTTGCTACGGGTCGTACGGGCCAGCGCATTACTTCGGAAGAAAAGTTGGCTGGCCGTTTTGCCGCGCTTCGTAGTGTTGATGTGCCTGTTGATAAACAATTGATTAGTAAGTAGTTATAACAATGGCTAAAGAAAAAGATTCTACGCCTAAACGCGTCAACATCGTCAACCGCCGAGCTAGCCACGAATATTCTTTTCTGGCGAAGTACGATGCAGGAATGATGCTGCAAGGCACGGAAATAAAAAGCATCCGCGACGGCAACGTGAACATGCAGGACGGCTTTTGCACGTTTCACCCCGACGGTAGCCTGTGGGTGCACAATCTCAGCATCGCGCAATACACGCAAGGCACTTACAACAACCACGAGCCCAAGCGCGAGCGCAAGCTCTTGCTCAACAAGAAAGAGCTGCGTCAGCTGGAGGGCAAAATGCAGGAGCAGGGCGTGACCATCGTGCCCATTCGTATGTTCGTGAACGACAGGGGCTTTGCTAAACTGGAAATCGCGTTGGCGAAAGGCAAGAAGCTCTACGACAAGCGCGAAGACATCAAGGCCAAAGACCAGAAGCGCGAAATGGACCGCGCCCGGGAATATTAGAGCCAGCAGCTACGCTTCCGCAACGAAGAAATCCCCAACTTTGCTCATTCTTTTTCCTCTACTCTAGTACTTCCTTTGGAACACGGAATCTGCGCGTTGAGCGTCGTGCCGGTGCGCGCCGAGCCTACGGACAAGGCCGAAATTGTTACCCAACTCATTTTTGGCGATTGCTACACCATTTTGCTTACGCAGGGCAACTGGCGCCAAGTCTGCATTGCGGCCGATCAGTACATCGGCTGGATTGACTTTAAGCAGCATTTGCCCGTTACGGCCGACTATTTCGCGGCGTGGCAAGCCCAGGACCACCCGCGCACGCTGGATATCGTGCAGATGGTGAGCGACACGAGTACGCGCATCCCGGTTTCGTTGGGCAGTCGTTTGCCTTTTTTCGATGGGATGACGTTGCGGTTGGGCGAGCAGCAATTGTTTTACAACGGCGCGGCCACCAACCCCACCAACGGGTCGGCGGAGCGCCGCGCGGCGTTGCTCGTGAAAATGGGGCAAATGTTTCTGAAATCGCCGTACCTGTGGGGCGGTAAAACGCTGTTTGGCATCGACTGCTCGGGCCTGATGCAGCAACTCTACGGCCTGATCGGGGTGCAACTCCCACGCGATGCCCGCCAGCAGATTGACCACGGCCGGCCGGTGCATTTTGTGTCGCAGACGCAGCCGGGTGATCTGGCCTTTTTCGACAATGCCGAGGGCAACATCGTGCACGTGGGCATGCTGATCGAAGACCAGCAGATTCTGCATGCCAGCGGTGAGGTACGTATCGACCCGCTCGACCACAACGGCATCTTCAACCGCAGCCGCCAGAAATACTCCCACAAACTGCGCCTGATCAAGCGAATTTTGCCCGATTAACCGGCCTGTACGCCGCGCCAAAAACGCTGCTGACGAAAGGAAACTTAACGTCTCAGGTGTTGTTAATGCGCTTAGAATCATCTAGCTTTCGCTGTACCCGATGATTCGAACCACGAGCGTATGGACCAAAAAGTTCTTGTATTGAACGGCGACTACACCGCGATTACGCTGTGCAGTGTGCAAAAGGCCTTCGTGCTGCTTTTTCTCGACAAAGCCGAGATGATAGCCAAGTCCGATCATGGTGCGCTGCGCACCATCAGCCATTCCTATCCTAAACCCAGTATTATCCGGTTGCAGCGCTACGTGCGCGTGCCATACAAGGGCATTGCCCTGAGCCGGCACAACGTGATGAAGCGCGATCATTTTGAGTGTCAATACTGCGGTTCTACCAAAAACCTGACCCTCGATCATGTGTTGCCGCGCTCGCGGGGCGGGGAGTCGTCGTGGAGCAATCTGCTGACGGCCTGTGCCCGTTGCAACCACGCTAAAGGCCATCGCACGCCCGAAGAAGCCGGGTTGGTCATTCGGCAAAAGCCCAAAAAACCAACCTTAGCAGGTTTTCTTAGGCTTAGTGCAGGCAGTATCGACCAGAATTGGCACGCATATCTGAATTGACTTGAAACCGGCATCTCGTGGCAGCCGGTTTTTTTGTGTCGAAACGCAAAACTGGCCGGCATTTCAACGCAGAAGGCCTGGCAAAATGCATTGCCAGGCCTTCTGTTGTAACATATTGACTATCAATTACTTATAAACCAGCTTGTGTGCTTGCTTTTCCGGCGAAGGCCAGCAAATCCTGCGACAAGCGGTCTTTGTCGGTGAAGAACAAGCCGTGCGGAGCGCCGCTGTACACAAGGTATTGTGCGTGAGGCAGATGCTTGGCCGTTTGGGCACCGCTGGCTTCAATGGGCACTGTTTGGTCGGCGTCGCCGTGCACGATGAGCGTAGGCACTTTGATCGTCGCCAGATCCTGACGGAAATCGGTGGTGGCAAACGAAACGGCGCAGTCGTAAGTGGCTTTGGGCGAAGCCAAAGACGTCACCGTCTGCGACCAGTCCAGCACCGCTTGGCTCACGGGGTGGCTGATCATGCTCACGTTGAAAAACTGCTTGCCGAAGCCGGACAAAAAGTCAAATCGGTCTTTCTGGATACCGGCCAGCATCTCATCGAACACTGACTTATCGACGCCGGTTGGGTTGTCGGAAGTTTTTAGCAAATAAGGCGGCACTGCGCTGATAAAGGCCACTTTCGAGACGCGCGCTCCGCCGTGGCGGCTCATGTAGCGGGCCACCTCACCGCCACCCATCGAAAACCCAACCAAGGTCACGTTTTGCAAATCCAGCGTGTCGAGCACGGCCTTCAAATCGTCGGCCAGCGTGTCGTAATCGTAGCTTTCCCAAGGCCGCGACGACTTGCCAAAGCCGCGCCGGTCGTAGGCAACTACGCGCAAACCGTGTTTGGGCAGTTCCATCATTTGATGTTCCCACATGGTATGGTCGAGGGGCCAGCCGTGTATCAGCACGACCGGTGCACCTTGGCCCCAGTCTTCATAAAAAAGGTTGATAGCGTTGCCGTTGGCATCTTGCCCAGCTTTGATGTAGCTCATAATCAGCGGATAAATGTGAAGAAAAACAATGTTGCTACATACGCCGGGCAAGCCCAGAAAGATTGTGCTGGGCCGTGCAAGCCAAGATGTTGCACATAAGGGCCGTGCAGTACGCAAAGGGCTAATAGTCAGCCTGCCTGCGCACCCGATGACGGGCCGTTTTGTAATTTTCCTGGGCCGTCTGGTTACTGACGAGCAACTGATTTGAATTAACTCACATCCGTTGAGGTTGTAGCCCCGTACCTTTGTGGGTATCCCATTTTACGGTTGTTCATGTCAGTTCCCAAATTTGCTGCTTCCCGCTCGTTCCATACTGAGCTAAAACGCAGAATCAACGACTACTTCGAAGAGGTAGGCAAATCCACCACCGGTACTTCCAGTCTCTTTGTTAAGGCCGTAGTGCTGTTAGTCGCATTTGTATTTTTATATGTCCACCTGGTATTTTTCACACCGCCTGTGCTGTTGGCTGTGCTTGAATGTATGCTGATGGGTGGCGTAGGGGCAGCAATTGGCTTCAACGTGATGCACGACGGAGCGCATGGCAGCTTCAGCAAATCGAAGTTTGTCAACAGTTTCGCAGCCTTCACGCTCAACGTAATGGGTGGCAACAGCTTTATGTGGAACATGAAGCACAATCTTATCCACCACATGTACACCAACGTCGATGGCGTTGACGACGATATCGATGTGCAGCCTTGGATGCGCATGAGCTCCACGCAGCCGCGCCACAAGCTGCACCGTTTCCAGCACCTCTATTTCTGGTTTCTGTACAGTCTGCTCTACATCGCCTGGATTTTTGTGATGGATTACCAGAAGTATTTCAAAGGCAAAATCGGCTCGATGCCCATCAAAAAGATGTCGTTCAGCGATCAGTCGGTGTTCTGGGGTTTCAAGGCGTTGCACTTGGTGCTGTTCATTGTACTGCCGATTTATATGCTGGGCTTTGTAAGCTGGATGATTGGCTTCCTGGCGTTTGGCAGCGTGGCCGGCTTTACTTTGAGCCTAGTTTTCCAATTGGCGCACACGGTAGAGCACGCCGCTTTCCCAATGCCCCACGAAATTACCAACAAGCTGGAAGATGAGTGGGCCATCCATCAGATCAAAACCACCGCTAACTTTGCTACCCATAACAAAGTGATTAGCTGGCTGGTAGGGGGGCTGAACTTCCAGGTTGAGCACCATTTGTTTCCGAAGATCTCGCACGTACACTATCCTGCTATCAGCAAGATTGTCAAGCAGATGTGTGAGGAGTTCAATATCGAATATAACGAGTATCCAAAGATGCGCTACGCAGTGGCGTCGCACGTATCATTCCTGCGCCAGATGGGTCGGGCGTAACTTGAGCCATATTAACCAGAAAGCCCCGCCTGCTGTAGCAGGCGGGGCTTTCTGGTTAATAGTACCAGTTGTCTACGGACTGTCTTGCTGTTATTGTCCACTTATGATGCCGCTTCTCGACGCAGTACAAGCTGACTCTCCCGCCGCCAAGGTCAGAATAAGTCATTTGAAATACGCCTTTGTCGAAAAACTTATTAAATCCCACTCTTGAAAATCGAATGAAATCATATTTTCCCTTTGAGTCGAGTAGGGGTAAAGGTACCAAGCGTATAGGTCGCTTTGCATAGTATTGCATTGCCTTACATGGCCCTTTCCGGACCGTGTTAAGAGAATCTTTCTTGTCCCACATTTGCATAAGCAATGGGAAAAAAGCAGAGTCCAAATGATGCTCTTGCATAATCTTAAATGCTTCTTTTCGAGCGTTCCTTTTTTGTTCTTCATCCGGACAATCAAAGCACAGTACTCCTAATCTTAGAGGAAATCCGAACTCCTCTATAATATCAAGAGTGATTGGTTTATGCAGAGAAGCTGCATAAGCTTGAGATACACTATCATGAGATAAGCCAACAGGTAAAGGAGGCCGCCTAAATCGCCACAGAACATCAGTTTGAATGGTTTGGTTGAATAGAGCAACCAACACTGAATCTTCTTGCTGCTGATAAAACGTATTGCTAGGAGAATAAATATCAGCTTCTGTGTGGCAGGCTTGAGCTACAAATAGTATTACTACCCAAGACAGCAGAATCCAGTTTTTCATAGCCTGAATATAGATAGCTTCATCCATGCTGTTTGCCTGCGGAAACCTGCTTATCATTCCGTATCTTTGCCGCCCCGCCAGGGTGGCGGGCCTGTGGCTGAGGCTCAGGAAGTTACTCATAACGCGTTCCGGCTTTTGGCCCCAAACCGGACGTGTATAGCAGGGCCGCAGCAAACATAATGGCAGAAGTAGTAGATAACTTCGATTGGGACAACGTCGGAGCGGCGCAGTTTGGTGGTAACTATACCGCTGAGCAGCGTGCCGAGATGGAAAAAATGTACAGCGACACGCTGACAACCGTCCAGGAAGAAGAAGTGATCAAAGGAACCGTAGTGGGCATTACCGACCGCGACGTAATCCTGAACATCGGCTTCAAATCCGACGGCCTTGTGCCCTTGTCGGAATTCCGCGACTTGGTTGACCTGAAAGTAGGCGACCAGGTAGAGGTGTTCATCGAAGACCAAGAAGACGCTAACGGCCAGCTGATCCTGTCGCGCAAGAAGGCGAAGATCAAGCAGGCATGGAAGTCGATCTACGACGCGCTGGAAAATGATACCATCCTGGAAGGCGTTGTAAAGCGTCGTACCAAAGGTGGTCTGATCATGGACCTGGACGGCGTAGAGGCTTTCCTCCCCGGCTCACAAATTGACGTGAAGCCTATCCGTGACTTCGACATCTATGTAGGTCGTCGCATGGAAGTGAAAGTGGTAAAAATCAACGCCGCTTTCGACAACGTAGTAGTTTCGCACAAAGTCCTGATCGAGAAAGACCTCGAGAAGCAGCGCGAAGCCATCCTCAATAACCTGGAGAAAGGCCAGATCCTCGAAGGCGTTATCAAGAACATGACCAACTTCGGTGTGTTCATCGACCTTGGTGGCGTAGATGGTCTGTTGCACATTACCGACATCTCGTGGGGCCGTATCGCGCACCCGAGCGAAGTGTTGCAGCTCGACCAGAAGCTCAACGTGGTAGTTCTGGACTTCGACGAAGCCAAGAAGCGTATCTCGTTGGGTCTGAAGCAGTTGACTCCTCACCCGTGGGATTCGCTGCCCGCCGACATGGGCGTAGGCTCGAAGGTGAAAGGCCGCATTGTGAACGTTGCCGACTATGGCGCGTTCATGGAAATCATCCCCGGCGTAGAAGGTCTCATCCACGTTTCGGAAATGTCGTGGAGCCAGCACTTGCGCAACCCGCAGGACTTCATTAAGCAAGGCGACGTAGTTGAAGCGCAGATCCTGACGCTCGACCGCGAAGACCGCAAGATGAGCCTCGGCATCAAGCAATTGACCGAAGATCCATGGACCCGCGCTGACTTCGGCACGAAGTACGCCGTAGGCACCAAGCACAACGGTCTGGTGCGCAACCTGACCAACTTCGGCCTGTTCGTAGAGCTGGAAGAAGGTGTGGACGGCCTCGTGCACGTTTCGGACCTGTCGTGGACCAAGAAGATCAAGCACCCTTCGGAAGTAGTGAAGGTGGGCGATCGTCTGGACGTGGTGGTGCTCGAACTCGACGTAGCCAATCGTCGTCTGGCGCTGGGCCACAAGCAGTTGGAAGAAAACCCTTGGGATACGTTCGCTACGGTGTTCACTCCTGGCTCGGTTCACCGTGCTACCATCACCGAGAAGAACGACCGCGGCGCGGTGCTCGAGTTGCCTTACGGCATCGAAGGCTTCGCTTATCCGAAGTCGTTGCAGAAAGAGGATGGTTCGCAGGCTGAAAACGGCGAATCGCTCGACTTCCGCGTGGTAGAATTCTCGAAGGATGACCGTCGTATCGTTCTGTCGCATTCGGCTGTTTACAACCAGGCACAGGAAGAAGACACGCGTGCTTCGAAGTTCGCGAAGAAGAAGCCCGCTGCTGGTGCTCCGGCTGCCGGTGCTGCTCAGGGTGATGCCAAAGCTAACGACGCCAAGAAATTGGCTCCGGCTGAAAAGTCGACCCTCGGCGACCTCGATGCATTGTCCGCTCTGCGTGACCGCATGATGGGCAACGAACGCGATGCTGGTGTGCAAAAGCTGCAGGCCAACGCCGAAGCCAAGGCTCCTAAGGCGGCTGCTAAAGCTGAAGAGGCTCCGGCCGCTGAAGCTCCTGCTGAAGAAGCCCCCGCCGCTGGCGGCATTCTGTCGGCCGTAACCGGCGCTGCTTCGGCGGCTTTCGATAAGGTGAAAGAAGTTGCTGGCGACGCTGTTGAAGCTGCTACGCACTCCGAAGCTTTCGAGAAAGCCAAAGAATTGGCTGGTGACGTAGTTGAGCGTGCTACGGAAGTAGCTGGCGACGTAGTCGACAAGGCGAAAGACCTGATTAGCGGCGACGAAAACGCCGACAAGAAGGACGAAGAGAAAGCCTAATCTTTTTTCTTAAGCTGATTGGAAAGGTCCCGGAGCAATCCGGGACCTTTTCTTTTGAATAGGAAACCGAAGCACCCAGGTCTTCTCACAGGAGGTCAGTGACTTACAGCGGCAGAAGCTTAAAAACCGCGTAGTGGTTTGGCAAAAGCAATATTATCCTGTAGCTTTGCATCCCATTCAAAAACCAGGTGACGTGACCGAGTGGCTAGGTAGAGGTCTGCAAAACCTCCTACAGCGGTTCGAATCCGCTCGTCACCTCTTTTTCCTAGTTCCTGTTTTCGTTTAGCTCTGTGCCCCAGCCGATTAGCCCCGGCTGGGGTTTTTTGCTTTTATGGCTTTGAGGAGAGTGTATTTTTATTTCGATAAATGTCTTATTATGAGATTGTTATAAATAAATTTAGGTTGAAGCCCTCGGGTTCATTACCTTATGATAAGGTGGCAAACAGTCCTAGCGGCCCGTTGTCACAACATCCTTGGCGCAAACTCACTCGTACAACCGCGCACAACTTTCTTCCATCTCCCTTTCCTTATGAAGATCATTGACCTGCGCACGATGCGCGGCCCGAGTTACTTCTCCGTCAAGCACCACAAGCTTATTGTGATGAAGGTTGACTTAGAGGACTTTGCCGACAAGTGGTCGAATGCTGTAGCTGGCTTAGCTGGTCGGTTGACAAAGCTTTTTCCTGAACTGGGCAAATCCCGGGTGGTTTCGGACTCGGTAAAGCAATCGGCCAAAAACCCGCCCCTGACCAAAGAACAACTTGCTGATGGAGAGCCTCTTGGCCACGTAATCCAGCATGTGGCCTTGGAACTACAACGATTGGCCGGCATGCCGGTGTACTGGGGCAAGTCGTATCCGGCGCACGAGGCAGGGGTGGAGTTTGTGGTGTTTGCCTACCAAGAAGAACGTGCTGGCCGCGTAGCTGCCGAAGCGGCAGTAGAAATCGTGGAAAGCCTTTGCCGGAAGCAAAAGACTGATATTAAGGGCATTGTAAATGAGCTGCACGACATTCGCGAGCAAGAATTCTTCGGACCAAGTACCTATAGCATTGTAGCCGAAGCGGCGTCGCGTGGGATTCCGTATATCCAGCTCAAAAACAGCAACATCATCCAGCTGGGGTACGGCGTAAACCAAAAGCGCATCTGGGCGACTACTACCACTTATACCTCGCACGCGGGAGTTGAGATTGCTGGTAACAAGAACCGGACAAAGGCCATGCTGCGTGATGCCGGCGTACCTGTGCCGCGCGGTACTACCGTGTATTCGCCTGAGGGCCTGCGCGATGCGATTGACGAGTTGGGGTTCCCCATTGTGACCAAGCCGCTAGATGGCAACCACGGTAAAGGAGCTACCATCAATATTTCGAACTGGAAAGAAGCCCTTGCGGGGTTCAAAGCCGCGCAGGTGTATTCGCGAGCGGTTATTGTCGAGCAGTTTGTGACAGGGTTTGACTACCGACTACTGGTAGTTAACGGTAAGCTGATCGCGGCTGCCAAGCGCACGCCTGCAGCCGTTGTTGGTGATGGCGAGAGCACCATTCAACAGCTCATCGATAAAGTGAATCGCGACCCGCGTCGGGGTGTGGGGCACGAAAAAGTGCTGACGGCCATCAAGGCCGACAAGCATACGATGGCGATTTTGAAGGCTAGAGAACTGACGCTCAAATCGGTGCTGCCCCAAGGTGAGACGCTGTATCTGAAGAGTACTGCCAACATCAGCACCGGTGGCACTGCCAGCGATGTGACTGATCTGGTCGATCCGTACAACGTCTTATTGGCCGAGCGCGTGGCGGGCATCATAGGGCTCGACATCTGCGGCATCGACCTTCTTACCACAGATATTGCCATCCCACTAAACGAAACCCGCGGCGCAGTGATCGAAGTAAATGCGGCGCCGGGCTTCCGGATGCACATTTCGCCTACGGAAGGGCTGCCCCGCAACGTGGCTGCTCCAGTGGTCGATATGCTGTTTCCGCCCACGAGCGAGTCACGCATTCCGATCATTGCCATTACGGGTACCAACGGCAAAACCACCACTACCCGCCTGATAGCGCATATTGTAGCAGCACAAGGCTATAAAGTGGGCTTCACCACCACGGATGGCATTTATATTCAGGGCAAACAACTGCAAAAAGGTGATTGTACCGGCGGCCAAAGCGCTGAGTTTGTGCTCAAAGACCCGACCGTCAACTATGCAGTGCTCGAAACCGCGCGCGGGGGCATGTTGCGCTCGGGGCTGGGCTTTACTAGTTGCGATATAGCCGTGGTTACCAACGTCGCAGCCGACCATTTGGGGATGCGCGACATCCATACGGTGGAAGAAATGGCCAACGTGAAAGCGGTGTTGCCGCGGACTGTAAAAAAGGATGGCTGGGCTGTGCTCAACGCCGACGACGAGCTGGTATTCGGTATGTGTCGCCAACTGGATTGCCGCGTGGCTTTGTTCAGTATGAACGAAAACAACCCCCGTATTCTCGACCATGTGGAGAACGGGGGAGTGGCCGCCGTGTACGAAGAAGGCTACATTACCATATACAAAAACAGCTACAAGCTCCGCATTGACCGGGCTGCGGAGTTTCCGATTACGTTCGGCGGCCGCGCAACATTCAACATCGAAAACAGCCTGGCAGCTGCGTTGTCGGCTTATCTGGCGGGCTTTGGCCGCGATGAGATCAAAACGGCGTTGCGCACGTTTGTGCCCTCGGCCACCAAGACTCCGGGCCGGATGAACGTCTACCGATTCCCGGATTTTGAAGTCATTGTAGATTACGCCCATAATACAGCCGGTATCGAGAAATTCGCGGAGTTTCTCGACAACACGCCCGCGACGCATAAAGTAGGCGTGGTATCGGGCCTGGGCGACCGTCGCGAGGAAGATACCATCGGTTTCTCCCGCGTGATCGGCCGTATTTGCGATGAGGTGATTTTACGCCAAGACCGCGATCTGCGCGGCAAAACCGCCGAAGAAATCCGGACCTTGATGGAGCACGGCCTTCGCCTCGACAAACCCGATCTGCCGATCACCTACATCGAAGACGAAATGCAGGCCATTGACCACATACTCACAACGGCGCAGAAAGGCTCGGTGATCGTCATGCTCACCGAAAATATTTCGGGGACGCTCAAAAAGCTCGATTCGTACGAAGCTTCTCTTATGGAGAAAACGGCGAAATAGAGAGAAATAATAATCATTCATATCTATCTGATTATTAAATAAATATAAAAACGGCCCGCTGCGTGAGCAGCGGGCCGTTTTCGTTACTGAATCCAAGCCTAAGTAGAAGCTTATTTCAGCGTGAAGGTGGTTTTACCGATCATCACGCCGCCTGAATAAAGCTCAACAGTGTGCAAACCCGTTTTGTAAGCCGCGCCTTTGGCATAGATGAATTGCACGGGCTGGCGCGTGTTGTCGTACACGATGTCCTGCTTAGCTGTGTAGAAGGCTTCGGAGCCGTCGATCATGAAGGTGCCGCCGCCGGTGCTCAGGTTGTAGAGAGCTGAGCCGTCGGGCTCGATTAGGCGCATCATGATCTCTTTGGTTTCTTTCGGGGCCACGTCGTTGCGAGCCAAGTTGAAAGTTACTTTTACCTTTTCTACCCGCTTGGCTTTGAACTCGTTATCGTCGTCGTCCTTTTCCTTGTTACGGGAGTTGATAACGCCCACGCGGATGTTTTCGGCCTGCAACCGCGACGCGATCGCTACCTTCTCCGACAAATCTTGGTTGGTGCGGGCGATGGTGGTGATGGTGTCGGTCAGCTTGTTTTGCCGTTCCTTCAGGGTGGTGGTTTCGGTGTAAAGTGCTTCGTTATCCGACTTCAGCTGAGCGATTTCTTCGTCTTTCTTTCTGAGCTGATTTTCGAAGTTGGCGGCGCGCTCTTTAAAGCGGCGCTGCTCTGCAATAGAAAAGCTGCCGGCCCGGAATGAGCGAAGCTTAATCAAATCAGCATTGACGGCCGCAATGCGTGCTTCCAGCGAGTCGTTGGCTTGGCCCATGGCCTGTACCTCTTGGCTTTGGCGTTCAAAATCGGCTTTGATCGCTTCGTACTGCTTGATCTGCTCCTCCAGCTTAATGTCTTTTTCCTTGACCGTGGCGGTAAGCTGCTCGTTTTGCTTTCCCTTTTGCTGATTCATGTAAAACAGAAAGCCGTTGATGCCCAGCAGCACCAGAATCAGTGCCACAATCAGCAGCACTCGGTTGTTGTTCTTTGGCTCGGGGCTTTGGTTTTGTTCCATAGCAGGAGAATTAAGTTAAGCCGGACAATCCGGACGGTAAGTTACCTTTATGCACAAAAATAGAGGGATTGTCCACTCAGGCAAGTTTCACGCATAAATACTAAGTCTGCATGAAATCGGATTTACTATTTGGACAAGAGTATTGGAGTAGCCGCTACGCGACCGGCCGAACCGGATGGGATGCTGGTATTATAACGCCGCCGCTACGGGATTATTTTGCGCAACTGGGCCCACCCACCGCCCTACGCATTCTGATACCCGGCGCCGGCAAAGGGTACGAGGCTGAGTATCTGTATACTATGGGCTGGCCTAACGTGTTTGTGGCCGATTTGGCGCCCGAGGCATTACAGGCATTGCAGGCGCGGGTTCCGGATTTCCCCGCCGATCATTTGTTGCAGGAAGATTTTTTTGCACTAAGCCCAGAGCCGCCCTACAACCTCATTGTGGAGCAAACCTTTTTTTGTGCCATCGACCCGGCCCGCCGCGCCGACTACGCCCGCAAGTGCTCCGAGTTGCTGCGGCCGGGCGGCAAACTGATGGGCGTACTGTTCGACCGGGAGTTTGGCTCGGCTTCTGAGCCACCCTTCGGCGGTACCCGAGAAGAATACCGCGCTTATTTTGCTCCGTACTTCGAGTTCCTTCACTTCGAAACTGCGTATAACTCTCTAAAGCCTCGCCAAGGTCAGGAGCTGTTTATCTGCTTGAAAAACAGACATTAGCAGCAGGCCACGTAGCGATAAAACACTACTTGACCTGCTGCCTTCCTTTTCGTTGAACCCCAAAATTGTCCTACCGCGCAGCTGTTACAGCTTGTGCTTTATTTCATTCTCATGCTCGAATCCTTAACCAACGTCCTGCCGCATTTCCGCAATACCAATTCTGGTCAGTTCTTTTTGATGGCAGGGCCCTGCGTCATCGAAGGCGAAGACATGGCCCTGCGCATTGCCGAAAAGGTGAAGCACATCACCGACAAGCTCCAGATTCCCTACATTTTCAAGGGTTCGTACCGCAAGGCCAATCGTTCGCGCATCGATTCGTTCACGGGCATCGGCGACGAAACGGCGTTGCGCATTCTGCAGAAAGTCAGTCAGGAAATCGGGGTTCCGACCGTGACCGACATCCACGAATCGGAGGAAGCCGCTTTTGCTGCCGAGTACGTGGACGTGCTTCAGATTCCGGCATTTCTGTGCCGCCAGACTGACTTGCTGATTGCGGCTGCCAAAACCGGTAAAGTAGTGAATATCAAGAAGGGGCAATTCCTGTCGGGCGAAGCGATGCAATTTGCCGTTGATAAAGTACGGCAGTCGGGTAATCCGCATGTCATCCTCACCGACCGCGGCAATTCCTTTGGCTATTCCGACCTAGTAGTGGATTTTCGCAACCTGCCTGCCATGCGCAGCTTCGACGTACCCGTGGTGATGGACGTAACGCATTCGCTGCAACGTCCTAACCAAGCCAGCGGCGTAACGGGCGGCCAACCGGCTCTGATTGAGACCATTGCAAAAGCCGCCATTGCTGTGGGCGCCGATGGGCTGTTCATCGAAACCCACCCCACGCCAGCTACCGCCAAGTCGGATGGGGCGAACATGCTGGCGCTCGATCAATTGGAAGCCCTGCTGACGAAGCTAACCCGCATTCGGCAGGCTTTGCAGGACGAAGGCAGCATTGCGCCGATTTCTACATAAACACTTGATTTTCAAGCGTTTATCCAGAAAACCATTTGGTGCTGTTCAGAAGCTTATCCAATGGATGGCCAAAGCGCAGCGAAAAGTCTTGTTTGGGTTGGTTCTTCCGGAAGAAAACCAAGCCGATAAAGTATAGGTCAACGGTCAGGCGCACTTCCGGGTGCTGCTTGATCGTTTGCCAGGCACGTTCCATTTCCGAAGACCAATGAATGTCGTCGAAAACGAATACGCTGTCGTCTGTACGGCGCGTGAGGCACTGCTCGAAGTAGCGCACAGTAGGCTCGTAGCGGTGGTTCCCGTCGAAAAAAGCGAAGTCTATCGGGCCGGGTAGCGCCGCAAGGGTAGGAGCCAAGGTGTCATCTAAGTTGCCCTCGACGAGTTGTACGTTGTTTAGCTTCAGCTTATTAAACGTTTGGCGAGCGACCGCGGCCGTATTGGGGCAACCCTCAAACGTCACCGTCTGCGCCCGTAAGCAGGGCGAGGCCAGATACGCCGTGGTTAGGCCCAACGAAGTTCCTAGCTCAAGAATAGTATGGGGCTGGAAATGATTAACCAACCTGAAAAGCAATTGCCCAAACATGCGTGGCTTAGCCGCTGTGCGGGCAATATCCCGGATGCGGCGCTGACGGCCAGCTCCGGTATGCGAGCCCGCGCCGAAATCCCGGACAGCTATCGAATCGGAGGTGTGAAGCAGCTCACGCCGGCGGGCTTCAATGGGCGCATAAGCTCGGTATTCACCATCGTGGTTGATGACGTGGTTATAGAGCCCAAAAACGAACGGGGAATGCAGACCGTGCGCATTCCCCGAGCGGAGGTAAAATTGTAAGAAGCTGTATGCCTGAAAGATAAGAGGCGGCACGCGTAACGGGTATTAATTCAAGCGGTATGGCACCACAAGGGTAAATTCTGGAATGTCAACGGTAAACTCCTTGCCATCAACGAGGCGCTCCATCTGGTAGGTGCCCCGCATCTTGCCCAAGCCGCTTTTTAAGTTGCAGCCCGATACGTATTGGTGCGAATCGCCGGGTTCTAACGTAGGCTGCTGGCCCACCACGCCTTCGCCTTCCACTTCACGCGTAACGCCGTTAGCATCGTAAATGTACCAGTGCCGACGCAGTAGTTTTACGGTGTATTCGCCGTTATTACGGATATCAATCTTGTAGGCAAATACGTAATGCTCCTGGCCGGGGCTGGAATAATCTGGCAAGTAATTGGTCGTGACGGTTACCGTTACGCCCTGCGTCGTCGTCGTATTCATGGCTCCAATGCGATTCTTATAAGAGGCTAACAGCCGTTTTCGGAATTTGGTTTATCTACGCAGCTTGCCCCAAAAAAGGCTTACTTAACTCGAAAAAAATCCAATCCTACTATGACCGTAAAGATAGAAGAAAGCTGGCGCAAGGTGTTGCAGTCGGAGTTTGAAAAACCGTATTTCCAGCAGCTCATCACCTTTGTGCGCGACGAATACGCCAAAGGCCCTGTTTATCCGCCGGGACCACAAATTTTTCACGCTTTCGACGCCTGCCCTTTCGACAAGGTTAAGGTAGTAATCTTAGGGCAAGATCCATACCACGGGCGCGGGCAGGCGCACGGTTTAGCGTTCTCCGTCAACCCAGGTGTGCGCACGCCGCCTTCTCTGCTCAATATCTTCAAAGAGTTGCAGTCTGACCTGCCGGGTACGCCGGCTCCGGCCAACGGCAACCTTGACCGCTGGGCACAACAAGGAGTGTTGTTGCTCAACGCCACCCTTACAGTGCGGGAAAGCGATGCGGGCTCGCACCAGAAAAAAGGCTGGGAACAATTTACCGACGCTGTTATTCAGAAGGTTGCCGAGCAAAAGCAGCACGTCGTGTTCATTCTCTGGGGCGCTTATGCCCAGAAAAAAGGCGACTTTATTGATCAGCGCAAACACTTGATTCTTAAAGCTGCCCACCCTTCGCCTTTCGCCGCCGACCGAGGTTTTTTCGGCTCGCGCCCGTTCAGCAAAACCAACGCGTATTTGCAAGAGCACGGCGAACAACCTATTCAGTGGTGATCTGAACCACGGAGTGCGTGTCATATTTGTAATGACTTGATAATCAATAAATTATAAATATGATGTAAGCAAACAAAAAAGCCTTGGCCGACTGCCAAGGCTTTTTTGTTACTGAATTAACCGTCGACGAAGTCCGTGAACTCCGCAAAATCCGCGGTCCGGATTAGTCGATGAAGTTGAACAGACGGTTCCAGCGAATTTTGTGGAAGAAGTCAGCATATGGATCAACCGACAGCCAGATGAGTACTGCCTTTCCCACAACGTGGTCTTCCGGAACGAAGCCCCAATACCGCGAATCCAGCGAATCGTGCCGGTTGTCGCCCATCATGAAGTAGTAATTCTGCTTGAAGGTGTAGCTGGTCATTGGCTTGCCATCTTGCAGGAGCACGCCGTTGGCAACGGTTACACCCTTGTTATGCTCGTAGCGGGTAATGATCTTCAGGTAGATGGGCGTGTTTTGCGGCGTGAGCTGTACCGTCTGGCCTTTCTTGGGGAGTTGCAACGGCCCGTAGTTGTCCATGTTCCACTTCAACGCAACGCTGCTTTCACTGGGAGGCGTGCTAGCCGGATAATCGGGGTTGTTGGGGAAAATAGTCGGATCGGGTTTGCCGGCCGGTACTTTATCCAGCACAACTCCCTTTATGTAAGGCTGTTGCTTGAAGAAATTGGCAGAAGCGGGCGTAGCATCTACCATATAGGCGGGGCCGTAGGGTGTGTATTGCGGCTGCGGTACACCGGTCGCGGCGTTGTTAAAATCCGTAATGCCCTGCTCCTTGAAAATCTTGTCGCGCACTGGCTCATTGACTTGCAGGTAATAACGGTTCTGGCTTTGCGGCGGGTTCTGCGCCGGCTTTCCGTTGATGTACACCTGCATGTCCTTGATCTCCAATACGTCGCCGGCTACAGCAATGCAACGCTTGATGTAGTTGGTGCGCAAATCGGCCGGAAATTGGTTTTCAAACGGCACATTGAAAACGACCACATCGTTGCGCTTGATTTCCGAGAAACCGGGCAGGCGGTAGGAGGGCAGTTGAATGAGATCGGAGTAGCTTGGCAGGCTCGTCCCCCACAGGGTCTGGTGTGTGAGCGGAACCTGCAAGGGCGTCTGCGGCGTACGGGGCCCGTAGTGTAGCTTGCTCACAAACAGGTAGTCACCTACTAGCAGCGTATGCTCCATGGAGGGCGTCGGGATGGTATAGGCCTCGAACGTAGCCCACCGAATGAGCGTCGCCGCCACTACCGCGAACAGTATCGCATCGCCCCATTCCCGAAAAAAGCCTTTGGGCTTCTTGGGGGTTGCGGTTTCGGGTTGTTTTTCCCAGAATTTTACGGCCATAGGTAGATAGGCAAACAGAGGTACAGCAATGCCCGGCAAATGCGGGCTACAAATGAGAAACGGAATATCCGATTAATTACGCGAATCCGATATTCTGGTGCAGTGTGCAACACGCACAACTTGAAAAGAATCCCGAAAAATAAGGCTTGGTTATAGGCCCAGCATGTCCTTCATTCCAAACACGCCTTTGCGGCCCACCAGCCACTCGGCGGCTAATAAGGCGCCCTGCACGAAACCGTCGCGGGTGTGCGCTTCGTGCTTGAGTTCGATGGTATCGGCTTCAGAAGAATACGTAACGATATGCGTGCCCACGACCGAGCCCGTGCGCTCAGAAAGCACCGCCAACTCGTGGTCGGCTTGGGAGGGCTCGTTGCGCCACATGGTTTTGGCAGGGAAGTGCCGGATGATGCCTTCTGCTGCCGTAAGTGCCGTGCCGCTCGGCTGATCGACTTTCTGGGTATGGTGAATTTCGCGTACCTGCACATCGTAGCCGCCAAACTGGTGCATTTTGGCGGCGATGTACTCGTTGAAATGGAAGAATAAGTTGACGCCGACGCTGTAATTCGAGGCGTAAAACAGCGCTCCGCCCGTTTCCTTACATAAGTCTCGGGCTTCGGGAAAGTGGTGCAGCCACCCCGTAGACCCGCACACCACCGGCAAGCCCTGCTGCAGGCAGGCCATTACGTTGGCAAAAGCCGCATCGGGGTGCGTAAATTCGATGGCTGCATCAACAGAGGTCGCATCGAAGTCGGAAATATGAACACCGGGCCGCGAAGGGTCCACAATACCGGCAATTTGGTGGCCGCGCGCAATGGCTTGAGCCTCAATGGCTTTGCCCATTTTGCCGTGACCAATCAGCAACAGCTTCATTTGGTAGAGCGAGTAGATTTTAGGTTCAGCGTAATGGCCACGCCGGGTGCGCTTGGCGCCGTCGGAACGCGCAGCAGCGTTGGGTTCCAGTGCACGCTCAGGTCGTCGCTGACGTCGAAGTCGCGCAAATGAGCATCCACCAGCGCATCCACGATTGTCATGCCGTAAGCTAAAAGCGAATAGGCAATGAATTGGTCGCGGTAGCGCCGGTAAAAAATAATACCGGCGCGCACGTTTTCAGCGCTGGTTTCTTGGCTCGACCGTGGACCGGGGTCAGGTAACCCCTGTTGCCGCGCTCGGAAGCCCGTTACGTATTCTTTGTAGCGACTTTGGTAGAAGAATTCAACGCCCAACGTGCCACCGACAGCCCCGTACACGAGGGGAAGTTTCCAGTATTTGTGATTGTATACCTGGCCGGCACCCGGAATGAAAGCCGCTAGCAACACCGCCTTCGTAGGAGGCGTCACCTTCATGCCCAGTAGGCGAGCCGTCTTACGCAACGAATCGGGCACGGCCGGCGCGTCCACCTGAGTTGAGTCGGGCCCTGCGGTAACCACTTGCGCCTGCGCCGTGCCAAGCACAGAAGTTGCCAATACTAGCAACAGCATGAGTAGCAGAGCGCGCGAAGTGACTAACATACAAGGCGTTACCATACGTGGCAAACAAGATTAAGAAGAAAGCCGACAGCTAAGCAGGTATACAGGGCTGTGCAGCAGGCAAACGAAAGGCAGCGAGGTCTAAGTGTACCAGGCATGGCCTTGAACAGCAAAAAGCTTGGCACACACAGGTGCTAAGCTTTTTGAAGGCGTTCGCTTGCCAACTGCGCTTAGTCGGGGTGGAGGATGTGCAGGATGCGCTGCATGTCTTCCACCGAATCGAACGCGATCTTGATTTCACCGCGGCCTTGCGGACCGGGCTTTACCTGCACGCGACTGCCGAAGCGATCGGAGAGGTGGCGCTCGGTCCGGCGTAACTCTGCCACTGGAACGTGCATCTGCGCGTCTGTGGGTGGTTGAGCAGTAGGAGCATCTGTGGCCTTAGGCGCCGAAAGACCTCCCCGAACTAGTTGTTCTACGCGACGTACCGAAAGTTCTTCGTTTACAATGCGCTGAAAGAGAGCCAGTTGCTGATCGGCGTCATCGATGTTGATCAGAGCCCGGGCGTGGCCCATGGAGATCACGGTGTCGCGCAGACCAATCTGGATATCCGGCGGCAGCTTCAACAGACGCAGGTAGTTGGTGACCGTCGAGCGGTTTTTGCCTACGCGGTCGCCCAGTTCTTCTTGCTTCAGGTTGCATTCGCTGACGAGGCGCTGGTAGCTCAGGGCAATTTCAATCGCGTTGAGGTTTTCGCGCTGAATGTTCTCGATCAAAGCCATTTCCAGCATTTGCTGGTCGTCGGCTTTGCGGATATAAGCCGGAATGGTGTCGAGGCCCGCTAGCTTAGAAGCCTGCAAACGCCGCTCGCCGCTGATAAGCTGATAAGCGTTGGTGCCCATCTGCCGAACCGTCACGGGCTGGATAATGCCCTGAATCTTAATGGATTCGGCCAGCTCCTGCAAGGCTTCTTGGTCAAAATGCGTGCGCGGCTGGTACGGGTTGGCCTCGATCATGCCCACCTGAATCATGCCCACCGAATTGACCGGATGCGGAACCAGACCCAAGCGTTCGCTTTTCTTCTCGTAGCTGCCTTCAATTAAGGCGTTTAACCCCCGGCCCAAGCCGCCGATTTTACGTTTGGCCGCCGCGGGAGCCGCTGCCGGCGTGGGTTTTTCTTCGTTCTTCTCTGACATACCTGCAATCAGCTTCCGCCCAATACCGAGCGAAAGCAGGATTCAAAAATACACAAACGGCGGGGAAGGGCCGGAAATTTTCTGCGACGTCGTGCCGTATAATGAAAAACGGCAGACCGTTTTCGTCTGCCGTTTTCTAAGTGCTTAACACGGAAACCCTTATGCCGCCGTATCTTCTGCGGCTTCCGGGTTGGCTTCGATGCTGTTTTTCTCCACAATCTCGCGGGCCAGGTTCAGATAGCTGATCGAGCCTTTGCTTTCGGCGTCGTGCAGGATCACCGGAATGCCAAAGCTCGGCGACTCGCTCAATTTTACGTTGCGCGGGATGATGGTATCAAACACAAGCTGTTGGAAGTGCAGTTTCACTTCTTCCACCACTTGGTTGGAAAGCCGCAGGCGCACGTCGTACATCGTAAGCAAGATGCCTTCGATTTCTAGGTTCGTGTTCAGGCGGCTCTGAATTATCTTGATGGTATTCAGCAGCTTCCCTAAGCCTTCCAAGGCGAAATATTCGCACTGAACCGGAATGATTACAGAGTGCGCGGCCGTCAGGGCGTTCACCGTAATCAGGCCCAGCGATGGTGAGCAGTCGATGATGATGAAGTCGTACTGATCGGCAAGGGGCCGCAGCGCTTCTTTCATCTTCTCTTCCCGGTTGGGCAAGTTGATCATCTCCACTTCAGCGCCCACCAAATCGATGTGGGAGGGCATAAGGTCGAGATGCGGTAACACATTGGTAGTCAAGATGATATCTTGGGCGTTGATGCCGTCTACCATGCATTCGTAAATGCTGTTCTCAATATCCTTCGGATCGAAACCTACCCCCGACGTCGCGTTGGCTTGGGGGTCGGCATCTACCAGAAGGGTACGGTATTCCAGAGCGGCTAAACTAGCCGCCAGGTTGATTGACGAAGTGGTTTTGCCCACCCCGCCCTTCTGATTGGCTACCGCGATAATTTTTCCCATTAGTACTTAGTTGTCAGTTGCGGGTTGTTAGTGGAGAGAAGCTAGCCGTGAGCGTTTTGAGCCCATATCCAGTTTCTAACTAACAACTTACAAATCAATTGTTTCGCCGATGCGCATGAGCACCAGTTCTTTACCGGCTTGCGTTGCTTTCGTACGAGCTTCGTCGTGGTCGATTTTGATAGGCGGGAAGGTATCGTAGTGCATGCCCACGATTTTGGTGGTGCCTATCCAGTCGGCCGCAATCAGTGCATCGTCGATGCCCATGGTGAAGTTATCGCCAATGGGCAGAATGGCAAAATCCAGCTTGTATTGCTCCCCGATCAGCTTCATGTCGTAGGTGAGGGCAGTATCGCCGGCAAAATAAAAGGTTTTGCATTCTGCTTCTATCACAAAGCCGCCCGCCAAACCGCCATACGAACCGTCGGGCATGGAGCTGGAGTGCAGGGCGGCCACCAGTTTCACGGTGCCGAAAGGCAGCTTGGTTTTGCCGCCGATGTTCATGCCGTAGGTCGCTTTTAGTCCCTTCGGACCGAACCATCCCAGCACTTCAAACATTCCTACTAAGTCGGCGCCCGTGCGCTTCCCGATTTCCTCTGCGTCGGCAACGTGGTCGCCGTGGCCGTGGCTGAGCAGGATGAAATCAGCCTCAATTTTGTCCACGTCCACGTCTTTGGCTAACGCATTGGGACGAATAAAAGGATCGAAAAGCACTTTAGCGCCTCCGATTTCCGCCAGGAAGCAGGAGTGCCCGTAGTAGGTCAGTTTCATGGGTGAGTTGTGCGCGGTGGCCGGCGGGCTGTTCGGTTCAGGAAAGCTAGGCTTGCAATGGCAAAGACAAAGCGGATAGCTAAAAGCTAATTGCGATTAGCTTATTTCGTACAAATATACACTGTTTCGTCTTTCTCATGTTTTCGTTTTCACGTCGTTTTGCAGGTTTGGTTGTGCCAATGCTCATAAGCTTGGCAAGTTGCAGCAGCCCTACCCAGTCGACCGACGACCGGCGGGTTTTTCGCTACAACCAGCCCGAATCCCTGACTTCCCTCGACCCGGCTTTTGCCCGCAATCAAGCCAATACCTGGGCGACCACGCAGCTATACAACGGGTTGGTCGAGCTCGACGATCAGCTTAAGCCCGGGCCGTCGATAGCACGTCGTTACGCTATTTCGCCTGATGGTTTGCGCTACACCTTCACGCTCCGGCCCAACGTTCGTTTCCACGACAGCGAAGTTTTTCCGGGCGGCAAAGGCCGGCCCGTGACGGCGCAGGATTTTGTGTACAGCTTCAAACGCCTGCTCGACCCTGCTACCGCCAGTACCGGCGGCTGGATTTTTCGGGGCAAAGTGCTGGAAAATGCTGCTGGTGAGCCAGTAGATACTTGTTTTAAAGCTCTGAACGACAGCACATTGCGCGTTTATCTAAAAGAGCCTTTTATTCCGTTTTTGGGCATCCTGACCATGCCGTACGCGTACGTGGTACCGCGCGAGGCAGTGCAGCGCTACGGCAAGGATTTTCGGGAGCACCCCGTAGGCACGGGGCCGTTTGTGTTTAAGCTCTGGGACGAGGGCAACGCCATCATTTATCACCGCAACCCGCACTACTGGAAAAAAGATGCGCAGGGCCGGCAGCTGCCGTACCTGGATGCCGTGCAGATCAGCTTCATTCAGGATCGCAAAACCGAATTTCTCACTTTTCAGCAGGGCAAGCTGGATTTTCTGTCGGGTATTCGGGCCGGTTCCCGCGATATGATTATGTATCCAGATGGTACTGTGCGTGAGGACTTTAAGGGCAAATTTCGATTGCAGAAGGTTCCGTATCTCAACACCGAATACCTTGGTATTCAGCAAGATCCCACCAACCTGCGCGGCGACAATAACAATCCGGCCTTGCGCGATAAGCGCGTGCGCCAAGCGCTCAATTATGCCCTAAACAAACCCGAACTTATCGCCTATTTCCTAAACAACGTAGGCCGTCCGGGCAATTCGGGTTTTGTGCCGGCGTCTCTGCCTTCGTTCAGCGAAAAGCTGGTGCCCGGCTACACCTATCAGCCCGATAAAGCGCGCCAGCTGCTGCGGGCGGCGGGTTATGGTCCGGGCCATCCGTTGCATTTGCGGTTGAACACCGTAGCCGAGACCAAGGAATACTGCGAGTATTACCAGAAAAAGTGGGCGGAAGTAGGCGTACAGGTCGATATCGATGTAAACCAGGGCGCGGCCCACGGCGAAATGATCGACAACGGCCGGGCTGGCTTTTTTACCCGTTCGTGGCTCGGCGATTATCCGGATGCGGAGAACTATCTGGCCCTGTTCTACAGCAAAAACTTTGCGCCCGCTGGCCCCAACAAAACGCACTTCAAAAACGCCGCCTACGATCGACTGTACGAGCAAGCCAAGCTAGAGCAGAACACCGAGAAGCGCTACGATCTCTACCGCCAGATGGACCGCATCATCGTGGAAGAATGCCCCGTTATTGCCGCCTACTACGATGAGGTTGTGCGTCTCACGCAAAACAACGTGCAAGGTCTCACGCCCAACCCGATGAATCAACTGGTACTGGAACGGGTACGAAAGGAGTAAAATGTTCTTTTGAATAAACCAAAAGCGAACGGCGCTCCAACGAAATGTTGAAGCGCCGTTCGCTTTTGATAAGGAAGGATAAATGATTAGATTTATTGTAATCGGCTGATAGTCAATTACTTGCCTTTTGCCTTCGAAGGGCCTTGCTTTTTGGCTTCGGCTTCACGTTCCTGAGCCGTTTTCATGGCTTCGGCGAGGCGGGCCTGGAAGCCGCCGGGCTTTTTGTCTTTGTTCTTTTCCTTGTTGGCTTCGAGTTGCGCGCGGATCTTGGTGTCGTCGACGAAGCGACGAGTGAGCGCCTGCTGCGCCAGCGTCACGATGTTCGACACGAAGTAATACCACGTCAGGCCGGCCGCAAAGCTGTTGAGCACGAACAGGAAGATGATCGGCATCAAGTAGCTATAGAACTTCATCGGGCCCTGCATGGCCGTGTTGAGCTGGTTGCTCTGCCACGTCATGAGCAGCGTCGAAGCGGTCATGAGCAGCGTGAACAGGCTGACGTGGTCGCCGTACCACTTCACGTAGAAGGGCAGTTTGATGAACACGTCGTACGTGCTTAAGTCTTTGGCCCACAGGAAGTGCTCTTGCCGCAACTCGATGGCGTTGGGGAAGAACTGGTACATCGCGAACAGAATCGGGATGGTGAGCAGCGTCGGCACGCAACCACTCAACGGACTTACGCCCATCGAGGAGTACAGCTTCATGGTCTCGCTCTGCACCTTGGTCTGGTCGTCGCCGTACTTTTCCTTGATCTGGTCAAGCTCCGGCTTTAGCACTTTCATGCGTGCCTGCGACACGTAGGTTTTGTAGGTCAAAGGCCACGTAACCAACTTGATAAGCACCACCAGCAGCGCGATGATCAGGCCGTAGGAGCTGATAAATTTCTCCAAAACGTGGAACACCGGAATCACCACAAACTGGTTGACCCAGCGGAACAGACCCCAGCCCAGGTACACGTTGCGGTCAAAGCCCGGCGCTACGCCTTGCAGAATATTGAGCGTGTTAGGGCCGAAATAGAAGCGGAATTTGGCACCGCCATTTTCCGCATCGGCCACCGGAATGCCCAGCGTCGTGCTCAGCGACTTGATGTAGGTCGAATCTTCCAGATCGACAGTGGAGTTGAACTTGCCGGTGCTGAACTGCTTGTCGGCAATGATGCCGGCCACGAAGAAATCGTGCTTGTGGGCAGCCCACTTCAGCGGCTCCGCGACTTTAACCTCTTCCGGCTTCTCCGAAGCCTCCGCCAGCGCGCCGTGGTCGTCGTTGGCGAGGTAGTGGTTGATGGTAGTGTGGTTGCGGTTTTGCTTCAGGTCCTGTTCCGTTTGGCGCACATTGTCCAGAAAGCTGAACGTGATGGGCTCCTGGGCAACAATGCTATTCAAGCCGGTAAAGCGCAGAGTATAAGCCAGTTCGTAGGAGTCGTTGAACAGCGTATAGTCTTGCTCGATGCGGCCGCCCGCAGCCTCGGCCGCAAACGTAAGGCGCTGGCCCTGGCGCTCGCCTTCCGTTACGGATTGTGGCGCGCCGGTAGGCTGGAAATACAAATCGGAGAAGCGAACGGTCTGGCCAGCAGTAGTGCGGAATTGCAAGTCAAGCTTGGCGCTTTTGGCGTCAAACAGGTCGAGCGGCTGGCCGAAAAATGTCTTGTAACCATTCAGGCGAACGGCTTCGATGCGGCCGCCCTTGCTGGAAAACGTAACCGAAATCTTGCCGTTCTGTAATTGTGCCTGCTCAGCCGTGCCTTGAGCCGCCGAAGCGAAGGAGCCCAGCGTGCGTGCAGCGGCTGCCGAATCCAGCGGAGCGGCGGAAGCTACCGCGGTATCGGTTCGGGCGGCGGTGCTGGCGGCAGTCGTAGGCTTCTTGGCAGCGTCTGGGTTTTCTTTGGGAGGTTTCGGCTGAAAGAAAAACAGGTAGACGAGAAGCAAGGCCGAAATGATAAAGAGGCCTGTTGCTGAGTTTTTGTCCATTTAAAGAACTGGCTGGAAAGTAGAGAGGCGCAGGGCGCCGCGGAAAACAAATGGGAAAGATCGCCCTTCAAAAATCCGGCGAACTTCAGTAAAGTTCGTTGGTGGCAGGCTTTTTCGTTGAGTACCAGATATTTTGTCAGGGGAAGAGCAGAGAACGTCGGCTGCGCGCACGTCAAAAGGCGCTGCCAGACGTGCAAGTGCGCTTCTTCTAAATCTCGTTTTTATGATGCTGGATGGCCGCCTTCACGAAGCGCACAAACAGCGGATGCGGGGTTTGCACGGTGCTCTTGAGCTCGGGGTGAAACTGGCCGGCTACGAACCACGGATGGCCTTGCAGCTCAATGACTTCCACCAAACCCGTTGCCGGGTTGATGCCCGAAGCCACCATGCCCGCCTCTTCGAACTGCTTGAGATAGTCGTTGTTGAACTCGTAGCGGTGGCGATGGCGCTCGCTGATGTGGTTGCGGCCGTAAGCTTTGGCGGCCTTCGAACCTTTGCGCAGCTCGCAGTCGTAGGCACCTAGGCGCATGGTGCCGCCCTTCTGTGTGATGTTTTTCTGCTCCTCCATCATCGCAATGACGGGGTCGGGTGTGAGCGCGTCCATCTCCGTGGAGCTGGCTTGGGGCAAGCCCAACACGTTGCGGGCAAACTCTACGGCGGCGCATTGCATGCCCAGACAAATGCCGAAGAACGGGATGCCGTTTTCGCGCACGTACCGGATGGCCGTCACTTTGCCCTCAAAGCCACGCTCGCCAAAACCGGGGGCCACCAACACGCCATCAACGCCGTGCAGCAGCTGGGTGATGTTTTCCGGCGTGATATGGTCCGATTGGATGCTGCGCACCGTCACCTTGCACTCGTTTTGAGCGCCAGCGTGCACAAACGACTCATTGATAGACTTATACGCGTCGGGTAGCTCTACGTACTTGCCTACCAGCGCGATGGTCACTTCCTCAGTTGGGTTCTTCAGCTTGCCCAGGAAGTCCTTCCACGCTTCAAGGTCGGGTATGGAGGCGCCGCCTACTAGCTTAAGCTTTTTGATAACCCGTTCGTCGAGGTGCTCTTTGAGCATCAGCAACGGCACCGAATAGATGCTGTCGGCATCCAGCGACTCGATAACGGAGTTGATTTTGACGTTGCAAAACAGCGCGATTTTCTTGCGCATCTCCAACGGGATCGGGTACTCGGAGCGGCACACCAGAATGTCGGGTTGCAGACCGGCACTGCGCAAATCGCGCACGGAGTGCTGCGTAGGCTTGGTTTTCAGCTCGCCAGCCGCTTTCAAATAAGGCAGCAGCGTGAGGTGAATTACCAGCGAGTCGTAAGGGGGCAATTCCCAACGCAGTTGGCGCACGGCCTCCACAAACGGCAGCGATTCGATGTCGCCGATGGAGCCGCCAATTTCGGTGATTACCACGTCGAACTCATCGCCTTGGCCGAGCAGCAACATGCGCCGCTTGATCTCGTCGGTGATGTGCGGCACGACCTGTACCGTCTTGCCGAGGTACGCGCCTTCGCGCTCCTTGCGGATGACGTGGTCGTAGATGCGGCCGGTCGTGACGTTGTTGGCCTGCGACGTGGGCGTGTTCAGAAAACGCTCATAATGACCCAGATCCAGATCGGTCTCGGCGCCGTCGTCGGTCACGAAGCACTCCCCGTGTTCGTACGGGTTCAGCGTACCGGGGTCAATGTTGATGTACGGGTCGAACTTTTGGATGGTGACGCGGAAGCCGCGGGCTTGCAGCAGCTTGGCCAGGGAAGCGGATATGATTCCTTTTCCCAGGGAGGAGGTCACCCCGCCCGTTACGAAGATGAACTTGGCGGTATTCACGGTTTGAGGAGCGCGGTCTGGCATAACAAATCGCGCGCAAAGGTAGAGGATTAAGTTGGAGAGGCCGCGGGTCGGCCGGTGATAAGCCGAAATGCCAGCCTTCGCCAGCACCCCCGTGGGCTGAAATGTAAAGGTACGACTTATAAACGTAACTACTTGATAATAAATATATTATAAATATTCGATTTCTCTTAACTCCGCGTTATCACCCGACAACTCACGGCTTTGAATTACCTGTCCGGTGTATGGTTTAGCTACTATTTTATTCTACGCTTCCGCTTGCGCATCTTGCAAAGCCAAGCGCTACCCTAGATGTCCCTTCGTTTTCTTGTTCTGTTCTTTCTGGCTCTGTTGCCTTTGATGGGCGCAGCTGCACATTCCGATGAAGAAGCGGCCATCGACCGGGGCCACCGCGGCAAAGGTCCCAACTGGCTGGAGCGCATGATGGACAAGTCGGAAGTGCTGGCCAAACACAACGTAGGCGTGTGCATCACCGACGTCGCGACGGGCGAACAACTATACGGGCTGAATGCCGAGCGCTACTTCACGCCGGCCAGCAACATGAAGCTGTTTAGTTTGTATGCCGGGTTGCATTTGTTGGGCGACTCGCTGCCGAGCCTGCGCTACGTGGTGCGCCACGATTCGCTGGTCTTCTGGGGTACCGGCGACCCTACGTTGCTGCACGGCGACGTACCCAGCCGGCGGCAATTCGATTTCCTGGAAAACCGGCCTGAAAAGCTGTTTTATTGTCAAATACCTTGTGTTGAACCCTTTGCGCCCGGCTGGACCTGGGACGACTACAACTATTATTACCAGCCCGAGCGCGGTCCGTTTCCCATTTATGGGCACACGGTGCGCTTTTACGCCAAAGCCGGGCAGGCCAAGCCGCGCATCGCGCCCCGCGACTTTGCCGCATCTGTGGAGCCGGCGCCGCCGGGCTACCGAAGCAGCGACCATGTGCGCCGGGCCGTGCTCGAAAATCGGTTTTTCGTGTTGCCGTTTACCAAAAACTGGATCGACGAAACGCCTTTTCGTACCAGCCCGGAGTTGCTCCTGAAGCTCCTGCAAGACACGCTGCATCGGTCGGTCGGCACGGCGCCGTGGCGCCTGCGTCCGCAGGATTCGGTGCGCACGCTGGCGGGCTTGCCAGTCGATTCGCTGTATCGCCGGATGCTGCAAGTGAGCGACAACTTCCTGGCCGAACAGCTGGTGCTGATGTGCTCCACGAAACTCGGCCGCGACTCGCTCGATACCAACCGCGTGATTCGGCTGGTAACGAAGCAGTATCTGCAAGACATGCCCGACGCCCCGCAGTGGGTCGATGGCTCCGGGCTTTCGCGCCTCAACCTCGTGACGCCGCGCACGCTGGTCGCCTTGCTGCTCAAGCTACACCGAGAAGTGCCCGAGCCGCGCCTGCTGAGCTTATTGGCAGCAGGCGGCGGCCACGGTACGCTGCGCCGCGTGTACCACGATGCCAGCGGCCCGTGGTTTTGGGGCAAAACCGGTACGCTCACCAACAACCACAATGTGTGCGGCTATCTGCGTACTAAAAAAGGTAATCTCTTGGCAGTCAGCTTCATGAACAATAACTTCTTGCAGGATACCGGCGACATCCGCAAAGAGATGGAGCGTATTCTAAAGGAAGTGCGCGAGCGAATGTAGTCGCTGGCGCGTGCGCTATTCCGCGCTGGCCGAAGTAGCCTTTTTCCTCTTAAACGTGGCCAGTAGCCACGTAATGAGGCCGCCCAACGCGCCGCCGGTCGTGATGATCCAGCCCTGATTTTCTTTCCAATACGAAAGCACTCGTTCCGGCTTGGGCACTACTACGGCCTTCACCGGCACCACGCCGTTGTACACCTCCAAATCAATCCATTCGGCCACGTCGCCGTCGTAAACCCGCGCGCTGGCCTTGATGATCAGGTTTTGATTGCCGGCTTTCAGCGGGACAACCGACCATTCCCATTTCGTTTCCGTTGTGTCCTGCAGGTCAACGTATTGCTGGGCGTGCGACAACGGCTCAATGCGGAAGGCTGTGCTGTCCATGGCGTACAGTTTGGCCACCATTTGCTTGGAAACCTTGATGCGGTCCAGCGTAATCCGCGAGGTGTCGGGCCGGGCCTCGTGCGCGATCGATGACTCCAGCGATCTTTTAAGCGCGGCAGCAGGCTTGTTTTTGGAAATCACCAGCGACACCCGGCTCGGCACGTTCACTTTCATCGAGTCGGGTACATAATACCCTAAATTTCCCTTTTTCAAATAGTTATCCACTAAGTCGTGGGGTGTCTGTGGAGGTGGCGGCCCATCGGCTGAAGTAGGGGGAGGTGGCGGTGGGGGCGGAACTGCGGCCGTATCCTCCGAGTCGCTGCCAGTAGGCGGAGTGGCCCCGACAACTTCCATGGTATCTCGGCTGCCAGTCCCATCCATCATCGCTGTGTCTTGCGAGGCGGTTGCGGGGTAGTCGGTAGCCGGATCTTCGGTTTTGGCAGAGTCGTTATTACAGCCGAACAGAGTCACAGCCAGCAAGACCAGCACAGCCAGCTTCTGAAACACCCCCAAAATGTTTTGCCCGCTATTCATCTCGATCAGCACGTTCGTAGCCTTCGTATGAATATATTAAATTATATTTATAATTAAAATAATTATAATGAGTTAGGTTCTTGCTGTGCGCACTTTGCAAAACCAGAGAACGTAGTAAACCGCGCTTAGTAAAGCTTATTTATTTATAATAAACTGATAGACAACTTTTTATAAATTACTAACGGGCCGGCGCATCTAGGAAGCGTATTGAGTCGTCCTGCAAAAACAGCTTAGCCATAGGGGCCATCCGAACTGTCATTTCGACTCGCTTACCCGACAGGCCAGCCGGTAAGCTGCTCCGACGGGCTAGCACTTCTGCGGTGGCAGGACTCTGTCTGGAAAGCAGATCAGCGAATCCGGTAACGGGTTGCACGGTGGCAACTTGCACGGTAAGCCGCACAAAATCAGGCAATTCGGTTTGCTCCTGAATGTCTTGCACAATGCCCGTCACACGGGAGCGGTTTTCAATTATTTGCACCATTTGGGGCTTGGGCGGTTCCATATTCCAAATAACGGACGATGGCATCGGAGATGGGCAGGCCGGCTTCGTTCTGGAAGTAGCTGTAACCGGGGCAGGGGTTGGCTTCGAAGCAGAAAAAATCGCCGCCTTCGGTTTCAAACAGGTCGATGCCACACAGCGGCAGCCGCAGCGCGCGGGCCAGCCGGGAGCACTTTTCGGCCACGTCCTGGGGTAAGTCTACGGGCTGCATGGTGGTGCGGTTGCCGTCGTGGCTGGCGTAGCGGTAGTCCACCGATTCACTGCTGATTCGGGCTGCAAACAGCGCATCGCCCACCACGTGCACCCGCACGTTATGCCCCTGCAAACACTCCTGAAACTGCGTAGGCAAGCTCCGCAAGTGGTGCAAACGACTTTTTTCGTCGATGGTCAGGGGCTTAACGATGGAGCGCACGCCGCTAATGGATTTGTAAATCAACGGACCGTGAACGTCCTCAAAATCCGCCACCGCTTCTGGCTCGTTGGTCAGCAGGGAAGCCGGAACTTCCAGGCCCGCTTCGCGAATGAACGCCAACTGATAAAGCTTGGAAAAGTTGGAGCCCATGTGGTGCGGGCGATTGAGCACGCGGCACGGCAGCACGTCGGCTAGTTGGGCAAACAGATCATTGACGAAGCGCAGCCGTTGCAGCTTGGGTGCCGGCAGCCCAAACGGAGCGACCGCGCGATTTTCAGGCAGCGAGGCCGAGTCCATCATGCGAAAATACACGCCCTGAAGCTGCATCAAATCGATGCGTTGGCCCCCTAGGCGCAGCTCAGCGCGAAGCTGCTGCCCCGAAAAATCGACTTGCAATTCGTAATGCAGGGCGTCGCGCTGGCTGAATACGACGTGCGCAATGCCCAGATTTTCAGCGCTTTCTATTACCCGCGCCACCGGCTCTTCCGACGGGATTCCAGCAATCAGGATCATGCTACAGGCTGTAAGTAAGAAGCCGAAACGGACTGGCGCAAGCGACTTTTGGCGAATTCCACAAAGGCAGCGCATTCTTCGTCGGTAGCCCAGTTGAGCAAGAAATGATAGCCCACGGCTCGCCACGCGCCACTCGTGTTGCGGGCAAACGGCACCGCTACAAAAGGTGCGTCCAACGACTCCTGTAGGCACTGCAATGGCGCAATCAACTCTGGGTCAGGAGCGTGAAAAATGGCCTTGTCCACTGCTACCGCCGTCGTGACGTCGGGCAAAAGCGGTTCTTGCAGCCAAGTGCCGGTGCGGTTGGGCCACTCCGGGTGCAGGGCCGAAAACGGAATGTCAGGCAGGCCGGCCCACTGCTGCGGGGCGGTGAGGCAGGCGGTAGCGGGCACCGGCAAGCCCGCGGCGGCCATTTGCTGGAGCCGCAGCCAGCCGTTGGTGGGCGGTTGCGCCAACTGTACCGGCGATACTGGCCCCAGCAACGGCACTTCCGCGTTACGTAGCCAGCCCGTTATCAAGGCTTGCAGCTCCGACGCGGCGTAATTGGTGTCCTCGGGGGCCGCGAAGGCGTAGGGGCTCCACACGCCCAGCAACCGACAGTATATGCCGGCCACCGTGAGCGGCGACAACACCGTGCCGTCGGCGAGGCCGATGCGCCACATGGTGCCCGCCGTGCCCGTTTGCACGTGCCAGGCAGGTGCGGCGGCCAACTCAACACCCGTTACGACAATAGTAGGTAAGTCGCGCCGACGGCAGAATTCCGCTAGGCGGAAAGCCGCTACGTCGTCGGGCTGACATAGGATAAGCAGAGATTTCATAGGACTGGACGGACGAAAAAGCCGGTGGAAGATGCACGCCGAAAACGGCGGGGCTGTCACTCAAGCAGCCCCGCCGCCGGGCTACTGCGGCATATCCGGCGCCTTCGTATCCATGCTGCGCTTGGCGTGCGGGCCCAGCTCAGGGTTTTGGGCCGCGGCATCATCTTCCTGTGAATAAGCGCCCGTGCTCAGGTCGGGGCGCAGGGAGCGGCCGATGAAGGGCTCCAGCGTGTTCAGGCGGTGCTCCAGCTGATTGAGCCGGCCTTCGACGCTGGGGTGGAGGCCCCCGCCGCCTTCGCCTAATTTATTGTCACCCAGCTTGTTATCGCCAAGCTTGTGCTCGACTAGCCCTTTCTCACCGGCAACACCCTTCTCATGCACGAGGGATTTGTCGGAAATGACGGTTTTATCGTTCGCCGTCGCTTTGTCGCTGATCAGGGTCTTGTCGGGATGGATGTCCTTGATCGTTTCCTTGACGTCCTTGTGCAAATCCTTGTTTTCCTTCGCGATTTCTTTGTCCTTAATATCCTTCTCCTTGATTTCCTTTCCGTCTTTAAACTCCTTGACAATCACTTTGCACTTCACCTGCAAGGCGGCCGTCATGGTGGCGCCGGGCGCGCTGATGCTCGTGACGCCCACGCAGGTACTCACGCCCGCATAGGAGTTGGAGTTGGGCGAAGAAGACCCGTTGAAGGTATGGTTGTTGGCCGAGCCGGGGTAAGGGTCGCCGCCGTCGCCGCGGTTGTGGTTGAGCTCCAGGTCCTTTTTGTTATCTGCCTGAATAAGAGCCACTTGATAATGCGCTTCGTTGGTGTTGCTGGTGACGGCATCGTCGATGTGCCAGATGAGCAGTCCGCCGGCCGGCAGGTTGTCGTCGAAGCCGGTTTTCTGGCGGTTTTCCACCAGGAAGTATTCGGTGCCGGCCGCGCCGTTTTTCCAGAGCCGGTACACTTTGTACCCCGATTTTACATCCTGAATACTGACCGTAGCGTTGGTGGTCTGGTTGACGACGCTTACCCAGCCCTGCTTGGCTTTGCACCAGGCCGAAGGGTGGGCCGGGCGGTTGCCGCCGCCGTTCCAGCTGCCGCCCGACATCAGGCACCAGTTGCCGATGCCTTCACTCGAATAATCGCTGTCGTACAGGTCAGGGAAGCCAAACAGCAAGTGGCCCAACTCGTGGGCGCACACGCCGGTGCGGCAGTCTTCGGGCACGGTCAGGTACGCATAAATCGTTTTGCCATCGGCGGCGTAGGGCGAGGGCAGCACCCATTTGTGCGACCAGATGTCGTTGACATTGCCCGTCACTTCGCCGCCCGAGCCGGCATGGATCACAATGTAGGCATCGACGTAGCCATCGCCATCGTTGTCGTACACACCGAAATTGGTGGTGGGATTGGCGAGCTGAGCCGCTTCCTGCGCCATGGTGCGGGCATTGGGCAGCGTGCCGCCCGTGCCGCTGGCACCGTGGGCGTAGTAGCTCATGGGGTGCGACAGCGTAACCGGCCCCACTACTTCGCCCTGAATATCAATGATGTTGTGGCTCACTTCGCGGTAATACTCGCGTACGCTGCCCGTACCTATGACGCCCAACGAGAAAAACAGGTCGCTGAAGTGCTTGGCTGGTTGGCCGATGGCTTTGTCAGTGAAGTTGACGAGCACCACAATCACGCGCACCACGCCGGTGAGCGGCGCGCGTTCGGCCCCGGCACCTCGCGCAACGCTGGCCGATGTGCCCAGCGGAAACAAGTTGCCGGGGTAAATCAGGCCGTCGTCGAGGCCCACGTGTTCTTCGCGCTTGAAGGTGATGGTGTTAGACATCACGATGTCGCGCTTGCGGAGCTTCTCGAGTTCCTTATTCATTTTTTCTTTGAGCTCCGGAGCAGGCGGAACGGGCATGCAGCCTGCAGCCTGCAGTTTGGCGCGGCCAGCGGGCGTAACCAGCTGAGCGGCCAGCAAATCTTGCTTTGCGGTTTTCATGGTGAATAAAGGGTTAGTGAATAAGGAGTTAGCACGCACGCAATAGGAAGCGGGAAAGCAGTTTTTAGTAGCGCAAGCCGGGGGGTATGCACGGGTTCGCTAGCCTTCCACGCGCCTTCCTGTCCTGGCTGCAAAAGCACAGGGTGTTCCGCCCAGGCGTAGGCCAGCAGACAAATACCCGGCAACCGGGCACGTCGGAGCGGAGCAATAAGGAGGTGTGTAGAGGCTAGCGCAGGTGCAAGCGGGGCGGTAGCAAAGACGCTGGCCCGGCCAAACGTCCGTCAATCGAAGCAGTCAGGAAAACAGCCAGCCCGGCATCGGCCAGCACACGAAGCTCAGCAACTCAGGTCGCAACAGCTCAAGCGGTTACGGCAGACAAATATGTATATTTTAATACTGTAATATAACACCCAGCGCTCACATAATCATGTGATAGCACCTGAAATATATTTGGCCCAAAACCGCCAAAATGCCGGTGCCTGCCAACAAAAAGCGGCCCTTCGAAACGGTGTTTCGAAGGGCCGCTTGAGGCATGGACGCGTCTAGGATTAATACAGCACCCGAAACTTAATGGTGTGCTCGACCTTGCGCAGCTCGCCAATCACTTCCTGCTCGTATTCCTTGTCGATATCCGTGATCACGTAGCCGATGTGCTCGTTGGTTTTCAGGTATTGCCCCAAAATATTGACGTGGCGGTTGGCCAGCACGTTGTTGATGCGCGCCAGCACGCCGGGTACGTTAGCGTGAATATGAATAAGCCTATGTGCTTGTTGCTGAGGTAGTTGTATATTAGGGAAATTGACGCTCTGCTGCGTGTTGCCCGTGTTGATGTAGCTCATAATCCGTTCGGGCACAAACTCGGCAATGTTGCGCTGGGCTTCGGCCGTACTGCCTCCGATGTGGGGCGTAATGAGCACGTTGGGCAGGCCACGCAACTCGCTTTCAAATACCTCCTGGTTGGTTTTGGGCTCGTGCGGAAATACATCGACGGCGGCGCCGCCCAAGTGGCCGGAGCGCAGAGCAGCCGCCAAAGCCGGCACATCCACCACGTGGCCGCGGGCATTGTTGAGGAAGAGTGCGCCGGGTTTCATCAGCGCAAATTCTTTGGCCCCAATAAGGTTGGTGTTGTCCTTGCGGCCATCGACGTGCAGCGTCACCACGTCCACCTGCTGGAGCAGCTCTTGCAGCGTGCGGCACTTCACGGCGTTGCCGAGCTGGAGCTTTTCGGCCACGTCATAATAGTAAACTTGCATGCCCACGGCTTCGGCCACCACCGAAAGCTGCGAGCCAATGTTGCCGTAGCCCACGATGCCAAGCTTCTTGCCGCGAATCTCAAACGAGCCCTTGGCCGACTTATCCCACTCGCCCTGGTGCATTTTGGGGTTCTTCTCCGGAATGCGGCGCGCCAACACAATGATCTCACCCAGAGCCAGTTCTACCACCGAGCGCGTGTTGGAAAACGGCGCATTAAATACCGGCACGCCCTTTTGCATGCAGCCCACCAGGTCGATCTGGTTGGTGCCGATGCAGAACGCACCCACCGCAATGAGGCGGTTGGCTGCTTCGAGCACGCGCGGCGTCACGTTGGTTTTGCTGCGAATGCCCAGGATGCTCACGCCTTCGATGCGCTCCACGAGCTCATCCTCGTCGAGGCCACCGGGCACACTTTCCACTTGGTAGCCTTCGGCGCGAAACAGTTCGGCCGCGCGGGCATCGGGGTTTTCGAGCAACAGTACGCGGATGCGGTTTTTGGGGTAAGAGAGCGTCATGGGAAGCTTGTTCTGGTACAAAAACTCGTCGAAAGTAGGCACAACTTCGTCGGCGCGGGCCACCACGGCGTCGCGGCTGACGTTTTCAGTGAAGGCGTAAAAGCGGTCGGCAAGGCCCGATTCGCGCATCTGGTAATCGGTGTAGCCATCGCCCATCACGTACACTTTGCCTTGCAGATCGAGGCGGCGGAGCTGCTCGATTTTGCCGCCGTCCTGGCTGAGCACGTTCTCGGGGTCGAAGCCCGTGATGCGGCCGTCGGCATCGTAGGTGAAGGTATTGGCCAGTACATGGTCGGCGTCGATGCCAAAATCGGCCACTACCGGCTCAATAAACTCCCGAAATCCGCTGCTGACGATGTACACGCGGCCCCGAAACTGCTCGAAAAAGCCCCGGTTGCGCACAATGCTGTCCGAAACCTTAGTTTTAAGTTGCTCCACGAGCAACGGCAAGTGCTCGCGGCGCGCGCTAAGCAGGCCCAGGCGGCGGCGCAGCGATTCGCTGAACGAGATCGAGCCGTTCATGCCGCTATCGGTGAGGGCGCGGATTTCGCCCACAATGCGTTCGCGATCGGGGTGGCCTTGCAGGGCAATGTCGGCCAGTTCGTCGAGACCTTCTACTTGCGTAAACGTGCTGTCGAAGTCGATGAGGAGGTAGGGGAGTTGCGGGTCGGCCATAGTGCGGGCAATATCGGACGGAATCGCCTGACCGCCGCATTAAAAATTACCGAACAGCCAACGCCTACCCGCAGCAGTAGACCGCTTTCGGTGCCGCGCAAGGCAGAATAGTTATAGAAAGTGCTTTTTCATAATTAATTGATTATCAGTATATTAATATTATAAACTGAACAATGACTCGTGAAAAAATCATGAAAACGAATTTCAAAAAACGGCCCGTTGCTGCCTTTGCTTCGTACAGACTAGCATCGATAACCTACTATCTCTACTTCTTATGAACAAGCCTATCACCCGCTTTCAGCACGGCTTTGCCGACTACGCGTACGCCCCATTGGCGGCCGCCGCTCCCCGATTATTTGGATTTGAAAAGGAAAAAACCGCCACGCTCCTGTGTCAAATTTTGGGCGGTGGTGTATTGCTTAACACGTTATTTACCCGCGCCGAATGGGGAGCCGTGAAGACGATTCCGTTCAAAGTGCATCTGGCTACCGACGTCATAGCCGGCGCCCTGACGATGGCGGCGCCGTGGCTGTTTGGGTTTGCCAAAAACAAGCCAGCGCGCAACACTTTCCTCGCGCTTGGCGGCACCAGCCTAGTAGCCGGTCTGATTACGCAACCGGAAGAAATGCCAGAAAATCAATAGATGCTTGTGTAACCATCAGACTATAAATGCTTTATAATCTAGTTGCCATTGTATTCCCCAATCACCTTGGCTGTTTGAGCAGCTAGGTGGTTGGGGCTTTTTGTGGGCGTTTGCTTTCGTCACGCAAGACATCATTCCGATCGAGTGTCTTTCCCCAGCACTTTGGCAGCTACGCCGTTCGCAACGAATTTCAGCTGAAATTTGACGTGGTTGGCGTTCAGGTCAGCATGAATAAGTAGTTGATTATCAATTATATAGTTTACTACGTTATGCGCTTGGTAGCGCACGTCAGCACCCAAGTGTCCTCTTCGCAATTGAGGCACGCGTGTTGCGAAGCCGGCTCCAGGCGTTCGACGTGGCCGCAGGTGCTGCACGCGTAGCTGCCGGTTTGCTCAATCGCTTGCCTGGCTTTGGCAATCACTTCGGGAAACACCGGCAGGCCGGGCCGCATTTGCTCATCCGGGAAGAAGAACACGCTGATGTCGCCGGTGGCTTCGAGGTAGATTTTGTGTACTTGCCCCAAGTGCTCCACCTGTTGCTGGCGAAGCTCCCCGAAAAGCTCCTTTTGGGTGAGATTCTGACCGTCAAGGGCCTTCTTGACAATAACGCCGTCAGCTAGCAAGCATACCGGCTTGCCTTCTAGCCAGTCGCTGAATTTCGGATATATTTCGGTCAGGCGATTGAACAGCAGATACAGCGCCACCACCACCACAAACACCACCAGAATGTGCAGCAGCGGCACGTCGGGGTAAAACATGGCGTCGCCGGCGGCCGAGCCCAGGGCCAGAATAATGCTTAACTCAAAGAGCGACAGCTGCTTAACCTGTCGCCGCCCTGTAATGCGCATCGTGGCAATGATGAGCAGATAGGTCACGATGCAGCGAAAAGCTACTTCCAGCAGAAAAAGCGGCGGCTCCGTTTCGGACCACCAGATGCGGTGCCAATCGAATGGGGTAGTAAGGTCGTCGGCTTGCATGAATTGCTTGTTGGGAAAAACGCACAAGGAATTTAACGCATAACGCGGTTTCGCTCGTTCCTGTTGAGCTCAAGGAAAAGCGAGTCTTTATTATTTGTTATAGTGCTGATAAAGAGAGCCTTATGAAAGCACGATGCTGATACAATTGAGTGTAGCGCTACTGCAAAGGAAGAAACGGAAGCCTTGCCAAACGCTTGCCGGCAGCTTTCGCCTGCGGCATTTGACAAAAGCCAAAAAGGCCCGCTGCACATGTGCAGCGGGCCTTTTTGGCATTAGGGTCATCACCGTTTTAGGCGCTGGCTTGATTGAGTTGCTCCATATATTCGGCGGTAAGCTGCAACTCCGTGGCTTTCAGCAACTCGGTCACTTGCTCGGGGCTGGTAGCGCTGGCGATGGGCGCCGTGAGGCCGGGGCGCGCCATGATCCAGGCGAGCGCTACCTGGGCCGGCGAAGCGTGCAGATGCTCGGCGACTTTGTCAAGCGCCGCCAGAATCTTTAATCCTTTGTCATTCAAATACTTCTGGCCCACGCCGCCACCGCGGGCGCTTTTTTTCAAATCTTCCTGCGAGCGGTATTTGCCGGTCAGGAAGCCGGAAGCGAGGCCGTAATACGGAATCACGCCGACGTTGAATTCCTGACACAGCGGCAACAGGTCTTTTTCAAACTCGGCACGGTCGTAGAGGTTGTAGAGCGGCTGCAACGATTCGTAGCGCGGAAACCCGTGCTGGTGGCTGGCTTCCAGCGACTCGCGCAGGCGTGCCGCCGAAAAATTGGACGCCCCGATCACGCGCACTTTGCCCTCCTGTACGAGCTGGGCGTAGGCTTCGAGGGTTTCTTCTACGGGCACCGTGGGGTCGTCTTTGTGCGACTGATACAGGTCGATGTAGTCGGTTTGGAGACGTTTGAGCGAGCCTTCCACGGCGCGCAGAATATAGTTCTTAGCCAATCCTTTGTTCTCGGCGTTCACTTCCCAGCCTACTTTGGTGGCTATTACGAGTTCGTCGCGGCGGCCGTGCTGCCGAAGCCATTTGCCGATGATAGTTTCCGACTCGCCGCCTTGGTGGCCAGGCACCCAGACCGAGTAGCCATCGGCCGTGTCGATGGCATTGCCGCCGCCGGCCACAAACGCGTCGAGGACGCGAAACGACGTGGCTTCGTCGGCCGTCCAGCCAAATACATTGCCGCCCAGCACGAGCGGGGCTATTGAGAGGGAGGAGTTTCCTAATTTACGCTGTTGCATAAGTGCTTCTGAAATGAATATTTGCGGGCCGCAAGGCGGTTGGTACCCTTTGTGGCGCAACCACCAGCCCAAATCCGGGTTATACTACTAGCAACCCGGCAAGTTGTTTTGGACGTGGAGAGCACGAAAACGGATGTTCACGTGTTCCTCATCTGCTAGGCGCTAGCTTTCAGTAAATTAGACCGCTGCCGCAGCGTACGTGCCGGGCAGGCATCTTCTCTCACCCACATTTTCATTTTCCTATGCACACGTCCCTTTTGCTTTTCCTCGGCGACATCGGTGGCAGCGAACTGATCCTGATTCTGGTCGTTTTTCTGATGTTTTTTGGCGCCAACAAAATTCCGGAACTCGCCCGCGGCTTGGGCAAAGGCATTCGCGAGTTCAAGGATGCTACCCAGGAAATTCGCAGCGAAATTGAAAATTCCGGCCAGTCGCAACCCACGCACTACCAAGCGCCTCCGGTGCCGCAGAGCTATCCGGTAACTCCGCCTGCTCCGGCCTACACGGCTCCCCAAACCGAACTGCCAACCGTTGAGCCCGTGCTCTCGCCCGCACAAGAGCACAATAAGGATTTTAACCCAACAGTTTGATTATCAAACATATATAGTTTAATGCTAAAAGCCCTCTGAGCATGCTCAGAGGGCTTTTGCTTGTAGTACGGCCTCGTGCCCGGCGCGACTGAGTGATTTACGTCCAGCGGCTGAGGAATTGCGTGAAGACTTCCTTGTACTGGTCGCTGACGGGAATTGTGACTTCGCCAATCTGCACGGAATTGCGCGTCACGGCGTGGATCTGGTCGAGGGCCACGATAAATGAGCGGTGAATGCGCATGAAGCGCCGGGGTGGTAGTTTTTCTTCCAGTGCTTTGAGGCTGGTAAGCGACAGAATAGGCTTCGGGGCGCTTTGCAGATGCACTTTCACGTAGTCCTTGAGCCCTTCGACGTACAGGATATCGTTGAAAGCCACCCGCACCAGCTGGTATTCGACCTTTAAAAACAGGTATTCGTCTTCGGGCTCCGGAGCCGGAGCGGGGAGCGCCGCCGCTGGCGCAGCAGGCACTTGCAGCAGCCCGGCGTAAGCGTGGGCTTTGGTGGCCGCCCGCAGAAACTCCTCATAATTAAAGGGTTTCACGAGGTAATCGAGCGCATCGACGCGGTAGCCTTCCAGAGCAAACTGGTTGAATGCCGTCGTGAAAATGATGCGCGGGCCCGTGCCCGGCCGGCCGCGGTCGAGCACGCGTGCCAGCTCGATGCCGTTGAGGTCGGGCATTTGGATGTCCAGGAAAATCAGGTCGATGGCGCCCAGCTCGTGCAAACCCCGGAGCGCTTCTACGGCGCTGGCGTAGCGGCCTACCAGCTCCAGAAACGGCGTTTGTTCGATGAAAGCACATACCAGTCCGAGGGCCAGCGGCTCGTCGTCGACGGCAATGCAACGGAGCTTGTTCATAGGGTTTGCAGGGTTAAATGCACCAGATACTCTTGTTCGGGCGTCTGTTCGGTGACGGCGAGCTGGTACTGACCGGAGTACAACAAATCGAGGCGGCGGCGCGTGTTGGTCAGCCCGATGCCATTGCTTTCGTCCAGCGACAGCCGCTTATCGGAGAATATGGTATTACGCACTTCCAACTCCAATGTCGGTCCGAATTGGCGCACCGCCACGTAAATGCGGCTGGGCAACGTGGCGCTCACGCCGTGCTTAAACGCATTTTCTACGAACGGCAGCAGCAACATGGGCGCGATGGGCACGTCGTGCATGGGTTCGGGGCGCTCAAAGGAAACGGTTACTTTGTCGGTCAGGCGCAACTGCATCAGGGCGATGTAGTCCTGCAAAAACAGCAGCTCCTGGCTGAGCAGCGTGGTGCCCGTTTGGGTTTCGTAGAGCACGTAGCGCATCATGCGCGAGAGCGTGTGCAAGGCCTGCCGGGCCAGCTCCACATTCACCACCGTCAGGGCGTAGATGTTGTTGAGCGTATTGAAAAAGAAGTGCGGATTGATCTGGGCTTTCAGAAACGAGAGCTCGGAGCTAACCTTTTGCTGCTCAAGGTCTTGCCTAATCTGGGCGTCTTTTTGCCACTTCTGCACCGCCGTCACGCTGGTGCTGATGCCCAGCACCAGCAGCGTGATGAGCAAAGCCCCCATGTCGAACCACGGTCCGCCCCGGCGCATGCCGCGGGGCCGGCCTCCTTCGGGGTGAAAAGCCCGATACATGAGGTCGGGGAGGTGCAACCACGACTCGACCAGGTTGTTGAGGCCCAAAACGATAACGATCGAAACGCTGATGGCCACGATAAACCATGCCGTATGGCCCCGAAACAGCAGCCGCGGCACCCACACAAACGCATTGACATAAAACAGCCCTACCCACAGGCAAAACAGCACGCCCTGCTTCACCCAGAACTGATCAGGGAGCGTCACGCGCCACGACAGGGGCTGAAACAAGAGCAGCATCAGGCCGAGCACACCCCACGCCAGCACCTGAATGAGCGGGGAAATGTAGCGTCGGATGGAGAAAGAAGCCATTAGCGAGAATATAGGAACCGTAGCAAAACCAGTTGCTAAACTTACGCCAACCTGCGGATAAGCAGTTCCCTGACCGTTCGCCGGGCCGAATGTGCCGACCGAATGCCGGGTTTTATCTGCCAAATGGCCTGCCGCCGCCGGGCTCCGCTACCGATTCAATTTGATCGGTTGATGCGCCCAAACCATCGGCGTTTGCGGGGTTGCTGTCTATTAGGCTTCATTCTTGGGAACGCGAGCAGTTGCTTTGAGGTGTCAATCCCGTATTCCTCAAGTACGAAGCGAATGCAAAGCGCTCTTACTCTGCGGAGTGTAAAAAAACCGATGCTGCAAGCTGTTGTTGATATGCAGATGGCGCAACCTGAACCGGGCAATGCCGTCCCTTGGCGCGTGAATACCAAATCCATGAAGAAGCTTTTATTCCTTTTGACGCTGGCTGGTAGTAGCCAAATCGCGTTTGCCCAAATGCCGCAAGTCGGTAGTCCTGCCGGGCCAGCCCGACCCCAGATGCCCGCCGGCGCCATGCCGGCCGCCGAGGGCAGCGGCCGCATCACCGGCACGGTAGTAGACGCCGGTACGCAAAAGCCGGTGCCTTTTGCCACGGTAGCCCTCATCAATGCGGCCACAGGCAAACCCATCGACGGCACGGCTGCTGATGACGACGGCAAGTTTACCCTCACCAAGGTGCCCGCCGGTACTTATAAGCTCCAGTACAGTTTCATTGGCTACAAAACCATTGAAAAAGAAGGCATTGTCGTAACCGAAAAAGGCGGTGCCTTTCCGCAGGGTACCATTCAGCTGGCTTCCACGAGCCAGCAGCTCAAAGAAGTAGTGGTGCAAGGTCAGCGCGCGCTGATCACGGAGAAAGTGGACCGCACGGTGTACAACGCCGAAAACGACCAGACCACCCGCGGCGGCGACGCCACCGACGTGCTCAAGCGCGTGCCTGCGCTCTCCGTCGACCTCGACGGTAATGTGAGCCTGCGCGGCAACCAAAACGTGCGGGTGCTCATCAACAACAAGCCTTCGTCCATTGCGGCCAGCAGCATTGCCGACGCCCTGAAGCAGATTCCGGCCGACCAGATCAAGTCAGTGGAGGTAATTACTTCACCATCAGCCAAATATGATGCAGAGGGCTCGGGCGGCATTATCAACATCATCACCAAGAAAGACAACCTACAGGGCAAAAGCCTGGGCGTAGACGTCAGCGGTGGTACCCGCGGTGCCAACCTGGGCCTCAACGGCAGCTACCGAGTGGGCAAAATGGCCTTTTCGCTGGGCGGCTTCGGCCGGGCCGGCTACAACACGCCCGGCAGCTTTTCCAACGATCAGCGCACTTACAGCATCCTGAACAACGACCTGAGCACGCGCACGCTGCGAACGCGCACCACGCAAGAGGCCGATACGCGTCAGAATCAGGTATTTGGCCGCTACAACTTCGGCTGGGACTACGACATCAACAAGTACAACTCCATTTCGGCCTCGGTGCAGTACGGACTGCGCAACTCGGTTAACTACCAGGATAACCTGTTGTCTAACACGTACTTGCAAAACGAAACGCAGGCTGCCAGTGGCAGCAATCGTAATGTGCGGACCAACGACAAGTCGAACAACGTTGACCTGAGCCTGGGCTACACGCACACTTCCGAAACGCCGCAGAAGGAATTTAGCTTGCTGGGCGTATACAGCCGCAACAACCGCAACAACGACTTCACGAGCAACATCCTCAGCGAGTTCGGCAACGCCAACATCAGCACGCTGGCGGCACCCTATCGGCTCCGAAACCTGAACGATAGCTACAACCAGGAACTAACCCTGCAAGCTGACTATCAGACGCCTATCGGGACCAATCAGCTGCTGGAATTTGGGGGCAAAGACATCATGCGGAAGGTGAACAGCACCTACACCTATCTGCAATCGCCGGGTCTGGATGGAGAATTTGAGCCATTGGCCACCGGCGGCACGCGCGGGATTAACCTGAACAACGAGTTCAACTACAACCAAAACGTGGCCGCGGCCTATGCGGCGTATACGCTTAGCTTCCTGAAGAGCTACACGCTGAAGGCCGGCGCTCGTTACGAATACACGACGATCGACGCGAACTTCCGGACCAACGATACGACCTCTATTCCGTCGTATGGCGTGCTGGTACCCAGCCTGAACCTGTCGCGCAAGCTGGCCAACGGCAACGTGCTAAAGGCCTCGTTCAACCGGCGTATTCAGCGGCCTTCCATTCAGTTCCTGAATCCTAACCTGCAGGCCTCTAACCCAAAGAGTGCTACCAAAGGCGAGCCGCAGCTCCGCCCCGAGTACACCAACAACTACGAGCTCGGCTACAACACCTTCCTGAAGAGCGTTTCGCTTAACATGTCGGCATTTGTGCGCAACACCACGGGTTCGATTCAACCGGTGCGCCGGCCCGTTACGGCCAATGAAATTCTTGCCTATTCCCTGTCTCCAGACGCTATCCTGACGAGCTATGCGAACATCGGCCAGGAGAACGCCTATGGTGTGAGCCTGTTTGCCAACGTGAACGTGGGCAACAAATTTACCCTCAGCGGTGGCCCCGACATGTATTACGCCACCCTGCGCAACAATGTAAGCGACGTAACTCTGAACGCCCGCAACGAGGGCTGGGTCGTGAGCGGCCGCGCATTTGGTAACTACAACTTCAGCAAGGGCTGGGGCGTGCAGGCCTTCGGGTTTATGCGCGGTCGGCAGGTGCAGCTGCAAGGCTACCAAGGGGCATTCGGCATCTATAGCCTGAGCCTGAAGAAAGATTTTGCCGAGAAAAAAGGCAGCATCGGTTTTGGGGCTGAGAACTTCTTTACGCCCAATACCCGCATTCGCAACGAGGTAAACTCGGCGTTGGTGTCGCAAAACAGCACCAATGTGCTGAACCGCATGAACTTCAAAATCAACATCAACTACCGCATTGGTAAGTTGAGTGTGGCCGATCAACGTCCGCGCCGTAAGAAGTCCGTCAACAACGACGACCTGAAAGAAGGCGGTGACGACGCTTCGGGCGGTGGTCTGCAAGGTGGTGGTGTGCAAGGCGGCGGTGCTCCGGCAGGCGGCGCTCGCCCAAGCGGTGCCCCGAGCGGCGCCGGTGGGCAGCGTACTGGTAGCTATCCGGGCACGGGCGCTCCGAGCGGAGTACGACCCAATGCAGCTCCGGCTTCCGGTACGGTACCCGCTTCCGGTACTGCCCCGGCTTCTAACGTAGCTCCCGCCTCTGATAGCACTGCCGCGCCCGTAGCGGCCCCTGCTACTGATAGCACAGCCACGCCCACTACTACGCCGGCTATGCCCGCTCAGCCAGTGGTAACGCCTACCCAAACCGGTGTACCCGTACCGACTTCGGCACCTGCTACCACACCGGCTCCAGTTAGCACTCCAGTTCCAACGAAGCCCCAGCCCTAAAACGGCTGATTAGCTAAAAAACAAAAAGGAGCCATCTCATAGCGAGATGGCTCCTTTTTTTTGTAAATATCTTATAATCAAATATTTACATAGGAGGCTCGTGCCAGCGCCTGTATTGGGAGAGAGGTAAGCGAAAGCGCTTTCTAGTTTCCTGTTTGCGTCAGCATCACCTGATCGTTCCAGTGCGGGTCGTAGTCAACGCCGCCGAACCAATACAGCATGAGGGCGCGGGAATAACGAAATGCCAGCGGCATCGTCACGACGGAGGCTACTGCTACCGTTAGTACATACACCCACACGGCAGGGTCGCCAGCTAGGTAGTAAAGCAGCACGCCGCTGATGGCAAAGATGGCCACCGAGAAGGCGAAGCTTACGTACATCGCACCCCAATAAAAGCCGGGCTCGGGCTCGTAGCGCTGGCCGCAAACGGGGCAGGCTTCGGGCATTTCGGCAAAACCGGTACTGAACGCCGGCCGCGAAAACAGCGGCCCTTCGTGGCAGCGCGGGCAGCGCAACGCCAACAAAGCCAACGTGGAAGAATCTATTCTAGCCATGAGTTCCAGGTGAGTTAAATCGCGGTCGGTAACGTACTATCCTACGCACCCCGCCGAAAAAGGGCGTGTTGCGTTGCCCATTTTTGCGGTAGCGGGCGCCGTAGTGCTAAGCCGCTGATCACCTTACAAAATTACGCATGCCCTCCCTGCCCAGCACGGACGACATCCGGGTTTGTACAGGACAAATCACGGATGCAGGCGAAAAGCTTCGGGCGTAAGGCCGGTATGCTTCCGAAAATAGCGGCTGAAGTACGACGTATCCTCAAACCCGAGCGCGTATGCCACCTCTGCCACCGTTTGCGACGAGTGCTGAAGCAGGCGCTGCGCCTCCACAATCACGCGCTCCTGAATGAGCGCACTGGCAGTTTTGTTGAGCAGGCGCCGACATACTGCATTCAGGTGGTTGGCCGTAATATGCAGCATATCAGCGTATTCGCTTACCGTGCGCTGGGTGCGAAAATGCTGGTTGAGCAAGCTGCTGAACGCCCTGATTTGCTCCTGTCCGTGCGTGGGCGCGTGGCGCGGCTGGCCTTGGTAGTGTCGGGCCGCTAACTCCAAACTCAGGTACAGATAAGAACGGAAAACCTCTGCTTGGTTGTCGTAGGCGCTGGCGTTTTCGGCAAACATCCGCTCGAACAGCAGCCGAAAATCCGGTTCGTCGGGCGGCAGGTACAGCACCGGCGCGTGCGCATTGTCGAAAAACGGGTACTCGTACAGACGGCTGCCCGGATAGCGGAACAGGTAAAAATCGGCGTCGAAAAATACGATAAAGCCCCGTGCCGCTTCCGACAGCGACCAGTTGTGCACCTGCCCCGGCGTCATGAAGAAAAAGCTGCCCGCGCGCAGCTCGTACGGCACCAAGTCGATGGTGTGCTGCCCGTGCCCAGCCGTAACGTACAGCAGTAGGTAAAAGTCGTGGGCATGCGGCACGCTCACGCCCGGAAACTTCGCCACGTGCGTTTCCAGCCGTTCGATGTAGTAGGGTTTGCGCGGCTTCGGCTGCTGCGGAAACGATTCGAGCGCAAAAATCGGGAGGGCCGGAGCTTTCATCGGGTGGAGTCTGCTGCGAAGGTAGTAGTTGCCAAAAACCCACTCGTCGGTTACTCCAAAAGCCGCTCAAATACGCGATAACTGTGGGCCGGCACCTCAACCGACGTGCCCGGAGTCAGTGAAACCACTTCACCCGTAAAAATATCGCGATAAGAACCACTTGGTAAATCGTTGATAATAAGATGATTATCAGCATCACCCAAATTGACGGCTGTTACCACAGCTGCTTCTGCTTTCTCGCGCACAAACGCATACAAGCCCGCATCAGATGGCGTAGCAAGCCTCTGAAACCGGCTGGCCCGATCGCCGTTGAGCAGCGCCGGATGACGCTTTTTCATTTGCAGCAGCGTAGTGTAAAAGGCCTCCAGCGGATAGCCCTTCCAGTCGATGGTGTCCTTGTCGAAAAAGGCTAGCCGCTTTTGCAGCGCCGCTTCCTGGCCACTGTAGACGAGCGGCATGCCCGGCAGCAGCACCGTGAGCACAGCCATCGGCAGCACGTTCGGGCCCAGGCGCTCGTACTCGGTACCGTCCCAGCTGTTCACGTCGTGGTTGCTGGTGAAGTGCATCAAATACACGCTCGGTGGGTAAGCCGCGCGCTCGGCGGCCAGGTACGTATCGATCTCATCAACAGACTGTTTGCCTTCCGCGATATGATCGAGCAGGTAATGCAGGCGCAGGCCAAACGTCATGTCGAAGGCTTGCTCCAATAGGCGCGTATTGGGGTCGAAGTTCTCGAAAGTAAGTCCGCCCGACGGGTACAGCTCGTCCCATTCGGCCAGCATAAACACGGGCTTAATCTGCTCCAGCTCCGGGCGCACAGCATTCCAGAAATCTGTAGGCACCAGGCCGGCCACGTCGCACCGATACCCGTCGATGCCCACTTCGCGCACCCAGTAGCACAGGGCGTGGGTCATGTAGCGACGCAGGGCCGGCTGGCGGTAGTCGAGCGCAATAACATCCTGCCAGTCCGGTACGGGCGGCACAAACTGGCCCGTTGCGTCCCGCACGTACCACTCGGGGTGCGCTTGGGCCAGCGGGTTATCCCAACTGGTGTGGTTGGCCACCCAATCGAGCAGCACATACAGGCCCAGCGCGTGCGCCGTTTGCACCAAATGCCGCAGATCGTCGAGCGTCCCAAACTCCGGATTAACGCCGTAGTAATCCTGCACCGCGTATTGACTGCCCAGCGTACCCTTGCGGTGCACCTGCCCAATGGGATGAACTGGCATCAGCCAAACGATAGTAATGCCCATCTTTTGCAGGCGGGGCAAGTGGGCTTCAAAGGCCCGAAAGGTGCCTTCGGGCGTGTACTGGCGCACGTTTACCTCGTAAATGCTGGCGTTTTGCGCCCAGCTCGGGTGCTTGACCTGAAAAAAAGAATCGTCGGAACGGATGAAATCGGGCACGGTAGGGAAGGCTGAGCAGTGAGGAAACCGAAGCCTGCATACGTGAAAAACCGCCCGATAGCTTATGTGCGCCGGCTGGCTTCTTTTTCAATCGGGTGTAATTTGAAAACAGTTGTCATCCTGAGCAGAGCGAAGGACCTTATCGTGCAGCAACGACTTGTTCTGCTGTGATAGGGTCCTTCGCTCTGCTCAGGATGACAACTGTATATTAGGGTAACAGTGAGGTAATATTATGATAATCAAGTATTTACCAAAATAGCCCTTGTTTCTTCGGATCCGGGAGACGCTCGTACACGCGATAGCCGTGCGCTGGCAGCAGCACCTTCGAGCCTGAGCCCATGCGGTTTACCTGCTCGCTGAACACCTCGCGGTAGGTGCCCGGCCCCAGCGTGCGCAGCGCAACCTCGTGGGGCTGATTGCCCAGATTCACGGCTACCAGCACCGCCGCCAATTCTTTGCGCCACACAAAGGCATACACTTCCGGGCTGGAACTGGCCGGCAAGCGCACAAATTCGCTGCACGGATCGCCGTTGAGCAGGGCGGGGTTGCGTTTTTTGAGCGTGAGCAGCCGGGTGTAAAAATCCTGCAACGGGTAGCCGTTCCAGTCAATCGTATCCTTATCGAAGAAGCGCAGCCGCTTTTTCATAGCCGCTTCTTGGCCGCTGTACACCATTGGCATGCCCGGCAGCGTGGCGGTGAGTACAGCCATCGGCAACGCGTTGGTTTTCAGACGTTCATATTCGCTGCCGTCCCAGCTGTTGATGTCGTGGCTGGTCGTGAACGTCATCAGGTACACGCTGGGCGGATACAGCTTGCGCTCGGCCGCGAGGTATTTGTCGATGGCGTTGGTGGGCTGCTTACCTTGGGCTACGCTGTCGAGCAAGCCGTGCAGGCGCAGGGCGTATGTCATGTCGAAGGCCCGCTCCAGCAGGCGCGTGTTGGCGTCGAACTCGCTGCGTTTGAGGAAAGTAGGCGGGTACAGCTCGTCCCATTCGGCCAGCATAAACACCGGCTTGGTTTTCTCCAGTTCCTGGCGGGCTTTGTTCCAGAACGCCGTGGGCACAAGGCCCGCCACGTCGCACCGGAAGCCATCGACGTCGGCCTCGCGCACCCAGTATTGCAGCGACCCAATCATGTACTGCTGCAACTCCGGCTTGCTGTAGTCGAGGTCGATAACATCCTGCCAATCAGCCACCGGCGGGCGAAAACGGCCTGCTTTGTCTTTGGTAAACCACTCGGGGTGCTCGCGCGAAAGCTTGCTGTCCCAACTGGTGTGATTGGCCACCCAGTCCAGAATCACGTGCATGCCGCGCCGGTGGGCTTCCTGCACCAAATGCCGCAGATCGTCGAGCGTACCCAACTCCGGGTTCACTGCCCGGTAGTCCTGCACCGAATACTGGCTGCCGAGCGTGCCTTTGCGTTTTTCCTGGCCCACGGGGTTAACGGGCATCAGCCACAAAATGCCCACCCCCATCTTTTGCAAACGCGGCAAGTGGGCTTCAAAGGCCCGGAACGTGCCTTCGGGCGTGTATTGGCGCACGTTTACCTCGTAAATGCTGGCGTTTTGCGCCCAGCTCGGGTGCTTGACCTGGAACTGCGGCGGAATGTCGGCGCAATGCTGGGTAGTGAGCTGGCAGGCCCCAAGCACAATCAGCGACGCGAAGAGTAGGGCAGAAGCAAGGCGGTGAAGCATGCGGAAAAATACAGGTTTCTGGTAGCAGGCACCCAACCGGAGCGCTGTGCGCCATAAGAAAGCTTCGGGTGTTCATCAAATACTTACGTCGGAACGCGTCTTTTTGTGGGCGCTTTTCGTCTATCTGTTTCTTTGCCCTCCTCGTCTTCTGTCTGCATGAACAAAGCCTCTTTGCTCGGCCTCTTCCTGAGTGCCGCGGCGCCGTTGTTGCCTAATCTGGCAACGGCCCAAATCACCCCAGCTGCCGCCTCCAATTACGACGCGCACACGTTGTTTTCGCCACTGTTTCTGAACGAGCCCGGCACAGCCACCCGCACTGCCGGGGGCCAACCGGGCGCGGCGTACTGGCAAAACTCGGCCGATTACAAAATCAACGCGACGCTGGATGAAAAGCAGAAGTCCGTGCGCGCCGACGTGGACATTACCTACACCAACCGCAGCCCTGATCGGCTGCCGTTTGTGTGGCTCCAACTCGATCAGAATCTGTTTAAAGCCAACTCCCGGGGCTCCGCCGCAACGCCCGTGCAAGGCGCTCGCAACGGCTCGCGCTTTGGCAGCTCGGCGGCCGGTTTTCAGGGCGGCGACAGCATTCGGACGGTGAATATTGAACTGCACGGCAAAAAGACGAAGGCCGATTACCGCATCACCGACACGCGCATGCAGATTCGGTTGCCCGAAGCCCTGAAGCCCAACGGCGATCAGCTGCACATTCGCATCGCGTATTCCTTCAACATTCCGGAGTACGGCTCCGACCGCCTGGGCCGCAAAATGACCCAGAACGGCGAGATCTTCGAAGTGGCGCAGTGGTATCCGCGTATGGCCGTCTACGACGACATAGAAGGCTGGAATACACTGCCTTACCTCGGTGCCGGCGAGTTTTACCTCGAGTACGGCAACTTCGATTACACCCTCAACGTGCCCGCCAACTTCTTGGTGGGCGGCTCCGGCGAATTAGTAAACCCGGCTGAAGTGCTCACCAGCGAGCAGCAGCGCCGCCTGGCCAAAGCCGCCACCAGCAACCAGACTGTGCTCATTCGCACGCCCGCCGAAGTAACGCAGCGCGGGTCGCGGCCGACGGGCAAAAACGGGCGCCTGACTTGGCATTTTCGCTGCAAACAGGCCCGCGACGTGGCCTGGGGCGCATCGGCAGCTTTTGTGTGGGACGCGGCCAAAATGAATCTGCCCAGCGGCCGTAAGGCGTTGGCCATGTCGATGTACCCCACGGAAGTAGCCCGCGATACGGCCTGGAATCGCTCGACGGAATACGTCAAGAACAGCATCGAATACAACTCGCGCCAGTGGTACGAATACACCTACCCGGTGGCCACCAACATTGCCGGCATCGTGGGCGGCATGGAGTATCCGGGCATCGTGTTTTGCGGGCAGGACGCCTCGAAAGGCTCGTTGTGGAGCGTAACCGACCACGAGTTTGGGCACAACTGGTTTCCGATGATTGTGGGCTCCAACGAGCGCAAGTACCCGTGGATGGATGAAGGCTTCAATACCTTTATTAACATTCTGTCTACCAAGAACTTCCACCAGGGCGAGTACAAGCCTACCGATGACAAGCCGGCCTACGTGCTCGGCAGCATCCTGAGCCCGACCACCGACGTGCCCTTCACCGTGCCCGACGTGACGCAGGCGCGCAACCTGGGGTTTGCGGCGTATTCCAAGACGGGTTTTGGCCTGTATCTGCTGCGCGAAACCATCCTGGGACCCGACCGCTTCGACTACGCGTTCCGCACCTACATCAAGCGCTGGGCGTTTAAGCACCCGCAGCCGCACGACTTTTTCCGGACGATGAACGAGGCCTTGGGCGAAGACCTGACGTGGTTTTGGCGCGAGTGGTTCTACGAAAACTGGAAGCTCGACCAAGCCGTCCAGACCGTGGAATACGTGAACCAGGACCCCACGAAAGGCGCCCTCATTACCATCGAAAACCGCGAGAAAGCCGCCATGCCCGTGATTGTGGAAGTGCGCGAAACCAACGGCAAAACCAGCCGCACGACCCTGCCCGTGGAAATATGGCAGCGCGGCGACACCTGGACGTTCCGCTACAATTCCACCTCGCCGCTGGCTTTCGTCATCCTCAATCCCGACAACGCCATGCCCGACGTCAACCTCTACAATAACATCTGGCGTCCGCTCCAACTGCCCGATGGTAAATAGCTTTTGCAAGTAGCTTATAATCAATTATTTGCAAAACAGCCTCGGCGCCATAAGCGTCGGGGCTGTTTCGTGTTTAGGCGGGTGATTTAGTGAAATTTCCGCAGTCGATTTTTGCTCAATTCGTAGCTGATAATGGCGGGCACATAGAACGTTACGTCCGCCAGCGCTTTCGCCAGCAGAATGCCCCCCGAAAAACTGCCGAGCCAAAGCGGTAAGTAATACATCAGGGCCGGGCGAATGATGAAACTGTCGGCCAGCTCGGCCACGCCAAACTCGACGGCCAGCGCGCGTACGTTCTTCAACAGCGTGTTTGTAGTGTACGGCTTGCCCAAGGCAAATCCTTGTTGGTGAGTACGATACACGTCACTTGCCAAAATGTAGCCGAAGTACGCCACGTTGCCGCTCCAGGTGCCCGCCAGCGCCGCCGTTACGCGGCTGCCGGTGCCGTGCCACGCCAGCCACGCGGCCACCAGCGTCGCTAGCAGCGAGAGCGCTTCGGCCGGCAGATAGCGTTTGAGCCATTCCTTGATTTTGGGCTTCATCTAAATCGGGGGAGTAGCAAGTGGTTGTTATATGTAAGTATTTGATAATAAGCTATTTATATAAAATAGATTTTTGTGCGCTGTTCCCTCAACAACGCAGAGCTTTTTTACGGCGTACAGAGAACCTCAACCAAACTTCCTACCTCCATGGCCGACCACTCCGAGAATCTCAACGACCACCTGTACGCAACCAACTTAGGCTTGGGCAGCATTCTCAGCAACGATACCTTCGCCCACGATCCAACTACGTTTATTGCTACCATCGACGGCTGGCTGCCCATGCTTCAGAACGCCGACAATGCTAAGTTGAAGGCCGCCGCTGCTGATTTACAGCAGCTTAAAGAGTACATGCGCAACGGCGACAAAACCCAGACGGGTGAAATGCTTCAGCGCCTGGGCGAACAGGCTTCGCGCGAGGCAAGCCACATTCATACGTGGGCCGGCGATCATCTGCACAACGGCATCGGCGACCAGCTGCGCCACTTGGGCCAGATCCTGATCATGGCTTCCGGTAATCTGAAGGTTTCGTAGGGCGAGCTTATCACCACCGAGCGCCGATAAGATTTTGGCCTTTCGGGCCGAGCCATTCTAACCTGTAACGGACGACTTTCACGCTTGTCAGCATACGTCTGGCTGCGCGGTGGCTATGCCCGAAGTTTTTTTGCTGGGGATAATGTCGTTTCGCATCAACAAATAAGCGGGTAGGGGGTATAGAAGGAAGTACTTGCTTTCCACCCAAGCCCCTTGCTCTCATGAATTCTTCAACTCCCACCGGCAGCGACCAGCTCAAGGCTACCCTAAGTGCGCTCAGTGGCGGCCTCGACGGCGCCGCTGCCGTGGCAGGCAGCAACCTCGACGGCTGGATCCAGATTCTGCAAGACTCTGATAACGTTGCGCTTACCGATATCGCCCACGAGCTGGAAAACCTGCAAGGCTACCTCCGCGGCGGCGATCGCGCCCAGATCAGCAGCTCCCTCCACACCTTAGGTCAGCACACGGCCAACGCCGCCAGTGCTGCCGAGGGTGATACCGTAGAGAAGCTCCACCAGCTAGGGCAAGCCCTTACCTCAGCGGCTAATCAACTGCGCTTCTAACGACAAAGGGCCGGTGCTGCAAAGCATCGGCCCTTTGTCGTTAGAAGGCTCATTACAAAGTGCTTATGTAGGAGAACTGCATTCACTTTTCCAAGCGTCTTGTAAGCGCTGACACGTTTTCAGGTGGTCTTAAGCACCTTTAGACGCCAGAATATCTACCATTTCAATGGTCGGCGGAGACGAAAATAAGTCGTCGGCGCTGGCCATGAGCGCTGCCGCGACTTTGCCTCCGAGGTGGGCTTTACGGCCTGCTTCATCGGGAAAGGTATCGAAGATGCCGAAAGTGCTGGGTCCGAGCTGGATGCCGTACCACGTAAGCGTAGCGGGCTCATCTTCTACCAACGGCAAGCCGCCGCGCAGAAACTCGGCAACGGCTTGTTCTTTTCCGGGCTTGGCTTCCAGCCGTACTAGCAATCCTACTTTGACCATGATGGTGGGGTTGAGGGTAAATGGTGTAACAAGTAAGCCCGGCAGCTACTGAATTGTTTGTGCAGAGCTAGGCTCCAGCAGCAGGCTACGATAAGCCGCTTGTCGGCTAGTACTACCCAACCCGATGCACCCATTCAAGCAAAAACGGCACTCCTGCTGAGGAGTGCCGTTTTTGCTTTGCAAGTGCTCGATTACCCGATTAATAACCTCTTGTGGTGTCGTCGCCGCGTGGATCGGCACCGCCTTCCAAGCGGCCGTCGGGCAGCACTCGGATTTCTTCCATGCGTCCCCACTTACCGCCCGGATTGATGGTATAGCCGCGACGGCGAAGCGTATCGGCGGCGGCGGGGAGCAGCGCCTTTTCCTCCGCGTCAATCTGATCGGGGAGCCACTGATGGTGCAAGCGCGGCGCGGCCACGGCCTGTTGGGCGTTCATGCCGTAGTCCAGGGTATTGATGATGCCTTGCAACACGCTGGTAATGATGGTACTACCGCCCGGCGTGCCAATGGCCATCTGAAGCTTGCCGTTTTTGGTCAGGAGCGCGGGCGTCATCGAAGACAGCATGCGCTTGCCCGGCGTAATGGCGTTGGCAACCCCACCTACCAAGCCGTAGGAGTTAGGGGTGCCGGGCTTGGAAGAAAAGTCATCCATCTCATTGTTAAGCAAAAAGCCTGCGCCGGCTACCACTACTTTGCTGCCGTATGCGCCGTTGAGCGTAGTCGTGCACGACACGGCATTACCCTGGGCATCCACCACGTTGTAGTGGGTAGTCTGGTCGCTCTCGTAGCCCGGAAGGCCGCTGCCGGCCGTTACCTCTTTGCTGGGCGTGGCACGGCCATTGGCATGTATAGTGCTCATCCTCTGGCGGTTGTATTTCGGGTTGAGGAGTTGGGCTACCGGCACCCGGCCAAAGTCGGGATCGCCGAGGTAGGTGGCGCGGTCGGCGTACACGCGGCGTTCGGCCTCGGTCAGCCAATGCACCGCCTGCGGCGAATGCCAGCCTGCTTTGCCCAAATCGTAAGGCTCCAGCATTTGCAGCATTTGCAGCAGGGCCACGCCGCCACTGCTGGGCGGCGGAAACGTGAGCACGTCGTAGCCACGGTACTGGCCGTGCAGCGGCGTGCGCCATTTGGCCTGATAACCCTGGAGATCCTGCTTGGTAATCAACCCGTTGCCGCGCTTCATCTCGGCCACGATCAGCGTAGCGGTTTCGCCTTCGTAAAAGCCCGCCCGGCCTTTGTCGCGGATGCGCTGCAAGGTGCGGGCGAGGTCGGGGTATTGTACCACATCACCTTCCTGCCACGGCCGGGTTTCGCCATCGGCCCGCACGTAAGCCGGGGCTACGCTGGCATTGTACTTGACGAACTCGGGACGAACGCGGTTGAAGCCGGCGGCTTCTTTGGCGGTGAGGCGCACGCCCCGAGCGGCCAGGTCGAGGGCGGGCTGCACGAGGTCGGCCCAGGGGAGTTTGCCCAGTTTTTTATGCACGACTTCCATGCCCGCCACAGTGCCGGGGATGCCCACCGCCAAATGACCGGCGGTGCTCCGTCCTGCAATCACATTACCCTGCGCATCGAGATACATGTCGCGAGTAGCTGCGGCGGGCGCTGTTTCGCGGAAATCAAGCGCGCCCTCGGTGCCGTCGGCGCCGCGGTAGAGCAAGAAACCGCCGCCGCCGATGTTGCCGGCCACGGGGAAGCACACGGCCAGCGCAAACTGCACGGCCACGGCCGCGTCGTAGGCGTTGCCGCCTTTCTGCAAAATTTCCAGCCCAATTCGCGAAGCCTCGGGATGTGCCGAGATGACCATGGCCTTGGTGGCCGTAACAGGAGCCGCCGCAGTGGGTGGCGTAGCCGCCAGAACGGCCGCGGCCTCGGGCACAGCCGTACGCGTAGCCGTAGTACAAGAGAGCAGCGCAGCGAGCGCTACGGGGTAAAAACGAACCTTCATAGGGGTGAAGATAGCCGACAAAGCGGCAATTGCGTTGGAAGAGGTCTTACTGATTTCGGTTATACTTTTGATTTGGTTCGTGCAATTTCGCTAACTACGTAGCTTTACCTTCGCTTCAACCTTCAACGCAATGGAACCTACTGTATCTCCTTTCACGCCGGCGCTGCCCCTCGTCGAACAAGACCCGTGGCTGGCGCCTTACGAACCGGTGCTGCTGGCCCGGCAACAGCGCCTCAAGCAGCGCCTCGAAGCCATTGCTCAGGAACATGGTTCACTGGCCAAATTTGCCACCGCCCACCAACGCCTAGGCCTGAACTACGATTCGCGCCGCAAAGGGTATTGGTACCGCGAGTGGGCACCGGCCGCGCAGGCCCTGTCGCTGGTCGGGGACTTCAACGGCTGGGACCGCCAAGCGACGCCGCTCCAAAAAGGCGCTGATGGCGTGTGGGAGGTGTTTTTGCCCGACAAACAGTACCGCGACGTGCTCACCCACGGCAGCCACTACAAAGTACACGTCGTGACGGCGAAAGGAGCCAAAGACCGCTTGCCGGCCACGTTGCGCCGCGCCGTGCAAAACGACCAAACCAAAGATTTTTCGGGCCAGGTCTGGCGCCCCGAAACGCCGTTCATATGGACGGATCAGAAGTTTCGGGTGCAGAACTACGTGCGGGAACCCTTCATCTACGAATGCCACGTCGGCATGGCTACCGAAGAAGCGCGGATCGGCACGTACGTAGAATTCGCCGAAAACGTGCTCCCGCGGGTGCAGGCGCTGGGCTACAACTGCATCCAGCTGATGGCCGTGATGGAGCATCCGTATTACGGGTCGTTTGGGTACCACGTAGCCAACTTTTTTGGGGTGTCGTCGCGATTCGGTACACCCGAAGAGCTCAAGCATCTGGTAAATGAGGCACACAGCCGCGGCATTGCGGTGCTTCTGGATGTAGTTCATTCTCACGCCGTTAAGAACGAAGCCGAAGGCTTAGCCGACTTCGATGGCTCGGGCGGGCAGTATTTTCACGAAGGCGGGCGGGGCAATCATCCTGGCTGGGATTCCAAGCTATTTGACTACGGCAAGCCCGAGGTGCAGCAGTTTTTGCTGTCCAACCTGCGCTACTGGCTCGAAGAGTTTCACTTCGACGGCTTCCGCTTCGACGGTGTCACGTCGATGCTGTACCACCACCACGGCGAGGGCACTGCTTTCTCAAATTACGACCAATACTTTGGCCCTGAGGTAGATGACGATGCCATTCTGTATCTGCAACTGGCTACTACGCTGGTGCACGAGCTGCGCCGCGGGGCGTTGCTCATCGCCGAAGACATGAGCGGTATGCCCGGCTTGTGCCGCCCGGTGGCCGAAGGCGGCGTCGGGTTTGACTACCGATTGGGCATGGGCATTCCGGATTTCTGGATCAAGCTGCTCAAGCACACCCGCGACGAAAACTGGAACTTGGGCGAACTCTGGTACACGCTCACCAACCGCCGAACCGGTGAAAAAACCGTCGCCTACGCCGAATCGCACGACCAGGCGTTGGTCGGTGATAAAACCTTGTCGCACTGGTTGATAGATGCCGACATCTACACCCACATGCAGCGCAACGACCCCAGCCCGGTGGTGGCGCGGGGCATTGCGCTGCACAAAATGATTCGGTTGGTGACGCTGGCCCTGGGCGGCGAGGCATACCTGAACTTTATCGGCAACGAGTTTGGCCACCCCGAATGGGTCGATTTCCCGCGGGAGGGCAACAACTGGAGCCACCACTATGCCCGGAGGCAGTGGTCATTGGCCGACAACCCCGACTTGAAATACCAATGCTTGCTCGCCTTCGACAAAGCCATGGTGCTGATGGCGCGGCAGCGGCGCCTGCTCGCGGCCCCTCATGCGCACCAGTTGAACATGGACACCAACAACCAAGTGCTCATTTTCGAGCGCGCTGGCCTGATTTTCATCTTCAACTTCCATGTCGATCGGAGCATTCCGGACTACCGCTTCTTTGTGCCCCACCCCGGCCGCTACCGCATCATCCTCAACTCCGACGACTCGGCCTTCGATGGCTTCAACCGCGTCGACTCCACCCTGACCTACGATACCTTCGTCGAAGACGAAGTCAACAAGCTGAGCCTCTACATTACCAGCCGTACGGCATTGGTGCTCTCCTTGGGATAACTAATTGTTAATAAAGTACTTACAAAACAAAGGTGGGCGGCTTCCCTTGATTCTAGGGAAGCCGCCCACCTTTGTTTTGTAAACTATTTGTAAACCAGAACTTAGCTCAGTTTGCGTCCTTCAGCAACGAGGTTGATCGCCTCTTGGATGCGTTTGAAACGGGCTTCTGGCTTTTTGGCGCGGCTAATCCAGAGGGCGAATTTCTGCCGCTGGTTGTAGGCCAATTGGTCAAACTTGGTGCGCAGACCGGCTTTGTCGAGGGCGCGGGCCAGATCTTCGGGCACTTCGATGGCGCTTTCCTCGGTGTCGGGAGCCAGCACGACGTGCACCGTTTCACCCCAGGTTTTGCCAATCGTGTTGCGGATTTGCTTGCGGATGGTCAGGATGTGCTCGCCGTCGGCGGCAGGAGTGAGGGGCAAACGAAAAGGAAAGCCATCGATGGTGCCGCGTACGTGCAGCAAGCCGCGCTGTCCATACACGTCAGGCACGCTAAACGGCACCGTTAAAAACACACCTCCATCCGCGTTGTGCAGTTCGAGGGGCGCGTCAAACGCTTGTTCTTGGGAATCAGACATAAAAGCGAAAAGCAGAAATCAGCTGGCAAGGCAATAAGGCACTTGAGCGCCGAAGGTAACGCCTTTCCGCGGCGTTCGCTGCGCCGTGGGGTGCGCCTAAAAGCCGATCTAGGGGGTAAGTGCTTGATCTATAATTAGATACCGTTATGCGCTGATGCTCTTTGCAAGATGCCCTGCACTACGCCGCCCAGGTTTTCAGCCGAAATATTGGCGGGTTGCACGCTGATGCGCTGTGCCGGCACTGCGTAGCTGTTTTGGAGGCGCTGCGAGATCTCCTCGGTAGCCGCCAGCACGACGTCGGCACGGCGCAACGCAAGGCGCTCGAGAGCCAGCACCCAGCCGCGGTCGTCGTGCGAGTCGCGGTCGAGGGCCAGCGATTGCACGTGCAGCACCAGCGGCCGCCCCGTCAGCTGACGGATTTCCAGCGCCGCCAGCCACGACTGCCAGTCTGCCGCGTAAATCACGCCGAAGCTCTGGTTGGTAGCCAAGCGCGTAGCAAACCGGGCGTACTGAATGACTTTGAAATTGAGCCCGTCTCCCTCCGAGAGGTCGGAGCGCAGAATGGCCACGGCTTCTTCTGCCGACGCATGCTCAGCCACCGTCAGAATAGACGTTAGCGGCGATGCTACGGTGTCGGTAGCCGGCGGTATGTCGGTTTCGTTCGGAATAACATCCGGGGTGATGTTGTCCTCCGGTTGCGATAAGTCGTTGGCTTCGCCCGCGTCGGGCTCGGCTGGCTGAGCAAATTCATCGCTGTTTTGAAGATCGAGCAGGGCGACGGAGCTAGCTTCGCTGGCTTGAGCAAGGTCTTCGGAGCCTGAAGCACTGCTGCCCACATAAGGGGCCGAGGGACTTTGCCAGGCGCCTGCCGTATCGCGAACGGGAAAAAGCTGCAAGGCTTCCAGTTCTGCCATCGACAAGTCGCCGAGGCCAATGACGCGGCCATTCGGCAGCGAGTAACCCGACGCAGGCAGGTGAGGTAATACGAGCGACAGATCGGTTTGGGCGGCCAGGGCTTGCGCCAGGGGGAGAGTAGCCAGATGGGACCGATCTTGGGTCTTCGGCGTATCATCCCAGCCCAACAACAGCACCTTCAGACTTGGCATTTCCATGAGCAGGCGAAACAGAGATAGGGGGATAGGGACAAGGTAGATAAAAAAATGTGTTGCAATGACGCCACAAGGTCTTTTATATCAAGCTCAGCAGCAGGATAAATATTTTCGTCCCAATCGTTTTTACCTTGCGGTCTTAACTGGGCAGTACGAACCGATTTACACCCTTTTAGCCCACCCTTCTCGATAGCATACCCATGGCGGATACAGTCCAGGAACACAATTACATGATCAACGACCTGGCCACCCGGGGGAAGCAGGAGCACTTCCCCGGTCAGGTTTTAACTTGTCAGCAGGATGGCAACACGTTCATTTTCATATGCAATAACGGGGTAAAGCTGAGCTTATCCGTCGTGACGGACAAAATTCTGCGGTTTCGCTACGCTACCGACGGCCGTTTTGCTCCCGACTTTAGCTACGCGGTGCCCGCCGACCTGCCGCGGCCCAAAGTAGAATTTCTGGAGTTTCGCGAAAAGCCTGATCACTACCGCATTACCACCGACCGCCTCATCTGCACCATTGCCAAGCAGGATACGCACACCCGCGTGCTCGACCGCTCGGGTAATGTGCTGTGCGAAGACGAAAAAGGCTTTCACTGGGAGCACAACGACGACACCGGCAATGACATCGTGAAGATGAGCAAGCAGGTACAAAGCGGTGTGCATTACTACGGCCTCGGCGACAAGCCCGACAACATGAACCTGCGCGGCAAGCGCTTCACCAACTGGGGCTCCGATACTTACGGCTACGTCAAAGGCTCCGACCCGCTGTACAAGAACATTCCGTTCTATCTGGTTCTGCATCAGAAGATTGCGCACGGCATCTTCTTCGATAATACGTTCAAGTCGTTCTTCGACTTTGCCGCCGAGCGCGCCGATGTGACCAGCTTCTGGGCTCAGGGCGGCGAGATGAACTACTACTTCATCTACGGCCCTGCACTCACCGAAGTCACCCAGGAATATACGCGCCTGACGTGCCCACCCGAGCTGCCCCCGCTGTGGGCGCTGGGCTACCACCAGTGCAAATGGAGTTACTTCCCGGAAAGCACGGTCAAGCAGATTGCGAATGGGTTTCGGGAACGCAGTATCCCCTGCGACGCCATCTACCTCGACATCGACTACATGGACGGCTACCGCTGCTTTACGTGGTCGCCGGCACATTTTCCGGAGCCGAAGCGCATGGTGCAGGAGCTGGCGAAGGATGGCTTCAAAACCATCGTCATCATCGATCCGGGCATCAAAATCGACCCGAACTATTCGGTGTACACCGAGGGCTTGGAGAAAGATTATTTCTGCCGCCGCGCCGACGGACCGCTGATGAAAGGTTCGGTGTGGCCCGGCTTGTGCAACTTCCCCGATTTCACCCGCCCCGATGTACGCGAATGGTGGGCTGGCCTGTTCAAAGGCCTGATTGCCGAAGACGGCGTGAAAGGCGTGTGGAATGACATGAATGAGCCGGCGGTGTTCGAGCGCGGCACCTTCCCCGACGACGTGCGTTTCGACTACGACGGCCACCCCAGCTCGCACGCCAAAGCGCACAACATCTACGGCATGCAGATGGCCCGCGCCACGGCCGATGGCGTCAAGCGGTTTAGCTATCCTAACCGGCCGTTTACCATCACGCGCAGTACCTATTCTGGCGGGCAGCGGTATTCGTCGGCCTGGACTGGCGACAACCTGGCTTCTTGGGAGCATTTGTGGCTGGCCAACATTCAGTGTCAGCGCTTGAGTATCAGCGGGTTCTCGTTTGTGGGTTCCGACGTGGGCGGCTTTATCGACACGCCCGACGCGGAACTGTACGTTCGCTGGATAGCGCTGGCGGCGTTTCATCCGTTCTTCCGCACGCACAGCTCCGGCGACCACGGCGACCAAGAACCTTGGTCGTTTGGCGAGCAGGCCACTGAGCTAGCGAAGCGCTTCATTGAGCTGCGCTACCAGCTGCTGCCCTACATCTACACGGCTTTTTGGCAGTACGTGCAGGAAGGCACGCCCATGCTGCGCCCGCTCACGTTCATCGACCAGGCCGATACCGAAACGTACCTGCGCATGGCTGAATTCTCCCTTGGCGATCATCTGTTGGTGTGCCCCATCACGCAAGCCGGCGCCGACGGCCGCTGGATGTACCTGCCCCGCGGCGACTGGTACTACTACTGGACCGACGAGCCCAAATCGGGCGGCGCCGAAGTGTGGGCCAGCGCGCCCGTAGATCGTATTCCGCTGTTTATCAAGGCTGGAGCCGTGATTCCGTTTTATCCGGTGATGCAATTTGTGGGCGAAAAAGTAGTGGAAGAAGTGACTCTGCACGTCTACTACAAAAACGGCGCGGAAAGCAGCGTCCTCTACGACGACGGCGGCGAAGGTTACGGCTACCAGGAGGGCAACAGTACCACCCGGCGCTTCACCGTAACGGGTAATGATAATCAATTGACTGTCAATCAAATATCAGAGGGTGGATATCAGCCCACATACAAAACCTACAAGCTGATTGTGCACGGACTGCCTTTCGCGCCGGCCACCATCACAGCGGACGGAACGGAAGTGGAAATCACTGAGTTTGCTTCGGAAAGTGGCTTTACGCTACCTCAGGCCGTACTGACAGTGGATTTTAAAGAAGTTATCCTAAACTAATATTTTGATAATCAGTGTATTAACAAAAGCCCCGATTCCATTGGAATCGGGGCTTTTGTTTTGCTGCTAGCAGCAGTAAGCAATAAGGGGGCGGCGTTATTGCTTTATGTGTTCCTGCAAATACTGATATACCTCGGGGTTCGAGAGCAGCGTGCCGTGATTGAGCTTGGGGAAAACCTTGGTAGCTACTTGGTTATCAGCGGGTAAAGCTGGGTTTCCGAAGATGCGACCAATGGCGCTGCCACCGCCCACAAGGCCGTCGCCGAAGTAGTGATCGAGTGCCGAGCTGGCCGTTTTGAGCAGCGAGCCCACCAATACGTGGTAATGCACGCCGGGCAGCGGTGGTACCGTTGTGCGCGGCGGAAACAAGTCGTCGGCATGCGGATTTTGCCAGTCTTCGTCCACCAGAAAAGCGTGGCGCAAGTCCTTGATGCCGCTGCTGCGCTGGTCCATGGCTTTGCTTAGCAGGCGCGTGGGCGCAATGTCGATTTTGCGCAGCACTACGGAAGTCAGGTGGCTGTTTTGCTCCAGGAAAGAGCCTTCGTTGGGCACGCCCAGCAAAAATACCGACCGCAGCCGTGCTATCCAGGGCGCGGGTTGTTTTGGCTCGCGGGTGCCGTAGTAACCCGCGCTGCGAATTACCAAGCCTCCCATTGAGTGCCCGATCAGCACTAGCTCGCTAATCAGTTCGGGATAAGTGGTAACTAAATCGGTCAGCAACTCATTGAATAACTGGCCGTTATGCGATATGTGTAAGCCGCTGTTATAGCGCACATACAGACACCGAACTCCAGCTTCGCGTTGTAGCAAAGGGCCGTAGCGGGGCGCGTTGGGGGCTCCTGCTTGCCAGATCTGTTCATCGCCCATTAGGCCGTGCAGAAACACCACCGTTTTTTGCCGTTCACGGCCCAACTGCAACCGGGCCACCGGCACATCGGCGTTGTGCTGGCGGAAGCTCATCTGGATGGCGCGCCGATCGTGGCGCGCCGCCAACTGGTCGCCGATGGCACCATTGAGGATAGGGAGGGTGAAGTGCTGGTAAGTTTGCCCGGTGCGGTACAAATAATCGAGCCCGTTGAATGGCAAGCTCACGGCGCGCCGGGCGGCAGCCGTAGCGCGGCGCCACCGGGAAGGTTTTCCGGCTCCTTCTGAATCGGGAGCAGAATCGGCGGCGGAATCTTCTTCGGTCACTGAATCAGGAGTTTGCGCGTCAGCGGACCAGCGGGTGTGCTAAGGTGCAGCAGGTACAGACCGGCTGGCTGGCCCCGCAAATCGATGGTGCGGCCACCGGAGGTGTTAAGTGCGCGCTCTTCTTGCCGCACCACGCGTCCCATGGGATCCGTAACGGTAAAAGGCGCAGTCGCTACGCCCAAAGCCGTGGGAGAGGTCAGCCGAAACTCACCGGCGGCGCTGGGATTGGGGTACACACTCAGGGCGGCTTCCAGTTGCGAGTTTTTTGCGGCCGTAACGGTGCCCGTCAGCGTGATGTCGTCTACGAAAAGAGCGGTACCGGCAGTGCGTTTGACTGCAACACCCGACGCAAACGCAATGCGCAGGGTATCAGGGGTATCGGTACGGCGATAGCGAATGGGTAGATCGGTCAGGGAATACGTAGCTGTGGGTTTGAGCAATAAAATAGTGTCGCCCACGATCAGCGGCACGCGGTTTACGGTGCGGGTAAGTACGATGAGCACAAATGCCGAATCGGTGGCGGCCGTGGTACCGGTCAGCTTGTACGAAAATTGAAGCCGAGTCGGGCGAGAGGTGTAAGGCAAGCCCCCAAAACCGTTGATGCTGGCGGCGGCGCTGGCAAGGTCGGTGAACGTGACAGGCTTAAGCTTGGAGCCCAACAGCAAAATACCCGGCACCGGCCCCAGCAACGCACTTAGGATGGTGGTTTTGGTTTCCAGCTTAGCCGCAAAGCTGCCACCCTGATGATCCGTTGATTTAGAAACGGTACCGGTATTTAGCAGCGACGGAATTCCTGCGGCGGCAAGCACGTCGTCGGTCGTAAGCCAGCTCTGCGGGACGTCGCCGCCGTTGCGCGTTTGCCAGGTTTCCATGGTGCCGTTGGGTACGGCCTGCTGCGCCTGGGCGCTAGGTGCAGCCGCTAATAATATGGTAGTCAGAGAAATACAAACGTGTAGAAATGCTTTCATCATCGAACGTGAAATAATGACAGAGAACCGACGGCTAAATAAGGCAGGTTACCAAATGTACCTTATCACATGATAAATAGCATTCTTCAGGCAAAAAGAAATCGTTGAGCCCTTCTGCTACGCAGAAATGCCCTGCTTAGGGGGTTTGGGGAGGCCCAATAGACTCAACAAGGCGCCTGCGAATAATCCTGTTATCAGTCCCCCTACGTGCGCGGCGTTGTCTGTGTTGGCTTCGAGGCCCGCAACCAGGCTGTTGAGCACCATATACAGCATAAACCACAGCAAGCTCAGCCGCTCCGCGCGGCTCATGGGCACTGCGCGTAGGGCCGCCAGCGCCAGCAGCAGGCCGTATAGCCCAAAAATGGCGCCCGAGGCTCCAACCGAATTGACGCCCTGCGTATGCCACGCCAAGCTGAATAAGCTGCCGCCCACGCCGCTACACACATACACCAGCAATAGGCGCCCGCGTCCAACCAAGGGTTCGCTGAGCAGCCCCAGAAACAGTAACGCGCTCAGGTTCAACAGCAAATGCGCGGGTCCGCCGTGCAGAAAGCAGCTGGTAAGCAGCCGCCAGGGCTGCCCAGGCAGCGTGAGCGGAGAAAAATTGGAGCCCCAAGCCACCAAATCCACGCCAGCAGGGGTAAAGACGTTTACACCGCTCAAGGCCATCAGGGCGAAAACCAGCAGGTTAGCGTCGATCAGCAGCGGCGTGACGAAATATGTTTTGGTGGGCCAAAACACGGTTTGCAGCAACTTGCGCGCAAGCTGACCGGTGCTCTCATCGGGTGGGGCAACGGGGGCCGACGCTGGCTTTTCTGCGTCCGGAAGCTCCCGCGGAATCAGCTCGCGGCGCTGGAGCTCCTGCACGGCGGCCTGCACCAGCCCTTGCGGATACCGCTGGGGGTTCTGCACCAAATACAGGAGTTCTGCATCCGATTTTTGCGCAAAATGCTCGTTGGGAGCCGCCGGTTCAGCCATGGTAAATAGTTGGCTGGTAATTAGTTATAAATCGACGTGTTTCATGATGAGCGCCGTGGTTGTGGTGTCGCGCAGGGCCCGCAGCATGTCGTCGACGGGGGCTACGGCGTCGGCTACTTGCTTGTCCAGCACGGGTTGGCCGTTGAGGTAGTTGGTACGCATGTAGCTTAACGCCGACATGCGGCGGTTGGCAACGTCGTGCATTACATCGACGCGGTCTTTCATCACCGGGCCCAGCTTGTGGCTGTAGAGCAGGGCTTTGGTGAGGTAGTGCCACTTTTCGTACACCAGCGCGGCCTGGCCGGGGAAAGCCGAATCGAGCTTGGCGGCGGTAATTTGCTTGAGCAGGTAATCTGACTGATGCTCCGCTGACCAGAAGCGCCGGCTCAGTTCCAGATAGTTTTTCTTAAACGACGGGTTGGCGCGCTCTGCTTTGGGTACATGACGCAAATCACGCTGAACTTGCTTTTCAGTAAGCGCCTCGAAACCAGGCATTTGGTGTGATTCCACGGTTTCCAGCACAATGGGCTTGCTGCTGTGCACGACCGGTGGCGGAGAGCGGTGAAGGTGAAAGAGAAAATAGGCCGCCACAGCCACCACCAGAATGCCAATGCCCAATGCCGGCCCTAGCCACGTCCGGTCGGGCGTTTCTTCCTCCGCGTACTGTGGCACCGGAATCTCGGCTTGCGGCGGGCCCAGCGTCAGAATATTTACGCCGCGGCGCTGGAGCTCGCGGCGGGCGGCGGCAATGATATCGGCGTGGTAATAATCAGGATTGCGCGCCAGAAAAATCAGCTCGTCGGTGGTTTTTTGGCTAAGAGAATCGGACTCGGATTGCATGCTGAAATAAGGAGGAAAAGCGTAATTCTTCGGCTTAAACGAAGTTCCAAGTTGGGCAAAAGAAGCGGCAAAACCGCATCTCCAAATCCGAACCGACACGGCGGGGGCGCGTATAGGAGAAGGACTCGTGCGTATTCACCTTACCACCCCGATCATGCAAGACGACGAACCAGTACAAGACGCCCGCGACCAAGAGCAGCCCACGGCTTCTCAATCCAACCAAGCCGGCCTGGCCGACAAGCGCCAGCCCGAAGGACGACAGTTTGCCGGCAGTTCCGAAGCCCTCCGCGGCAACAACGCCGACGACAGCTCCGGTAGCGGCGGCACCGAAGGCGGCAAAGAAATCAAAGGCCGCAACGTTGCTCACGGCACCCACTACGAAGCGCCCGGCAACGCCGACGAAGGCGACGTAGGCGGCAGCACTACCAGCAGCGGCACCGGCGTGTCGGGTGGCGAAACGGGGAAAGTCAACCTGTAGGCTTAGTTTTTAATCACTTATTGATAATTCATAAATAGTTGATTGTCAATAAATTATATAAATGAAAATCATGGCAGATAATTCGCAGAACAACAGCCAGAGCACGCCCAATGAAGAGGACGAGCAAGCCGTAACCCGCGGTCAGAACGTGGATAGCCAAAACGCCATCAGCAACCAGCGCGGCACGCCCAACCACCCGATCGACACCGAAAGCACCCAGCAACACATGGGCAGCGGAGCCGGCATTCGGGGGGATTACGGCAACAGCAGCGAGACCAATGCCCTGAATTCCAGCGCCGATAAGGACGAGGAAAGCTTAGAGGATGGCGTTAATGACCAACCCAACAGCTAACAGCGTATCGGCCCTCGCTGAGATTTCAGCCTTTTACATCGTGCCGGGAGTGTATCTTCCGGCGCGATGATTTTTTATATCCCTTCCCGACTTGCCGGACTGCTCGCCGCCGCGAGCGTGCTGCTAACCGTGCCCGCACAAGCACAAGTGGGCAGCCCGTTGCGGCGCGTGCTGCGCACCGATACGTCGGCGGTGGTGCGCAAAGTGCTGGCCCACCCCGATGCGTATCGGCTACAGATTTTGTACACCCAAATCGACCGCGACGCGCAGAACCAGCCGCATTTTCGCACCTATAAATACCGTGTGCACCCGCGGCGCTATTTTTATCCGGCCAGCACCGTGAAGTTGCCCGCGGCCGTTCTGGCGCTGGAAAAGCTGCGCGCCCTACGGAGCCAGATTCCAGAGTTCACCCCCGAGTCGCCGCTACGCATCGATTCGGCCTATGAAGGCCAAACGCGAGTGGTGCGCGATACGTCGGCGGCAACGGGGCGCGCCAGCATTGCGCAATACGTGCGCAAAGTGTTGCTGGTCAGCGACAACGATGCGTTTAATAGGCTATATGAGTTTGTAGGACGAAGCCAGTTGCGGTACGGCCTGCGCCGGCGTGGCTACCACAATACCCGATTGTTGCATCGGTTGTCAGTCGGCGATAAGGGGTTTAGCGCCTTGCATACCAACCCGTTCGCATTTTACGCCGACACGGCTCTGGAGCGGCCTATTTATGTGCAGCCTGCGGCCGCCGCCAAGGCAGAGGTGATGCAGGAATTGCCGCGCCGGGGCGAGAAAATCGGAAAAGCTTACATGGATGGCGATAAGCTCATTAACGAGCCCATGGACTTCAGCCAAAAGAATTTTGTTTCGCTGGCCGATCAGCAAAATATCCTCAAATCGGTGTTATTTCCCGGCGCGGTACCGGCCAAAAACCGCTTCGCACTGGCTCCCGACGATTATCAGTTTCTGCGGCGCTACCTGTCGATGTTGCCGCGCGAGAGCGATCACCCGCGCTACGACGCGGCCCATTACCCCGACAACTACGCCAAATTCTTGCTGGCAGGCGGCGCTCCCGCGCCGTTGCTGCCCAATGTGCGCATCTTCAACAAGATAGGGCAGGCCTACGGCTTTTTGATTGATAATGCGTACATAGTTGATTATGAGCATAATATAGAATTTATGCTCAGTGCCGTTATCTACGTCAACTCCGATGAAGTACTCAACGACGACCACTACGATTACGACGCCGTTGGCTTTCCGTTTTTGCACGATCTGGGCCACGCCGTGTATCGGCGGGAGCTAGCTCGTACCCGCAAGCACCGGCCCGACTTGCGCGAGTTTCAACTGAAGTATTCGCAGTAGAATTCCGCTTATGCTTGCGCCAAATGCTCATAGGCTGTACGTGCTAAGTTCCACAGCTCATTATCAACAGGAAATTGATGAAAACCCTGATAATGAGTTAGTTGAACTAGTTACTTATGTGCCCGATTTGGTGCTGGATATCCGTTATGCCACCGCTAATAACGTATTGGCGGAAGCCATATACGATCGGCCGGCTGCTTACCTGCGGCGGCCGGTGGCCGCCGCTTTGCGGGAAGTGCAGGAGGAGCTTCGCAAGCTGGGCATCGGGCTCCAACTCTTCGATGCGTACCGACCCTACAGCGCTACCGTGCGGTTTTATGAGAAAATCGGGGACGAAACGTATGCGGCCCCACCGTGGCGTGGGTCGCGGCACAACCGTGGCTGCTCCGTCGATGTGGCGCTGGTGGAGTTGGCTACCGGCCGCACCCTGCCGATGCCCACTGATTTTGATGATCTGACGCCAGCGGCGCACACCATATATGAGCCGGTCACGGAGGAAGTTCGACGCAACCGGGCCACGCTGCTGGGTGCCATGACGCAGCATGGGTTTGTCAATTACTCGGGTGAATGGTGGCATTTTGACCATCAGCAGTGGGCCGATTTTACCCTGCTCGACCTGTCGTTTGCGCAGCTGGCCGCCTGCCAATCCGGCCGTTTGGAATAGACGAACGGTACCTCAATGGTGTGGGTATCCGAGGCTAGCCCGCAGATTTCGTAGGACTACAGCGCTGGTAGTGCGTAATTTGCGGCGGTTTCCCCTCTGTTTGTGTGCTGATGCTTCGATTTTCTTCCGCTGGTTACGCTGTCCTATTTTGTCTTCTGTGTTCGCTGTTGTGGGGGTTGCCCCGCACAAGCAATGCGCAGGACGCGCCGCCTAAGCGCGAGATGCGGGGCGTCTGGATTGCAACCGTGGAAAACATCGACTGGCCCAGTAGCCGCTCCCTGACGCCCGACCAGCAGCGGCGCGAGTACCGGCGTATGCTCGACATACAGAAACGCAACGGCATCAACGCGGTGTTTGTGCAAATTCGGCCCGCGGCGGATGCCTTTTACCAGAGCGATCTGGAGCCGTGGTCAAAGTGGCTGACGGGCCAGCAGGGCAAAGGCCCGAATCCGCCCTACGACCCGTTGCCATTTCTGATTGACGAGGCCCACGCCCGCGGCATGGAATTTCACGCGTGGTTCAACCCGTACCGCGCTACCATGGATTCGGTGACGCGCCGCTTGGCGCCCAACCACCCGTATCGGCAGCATCCCGAGTGGTTTTTCCGCTACGGCGGGCAACTGCTGTTCAACCCCGGCCTGCCCGAAGTGCGCCAATACATCACGCAGGTGATTCTGGATGTAGTCGAGCGATACGACATCGACGGCGTGCACTTCGACGACTACTTTTACCCCTATCCGGAGGCTGGCCGCGTCATTCACGACGAACAAGCCTTTCAGCAGTATAATCCTGGTAATCTGAAACTTGCCGATTGGCGCCGCCAAAACGTAAACCTGCTCGTGGAGGGGCTGCATAACTCGATCCGCAAGACGAAGCGTTGGGTGAAGTTTGGCATTTCGCCGTTTGGCGTCTGGATGAACCAATCGGAACACGCCGAAGGCTCGGCAACCAAAGCCTTCCAAGGGTATTCGGGGCTGTATGCCGATGCGCGCGAATGGATGAAGCAGGGCTGGGTTGACTACATTTTGCCCCAGCTTTACTGGAGTTCCAACTTTAAGGCCGCCCCTTATCCCACTTTGGTGGAGTGGTGGTCGCGTAACCACTACGGCCGGCACCTGTACATCGGGCAAGGCACTTACCGAATGCTCGAAAGCACGAAGGCGGATACGACGTGGCGCAACCCGCGCGAACTGCCCCGGCAGGTTCGCGTGAATCGCTCGTACCCGACGGAAGTGGCTGGTAGTGTGTTCTTTAGCTCTAGGTCGGTGATGGCCAACCCCTTGCACACTTCCGATTCGTTGCGCCAAAACCTGTTTCGCTACCCGGCCCTGATCCCAACAATGCCGTGGATGGACGCCGTACCGCCCATGCCGGCCCAAAATCTGGTACTGACGCGGGCCGGCTCGGTGGTAACGCTTAACTGGCAGCCCGGCTCAGTGGCCAAAGACGGGGACTTAGCTCGCTACTTTGTGGTGTATCGTTTTGCCGAAGGCGAAACGCCTTCGCCCGACGATCCCCGCCATATCTTGGCCTTGGTGCCCAAAATGGCGAACCAAGCTTCGGTACTGGTGGATACTTCCGCCCGCGCCGGCACCGAGTACGCCTATTACGTCACGGCCGTCGACCGCCTGCACAACGAAAGCACGCCGATTCGGGTGACGACGCTGGGCCGCCAGGCGGAAGTGATTGTGGCGCAAGCGCCTGAGCCTGAGGTGCCGCCTACGCGCGTGCCTACGGCACCCATGGCTCCGCGCACTTCTTCTCCCATACCGCCCCGACCAAGCGTGCACCGCCCCGAAACAACGACTACCAAGACCAAAATCAAAACCAAAAAGCGCCGCCGCGGTGGTTTCTTCCAGCGGATATTTGGCTGATTCTATTGGCCTGAGGCTGTCTTACTGCAACAAAAAGCCCCGCCCTAAACAGGGCGGGGCTTTTTAATAAACTCAGTGGCTGCTTACAGTGCCTTCACGTCCATCGTCAGCGACACGCCCGAAGTAGTACGGGTGATGCCCGTGACGGTGAAAATTGCATATTGATCGGCATTGCGCAGGCGTGCGATGTACACATCGCCTACCAGCACGCCATCCACGGTGGCCACCTGGGCCGTAGTGGCGGCATTGAGGTAGGTCTGGCGGATACTATTCAAGGTAGCGGCGTTGTAGATCGCGGCGGTGGTCTTCACAAATTTCGTTGTGTTCAACGCCTTGATCTGCACGGCGTTGCTGGCAATGCTCGTAATGGCTACGTCCTTCGTATCGGCAGGGCTCGCGGCCGCGACTGCGGTGAAGCTAGTCAGGTCGAAAGCCGCTTGGTCGCCGCCGGTAGTGCCGGTAAAGGCAAGCGTAGCCGCGCGCACAGCCGCCAGACTCGTGGTAGTGCCGGGCGTAACCACGGCGCTGGTCGCAGAACTGGCTCGGAAGTTTGGCGTGCCGGCAAAGCGGCTTTTTACCTCAAACCGGAACAAAACGGCCTGGCCGCTGGTGCTTGACGGAATGGTTACGGGGACGTCCAGCGTAGTAGCGGCGCCCGTTTGCGTACCGGCGGTAGGCACCCGTTGCCGCAAGTAGCGGCGCTCGGCTTGCGTGCCTACGGTCACGTAGGTGATCAGACTGTCGATGTCTTTATACAGCGTGCCAGCGGTGGTGAGGCTGGTGGCGCTTGTAATGCCGCCGTTGTTCAGCGTCAGGTTGTAGCGCACCACATCGCCCGGGACCGGGGTGCTGGTACCGGGCGCCGTAACGTTGGTGGCCGAGTTGATGCGCACGGTAGGCGTAGGCTCGGCCAACCGATACGTGAAAGCCCGGACTTTGCTTTGCCCATTCTCCGCCGTTGCAATCGCCGATACGCGTACGTTGGCTTTGTTCACGCCTTGCGGCACCACGTAGGTTACCACCAGCGTGTCGGCATTTTTAGTACGCGAAAAAGTGGAGCGGTACGGCACCGTCTGCACCAGCGTGGAATCGGTGCTCGGTTCGATGCGTTGATAGATGCGCACGTCTTTGAGCATGGATGTCTGCTGGGCGTATTGCAACTCGAACGTCACGGTTTCGCCAGTGGCGTACTTGGTGGTAGTGCCCAGAGCGTTGGCCAGAAATGTCGGAATCTGTCCGCCTACCTCGGTGTAGTAAGTGTCGATTTCTTTCTCGCAGCCGGCTAGCCCTGCCCCAGCAAGGAGCAGAAGCAGCGAACCGCGAAGTGTTTTATAATAAGTCATTGAATGTCAAGTATTTATGTGAAGACAGCTTTCCAGGCACTTACTGCTGGTCGAACCACAGCGGGCGCGTGATGTAATCGGGGTCGTTGCCACCGATGCGCGCGATCTCGTTGGGGTTGTAAAGTACCTCCGTTGCACCCGGCAACATGCGCCGTGGGAAGCGGTCTTTGTAATTAGGCTTGGTGGCCAGCACCGGGTTTACGTTGTTGGTGGGGTACACCAGGTTCACGTAAATAGCCGGGTCAAAGTCCAGACGGCGCATATCCGACCACGTGTCGGGGTTCAAGAACATGGCGATGTACTTCTGCTCCATGATGCGACGCAGGTCGAGCTCATCTTCGCTCTGGGCCACGGCGGCGCTGTTCAAATAAGCCGTAATCTGGGCCTCCGTAATCGTGGGGAACGTAACGGCCGGGGGCGAGAAAGTGCCGCCCACACCGATCTTGCGCATGTGCGCCCGAATGCCTTCCCGATAGGCGGCCAAAGCCTGCGCTTTTTTGCCGGCCCGGAAGGCGGCTTCCGCCTCGATAAACTTCTGCTCGTGGTAGGTAATCACCTCGAAGTAGCCTAGGTCGCGGGCATACCAGCTGGCATAAAAGTCAGTAACCGTGGTAGAGCCCGGCGTCAGGTTGACGGTTGCCGTCGTGCCCGCACCCGGCTCGATGCCGGTGCTGGTAGTGGGCGCAATGATGCCGAACCGCGGATCAATCACGCCGGGATAGGTTGTGCCGTTGAGGTACTTGATGATGTTGGTCGAGTACGTAGCTGCACCGAAGTTGGCGCGCGTCGGCCCGAAGATGTTGGTCGTATTGCTCAGAGGCGCCACCGCCGTCTGAAACTGGATCTGGGCGTCGTCAGCCGTGCCGGTGAAGCCTTTGGCACACAATGCCAATACCGCATTGGGGTCGTAGGAGGACTTCTTGGTCAGATGCTGAAGCTGACGGGCCTTCAAGGCATTCGCCATTTTCACCCAGCGCGATGCGTTGCCTTTGTACAGGATGTCGCCACTTTCGCTGGGCGAGGTGCTGTACAGGGCACGGAAGTTTTCGGAAGCCGGCCGGCTCATCTCCACAATGCCTTCGTCGAGCAATTGGTTGATGGTCGCGTAAATCGACTCCTGCGTGTCGTACTTAGGCGTGTAGTTGGCACCGCCCTGGTACGCTTCGGTGTACGGGATGTCGCCGAGCATGTCGGTAGCGTGCGCCAAGATCATGGCTTGCATGATTTTGCCCGCGCCCACGTAGTACGGCGACCCTTCGTCCTGCGCCGCTTTAATCATGGGCGGAATGTTGCCGCCCGACTGAAAGTAGGAGTAGTTGAACGTGTTGGTACTCTGCGCGTTGGTGAAGTAGTACTGGTCGTTGCCGCCGCTGTTGCGGGTGCGGCTCACCACGTACTGCGTGATGTAAGGCACGCGCAACGACGTGAACATCTGCGTCTGGATGCCGTTGCTGATGATGCCCGGCAGCAGGAAGTTCGGGGTGGAAGTGACAGGGTTGTTAGGGTTGTCGTTTACGTTGAGGTAGTCCTCACACGACGTAAGCGCACCACCGCCCAGCAGCAGTCCTAACACCAGAAGATATCTTTTCATTGGAAGAAGCATTGCTATTTATCGAGATGCCAACGCCTTGATTAGCAAGCGGTTATGGAGAGAGCTGATCGAAAATTAAATTCCTGATAATCAGCAGCTTAACCAGCCAGTGCGTCAGCTATTCAGTTAGAAGTTAACCCGCAGGCCCATGTCGACGCCGCGCGTGGCGGGCACGTTGCCGTAGTCGAAGCCGTTGGAGCCGCCGCCGCGCACACCGGCACCCGCCGCTGCGGTTTCGGGGTCAGCCCCCGAGTATTTGGTCAGCAGCACCAGGTTGCGACCCGTCACGCTCAGCTCCACGCCTTTGATGAATTTGCTGTTGCCCAGCATCGTCGCCGGCAGGGCGTAGCTCAGCGTAACGTAGCGCAGACGGGCCCAGGAAGCATCTTCCACGAAAGCCGTACCCACGTTCGACAACGTCGAGACGAAGTACGATTGGGTGAGCTCCACAGGGCGCGTGTTGGGGGCATAAGTAACGGTGCCGTCGGGGTTGGTGGTGGCCACCACGCCGTCAAACACCACTTGCTTGTAACGGTCGAGGGTACGTTCGGCAGTACCCACGCTCGTTTGGTACAAATCGTTACCGTTCACTACTACGCCGCCCTTGCGGAAGTCGAGCAAGGAAGTCAGGGATAAGCCCTTGTACGTGAAGGTGTTGGTGAGCTGCACCGTGTAGCGTGGTGCCCGGTTGCCGGCGTACACAAACGTCGGGTTGGCCGAGGGATAACCGTTGGCACCAATAATGATCTTGCCAAAATCCGGGCTGTTGCGGTCCGTTACGCGGTTGAAGTCGGTAGCGGCTACACCCGTGATCGGCCGGCCAGGAAATGCGCCGCCTTGGTGCACGTTCGTGATAAAGGCGTCGGACTGATACACCACCGTGAGCGGGAAGGGCAGCGACTCGGTGCGGTTGGTGTTGTGGTAGAAGTTGAGCAACACGTCCCAAGTAAAGCCGCTTGGCGTCTTAACCGGCGTACCGTTGATAGCCAGTTCTTGGCCTTGGTTGGTCACCACGCCGCCGTTGATGTACTGCAGAATGAAGCCCGTAGCCTGGCTCACGCGGGGCGCGATCAACTGGTCGCGGGTGCGCGTGTAGTAGTAGTTGAAGTCGAGGCCCAGGCGATTCTTGAGGAATTGCAGGTTGATGCCGCCTTCGTACGAACGGGTATGCTCGGGCTTCAAAATGGGGTTCGAGCCGAAGAAGTCGTTGCGGAAACCACCGCCGATGTAGGTGTTGGTCGTCAGCGGCGACTCTACCCGGTAAGGACCCGTATCCCGACCTACTTCCGCGATCGAGGCCCGCAGCTTGCCGTAGTTCAGGATGGGGTTCTGGTCGAGGCCCAGGGTTTTGGTAAACTCATAGCCCAAGCCGAGTGAGCCGTAAGCGAAGCCTTTACCGAAGTTCTTGCCTTCGCTGGGGCGGGGCAGCGTCGACGACTGGTCGTAACGGCCCTGCAATTCCACGAACACCTGGTCGAACAGCGTCACGTTGGCGCGGGCAAAATTACCGATCAGCCGCCGGATCGAGTTGCGCTCTAGGGCACTGCGGTTGGCGGTGTTGTTGAGCCCAATGAAGTCCTGGTTCTGGAATACCAAACCGATGTAGTCGACAACGTCGCTGCGGTTTTGCTCAATCGTGTTGCCGATTACCAGCGAACCGTTGAAGTTTTCGTTGAACCGGTGCGTGAAAGTAGCCAGCGTAGTAGCTGTCAGCAGGCGCGTTTGGTCCACGGTATAAGCCAGGCCGCCGTTTTGGTTGCTGACCTGCGACGTGCCCACGGCCCGCACCGATTGCGAACGCGACGTGTAAAAGTCCGTGCCGATGTTATGGCTCAGGGTCAGCCACTTAAAAGGCGTGAAGCTCAGCTGCGTATTGCCGATGAAGCGGTTGATGCGCTCGGTTTGTGGGTTTTTCTCCACCGACCAGTACGCGTTGTCGGCGTCGGCGTCGGTGCCGCTGCCCAAGGGCAGGAGGCGGCGGCGCGAGCCATCCGGGTTGAGGTAGTTGCGGGCGTCGTCGTTGCGGGGCCAGTTGAGCAAGCTCAGCATAAAGCCACCCGACGACGTGCCGGCCGTGGTGAGCAGGCCGGGGCCTTGCAGCGGGCGTTCGGCGCCGGAGTTGATGTACTGCGCCGAGCCAGTTACGGCGACTTTGGGCGAAATCTGGGCGGTGCCGGAGGCGCGCACCGTGGTTTTGTCGAAGTGGCTTTGGGGCGTTACGCCCGATTGCTCTAGGTTGGAAGCCGAAACGAAGAAGCTTGCCTTATCCGAGCCGCCCGACATATTCAGGAAGTTCTGGTATGTGTAGCCCTTCTGGAAGAAGTCTTCGAGGTTATTATAAATCGCTTGGCCCGGCGCAAAGCGTGGGCCCCACGAGTTACGCGTGGTCAGGTCGGTAATGCCGCCCGAGCCGCGCTGGTACTGGTCCTGCATTTTGGGCAGGCGATTCACTTCGTCTACCGAAAACTGCGTGCGGAAGTTCAGCGTGGTAGCGCCGCTTTTGCCTTTTTTGGTCGTGATAATCACGGCGCCATTGGCTGCGTTCAGGCCGTAAAGGGCGGCGGCGGCCGGGCCTTTCAGCACCGTGATGCTGGCAATGTCTTCGGGGTTGATGTCACCGGCCCGGTTGGAAGCGCCCACCGAGCGGCCCAGCAAACCATTAAACTGCGAACCACCACCCGGCGCCGTGCTTTCCTGAAACGACGAGTTATCCATGATCATACCGTCGATCACGAACAGGGGCTGGTTGTTGCCGTCGAGCGAAGTGCCGCCGCGAATCACTATGGCCGCGCCTTCACCGGCTCCACCACCCGAACTGGTGATGTTTACCCCCGCAACTTTGCCCTGCAAGGCATTTACCACGTTGGTTTGGCGCGAATCGATAATGTCTTTCGCGGCTACAGTCTGCACGCTGGTCACGATTTCGCGCCGGTCCTGGGCAATGTTGTAGCCCGTTACGACTACTTCACTCAGGCTGCGGGTGTCGGTGGCCAAGCTTACGTTGTAGGTGGAGCCATCGTCCACGGCGCGCTCTTGGGGCGTGTAGCCTACAAAGCTGAATACCACTACGTTACCTGTAGAAACGTTTGTAAGCGTAAAGCGACCTTCAGCGTTGGTCTGGGTGCCGTTGGTAGTGCCTTTCACCACCACGTTCACCCCCGGAATGGGCGACTTATCAGCAGCACCCGTCACAACCCCCGTAATGGTGCGGGCTGTTTGGGCGTAGCTTCGGGGCGCCAGCAGCACGCCGAGAGCTAAGAAAAACCATAAAAGTTTTTTCATAGGGAAAGAATGGAAATGAAGAAAAGGAAGAAGTTTAGAAATGCGAAAGGCCGAAATTCACTGGATGTGCGCAGTTGAATTCCGGCCAGAAGATGTCCGAAGGAAAAGATAGCCCAAACAACACAAGCTGTTGATTCTCACAAATAACCAGGCTTACGACTTGCCGAAGAAGAAGGGATTCTGACGCTTAAACAAGGATTTTGGGGCCTTGCAATCTCAAAGGAAAGGTTTTAAAGCTAATACGCTGCAAAAGTCCAGTCAACTATATATGTAATTTAATTCAGGAATACTTAGCTTTTGAATACCGGCTGCTGACAGCCGACCTTTCTTTTAAACTATTTCTTGATAAGCAGAATCTTACATTCGGCGCGGCAAAGCGGCCGCACTCCGGCAAGCTGGCGCAGACTTCCTCTTAACGTTCTAAACTCCTCATGCAAACTACCACCCAGGCCGCCGTCGAAACGACGGGTGCAGTGCCGCTGGCCGAAGCCTCCCAGCCCGGCCGGCTGATCTCCTTGGATGTGTTTCGAGGCCTCACCGTGATGGCCATGATTCTGGTGAACAACCCCGGCGATTGGGGCCACATCTACGCGCCTCTGGAGCACGCCGTCTGGAACGGCTGCACGCCCACCGACCTAATTTTCCCGTTCTTCCTGTTCATCGTCGGGGTGTCGTTGGTGTACGCCCTCGATACGGCCCGTCGTAATCGTGATCAGCATAATAAATTGATAATCAAAATCTTACGAAGGTCGGCGATTTTGTATGGGTTGGGCTTATTTTCGGCCCTGTTTCCGGCTTTTGACTTCACCACCGTCCGCATTCCGGGGGTGCTGGCGCGCATTGCGCTGGTATTTCTGATCTGCGGCATACTCTTTCTCAAAACCACCTGGCGCCAGCAGGCCTGGCTGCTGATTGGCATTTTGGTAGGCTACAACCTGCTGATGCAAGTGGTGCCAGTGCCCGGCGTTGGGCCGGCCAACCTAGAGCCAGCCACCAACTTGGGCGCTTGGCTCGACCGCCTGCTCCTCGGCGAAGCCCACCTCTGGAAGCAAAGCAAAACCTGGGACCCCGAGGGAATTCTGGGAACGCTGCCAGCCGTTGGCACGGGCTTATTGGGCATGCTCACGGCGCAGTGGCTGCGGCGGCGCACCGTGGACGCGGCCACGAAAGTAGCGTGGCTTTTTGTAGCCGCCGGGGCGGCCATCGTGCTGGGCATGATCTGGAATGGGTGGTTTCCCATCAACAAAGCCCTCTGGACGAGTTCTTACGTGCTCTACGTCGGCGGTATTGCGGCGGCTGGCTTAGCCGCGCTGTATTGGCTGTGCGACGTGCAAGGCTACCGTGGCGCCTGGACCAAGCCGTTTTTGGTGTACGGCGTCAATGCCATTACTGTGTTCTTCCTGTCGGGGCTGGTGCCACGTTTACTCAATATGATTAAGCTGCGGGAGGCCAACGGCCAAGAGGTGGGCCTGCGCACCTGGCTGTATGACACGTTATTCGTCCCGAATTTCAGCCCGATCAATGCCTCCTTGGCCGGTGCTATTGTCTGCGTTCTGATCTGGTTGGGTATTCTGTGGGTGATGTATCAAAAGCGCATCATCATCAAGGTCTGACCGCGGATTGGGATGCATCCACTCAATGGGTGTATAATAATTCACAAGTATCTTATTATCAAATAGTTATAGTAAAGTGCAATCTGCTACGCAAGACGCGCAACAACTTACTGCCGCCACTCCCATAGCCGAAGCTTCCGGCCGCCTGCTTTCGCTCGATGTGTTTCGGGGCATGGCGGTGCTGCTCATGCTGCTGGTGAATAACCCCGGCGACTGGAACCACTACGTCACGCCGTTTAAGCACGTCGCCTGGAACGGCTGCCGTGCCGCCGACTTAGTGTATCCGGCGTTTCTGTTCATCGTGGGCGTGTCGTTGGTGTACGCCTTGGGTAGCGTCCGGAATCAGCCGGAGCGGCACACCAACGCCATGCTGCGCGTGGGGCGCCGCGCAGTAACCATCTGCCTGATAGGGCTTTTGATAAGCTTGCTGCCACATTTCTACTTCACCTCCTTCCGCATTCCGGGCGTGTTGCAGCGCATTGCGGTGGTGTATTTAGTGTGTAGCCTCCTGTTTCTAAAAACGACTTGGCGCACACAGGCTTGGCTGACCGTAGGGATCTTGTTGCTATACAGTGTGTTGCTACAAGTAGTGCCGGTTCCCGGAATTGGTCCCGCTAACCTAGAGCCTTCCACAAACCTCGGGGCTTGGCTTGACCGGCTTGTATTCGGGAAAAGCCACCTATTCGACGACCAAAAGGCTTGGGACCCCGAAGGACTGCTCAGCACCTTGCCGGCCATCGGAACCGGCTTATTGGGCATGCTCACGGCGCGGTGGCTGCGGCGGCGCACCGTGGACGCGGCCACGAAAGTGGCGTGGCTGTTTGTGGCAGGTGGGGCCGGCATCGTGCTGGGTATGATCTGGAACGGGTGGTTTCCGATCAATAAAAACCTCTGGACCAGCTCGTTTGTGCTCTACGTGGGGGGCATCAGCATTGTGGTGCTGGCGGCGCTGTATTGGCTGTGCGACGTGCAGGGCTACCGCGGTGCCTGGACCAAGATTTTTCTGGTGTGCGGCGTGAACGCGTTGCCGGTTTTCTTCTTCACCGAAGCCCTCGAACGCCTCTGGACGCGCCTGAAAATGCACAACGCCGCTGGCGAAAAGGTGTACCCGCGCGACTGGCTCTACGACACGTTCTTCGTCCCGACTTTCTCGAACCCCTATCATGCCTCGCTGGCGTGGGCACTGCTCTATACAGCAATTTGCGTCGCGATTTTGTGGGTATCATATCGGCGGCACATCATTATCAAAGTCTGAAGCAAGTAGCCGCCCGCCGCGCCGGAATCCGGTTTTTCTCGTACCTCTGTGGTATGAAGAAGAACCTGTTCGTTCTCGCCGCCAGCTTGTTGCTGGCTGCGCCGGCCGCTCTGGCCCAAACCACCGCGACTCCCGCAGTTTCCGCCACTACGGCCGTTTCGGCCGGTCAGCGCAAAGCTGCGGAAGAACTCCTGACCAACATGAAAGCCGAGGCCAACATCAATTCGGCCGTCGATCAAATGCTGACCATGCAGATTCAGCAGCGGCCCGAAATGAAGGCCGTAGAACCCGAAATGCGCTCTTTTCTTACCAAATACATGAGTTGGCCCGTCATCAAAGACGACATGGTGGCCCTGTACGCCCGCGAATTCACGGAGAAAGAATTGCGCGACATCAACAAGTTTTACCAGACGCCGGCCGGGCAGAAGTTCGTGTCGAAGCAAAGCACCCTCATGCAAGCCGGCATGGAAATCGGGCAGCGCCGGGTGCAGGAAAACCTGCCCGAGCTGCAAAAAATGATCGAAACCAAGATGAAGCCCGCCGGGCAATAATGTCCGAACCACGGATTTTGTGGACGGCTTCCTTGCTTACTTAACAAATTATTGATTATTAGATAGTTACTGGTGAAATGAGCCAACAAAAAAGCCTTGGCAAACTGCCAAGGCTTTTTTGTTGCAGGACTTATAGCAGAACAGCAATCTTCCACAAAATCCGTAAAAATCCGCTCCATCCGCCAGAATCCGTGGTTCAGAAGGAATAGTCCGCGAAATCCTGCCGGAGTTTGGTTTTCAGGAGCTTGCCGGTGGCAGTGTGCGGAAGTTGTTCCACAAACTCCACGGCGTTGGGTATCCACCAATGGGCCACTTTGCCTTCGTAAAAGGCCAACAACTCTTCCTGGCTTACTTGCGCGTCGGGCTTACGCACAACAACCAGTAGCGGGCGCTCGCTCCATTTGGGGTGTGGCACGCCAATGACGGCCGCTTCGGCGACGGCGGGATGCGCGATAGCTAGGTTTTCCAAGTCGATGGAGCTGATCCATTCGCCGCCCGATTTGATCACGTCCTTCGAGCGATCGGTAATTTGCATGAAACCGTTGGGGTCGATGGTGGCTACGTCGCCGGTTCGAAACCAGCCGCTTTTGGTTAGCTCGCCGGGGTGCTCGGCGCGGAAGTAGTCGCCGACAATAAACGGACCGCGCACCAGCAAATCGCCAAACGCGACGCCGTCGTGGGGCAGTTCATTGCCGGCATCGTCCACGATCTTCATATCGACGCCAAAGATGGCGCGGCCTTGCTTGGTTTGAATTGCAAATTGCTCATCATCAGATAGTTGCAAATGCAGTGCTTTGAGCGTGCAAACCGTGCCCAGCGGGCTGGTTTCGGTCATGCCCCACGCGTGTCGGATCTGGACGCCCAGCTCTTCGTCGAACGCTTTCAGCAGCGCCGGTGGGCAGGATGCGCCGCCCACAATCATTTGGCGCAGCGTCGAGAACTGGGCTTTTTGTTGGCGCATAAACGTCAGCAGCCCAAACCAGATGGTAGGCACACCGGCACTGAACGTAACCTGCTCTTGTTCAAAGAGTTCGTACAGACTAGCCGCATCCAGACCTGGGCCGGGCAGTACGAGTTTGCACCCGTTCAGGGCAGCCATGTAGGGCGAGCCCCACGCGTTGACGTGAAACATGGGCACGACCGGCAAAACCACGTCGCGGGCCGAGCAGTTGAAGCAATCGGGCAGCGAAGCCGCATAGCTGTGCAGCAACGTGGAGCGGTGCGAGTAAAGCACGCCTTTGGGCTCGTCGGTGGTGCCGGAAGTGTAGCACAGCGAGGAGGCCGTATTTTCATCAAACACCGGCCACTCGTAGTCATCGGACTGAGCGTCAAGCAATTCTTCGTAGCAAAGCAAGCCCGGCAACGACGATTTGGCGGGCATGTTGGCGCGGTCGGTCATAAGCACCCAGCCCAACACCGTGGGGCAATGCGGCGCCAGCTTCTCGGCCAGCGGCAGAAACGTAAGGTCGAGAAAAATGTAGCGGTCTTCGGCGTGGTTGATGATGAACACTAGTTGCTCCGCAAACAACCGCGGGTTGATGGTATGGCACACCGCGCCCATGCCCGAAATGCCATAATACAGCTCGAAATGACGGTAGTTGTTCCAGGCCAGCGTTCCGATGCGGTCGCTCATCTGGATGCCCAGGGCCGTAAGAGCGTTAGCGAGTTGCTTCGAGCGCCGGTGCGCGTCGGCGTAGGTGTAGCGGTGGATGCCGCCTTCGGTCTTTCGCGACACAATTTCGGTGTCGCGGTGCCATTTAGCGGCGTGCTCGATCAGCCCTGCGATGCGCAGCGGCTGGTTCATCATCAGACCCAGCATATGGAGTTGCGTTAGGTGGGAAATGCCCGGTGGAAGGCACTTTCCAAGCTAAAGAAAACCCAACTGATAAACGAGCCTGCGCAGCGTTTTTCGCCTTACTGGAAAACCGCGCAACCTAGCTTCTGCTAGTCAAATACAGGGTAAAGAATAGGTATTGTTCTATATAGTATTGAAATGGTACCAGAGGCATTGACACAGAAAAGCGAGCCATTCGCATAGGCTTAAGCTCAGGCGAGCGATAAGCCCGGCACGGGGGTACAGGGTAGGGTAAGTTTGTAATGGATTTGGTGCTCACTGTCAAGGGCTTACTTCATTTTTAACTGCTTTTGCCGCATGTTTCCTAGCCTTCTACTTCGCTTTGGTCATTCTCTCGCCGTTGGCGGGCTGGTTTTCTTGATGAGCTTTTCGATGGGTACGCCCTTTATTCCGGCGTCTGCTGGTGAGGTGGGGGCCATGCCGCATTCCGCACAATTGCCTGCGGACCTGTCGGCTGCGCTGCGCGAGATCTGCACTGCCTCCGCTTTGCATACCACGGATGCCGTTACGGAACAGGTGCAGCAGTTCTATACGTTGGGAGGCTATGCGCCGGTGTGGACAAATGAAAACGGGCCAACTGACAATGCACGGGCAGGTTTGCAGTTGCTGGTCGCGGCCCAGCGCTACGGCCTGAAGCCGGCCGAGTACGAAGCGGCCCCGTTGCGCAGCTTGCTGGATTCGTTGCAGGCAAACCCGGCTCAGCTGCAACAGCGCCTGACCGCCGAAGTTCGCCTGACCACGGCGCTCCTCCGCTTCTCCCAGCATCTTTACCGGGGGCGCATAGAGAATAGCTCAGTGCGCGCCGTGCAGATGTCGGAAGAGCAACCCTTTGAGGCTGCTGCTCACCTGAGCCAAGCCCTGCACAGCGAGCGGTTTGCACAGCAACTGCTCACAGCCCAGCCCAACAGCCGCAGCTACGTGCGGTTGCTGGCTGCCTGGCAGCGTTTGTTGCAATCGGACACGGCTGCTGCCCGTAAAATGGCGCTTCCAGTGGCCCTCAATCTGGAGCGCTTGCGCTGGGAGCCCCGCGTTGACTCGCTCTATTTGGTTGTCAATATCCCGGCTTACAGCCTGCAAGTAGTACGCGGCGCGCAAGTGGTTCGCAGTCACCGCGTGGTAGTGGGCAAAATTGAAACCCCGACGCCTGAGATGTATAGCAAGCTGAGCTTTTTCCAGACGGCTCCCGAATGGCGCATGCCCCAGAGCATTGCTACGAAAGAAGTGTTGCCAAAGCTGAAGCGCGACCGCGGCTACTTGGCTTCCAAGGGCTTTCGCCTCTACGACCAAGCCGGCGATCGGGTAGATGCTTCAGAAGTGAACTGGAGCAAAATATCGCCGGCAAACTTCGCTTTCCAGATTCGCCAAGCGCCTTCTTCGCGCAACGCGTTGGGCAATGTGGTGTTCCGGTTTGCCAATCCTTACGAGATTTACCTGCACGACACGCCTGCCAAAGAAGCTTTTCAGGCTAATTACCGTGCCCTCAGCCACGGTTGCATCCGGTTGCAACATGCTTCGGACCTGGCCCGCTTCCTGTTGACGCGCGATAGCCAGCGCACCAAAGCCGATCGCGTAGAGCAGATGGAAAACAGCATTGACGAAGGCGAAACCAAATCTTTTGGGTTACGTGCCGCAGTTCCGCTGATGGTTCGCTACCAAACCCTCGACGCCGACGGCGCTCAGCTTCGCCAGTTGCCCGACATCTACCACCGCGACGAAACATTGGCCAGAGCCTGGGAAGGCGCCCCGGTTGAATTTGCCAGCGCAGCCACGGCCCAATAGTATTTTCTTGTATAATATATAAAACACTGATTATCAATACAATGTAAAGGCCGGGCATTTGTATGTGAGATGTACAAGAGCGGTATACAGGCCGCAAGCCCTTGTTCTGGTGTACCATGCGCACCAGAACAAGGGCTTGCGGCCTGTAAGCGTTTTAACCCCGTTTACTCTTCTTTCGGTACCGTCGATTCCACTTGGGGGCGCTCTGATTTTACGGCTTCGATGGCCGTTTGGAGCAGGCGGCTACGCACGCTCAGGTCGGAAATCTTGTTGTTGCGGCGCGTAGGGTTGACGCGGTTGGAAAGCATTACCACCACCAAGTCGTACTGCGGATCGACCCAGAAATAAGTGCCGGTGTAGCCCGTATGCCCAAAGCTGCGAGGCGAAGCGTCCTTGGCCGAGTTGATGCTGGGGTTGTTGGCCGGGCGGTCGAAGCCGAGGGCGCGGCGGTTGTCGGGGCAAAACTGGCAGCGTTCGTACTCGGCCATCGTCTCGGCCTTAATGAGTTGTTGCCCGCCGTAGCGACCGTTCCAAGCGTACATCTGCACGACCTTCGCTAAGTCGTTGGCGTTGCCGAACATGCCCGCATGGCCCGATACGCCGCCCAGTAGCGAGGCCCCTTCGTCGTGCACCGTGCCGTGCAGCTGCGTGTGCCGAAACAGTGAATCGTACTCGGTAGGCGCAATACGGGCCAGCGGGAAGCGGTACGTGGGGTTGTAGCCCATGGTGGTAGCTCCCAAAGGCTTATAGATCGCGTCCTGCACAAACTGATTGATGGGCTTGCCGGAAGCAGCCTTCACAAACGCCGGATACATGATAAACGAGAGGTCGGAGTACACGTAGCCGGGCTTCTCGTTGAGCGGCGACTCCCCAATTTCCTTGTGAATGCGATTTGGGAAATCCTTACGCGCCCAGAGATCATCGGCCACTTGCAGCGGGAACCGGCCCGACGAATCGGGGCGGAAAAAGCGCCGGCTCATCTCCGAAGGCTGCTTGGCCGATACGGTTGCGGCAGCCGGGCGCTTGCCAAATAGCCGGTTGAAAAAGCCTTTCGGGCGCGTGTATTCTTGCCAGAACGGAATCCAGGCCTTCAGGCGGGCTTGGTGCGTCAGTACGTCGCGCAGCTTTAGGTCTTGCTTGTTGGTGCCCACAAACTCCGGAAACAGTTGGCCCATCGTCATGTCGGGGTTAAACTTGCCTTCGTCTTGTAGCTTCATCAGCGATGGCAGCGTCGCCGAGACTTTCGTTACGGAAGCCAAGTCGTAGATGTCGGTATTGAGTACCGGGCGGCTGGGTTTGCCGGCTTGGCTCGGCGAATCGGCGAAGCTGTGCGTGCCGTAGCTTTTGCGCAGTACTACCCGGCCTTTGCGAGCCACCAATACTTCGCAACCCGGAAATGCCTTAGCCGCAAGCGCCTGATTCATAAGCGAATCGACACGCAGCTCGAAGTTGGGGTTCATGCCGGCATCTTCGGGGTAGCCGTAGCTCAGACGAATGCCACCTTTTGTGACCAATCCATAACCGTTTGTGTATCTGTCAGTTACGGAAACCGGCAATTTGCCCACCGCCGAGATGCCGCCGAAGATGATTTCGGCCGTTACGTCCTGCGCGTTTTTGCTTTCCTGATAGGCCAGCACCACAGCGTCGGCGCGTTCCAAATCGCGGATTTTAGCCACTGCATACGCGTTGCCAAATACGCTCACGATCACCTTTTGCTTCTGACCGGTGAGCTCGCGAAGCAGGATGTTGGTTTCGGGCGTCACGCCGAAGTTGGTGGCGGGCAGGCGGCCCAAGTTATTAATCCCGATCAGGAGGGTGTTGTACGGCTTCAGCGTTTCACGCATTTGCGTCAGCTCGTTCAGCGTTGCCGTCGCCGACAGCCAATAGTGGTGCACCGTGGCATAGTCGGCGGCCATACGCTGAAAATCGGTGGTATCGCGCGTGCCAATGGTGAGCGTAGCAATGCGCAGGGTATCAAGGCGTTGGAGCGGTAGCAGATCCTTCTGGTTGCGCAGCACCGTTACCGATAGCTCCGATAGCTTGTGCGTGAGGTAGTTGGCATGCGACGTGTTGAGGTCTTGGTAAAGATTCTTAAGCTCGATGGGCTTGTAGTGATCCAGTCCGGCCCATTGCTTGAGCGCCAGCACTTTGCGGCAGCGCGCGTCGATGTCGGCCTGGCTCAGCTCTTTGCGGTTGATGGCTTCGCGCACCATCTTGAGTGCTAATGGGATGTTCTTGGAGAACTCCAACACGTCGTTGCCCGCAATCAGGGCCCGCACGTCGGCGTCGCCGGGCGGGTACTTGCTGATCACGCCCTTCATGTTCATGGCATCGGTAAAAACGACGCCTTCAAATCCCATTTTCTGCTTCACCATGCCCGTCACGATGGGTTTGGAAAGGGTAGAAGGCATGCCGGTGCTGTCGAGGGCCGGAATATTGAGGTGCGCGATCATGATGCCACCGAGGCCGCGACGCATCAGGTTGCGGAACGGGAAAATCTCGAGCGTGTCGAGGCGGCGCTGATCTACGCGAATCAGGGGCAGCGCCAAGTGCGAATCGGTGTCGGTGTCGCCGTGGCCGGGAAAATGCTTGGCTACGGCCAGCACGCCTGCGTCCTGCATGCCCTTCATGTACTGGTAGCTTTTCGCGGTCACGTTTTCGCGGTTTTCGCCCCACGAGCGGTAGCCGATGACCGGGTTAGCGGCGTTGTTGTTCACGTCCACGACCGGCGCAAAATTGACGTGCATGCCGGTGCGCTTAAACTGCCGCGCGATTTCCTGGCCCATGTCGTACAAAAGCTGCGTATCGCGCACGCCGCCCATGCTCATCTGGTACGGAAAGCGCGTGGTGCTGTCGAGGCGCATGCCCAGGCCCCATTCGGCGTCCATGGCGACCAGCAACGGCACTTTTGCCTGGCTTTGGTAGCGGTTCAGTAGCTTCGACTGGCGCACCGGTCCGCCCTGAAAAAAGATCAGGCCCCCAATGCCGTATTGTTGGATCAGTGTCGATACCGAATCCTCGTCGATGCGGGTTTTGTTGGAATACGCCGCCACCATAAACAGCTGCGCCACCCGTTGGTCGGGCGTGAGCGTAGCCATCACCGAATCGACCCAACGCGATTTGGTCAGCTGCGCCGCGAACGGCACCGGGCCGTTCTTCGGCTTGGCAGCCGCAGATTTTGATTTTTTTGTATTTGACTTATAATTAGATACTTGCCTTTTGGCTACTGCCTCCGAAGAGTGCCGATGCACAGCGGCATGATGGGCCGCCGTGTGCGTTGTTTTCTTCTTTTTAGGGTGCTTTTTGTGCCCTTGTGCCGAGCCAGCGGCCGGATGAAGAAGCAGGATCAAAAGCAGGAATAGCGGAAAATTTCGGAGCGTCAGCAATTTGGAAGGTAGCTTTCAAAGACGAGTGATTTGCGAAAATACGGTAACCGCAGAAGTATTGCCGCAACTTATCTCAGCGGCGGTTTGGGTAGGGCCGTAATCATGGGCCGAAGCGGCTACGGCTCTGCTTTTAGTAAGCCACTTTTACTTACTGAGTCGTCCTATCTTTCCAGCGCTGCAAATGAAAAAAGCCTGTGATGGGCCTGCGCGCGTATGGAAGCTGGCATAATTCTAGTGTCGAGCCGGCCGCGCATCAACCGGGCTGGCTTCTCGACGCGTTTTCGAGGTGAGCCCAAGCAGGATGTTTTCGTGCGGAAACCTGTTCCAGTTGACCGGGTGGAAGCCTAATTTTGTGCGTCCGGCATATGGCCGGGCGACGGTTGCTCGTTATTCTATTCCAGCTATCTCTCTCGACATCAAACCCTTTCGACCTTGAATATCTTCCCTAGCCAATCTAAGATTCAGCACGCGTTTGTCCACCCAGGCAAGCTGCCGGCGGCTTTTTGCCTGGTCGTTCTGCTGTTTGTCGGCCTAAGCCACTCGGCGCAGGCACAGTACCAACTGCACGGCACCGTAATCGACAAAGACACGCAGCAGCCGTTGCCCTTTGCCAGCATCGGCGTGAAAAACACCGGCAGCGGCACGGCTAGCAACGAAAACGGCGAGTTTGTACTGAATCTCAAATCGTTGCCCCAAACGCTGATCGTGTCGGAGCTGGCGCACGTCCGCGACACGGTGCGCATCACCAGCGTCGACAAGCCCGTCCAGATTGCCTTGGGCTCGGCGACCATTGCCCTGCCGGAAGTGAAAGTAGGCAGCTACGCGTTTCAGCTAGTGGACCGCGCCTACCGGCAAATGCAGAAGAATTACGATAAGAAGTTCTACGGCAAGGCTTTCTACCGGCAGGTAACGCGCATCAACGACGAGCCGACCGAGTTGCAGGAAGTAGTCTGGAACGTGAAGTCGAACAACGCCCGCATCGAGGGCACCGACATCGCGCAGGGCCGTTACGCGGCTAAGCCTTCGCTGATGAACTTCAGCAACTTCTCGCTCTATACCAAGTCCTACGGCCTGTATGACGCGCAAGCCGACAGCACCAAATCTTTGGCGCTGCTGAGCCCCAACTTGGTCAAGAATTATTACCTCGAATTGGTCGGCATCCTGGAGCAAGGCGAGGGCGGCATTGCCGAAATCAAGTTTGAAACGCGCCCCGAACTGACCAAGTACCACGCCGAAGGCACCATCTGGCTCGACGTGGACACCTACAAAGTAGTGCGTTTCAAGATCGCAACGCCCAACTTTACGGCCAACGCCAGCAACCCAGCGTACAAGTTCAAGAACACCAAACTGGAGTTCGACATGGCCTTTCAGAACTCCGAAGAGCCCGCCTCGCCGCTCGATTACATCAAGACCAACCTCACTTTCGACATCCTGCAACCCGGCAAGCCGGTAGCGAAAATGAACGTCTCGTCGTTCACGTTTTTCTACGAAACCAGCGAAACGCCCGCCGACGTAAGTTACGCCAAGGTAAGCACCCGCGACCGCGACCTCGAAGCCATCAAAAACACCAAATACGACCCCGAATTCTGGGCCAATAATTCCGTGGTGAAGCGCACGCCGCTCGAAGACGAAGTAATCGAGTCGTTTGAGCAAAAAGGAGCTTTCGGTACGATGGTGCCGCCCAAAGCCAGGTCTTCTAAGTAACTGATTGATAATAGCTGATAGGTAGGCGCAAACAGAAAATCAAAGCGCAATAATCCGCGCCCCAGCCCGACGGTGCAAGCACTAGGGTCGGGGCACCCGTACTCAGTAGCGCCCGTTCATTTGAAAGATTATTTCAGATGAACGGGCGCGTTTCTTGTTAGAATGTTTATGTAAATATCTGATAATCAAATCATTATGGATTAGTTGACCACAGGCCCGCTTCCTTGATAAACACGCGGCGGTTGAGTTTAAGCTGCGCAATGATCAATTCGGCTAAGTCTTCGGTTTGCATCACCTTTTCGGGGTTGCCATCGGTCAGTTTTAGCTCCACGGCCAGCTCTGTCGCAACGGTGCTGGGCGTGAGGGCGCTAACGCGGATGTTGTGTTTGCGCACTTCCTGCATCAGCGATTCGGTGAGGCCCAGCACGGCAAACTTCGAGGCGCTGTAGGCGCTGGTAGCCGCCGCGCCGCGCTGTCCGGCCGTCGATGAAATATTGATGATATCGCCGCTCTGCCGCTCAATCATGCCCGGCAACACGGCGCGTGTAGCATAGTAGGTGCCCATCAGGTTTACCCGGATGATGTTTTCCCACTGGCTGGGCTCCAACTCCAAAAACTTGCCAAACGCCGCCGTCCCGGCGTTGTTGATAAGAATATCGATGGTGCCCAGTTCGGCGCGCACTTGTTCCACAGCCCTGTTAACCGATTCAATATCAGTAATATCGGCAACGGCTACTGCGGCTTTCACACCCAGTGCCGCTACCTCCGTTGCTACCTCCTGCAACTGGCTTTCTGTGCGGGCCAGCAACCCTACATTTACGCCTTCCTGAGCCAGTGCAAGGGCCACTGCGCGCCCGATTCCTTTGCCGGCACCCGTCACGAGTGCGTTTTTTCCTTTGAGTGATTCCATGTAAAAATGCTCTTTCAAATGTACGAGATGCTATAACCGGAACAGCCGGGCAAGGTTGCAGCTTGCGCTCCTGCGGCGCGTCGGCGGGCCGTTTCAAGCGGGCAGCACTACCTTTGTCCGGAAGCCTTGGTGTTGTACTGCCGGCGGGCCGGGCTGTGTCTCTGATTCTGTCTTATGCCTTATTCACTTCTGCTGTTTGATTACGACGGCACCCTCTGCGATTCGCGCCAAGCCATTCAACACAGCATCCAGCAGTTTTTTCTAGAAGCGGCGCTGCCCGTGCCGCCACAGGCTGAGATTCAGCGCATTCTGGAAATGGGGTTTCCCACTTTCTCGACGCTGAAAGCCTTGCAGCCCAACACGCCGCCCGAAACGGTGGCCGGCTGGGTGCCCACCTACCGCGCCATCTACGCCGAGCAGGGCGAGCCGCTTGTGCGGCCGTTTCCAGGCGCGCGGGAGGTGCTGGCTCAAGCCACGGCGCAAGGCGCTGCGGTGGTGGTTCTCAGCAACAAAGGCGCCGCTATTCTCGAAAGTTCGCTCGACCGGCTGGGGTTGTTGCCGTACGTTTCCTTGCTCATCGGCGACGGCAGCTTTCCCGATAAACAGCTGCAAATGAAGCCCAACCCCATGATTTTCCACGAGGTTGTGCAGCCGCAGTACCCGCAGGTTCGGGCTCAGGAAATCCTGATGATCGGCGACACCTCCGCTGACCTGGAGTTTGCGCGCAACAGCGGCATCGATTCGTGCTGGGCTCGGTTTGGCTTTGGAAACGCGGAAGAATGCCTCGCCTTGGACCCAACTCACCAAATTGACGAGTTAAGCGGTGTCCTGACGCTGGTATAGGGGGCAGTGACGCGGGGCCATCTATTTTAGCGCCAAAAAGCAGCGAATGAACAACGCGCCTACTGAGTGGAGCGAGCTGGAAGTGGCCGAAGTACAAGGCAAATCCCGGCTCATTAGCTGCAAAAACGTCCAGCCCCTCAAGATCCTCAACCCGCGCTCGCCTGCGGCCGGGTGCCACGCGGTGCTGTCGAGCTACGGCGGCGGCATGGTAGCCGGCGACAAAATCTGGCTGCGCCTAACGGGCCACGCCAACTCCCGCCTGTTTCTGGGTTCGCAGGCTAACACCAAGATATTCAAGTCGTTGCAAGGAGCCGCTGCCGAGCACGTTATCGAAGGAAAGTTGGGCGCAGGCGCTTTGGCCGTCGTGTTTCCCGACCCCGTAGTGATGCAGGAGCGCAGCCAGTACCGCCAAGTTCAGCAGTGGGACCTGCAACCCGATTCGCTGCTGTTAGTGATCGACTGGTTTCATTCCGGCCGCATGGACATCGGCGAGAAGTTCGTATTCACCGCATTCCACTCCGAGCTAAAAGTCGCTGTCAACCAGCGGGTTGTATTGCTGGATCGGTTTGCTTTTGCGCCACAGCACCATATTGCCACGTCGCCCGCCAACTTCGACCAGTACCAGACCATGTTTTCGGCCTATTTGGTTGGCAACCCCACCGACGCCCGTTTTCAGTACCTCGCTGATGCACTGCTCCAGTTAAAAATGAGCGACCGCACCGACCTGCATTTCGCCATAACCAATCTGGAATGCATGATTTCGGTGACCAAAGTGAAAGAAGAGGCCTACATCTTGCGCGCAATGGCCCACAGTCGGATGGCCTTGCAACCCCTCTGCGATCATCTGTTGCAAGCGTTGAGCGGTGAAGAGTTTTTTGGCTACAACCCCTTGAAACGCAAGTATTAAAGGGTGATCAAGAAAACCGACGCCTGTCATCCTGAGCTTGCGAAGGACCTTATCACGCCTGAGTAGTAGATGTTAGCAACCCTAATAAGGTCCTTCGCAAGCTCAGGATGACAGGCGGGAATCAGATTGGAACCGCTTACCGCCGATCCTCGCGGACGGATTGCAACGCTCGCTCCTTGGCTTTTTCGATGTGCTCAATGATCACATCCAAGTTGTAGCCATCCAGCGCGCGGGCAAACACAAACGGACCTTCGCCGCGCATTTTTTTGGAGTCGCGCTCCATTACGCCCAAGTCGGCGCGGACGAGCGCGGCAATGTCTATCTTGTTGATAACCAGTAAGTCAGACTGCGTGATGCCGGGTCCGCCTTTGCGTGGGATTTTGTCGCCGCCCGATACATCAATGACATAGATGGAGTAATCGACTAGCTCGCGGCTGAAATGCGCCGCCAAGTTGTCGCCGCCGCTTTCCACAAACAGGAAATCGATGTTGTAGTCGAAGCGCGTCATGAGCCCTTCCAACGCGTTCATATTCAAGGAGATATCTTCGCGGATTGCCGCGTGTGGGCAGCCGCCCGTTTCGACGCCTACAATGCGGTCTTCGCTCAGGGCGCTGTTGCGAATCAGAAATTCGGCGTCCTCGCGGGTGAAAATATCGTTGGTGACCACGCCCAGCTCGTACTGGTTGCGCAGACGCTCGCACAGGGCCTTGAGCAGCGCCGTTTTGCCCGTGCCCACCGGCCCGCCGATGCCCACCGTGAAGGCCCGCTTGCGGAAGTTTCGGTAGGAGGGCAGCTTGCGGGTTTCGCGCTCGTTGTAGTCGCCTGGTGATTCGTACGCTTCGTGGGTGTGGCCGTGGAGCAACAAAGCCAACTTCTCTACAAATGCCATAATGCGTTAATTCTGAAATAGTTTGGAGTAAACGTCTTCGTGAAAAACCTGGGCCGCATCCAGCAAAAACGCCGAGCGCGAAGCCTGAAAATACTCCGTCTCGGCGTGGCTGGCCATGAGATTTTCGAAGATGGAATAGAAATCGTGCTGCAACTTATGGCCTTCCATCGGCCCCATAAACCCCAACCGAATGGCCGCGCTGATCTGGTCGCGCAGGGCCATGTGCAGGTACATGGTCTGCACGTCGGGCAGTGAAAAACCCATGCGCTTCAAGCACAGCGCAAAGCCAAGCACGAAGTGCAGCGGAATTTGCTCCTGCACAAACCATTGGTTTACAACGTCTAAGCCTGCCTCCGGATAAAATGATTCGAGCAGCTTGAGCCAATTTTTGCCCTGGGCCACGCTGGCCCGGTGCAGCGTAGGCACCAGCATCATGGCATCGTATTCGGTGGCTATGGTGGCCAATTCTGTATTCAGATCTGGGAGCGCGAGCTTATAGCAGGAATTTATAAAGGGAAATTCCATGCTAACTGCTTGTTGCAGAAACGAATACAAATAATTGCGCAGCCCAAACGGCGTCTTCACCAAGCCAAACGTGATGCTGCTTTCCAAGCCATATGAATAAGCAAACGACCCCGTAGGGATCGCCGAATCGACAAGGTGCAGCAGCCGAGCGAGTTGAGTCATGGTAGGAAGCTAGAGCTAAGAAATTCCTATGCTTGTTGATGGGAGGGAAGGCCAAAGGTTGGGGTGGTTAGCTAAAGTTAGAAGCTTGGACTAGAAACCTGTCTGTCATGCAGAGCGCAGCGAAGCATCTCTCCCGCTTCGTTGAGATATGTAACCAGTAGAGATGCTTCGCTGCGCTCTGCATGACCGCCTTTCAGAATAACTAAACATCGGCCTTTACCACCCCCAGCCCCACCTTAAAAAAGGAGGGGAGCTTAGCTCTAGCTCTAGTATCTAAAACAAGTTGTACAGCTGCGCCAGCGGCAGCTTGGTCGCAGGCTCGCAGGTCAGGTGTACGCCGTCGACGGTGACTTTGTAAGTTTCCGGATCTACTTGAATGTTAGGTAGATAGTCGTTCAATGCCATGTCCTTCTTCGAGATGTTACGGCAGTTCTTGACGGCTACGATCTGCTTCTGCAAGCCGTAATGCTGTTGCACATGCGCAACCGATGCCTGCGACACAAACACCATCGACGTTTTGCCAATGGCCGCACCGAAAGAACCGAACATCGGCCTAGAGATAGAGGGCTGCGGCGTCGGGATGGAGGCGTTGGCGTCGCCCATCTGCGATTGCACGATGATGCCGCCTTTGATGATCATTTCGGGCCGAGAACCGAAAAACGCTGGTTTCCAGAGCACTAAATCAGCCAGCTTGCCAAGCTCCACCGAACCGATTTCCTCTGAAAAGCCGTGCGCACGGGCCGGATTGATGGTGTATTTGGCGACGTAGCGCTTGGCTCTGAAATTATCTGTTTGGGTATCAGAGTCTTCTGGAAGCAAGCCGCGTTGCTGTTTCATCTTGTGCGCGGTTTGCCAGGTACGCGTCAGGACTTCGCCCACGCGGCCCATCGCCTGCGAGTCGGAGGAAATGATGCTGAGCGCGCCTAAATCGTGCAGAATATCCTCAGTAGCAATGGTTTCGCCCCGGATGCGGCTTTCGGCAAAGGCCACGTCTTCGGGAATGTTGCGATCAAGATGGTGGCAAACCATGAGCATGTCGAGGTGCTCGTCGATGGTGTTCACCGTGAAGGGCCGCGTCGGGTTTGTGGAGGACGGGATGACGTTCGGCTCCCCGCAGATTTTAATGATGTCGGGCGCGTGGCCGCCACCGGCGCCTTCGGTGTGGTAGGCGTGTATCGTTCTGCCTTTGAACGCGTTGGTGGAAGTCTCGACGAAGCCGCTTTCGTTCAGGGTATCAGTATGAATGCACACCTGCACGTCGTATTGGTCGGCGATGGCGAGGCAGTTGTCGATGGCAGCGGGCGTGGTGCCCCAATCTTCGTGCAGCTTAAACCCCAGAGCGCCAGCCTCGACCTGCTCGATCAGGCCTTCGGGCTTGGAGGAGTTGCCTTTGCCCAGAAAACCGAAATTCAGCGGATACGCTTCGGTCGCCTTCAGCATCATTTCGATGTAGAAAGCACCGGGCGTGCAGGTCGTGGCGGTGGTGCCCGCCGCCGGGCCGGTGCCGCCGCCTACCATCGTGGTCACGCCCGACGCCAAGGCTTCGTTAATCTGCTGAGGGCTAATGAAATGTATGTGGCAATCGATGCCGCCGGCCGTCAGGATCTGGCCTTCACCAGCAATTACTTCCGTAGTTACGCCGACTACCATGCCGGGCGTAACGCTGGGCATAATGTGCGGGTTGCCGGCCTTGCCAATCCCAACGATCCGGCCGCCTTTAATGCCGATATCGGCTTTGTAAATGCCGGTGTAGTCGATTACTAATGCGTTGGTAATGAGCAAGTCCAACGCATCAGCCTGCCCAATTCCGGCGGCTTGGCCCATGCCATCGCGAAGCACTTTGCCGCCGCCAAACTTGCACTCCTCGCCGTAGACGCAATAGTCCTTTTCGACTTCTACGATTAGGTCGGTATCGCCTAGGCGCACTTTGTCGCCTACAGTGGGGCCGTACATATCGGCGTACGCGCGCCGGTCGATAGGTAGGGACATAGAATATGTTTAATGTGTTGATTCCTGAATCAGTGCTAGAACTCACGCATTACTTCAGCGACAAGTGCCGCTGAATCACTGCTCAACCGTCGGAAGTGACCTTGTAAACCTACATGGGATATTTTCCCCTCTTCATTGATTGAAAGCCTTTTCTCAAAGCCAGGTTTCTGACCAAAGCGGAGGTTGCTCACTATCTCAGTTGATAGATTAAAATCAAATCTTAAACCTGTTCCAGTCCCTAGAGCAACATTTTCAATACAACTCCTAGGAATACGATGTCCTAGCTCAGGGTTCTGCTTTAGTAGCTTATGGGCCGAAGTGTCCCATAATTCGTTGTTGAACCTGGATATGTTTTGTCCTTTTAGGTACTCTTCAGCGTCAAGAATGCTCGTCACCCGCATTCGGCCAATTATAAATAGTTGGCCATTTTTTATCGACACAGGATGGATGATGTCGCCGACCGTAACTCGGCCTAATGGTGGAACGGACGTATGAGAGCCACCATAAATTGCTTGTAATGGTCCCTGATCATGGGCTTGTGCCAAGCGCTTACACCAATCTGTAGGCCAAAGGATGAAATAGGAATTCATTAGCAGAGCTTAGATTTTGTTCATTGCCGCCTGCTTATTTTCCTCATCCAGCTTCCCATCAATCAGCCCATTGCCGCCATACACAATGCGTTCGCCAGCCAGCGCTACCAGCGTCACGCGCTTGCGCTCGCCGGGCTCGAAGCGGACGGCCGTGCCGGCCGGGATGTTGAGCCGGAACCCAAAGGCTTTTTCGCGGTCGAATTGCAGGGCGGCGTTGGTTTCGAAGAACGGGTAATGCGAGCCGACCTGCACCGGGCGGTCGCCGAGGTTGGTAACTTCCAGCTCCACCGTAGCGCGGCCTTCGTTTAATATAATGTCTTCATTATGAAGTAGATACTCACCGGGGTTGGCGCTGAGCAAGTTGTCGGGCGAGGGCGTTTGCGAGGCGTTGAGTACAAGTCCGGAACCGTACAAAGCCAGTTCGGGTATGCCATGCTGACGGCAGATGGGTTGGTGCACGGTCACGAGCTTGGTGCCGTCGGGGAAGGTGCCCTCAACCTGCACTTCGGCCACTAACTCGGCCACGCCTTCCATCACATCATCGAGGCCCAGAATCTTTTTGCCTTTGTCCATGAGCGTGGCCACGCGCTCGCCGTCGCGAATAAACTCGAGCAGTTGGGTCGCGATGAGCGCCACGGCTTCGGGGTAGTTGAGGCGCAGGCCGCGGGCGTACCGCTTCTGAGCCACCACGCCCGCATTGTGCAGCACCAGTTTATCGATGTCTTTGGGAGAAAGATGCATGCGCTAACGCGTTAGAAATGAAGGTTTTCGTAAATCATGCGGCTACCGTACACGATGCAGATCCCGGAGGACAACACGACGGCACTCAGGCGCAGCGAGCGGTTTATTTTCATGCGCTTCGTGAATGGGATGCTGAACAAGCCGGCCACCGTGAGCATGCCCAGCATCGAGCCGAGCCCAAAGATGAGAATGTAGGCCACGCCCCAAACGGGGTCGCTGATGCCGCTCATCACGAACAGCACCAACGCGCCGCTGCCCGCCAAGCCGTGGATTAGCCCAACGGTGTAGGCAAAGCTGTGCTGGTAGCGCGGGCTGCGGCTCGTGGTAAAGGTGTCTTTGCCAACCAAGCGGCTGATGCCCATGACTACGAGCATGGCGCCTACCGCGGCCTCGAAGTAGCTGGAATTCAAGAAAGTAGCCCGGCTGAAAATAATCACGGAGCCCAGCACGACCAGCGTGGTCGTGTGGCCCAGCCCCCAATACAAGCCGTCTTTGATGGCTAGCAAGGTGCTGTCGCGCTTGGAGATGATGGTGCCGACGGCTAGCAGATGGTCGGCCTCAAACGCGTGGCCCATGCCGGCCACCGAGGCGAATAAGATGGGTAAGAGTGTTTTCATCGGTACGGTGCGGCCCTGCTGCAATGTCGGTAGCTAAATATAGAAGTTATTTATTGTGGTGGAATTAGCCGGTAAGTTGTTCAGATTTGGTTGCTGCCTAGCTTTAAGAGGTGTATTTTTAAATTGTTGATAATCAAACATTTATGATTATTGGAATACGAAAACGCTTGATATTTTAGCTCATTGATTTAAGCTGAGCTTCAATTGTTGGGGGTAGAGCCGAGCCGAAGCTGTCAGCAAGATCTTAACTCGTGCGGTATGCGGCGAGGCGGGCACGGTACTTGCCATCCGGGCTGCGTACGCTTCAGCTTGACTACAGTACGCGGCTGGCGATTTCCTTTTTTCTTTTCTCCGAAGTTTATGGATCAAGATTTACAACTCAGCTTGGCCAACAATGCAAAGCAGTGGCTGGCGCTTTCATTATCCATTTCGTCGGCTGAGAAAATCTCGTTTGACAAGATCCACGACCGGTTTTTCGTCACGTACGGTGCGCACTTCATGGCTCATGTGTACCGCACCACCTTCGAACGGGTATTGCAGAATACGCCGGATGCCGAGCGCAGCAAGCTGTTGGTTGCGTTTCGGCAGGCGTTGGACCAAGCGCTCGACGATCATTATTCCAATGCCATAGGCTGAGCGGACTAGTTGAGCAGCACTAGCAAGCGCTCAAACCTGGTTTCTGCGCTTCAGCAGCCTCGATTACTACACAAAAAGCCTCGGTGCTACGGTACCGGGGCTTTTTGTATGCAGTACTACTTGGGCAGAGAGGATTTCTGGGAAGCTGCTTCCGAAAGTGCCGGAAGATATTTGCGGCTGTTCTCAGCGTGCCTCACCGGCATTCCACACAGAACTACTTAGCTTTAAAGCTCCACTTCAACCTCATCTTAAATGAAAAAACTAGCACTTGCCGGGTTGCTGGCATGTACGCTTGCGGGATGCAATCAGCAGACCAAAACCGAAAGCGGCGGCGCCACCAGCGCCACCGCCAGTACCAAAGATCTGGCGTCGCTTTTCGACAGTTATTGGGAGAAAAACAACAAACTGTTTCCGCTGGATGCCACCACGCAGGGCGACAACCGCTACAACGACCAGCTCCCCAACGACCAGACCAAAGCCTTCCGCGATACGCTCCGCAATTTCTACGAAAGCTACCAAACAAAGCTTAAGTCGTATGACCGTAACTCGTTGTCTGACAACGACAAAGTGAGCTACGACATCTTTCAATACGAGATGGAAAGCCGCTTGGCGGGCCTGAAGCTGAACATGTGGATGATGCCGTTTCAGCAGTTTTGGGGCTTGCCCATTACGCTGGGGCAATACGGTTCGGGCGAGGGCATTCAGCCGTTTAAAAACGCCAAGGACTACGACAATTGGCTGGGCCGCGTGAAAAGCTTCCCGGTGTGGGGCGACTCGGCCATCGCCAACTTCCGCAAGGGCATGGCTGCCGGGGTGGTGCTGCCGCGGGCGCTGGTGGTAAAAATGATTCCGCAGATGGAAGCGCTGGTTGTAGCGGACCCGACCAAGAGCCTGTTTTACGGCCCCATCAAGAAATTTCCGGAGGGCGTTTCGGCTGATGACCAGAAGCGCATTACGGCCGCTTACAAAGACGCCATCGCGAACCAACTGGTACCGACTTACAAAAAGCTTGGCGCGTTTCTGAAGAATGAGTATTTGCCCAAGAGCCGCACCAGCACGGGCATTTCGGCGATTCCGGGTGGCAAGGAAGACTACACGTATCTGGTAAAATACTGGACTACCACCGACAAAACGCCGGAGGAAATCTACCAAACGGGCCTGAGCGAGGTAAAGCGCATCCGTACGGAAATGGAGCGTGTAAAGACCGAAACCGGCTTCAAAGGCGACTTGCCGGCGTTCTTCGAGTACATGAAGACGAACCCAAAATTCATGCCCTACAAAACGCCGCAGGATGTGCTTGCTGCCTTCGAGGCCATTCATAAGCGCATGGAGCCGAATCTGAAAAAGATGTTTGGCCGCACGCCCAAAACGCCGTTTGAGGTGCACCAGACCGAGGCATTCCGGGCCGCTTCGGCGTCGGCGGAGTACAACCAAGGCTCCACGGACGGCACAAGGCCGGGTATTTTCTACGTGCCGATTCTGGATGCCACGAAGTACAACACCACGTCGGGCATGGAGTCGCTGTTTCTGCATGAAGCCATTCCGGGCCACCATTACCAGATTTCGCTGCAACAGGAAAACGAAAATCTGCCGAAGTTTCGCCGCTACGCCGGTTACGGCGCCATGACCGAAGGGTGGGCTCTTTACACCGAATCGTTGGGTAAGGAACTCGGCCTTTACACCGATCCGTACCAGTACATGGGCGCGCTGGGCGACGAAATTCACCGCGCCATCCGGCTGGTGGTGGATGTGGGCATGCACACCAAAAACATGACCCGCGAGCAAGCCATTAAGTACATGATGGACAACGAAGCCATCAGCGAGCAAGGCGCCACCGCCGAAATCGAGCGCTACATGGCCATTCCGGGGCAGGCGCTGTCGTACAAAGTGGGCGCCCTCAAGATTCGGGAGCTTCGCAGCCGCTACGAGAAGGAGCTAGGCAACAAATTCAAGCTCAGCGACTTCCACGACGAGCTGCTCAAAGACGGCGTCATGCCGCTGGCCGTGCTCGAACAAAAAATGGATGCTTGGGCCGCCAAACAGAAATAGTTGATAAACAATTGTTAATCAGATGATTATCATAAAGCGATAAAGCAAAAAAGCCAGGCGCAGTTGCGCCTGGCTTTTTTAATGATGCAAGAATTATCAGGTGGTGCTACCGCCAGTAGTGCCACTCGTTGTGCTACCCGTGGTAGTGCCCGAAGTAGTTGTGCCAGTGGTAGTGCCTGAGGTCGTTGTACCCGTGGTCGTGCCCGAAGTAGTGGTACCGGTAGTCGTACCGCTGGTCGTGGTGCCCGTGGTCGTGCCGGTCGTAGTACCAGTGGTGGTACCCGTGGTAGTCGTGCCAGTAGTTGTACCAGTTGTGGTAGTACCGGTAGTCGTGCCACTGGTAGTAGTTCCGGTTGTGGTACCAGCGGTGGTTGTGCCGGTGGTAGTTGTACCCGTGGTCGTACCGGTTGTGGTCGTGCCCGTTGTAGTACCCGACGTTGTAGTGCCCGTTGTGGTGCCGGTGGTAGTACCAGCTGTTGTTGTACCAGTTGTGGTACCGGTAGTGGTACCCGTAGTGGTGGTACCTGTCGTGGTGCCGGTAGTCGTGCCGCTAGTGGTTGTGCCCGTGGTGCCGGTTGTAGTAGTACCAGCGGTTGTGGTGCCAGTCGTAGTGGTGCCAGTCGTAGTGGTACCTGTGGTCGTCGTGCCGGTTGTCGTACCCGTTGTGGTACCGGTAGTGGTCGTACCAGTAGTCGTACCGGTTGTGGTCGTGCCCGTGGTGCCGCTGGTAGTAGTGCCCGCGGTCGTGCCGGAAGTAGTAGTACCTGTAGTTGTTGTACCTGTGGTCGTGCTGGTTGTCGTACCCGTGGTGGTGCCTGCTGTCGTGCCGCTGGTAGTGGTGGTTGGGCCAGTGCCATTGTCATCGTCGTGGCAGCCAGTAAAGGCAAGGGTAGTGCATAACAAGGATCCAGCGATGATAGGAATCCATTTTTTTTTCATGATTAACGGGTTAAGGTGGAAGAGCTTAAGGTGTTTATCTCCCGTATTGTACGGCTTTGAGCAGCCCTCTTACCGCCCTGAACGCACTGAAAAAACACTGGATTTTTGTTGCGGCCTGCGGGTTATACTTAAAAATGCCTCCGAAAAATCCTGATTCAGTCTAAGATTTTAGGAATAGAACAAGGCTGGGCTAACTACAAACGAGCTGCTTGACAAGCAGGGCGCAGAAATAAATCGTCCGGACGTTCGTCTGGCCCGTTTAAGCTAAGCGCACCCGATTTAGGGGCGAAAAACGCGGTCATGCCCTGAAAAGCATCCGGTTTCCTTCCATTCTTCTACGAAAACAAGCTTTATGTCACAGCAATTTTGGCAAACCCTGGCCTTGGGGTCGTTGGCCGGTATGCGGAGCATGAGTGCGCCTGCCGCGCTCAGCCACGGTCTTCAGAAAAATCGTTCGGCGGCGTTGGGTAGTTCGCTACTTCGCTTCATGCAGTCGCCTACTGCCGCAACCACTTTGAAAGTAGCGGCTGGCGCAGAAATGATCGGTGACAAACTTCCTGGCATGCCCGACCGTACCGCCCCGGCGATTCTGGGCGGCCGCATTTTGTCGGGTGCTCTGGTTGGGGCGACGGCTTACAAAGCCAAAGGCGCAAACGCGGCAGTAGGCGCAGCGTTGGGGGGCGTAATGGCCGTAGCGGCCACCTTTGGGGCTCTGTTCCTACGCAAAAGCCTGGACAAAGCCACTGGCTTTCCGGATGTGGTGTGGGGCCTTGCCGAAGATGGCTTGGTGCTGACCAGCTCCCGAGCCATTGCCAAAGACGTGCGTGGTAAAAAGAAAAAGACAGCGAAAGCCAAGAAGATAAAATATTGATTAATAAATAGTTATAAAAAAGCCGGGCTTTAACTAGCGTCCGGCTTTTTTGTACTCAAGCCAATTTTATCTGGCCATCCTATGAAACTTACCACTCCCGAGCAGGCTTTCGTGCTGGGCCGCCTGCTGATGGGCGCCAACATGCTGACCCACGGCCTCGTACGACTGCCCAAAGTGGAAGGGGTGCGCGCCGGCATGGTAAAAATGTTTGAGCCCACGTGGCTGCCGGCCGCGCTGGTTGGTGTTTTTGCGTCGGCACTGCCGTACATCGAGTTCGGCATCGGCCTGCTCCTGATCCTGGGGTTGTTTACGCGGTATGCCCTCACGGCCGGCATGCTCCTGATGATAGTGCTTGTCTTCGGAACTTCCTTACGCGAAGACTGGAACACAGTGGGTGTGCAGATGGTGTATGGGCTCTTTTTCTTCCTGCTTATCCTGTATTCCAATCACAATCCCTACAGCCTCGATTTCTGGCGCCGCGGACGAGTGAAAAGCTGAAAAACGCTACAAATCAATGCGTTAACTCACATAAAAGGCCCGCAACTATTCCGTTGCGAGCCTTTTTTATAAATCGTTGTGTATAAGCCTATTGGGCGCCGGGCTTCACGTTCTGGTTACGCGCTTTCGAATCGTTGACAGGCGTAGTTGCCTGCGTGCTGTTTTCGGAAGGAGCTTTCGTGGCATTCTGGTTTTGGCCCTGCACGGTTTTATTGACAGCAGCAGGCGCGCCCGATGCCGACTGTGGCGTGGTGGCGCTGCTGCCGCTGGGAGCAGAGTTGAGTGCCGCGTCGGTCGAGGTGTTTATATCGGCTGCGGAGCCTTTGCCGGCCGGCATTTGCACATTTTGCTCGCCGTTTACACTGTCCTGGTCGGTTTCAATTCGGCGGGCGGGCGGGGCCGTGGAAAAGTCGTTCACGTTTTGGCGGTCGGTACCGGGCGTATTGGCTCGGTCGCAGGCGGCCAGCGACGCCGTAGCACCCAGCAGCAAAGTCAGCGAATAGCGCTGTGTCAGTTTCATAAAAGAGGTGTTTGGAGTAGAAGGAGAAGGCTCACGGACGGTATACGCAAGCGGCGGCTACAAGTATACAGCGGTCTGTGCCAGCACGCTGCCGGCTTTCAAACTCCCGACCTAGTCTGAGTTGGTGTTGTGCGCAAGTAGAGTCGCAGGGCTACAAACCTTGGGGGTTTCTGTTAAATAATCAACTAATTGATTATAAGCATTTTGTGTTAAGAGGGGGCGCTGGTTGTCCAGCGGTGATTTTCATAGCGGCAGTCTGCTGCTTCGCCGCCCTCACGCAGCACCCAGTTGCCCGGTCGCCCCAGCCAGCACAAGCGCCCATCGGGTTCGCTGCGGTTGGCAAAATCCAGTGAGCGAACGTCAATGGTTTCTGTTTCAACCCCGTTAACCACCAAATGCTCAACGTATTGCAAGGTGAGCTTGCCTTCGTCGATGCAGCTCGGATGCAGAGCCAGATTGTGCGCCGTACTGGGCATGGCCGCCGACGGATACAGCAATCCATCGAAGGCGCTGCCCAACTGGCAGGCTTCGGCTACGGCCACCGAGAGCCGGTAGTGATGCTGGTTGTCGTCGTGGACGGTTTTGGTGAAGGTGTTAGTCAGGAACTCGGCAACGGGTCGCGCAGTTTCGGGCAACTGCGCTAGCGCGTCTTTCAACGCCTTGTTGCGGTCGGAGTGCGGGTCGTCGGCACTGATGTCGGCGTAGCCAAAACTAACAATGCGCAACGGCCCCCGGCTTTTCCAGCGACTGATCACGATCTGGTCGCCGGGCTTCACGCCTGCTTCGAAAAACGGCGGGTGCCACGTCGCGCTGCAATAAAAGATAGGCTGACCGGCGCGGTTGGCACGTTGGTCGCGGGTAATGACCTCGGCAGGCGGATACGAAACATCGCAGATTCGCTGGGGCAATTCATTACACATTACTCCACGGTACAGCAACAGACCTGGCTCAAACTCAATGGTGCGCAGAACGTGGCCCTCCAGCAGGTCTTGCACGCGCACCACCAAGTCATCAATGGAATGCTTGCGCAGATCGAGATGCTGCAGAGAGGCAAGCTTATATTGGGTTTCTTCTGCTACGGCTGCCGGCGGGTGGTGGCTATTTGGGCGATGGGCGGCCATAAGAAATTTGGGTGGGAGAGAATTATAAGGAGGCAGAGTTTTGGACGCACCGAACCAACAGTCAGCTTGTGCTGCCGCGAACAATGAACCTGCGAAGGCTGGGTGGCGCCTATAAATCGTGGATGTTGTACTTCTTGTACTTCATCGAGCGTTCGTTAAAAACGCCGTATGCTTTAGAGCGCTTCTTTTTGCGCAGCAACAAATACCCCAAGCCACCAGCCAGCGCCGCACCCGCTACCCACAAAGGCAAGCTGGCCGATGTTTCGGGTGGTACGGATACTACGCCGTTTTCATTGATCACAGCAGGGTTGTGCACATAGCGGCCGTGCGCCGGAACGGCTTTTTCTTGAAAATGACTGGCTAGGTCTTGCAGCTGCCGCCGCAGCTCGTCGCCGTGCATCGGGATGCCGTGGCCTGTGGCCGCTACTTGCGGTTGTAGCTCGGTCAGAATCTCCACGGAGCGCCGTGCCTGTTCCCAGTTGGGCGTGAAGTAGGCAGGCGGGCCGTGCACCTCTTGGCGTTGCGTCCACACAGCCGTCACCGATTCCTGCTTAACCGTCACGAAAGCATCACCGGCCAGCAATGTGCGGTCGGAATCGCGGAAAAACGATACGTGCCCGGCCGTGTGGCCCGGCGTATGAATCCAGCGCCAGCCGGGCAGGAAGGGCACCGAATGGTCGGCGGGCAGGGGCTGCACGCGGCTGCCCAAATCAATAGGCTTTTTAGGATACAGCACCGACATCGCAGCCATGCCTCCGCCGCCTACCGTGGGGTCGGGTGGCGGATACGACGATTTGCCGGTCAGGTAAGGCAGCTCCAGCGGATGCGCGTACACGGGCACGTCCCATTCTTCGGCCAACTTGAGGGCTCCGATGTGGTCGAAGTGCCCGTGAGTCAGAATAATTGCTTCGGGGCGGGCATTAGGCCCAAAAAGCGCTTCTGCGGTGTGGCGCACTTTGCCCGCCGATCCTGGCAAGCCCGCATCGATCAGCACCCACGAGCCCGTCGGGGCTTCGGTAGTGCGCACAAAATAGAGGTTGACGAAGACATTGCGTAGGCCCCAAACTCCGGGCACTACGGCCTGTAGGGCAGGAGTAGTAGCGCGATTAGCGTGATTTGGCATGCGAGATAGCGTTTTGATGGTCGGTCTGTAGACCTCAAACGCAGTTTTCCCGCTAAAGGCTACTACTGCCCAGCTGCCACTTTGGCCGGCGGTGCAATAGGCGTGGGTACTTCGCACGAGCACAGATTCTCGTGTGTAGGCACTACCGGTTTGTAATCGGGTTGGGTTACCTCTTTCATGTAGATCACATCTAAGTGATTTACAGGCGGATGCGATTTGTCTTCGTTCCAGATACGCAACAGGTAATTGCAGTAGTAGGGCCGCATGTACATGTTGTCGATAAAGAGGTAATTCTCGCTGTATTTGCGCCAGCGGTCGTTCTTAAACAGCCGCATTACCGAACGCGGCTTCTGCTCGGTTGTGGGCCGGCCTTTGCGGTTGAGGTCGATGTGCTGGCCGGTGGGGGTGATGCCGTCCAGAATGTACCAGCCGTCGTCTTTGAACACGGCCGGCGCAAACATGCCCCAGTGCTGGTCGGTGCGGAACAAATAGCCGAACCACCGCATCTTGTCCGACATCAGCCACTTCTCGTTGGCAATGCTGTCGAGGTTCCACCAGCAGACATACACCAGCAGCACGCTCACGAAGGTGTCGCGTACGTAGCGTAGCAGCTCGCGGCTTTCGTTGGTGTGGTGCACGGTGGCTTCAAAGCGAATCTGTACAGGCAGGCGCCAAGCTGGCAAGTGGGGTCGCAGGCGGGCCAGTTGCGGGCCCAATCGTTTGGCTCGCGGCAACAGCTTGTCTTCGAGCCAGTTAATAGCCAAGGGTGGCAACAACCCCAGAATCGAAGCCCAGTTGATCAGGAAAAATAACCCCACAAACAGCGTAAGGCTGATGCCGAGGTGGAAGAAGAAAATGACCGTCACGAACAGCAGCCGCCACCACGTCACGCGGAAGGGGATGAACAACGCAAACGGAATCAGCATTTCGGTGTAGTACACGCCCAACGTCATGTACTTCAGTAGCATAGGATAAGGATAAATCAATTTCCCGCCGGGCATCAACACCTGATCGAGGCTGAGGGCATAGTAGATGGCAGTGCCGTCTTTGCTCCATTCGGGCGCGCTTTTCAGCAGCGCCGTGCACCAATACACCAGCGCGATCTGCACGATGTAGGCTACCGTGGCCGGGCTGAAGTAGTTGTAGGTTTCGGGTAAGGGCTTGTCTTTGCTATCGACGGAATACACGCGTCCCCACGGCAGAAAGATGCCCCAAAACAGCAGCATTCGCAGCAAATCGTCGCCGCCTTGCCCGATCAGTACGTTGCGATTCTGCACCGACACGAGCATGATCCAAGCCAGGATGGTGGACAGGCGCGTTTTGTAACCCACCAGCAAGGCCACCGCAAACGCTCCCGACAGCAGAAATAACACCGCCTGCACCTGCCACAACCCGCTGATGGTGTGCAGCGAAAACATGTAGGGGTTCCAGACGTGCTCGTACAGCACCTGCAATGGCAGCACCCCCATGTTGGAGTAATGCGCCTCCAGATCGGTGCTGCGGATAACCAGATCAATCAGAATAACCGTTGCAATGCCCGCTCGCAGCATGGCCAGCGCGCGCAGATCAACAACAAAAGGACGACGGATAAAAGCCAGTGCACGAGGCAGCATAAATGGCTATGGCAGAAGTGGTTATATATGAAAATGGCGGAAAGTACAACTGCTCGCATCCGGAGCAATTGGCCTTTCCGCCTTTCTTACGAGCATTTGCGAAAAATGCTCAACCTAGAATCGGTTGTATTAGCGAGTCGTAGTGCCCGACGTGGTGCCACTGGTCGTGCCCGAAGTCGTGCTGCTAGTGGTCGAGCCCGTGGTGGTGCTAGAAGTGGTCGAACCCGAAGTAGTACCGCTGGTCGTGCTCATCGAGCCCGAAGTAGAAGAGCCCGAAGTCGAGCCGCTTGTGGTACTCATCGAGCCCGAAGTTGAACCTGAGGTTGACCCTGAAGTCGAGCCGCTGGTTGTGCCCATATCAGAGCTGGAAGTGGTGCTTCCGCTGCCTGCTGCTGGCGACGTGCTCGAACAAGAAGACATGGACAAAGTGGTCGACATAAGCAAAGCAACTAGTGCTGCACCCGACATTGCAAAAGCGTTCTTTTTCATAACATTTTGGAAAGTGGTGGTTGGAAAGGAAAATAAGTCGCGAAGCAACTGACGAGATGGAAGTGGCTTGTCTCTACGCAGAACGTTGAGAAAATGCTGCAAAATGCCGCCTGAAAAAATACGTAATTTTCACTCAGGCAAGTAGTTAGCATTCACTCCAGAAGCCGATTTCATGAGAAAACCAGTACGTGTTTATACTGTTTTTTGGCCTGAATCTTCGCTGATCAAAAAGGGCGATTACTTCGCTGGTAATCGCCCTTCTGAGTGTACTTAACGTGTTTGCTTACAGAGGGTTATAAGCCGCCTGTGGTCGTGCCAGCCGTAGAGCCGCCACCTGTGGTTGTGCCAGCAGTTGTGCTGCCGGTTGTCGTGCCGGCTGTTGTAGTGCCCGCAGTCGAGCTACCAGCAGTCGAGCCGGCCGTAGCACCACCGGTAGTTGACCCAGCGGTCGAGCCGGAGGTCGAACTCATGGCATCGGTTGCGCCCGTCGTCGAGCCGCTTGTGCTGCTCATGCTGGAGTCGCTGCTCATAGAGCCGCTCGAATCAGCCGACATGGTAGAAGAGCTGGACTCGGTAGAAGTCTCGCTCGTGCTAGTTTTGTCGCCACCACAAGAGGTCATTGCGAAGGAGGCGCCTGCAAGTGCGGCGGCCATCAGGGTTACCTGGAATTTTTTCATAACTAAGAAAGAATTGGAAAGAACAGAGAAATTGGTGTTTGGCCATGTATACGGCAGATAATCAAGAAGTAACCCAACAGATTGGGGCGAAGAAATACGCATTTTCTGCGATTTATTCGTACTCAGTAATTACGGAACGGCACCGTCTGCTCAGGTTTATCTGCCGTCCTGCAGCCCCTGCACCATGGGTTGCGAGCAGAATACTACAGAATAGCGTTGTTATGTAAAATACTGTATATCAATAGGTTATACAAAGAAGGGGTGTCCTGATCAAACTCCTCGCCTCAGCGCGCGTACCGCCGAAGCGTGTAGACATTTTGTTGTTACACTTGTTGTTTCAAAAAAGCGGTTTGATTTCTATGGCCCAGTCGTCCGTCACTATTCTCTTCGATGGCGTTTGCAACCTCTGCAATGGCTTCGTGCAATTCGTCATTGAGCACGATGCGCAGGGGCGGTTTCGCTTTGCCTCGCTGCAGTCGGAAGCGGCTCGCGTGCTGCTGAGCGCGCACGGCACTACGGTAGCTGCCACGCCCGAAACCATCGTGCTGGTCGAAGACGGGAACGTGTACACGCACTCCGGCGCTGTGCTGCGCATCTTGCGTCAGATGAGCGGGTTATGGCCTTTGCTGTACGTGGGCATCGTATTGCCTGCTGCCTTCCGCGACGCGATGTACCGCTTCGTGGCGCGCCATCGCTACCAATGGTTTGGCCGTCAAGAAGCCTGTATGCTGCCTACTCCTGAGCTTACCCAGCGCTTCCTGAAATAAAGCTGTGCTGGCGCAGATTTCATGTTTTAAGATGGCGGCATAATATGTAATAACTTGATAGTCAATTAGTTGTATATGATGCCTCCGTTTTTCTGTCACCACTACTCCCAATCTTCTTATCGCTGCTCAGCAGCCTTTTCTCCTTACACATGAAGGCACTTGTCCTCGATGGCATCAACCAACCGCTGCAACTCCGCGACGTTCCGACTCCCACGCCCGCACCCGGTGAGGTGCTGGTGCAGCTTCGCGCCGCCGCGCTCAACCACCGCGACGTCTGGATTCAGAAGGGGCAATATGCGGGCTTAAAGTTTCCCTGCATTCTTGGGTCCGACGGCGCGGGCATTGTGGCTGAACTGGGTGAGGGAGTTGATGAAGCGCTACGTGGGCAGGCCGTCATCATCAATGCTGGCCACGACTGGGGCGACAACCCGCGCGCGCAGGGCAAAAGCTTCAAGATTCTGGGCTTGCCCGAACAGGGCACGTTTGCTGAGTACGTGAGCGTGGCAGCACATTATGTGCACCCTAAGCCCGAGCATCTGAGTTTCGAGCAAGCCGCTACCTTGCCTCTGGGGGGCGCGACGGCTTACCGGGCCGCCTTCACGCGCGCTGGCATAGTTGCTGGCGAGCGTGTACTGATCACAGGTGTGGGTGGCGGTGTGGCTTTGCTGGCGCTGCAACTGACGCTGGCCCGTGGGGCCGAAGTATGGGTGACTTCTAGCTCGGCCGAAAAAATAGCGAGTGCCCAAGCGCTCGGCGCAAAAGGAGGCGCTAACTACAAAGATGAAAACTGGGCCGCCACGCTAACCAAGCAAGCGGGTGGGCCTTTTGATGTAATTATTGATAGCGCGGCTGGCCCTGGCTTCGGGGCGTTGCTCGACGCAGCTGCGCCGGGCGGACGCATTGTGTTTTACGGCGCTACGCAAGGCGACATCCCGCAGGTTACGGCCCGCAAAATCTTCTGGAAACAGCTTTCCGTGTTGGGCTCAACGATGGGTACCGAGCAAGATTTTGCTGATTTTGTACGCTTGGTGCAGGAGAGCAAACTGGTACCCGTTGTGGACGAGGTTTTTGCTTTGGCCGACGGTGAAGCGGCCATGCGCCGCATGGACAACGGCCAACAATTCGGCAAGCTTGTGCTGCGGATAACTGAGTAGAAACGCTTATCGTATCGCCGAAATATTTTATTTATTCTAGCAAAAATCGGAATGAAGCCGCGGTAGTTTCTGTTCTATATCCAGCTTGGTTATTGACAGTTGAAACTCCGTTGCTGAAATGAAAAATCCTGCTGAATACCTTGAGGGCCACGTTTTTGAAGCTCGTCGTCCGCGCCGCGAGCTGCAACCTGTGGTAGCCTATGCCGATGCCGTGCAGGCTATTGAGACTGCGCTCGCCGACGCAGAAAAATACAAATACCTGCTTATGCGCGCCTTGCGCCGCCACGCCGACGAGTTGCTGACGCACCCGATTGTTCCGGCCGAGGAGGCTGTCGTACGCCCGATGTATAACGAGATGGCTGCTTAGGAAAAGGCTGCGCATCCACTACTAAAAAGAGAGGGCTCACACATGTGAGCCCGCTCTTTTTATGTGTTTTGCAAGGTGTTGGTTATCAATGGATTATAAAAGATGGCTTAGTGTGCGTGTTCAATGGCCATTTTCTGGCCGAGGTGCTGGGCCAGCGCCACCGCTTGCTCGCGCAGTTCGGGCACCGAAGTTGACTCGAAGTAAGCTGGGCGGCGGCTTGGGCCAAGCGTGAAAAACAACTCCGAGACTTCGCCCTCCGTGTTGAGCAACGCGCCGTTTTCGTCGGTAAGAATGCCCAGATGCAACGGGTCGGGGACCAAATAGCCTTCTTCGCGCATGCTCTTTACCAGTGGATCGGCGATTATGCTGTAGTCGAGCAAGGGACCGGTACACGAAATTACGTGGCGGGCCAGGAGCCACTCCTGCGTTTGGCCTTTTTCCACCAGTACCGCTAGGTCGTCGCCGCGCTCTTCGATCTGCTTGACTCGGCCAGCCTGCATCACCACGGATCCTTTCCCGACCATTTCGCGCACGATGGTCGCGTTCTGAGGCGGGCTCCGATGACGCAGCACGGTCCAGAGCGAAACCAAGTGGCGCAGGAAACGCTTTTGCTCCTGCAACGGCCAAGCCGCCCAAATCTTACCGGTGTCGGGCCGGAGCGAGTCGAGTACGGGGCGCCAGTCAATGCCTTGTTCGGCGGCTTCCCGCACGTGTTTTCGCACTACCCGCAGCACTTCCACTACCGTTGTGAGTCCGGCTAACTCTTCTTCGTAAAAACTTGGGTAGGATACGTCGGCACGCACATGCGCGGCTGGCCAACGCTTATGGCGCGACACCACTTTGATTGGTGCCCGGTGACCATCGTCGCGCAAGCCCAAGAGAATGTCGACAGCAGTAAGGCCGGAGCCTATAAGCAACACCGAATCCTGGGGGCCGATGTCGCGGAGGGCGCCCGGTGCCCAGGGGTTACCATGATAGCGCGGATGCACCAGATGCTGATCGCTGTGGCCGGTGGGCGCGATCGGTGGGAAGTTGCCGAGCGCCAGTACCACCATATCGCTGCGCAGCTCACGACCGCTGCTAAAGCGCACTTGAGCCGATTGTCCGTCAGGAGCCACTTTCGCCAAAACACCAGCCTGCGGGTGCCAGCTAAACTGCATGCCGTTGGCAGCCGGCTTCGGCAAAATAGCCGAAACCATTTCCTGCAAATAGCGCCCATAGAGTTGTCGAGGACAAAAATGATCCTCACATACCGCCATGTGATTTTCCTGCAGCCATTCCACAAAGTGGTTTGGTTGATCCGGAAACGGGCTCAGGAACTCCGACTGCACGTTAAGCAAATATTCCGGGCGGCGTGCCGTGTAAGCAAGCCCAGGACCCAGCAGCGGTCGCGGCTCGACTAGGTGTACGTTCCAGTCGTAAGGGCCACCGGGTAGCTGTGCCAGCTGCATTGCTAACATGGAGCCTGAGAAGCCGCCGCCAAGAATAGTTATAGTTCTTCGTTGCACTGTGCTTGTGTAGATAGGTAAGCCAGAGGGGATACGGTAAAACCGCTAATTAATATTTATTAATATAAATTCATGAAAATGTTATAGAAAAGAAGTGCTTCTCTAACTTGAAGCTCAACAATAAAAACCCGACCGCAAGAATACGGTCGGGCTCAATAACAAAAGTGCAATGTGGGGCCTTGGTAGCCTGATATAGGCTAAGATCGCAGGGCGGTCAAGAGGTAGGGCAGAAGGTAACCGAGCGATTATAGGTAGCTTCCTGGCACCAGATAATTGCGCACGTAATCGTTTATGCCGTCTTCTAGGCGCGTAAAGGGCTTGTCGTAGCCAATGTTGCGCAGTTTCTGCATCTCGGCCTGCGTGAAGTATTGATAGGTATCGCGAATGTCCTCCGGGGTGTCTTTGAAGGTGATGTCGGCAGTTCGGTCGAGGGCGGCGAAGGTATTCAGGGTCAGATCCATGAAAGTGCGCGCCTCGCCCGTTCCCAGATTATAGATGCCGGAGTTTTTGCGGTTTTGCATCAGGAAGAAACACACTTCCACCACGTCTTTTACATAAACAAAATCCCGTTTTTGCTCGCCATCGGCATAATCGGGGTTGTGCGACCGAAACAGCTGCATGGACCCCGTGCGGCGGATTTGCTCAAAAGCATGAAATATCACGGAGGCCATCCGGCCCTTATGGTACTCGTTGGGGCCGTACACATTAAAAAACTTCAGCCCCGCCCAGAAAAACGGCTTTTCGGGCTGCGCAATCGCCCAGTTGTCGAAATCGTTTTTCGAGTCGCCGTAGGGGTTGAGCGGCCGCAATAGCGGCAGCAATGCGTCGTCGTCGGAATAACCGAGTGTGCCCGATCCGTAAGTGGCTGCTGATGAGGCATATACCAAAGGCAACTGATAGCGACAGCAAGCCAGCCACATCTGCTTCGAGTAGTCGAGATTGAGCACATTCAGCACGTCGCGGTTTTGCTCGGTGGTGTCGGTTCGGGCTCCGATATGGAAGATAAACTCGACCTGTTCGTGGTTTTTATCCAGCCACCCGAAGAACTCTTCCCGGTCGACGTATTCCGACAGGCGTTTGCCTTTCAGATTGATGAGCTTGCGCTCAACGGTGAAGTTGTCGACCACCACGATATCATTGAAATTGGCGGCATTGAGGCGGGTAACAAGGCAGCTGGCGATGAAGCCGGCCGCGCCGGTGACGACGATCATAAGGCAGTGATTTTGATCCAAAAGTAGGTAAAAGCTCTGTAGCGTACGTTTGGACTTGCGCGAGCGCCGGCCTTATTGCCCACATTGTTGCAGAAGTCGGACTGGCTGGGGCTGCAAAAGCTTCGGCTACTTCGCCATCTTTGCTGCATGCTCCATTCGTTCCGCCGTTTGCTGCCGTTGCTTGCGCTCTTGATTGCCTGCCAACCCGACCGGAAACCGGCTGTAAAGGCTCCTGCCGCTTCCCAAAAGCTCACCGATGGTCTGGGCCGTAGTGTGACGGTGCCCGCGCAGCCGCGACGCATCATGGCGTTGGCAGCTTCCATGACGGAGATGCTGTATGCGGTGGCCGATACGGCTGGTATCATTGCCCGTACGCAAGTCTGTAACTATCCGGCGGCTGTGCTCCGAAAGCCCATGGTTAGTAGCTACCCGCTCGATATGGAGCGGTTGGTGGCCCTGCATCCCGATGTGGTGTTTACCATAGAAGGCATCACTTCCCTCGACGATGCCGCCCGCCTGCAACAATTGGGCGTGCCCGTATATTATCAACGCTATGAGCGGGTTACGGATATTTTTCGGGGTCTGCGTGATCTGGGCCGCATTCTGCACCGCGAGTCACAAGCCCGCCACCTCACCGATTCGCTGAGTGCGGAATTAGAAAAGATAAAACGCAACCAGCCTGTTACTGGCCCAATTCCGCGGGTGCTGGCCATCACTTGGCAAGACCCGATTTACGTGTATGGGCAAAACACACTGTTCACGGACCGGATTCGGCTGGCGGGCGGTGAGAACGCCGTGACGGAGAAGTTTGCCCAGCCGTATCCGGCGCTCACGCGCGAGTACATTCTTAAGCTCAACCCCGACGTGCTGCTAGGTGGCCGCTTTGGCAAACTAGACAGTACTTTTTTCCGAATGTATCCAGAGCTGCGCCGCATTAAGGCCTACCAGACACGCCGTGTCTTTGCCATCACCGGCGACCTGATGGAGCGCCCCAGCCCACGGGTAGTCGAGTCGGTGCGCGAATTGCAGCGGTTGCTCCAGCAGAAACCATGAATCGCTCTGCCGCTCCCTGGATTTTGCTGAGCCTGCTGCTCACGGCTGCTCTCATGGCAGCGGGCCTGCGCATTGGCAGCTTCGACACGAGCTACGTCTTGATCTGGAAGGCTTTAACGCAATACAACTCCGCCGATCCGGCTCAGCTAGTGCTGGTGCAACTGCGGTTGCCGCGTTTGCTTCTGGCCTTTTTGGCCGGTGGTGGGCTGGCATTCAGCGGCTATTTGATGCAGGCCATGGTCAATAATTCGCTGGCCGATCCTTACTTGATCGGGACGGCATCGGGGGCCTCCTTAGGCGCTATTATCTGCTTTTCACTTTTCAGTACGCTTACGTTGGCGGGCTTTTATCTGCCTCCTGTGGCCGCCCTGGCTGGCGGGTTGGTCACAACGCTGGTAGTAGTGGTGCTCGGAACGCAGCGCGGGCAGCTCATTCCAGCGCAACTGTTACTGGCTGGAGTAGCCGTCAGTTCGCTCACCACGGCCCTGGGCGGCCTGCTGACGTTTCGGTCCACTACCGAAGGCAAGCTCCGGACGGTCGTATTCTGGGCCATGGGCAGCTTCGAGCGAGCGGGCTGGGATCTGCTGCCTTATCCGGCCGTGGCTTTGGCAGTTGCGTTGGTGCTATTTCTGTTTTTGCAGAAAGACTTGAGCATCTTACTATTAGGCGAAGAACGCGCGCAAGCCTTAGGCGTAAACGTAGCTCGCACTCGGTGGCTGCTGGTTATTACGGCCTCGGCGCTTACGGGCTGCGTAGTAGCATTGTGCGGACCAATCGGGTTTGTTGGGCTTACCATTCCGCACGTAACGCGGTGGCTGCTGGGTGTTACCGGGCGGGCCAACCTGCTATTTTGTGCCCTGCTTGGTGGTAATTTTTTGCTCGCCTGCGATCTATTGGCGCGCTTGCTCTACCCACCTGCTGGCTTGCCCGTGGGGCTAGTAACGGCCCTGTTCGGCGTACCGTTCTTTGTATATTTGCTGCGGAAAAGGGATTTAAGGACCTAAAGCAAAGAAGCTTCAGGTATAAATATTTGATTATCAAATATTTGTGCTCTGGCCGAATTTACAGCCAAGTCCTTAATTCCCTCATTGTATAAGACCCCGCACAAATGATTTACGTCAGCCGTCAGGAGCACTTTAACGCCGCTCACAAGCTGCACAACCCCAATTGGTCCGACGAGCGCAACCGCGAGGTGTTTGGCCCCTGCGCCAACGTCAACTGGCACGGGCACAACTACGACCTCATTATTACGGTGAAAGGCCAACCCGACCCCGAAACGGGTTTTGTGGTCGACCTCAAGCAACTCAGTTCGGTAATTCGCGAAAGTATTGTAGATCAGGTAGATCACAAAAATCTCAACCTCGACGTGCCTTTCATGCAGGGCAAACTGGCCAGCACCGAAAACCTGGTAGTGGCTTTTTGGGAAATTCTCTACCGCGAATTGCCACGCATCACGACCGCGCAGCTGCATTGCATCAAGCTCTACGAAACGCCTCGCAACTTCGTCGAATACTACGGCGAGGCCAATTAAAAATTATGAATTGGAAAGATGGCCCGCGGCAGGTCCGCACTTCGGTTTCCGGCGTTCATAATTCATAATTTTTAGCTCACAGTTCTACGAATGAAATATTATCTGATTGCTGGGGAGCGTTCCGGCGACTTTCACGCCTCGCGCCTGATGCACGAATTGCGTCAGCAAGACCCAGAAGCCGAATTTCGGGGCTGGGGCGGCGATATGATGCAGGCAGAAGGCGGCACGCTCGTCCATCATTACCAGGAAATGGCCATTATGGGCTTCTGGGAGGCTGCTACCAGCGTTTTGAAGTTCCGCGGCTATCTAAAGGAATGCCAGCGCGACATCATGGCCTACCAGCCCGACGTCGTGATTCTGGTTGACTACGCCGGATTTAACCTGCGGGTAGCCAAGTTTGCCAAGCAGAAGGGGCTAAAGGTGTTCTATTACATCTCGCCCAAGATCTGGGCCTGGAATCAGGGCCGCGTGCATACGGTGAAGGCCTTGGTAGACAAGATGTTCGTGATTCTGCCTTTCGAGTCGGAGTTCTACAAGCGTTTTGGCTACGATGTCGATTACATCGGCAACCCGACCGTCGATGCCGTGGCAGAACACCAGCCGTCGTCCGATTTTTTTGTACGGCATCAGCTTGATCCTCAGCGGCCTATCATCGCGGTGTTGCCGGGCAGCCGCAAGCAGGAAATCGAAGAGATGCTTTACGAGATGGTAGCCATTCTGCCGCCATTCTTGGACTATCAGTTCGTGATCGCGGCCGTTTCCAACCTCGATCCCAATTATTACCGCAATTTTGAGCGTAACAACGTCCGCATCCTCTTTGACGAAACCTACGACTTGCTGCACCACGCCACAGCCGCCTTGGTCACCAGCGGCACAGCCACGCTCGAAACGGCGCTTTTTGATGTGCCCCAAGTTGTATGTTACCGTACCAGTGCCGTTTCGTACGCTATCGGAAAGGCCGTCATCAAGGTGCCCTACATCTCCCTCGTCAACCTGATTGCAGGCAAAGAAGTAGTGAAAGAGTTGATTCAGAGTGATTTTAACTCCCGAAACTTAGTGCAGGAGCTAAAGCGAATCCTCAACGACGATGATTTCTTGGCCCAGCAAAAAGCCGGTTATGCGGAGCTGCGCGAAAAATTAGGTCGTAGCAACGCCGCTCAAAATGCCGCTAAGCTGATGGTTGGCTATTTGAATAAATAATCAGCCCGCCTCTAACAACAAAAAGGCCAACCGCTTACGGTTGGCCTTTTTGTTGTAATTGATTGACTATCAAATACTTATGCAGCGCGCAATTGCTTTAGAGAGGATTTCTCAAACTTGCTCTGTGCGTAATCCAAGTCAATTACCAGTTCGCTGACATCCGGCGCCGAAGGCATCTCGAACATGGCATCCGTCATGATGCTTTCGCAGATCGAGCGTAGGCCACGGGCACCCAAGCGATATTCATCGGCTTTCACCACGATGTATTCGAGCGCCTCTTCCGAGAAGGTGAGATGAATGCCTTCCATCTCGAACAAGCGGTTGTATTGCTTCACGATGGAGTTCTTCGGCTCGGTCAGGATTTTGCGCAGCGTAGCGTGATCCAGCGGGTTGAGGTGGGTGAGTACGGGTAAGCGGCCAATCAGTTCGGGAATCAAACCAAACGCTTTCAGATCCTGCGCCGTGATGTAGCGCAGGAAGTTGCCCGTATCGATGTTCTCCTCCAGCATGGTTTTGGAGAAGCCTATTGGCTTGGCGTTCAGGCGGCTCTTAATGATGCGGTCGATGCCCACAAAAGCGCCCCCGCAGATAAACAGGATGTTTTCGGTGTTTACCGTAATCATCTTCTGCTCAGGGTGTTTGCGGCCACCATGCGGCGGTACGTTCACGGTAGTGCCTTCCAGCAGCTTCAGCATAGCTTGTTGTACGCCTTCGCCACTCACGTCGCGGGTGATACTGGGATTGTCGCTTTTGCGTGCGATTTTGTCGATCTCGTCGATGTAAACGATGCCACGCTCCGCAGCTTCTACGTTGTAGTCAGCTGCTTGCAGCAGGCGTGTCAGAATGCTTTCTACGTCTTCGCCTACGTAACCGGCTTCGGTGAGCACCGTAGCGTCGGCAATGCAGAAAGGAACCTGCAAGATATTAGCTAACATTCTGGCTAAGAATGTCTTACCAGTGCCAGTTTCGCCTACCATAATGATGTTCGATTTTTCAATCACAACATCGTCCTTGGCAGGTTTTTGCATCAGGCGCTTGTAGTGGTTGTATACGGCCACCGACATCACCTTTTTGGCTTCATCTTGCCCTACCACATACTGATCAAGGTACTCCTTCATCTCGCGAGGTTTCACGAGGTTGAACTTCGGAGTTTTGCTGTTCGAGCGAATCTTGTTCTCCTCGTTCAAAATCTGCTGAGCCTGACCCACGCATCGCTCGCAAATGTGTGCGTTGATGCCGGAAATCATGACTGAGACGTCTTTTTTGCTCTTACCGCAGAAGGAGCACGTAATATCTGCCATTGGTAGAAATATTCTCAGGATAGGGTAGGGGAAACTTACTGCTAGAAAGCTCCGCCCAAAGGTACGAAAAGGCAAACGCCCTTTGCACAGAAAAAAGTTGCTCCGTGCAGAGGCTTCTACTTAAAGATACAAAAGCCCGTTCTTGGTTTTGAGGCCAAAAACGGGCTTGTAACAAAGAGTTTACGCAACTTACTGAAGTTGCATAAGGCAAATTAAAGAGCCGCTTTCCGCTCTAATACTTCATCGATGAGGCCGTATTCTTTGGCTTCGTCGGCGCGCATCCAGTAATCGCGATCCGAGTTGTCGTGGATTTCCTGGTAGGTTTTGCCGGTGTGCTGAGCCAAGATGTCGTAAAGCTCCTTGCGCAACTTCAGGATTTCGCGGGCCGTGATCTCGATGTCCGAGCTCTGGCCTTGTGCGCCACCCGAAGGCTGGTGAATCATGACCCGGGCGTGCGGCAAAGCCGAACGCTTGTCTTTGGCGCCACCCGCCAACAGCACAGCACCCATCGAAGCAGCTAGGCCTGTGCAGATAGTTGCTACGTCGGGGCTCACATACTGCATGGTGTCGTAGATGCCCAAGCCAGCGTACACCGAGCCACCCGGTGAGTTGATGTACAACAGGATATCTTTCTTCGCGTCCGCTGACTCAAGAAAGAGCAGTTGTGCTGTGATGATGTTGGCAATATAATCGTCTACGGGCGTGCCCAGGAACACGATGCGGTCCATGATCAGGCGCGAAAACACGTCGATTTCGGCAAAGCGCGTGGGGCGTTCCTCAATTACCGAACGCGTCATGCCCGTTATGGAATGGGTCATCTGACCTTCCATATGTTGTAGGTACTGGTCGACACCCAAGCCGCTGAGGCCTTGACCTTTGACGGCGAACTTGCGGAATTCTTGTTTATTCAGCATGATAGAATTTGTGGGAGAAGAAAGAGTCAAAAACAGATTCGGTAGGGCAACAAAAAAGCCCTAACGGCAAGTAAGGGCTTTTTTGTTGGTTAGAAAACCGGGCGCCAAGGTTTAGCTGGCAGCCTGATTGCGGAAGTCCTCAGCCGAAATCTCTTTGTCGTTAACAACAACTTTGCCGCGGAGGTTTTCGAGTACTTTCTCTGCCAGAATGGCTTCATACTCGTTTACGTAGTTCTTGCCGTTCTCTTGACGCAAGTAGCTGTCAGCAAAAGTGCGCATCTGGCCTTGCATCTCCTCGTCCATGTCGGGCATGTTGAACTGGCCCATGAACTTCTGCACCGTACGGTCTACGATTTCGTCGTTCGATACTTTCAGGCCCTGCTCTTCTACCACCTTGTTGCGGATCATTGACCACTTCAGCTCGCGCTCGTAGTCGGCGTAATGTTCCTCAACTTGCTCGGGGGTAAGCTTGCCTTCGTTGGCGCGTACCAGCCACTTCTTGAAAAACTCCTTCGGAACCTCAATTTTGGTGTTATCCACCATCTGATTGATAATCTGACGGTTAACCAAGTTGTCTGATTCGCGGTCGTAGTTCTCCTGTACTGTAGCACGCACCTTCTCGTCAAACTCTTCTTTTGACGTTACGATGTCTTTGCCGAACACTTTGTCGAACAACTCTTGATCGAATTCAGCCTGCTCCGTGCGGTTGATTTTCTCTACCGACAGCACGTAGTCGCCGCTTACTTCGGCAGCTTCGTCTTTCGACAAGCCCGAGAAGTTCGCAATAGCAGAAGCATCACCTGCGAAAGCATCCTTCAGATCGAAAGCGATCGTGTCACCCGACTTCACACCGACAAACTTGTCAGCGCCATTCTTCACTTTGTTGATTGGCAGCAATACGGTCTTGCCTTCGCCTTCTTCGTCGGCCTTCTTCAGCTTACCGTAGAGGTAATCAGTAGCCTCGGATACTTCGGGGTTGGTGCTCTTGCCAAACTGGCGTCCAAGCTGCTCGTAGGTTTCGCCCAGCGTGTTCTCGTCAACGGCTACCTGATGGCGGTCTACGTTCAACGATTGGTCAGCTGGCAGCTCAAAGTCAGGCAGCAGGCCTAGTTCAAACTGAAAATCAAAATCTTTCTGCGCGTCAAAATCCACGCTGGATTCCATCGGAATGGGTTCACCCAAGATTTTGATGTTGTTTTCTTTGATGTAGCCATCGACAGCTTTGCCCAGAATGCTGTTGATTTCTTCGACGAGCAGGCTCTTGCCGTACATCTTCCGCACCAGTGCCGGTGGTACTTTGCCCGGCCGGAACCCTTTAAGCTGCGCCTTCTTGCTGTAGTCCTTAATCTTCTCTTCTACAGCCGCGCTGTAGTCAGCTTCGGTGAGGTGAACTGTCAGGATGGCACTCAGCTGGTCGTCTTTCTTGTCGAGGGTAATATCCAAAACGGGTCGTCGGTTAAGGGTAAACGAAATCGAATGTCGTTGAAAAAGAAACCCCCAACGGCTGGGTTGAGGGTTTGGGGTGTTGTTCTTGCTAAAGCAAAAACGAATAAAGTGCGGATGGAGGGACTCGAACCCACACGCCTTGCGGCACCAGATCCTAAGTCTGGCACGTCTACCAATTTCGCCACATCCGCATGCAAGGCCGTTTGCCTTGGGGGCGCAAAGCTAAGCAACGAGGCTTGAAATTCAAACAACAGAAAAAAATGAGCCGCAACCTTATCGGCTGGTTGGCTCCAAACCCAGATCTTTTCTGGCCGCCCGCCTGTTATAAACCCAGTAAAGCGCGGCAAAACCTCTCCATGCTTTCGTACTTTAGCAGATATCACTACGGAGCCTCGGCTCCGATTCGCACCCATGGCAACCCTCATTGATCCCGAAGTAGAGCGTAACGAGATCCTTCGGCAATACCGTCGTCTGCTCCGTACTGCCAAGCCTTACCTGCACGGCAACGACGCCAAACTCATCAAGAAAGCGTTCAACACTTCGTTGGAGGCCCACAAAGACATGCGCCGGAAGTCCGGCGAACCCTACATCCTGCATCCGCTGGCCGTCGCCCAGATTGCGGTGGAGGAAATCGGCCTGGGCACTACCAGCATCGTTTCGGCGCTGCTGCACGATGTAGTCGAAGACACGCCGATGGAGATCTCCGACGTGGAGCGCGAATTCGGGACCAAAGTCGCCCGCATCATCGATGGCCTGACGAAGATTTCGGGCGTTTTTGAATACGGCACTTCCGAGCAAGCCGAAAACTTCCGCAAGATGCTGCTGACGCTTTCGGAAGATGTACGCGTGATCTTAATCAAGATTGCCGACCGCTTGCACAACATGCGCACTCTCGACTCGATGCCGCGCCACAAGCAGCTCAAGATAGCTTCCGAAACCATTTACCTCTATGCGCCCCTAGCACACCGCCTCGGGCTATATGCGATAAAAAGCGAGTTGGAAGATCTTTATCTAAAATACACTGATACAGAGGTTTACAACGAGCTGGTAAATAAGGTCCGGCAGAGCCGCAGTGCGCGTAACCGGTTCATCAAAGAATTTGTCGCGCCCATTGATGAAGAGCTGAAGATGCAAGGCTTCGACTTTGAGATCAAAGGCCGGCCCAAGTCCATCTACTCCATACTGCGCAAAATGCGCAAACAGAACGTCACGTTCGACGAGGTATATGACCTGTTTGCCATTCGGGTAATCTTGGATGTGCCGCAGGAGCAGGAAAAGGCAGCGTGTTGGCAGGTATATTCCATCGTTACCGATTTCTATCAGCCTAACCCCGATAGGCTGCGCGATTGGGTCAGCACACCCAAAGCCAATGGCTATGAAAGCCTGCACACCACCGTTATGTCGCGCAGCGGCCAGTGGGTGGAAGTACAGATTCGCTCGCGCCGCATGGACGATATTGCCGAAAAAGGCTACGCTGCCCACTGGAAATACAAGGACACTGGTTCGGTACAGCCCGAATCCAGCTTGGAAGCCTGGATCAACAAGGTGCGCGAGATGCTCGAAACGAACAATTCGAGTGCGCTCGAGTTCATGGACGAATTCCGCCAGAATCTTTTCGTGAAAGAGGTTTACGCTTTTACACCCAAAGGAAAGCTGGTAATTCTGCCTGATAAGGCTACGGCTTTAGACTTCGCGTTCGAAATTCATACGCATATCGGCCTGCAATGCCTGGGCGCAAAGGTCAACCAAAAGCTGGAGCCGCTAAGCTATCAACTGCGCAACGGCGACCAAGTCGAGATTTTAACCTCGCAAAAACAGCGCCCCACCGAGGAATGGTTGCAATACGTCATCACATCGAAAGCACGTACCCGAATTAAAGATTACCTGCGCGACGACAAACGCACGAAAGCCGAAGATGGCCGCTTTCTTGTCGAGAAGCGGCTGGAACTGCTTGGCGTAGAGTTTACTCCCGATAACCTCAACCGCCTGCTAACCCATTTTAATATTTACAATCCGCAGGACTTTTTTTATCGGTTGGCAGTCGGGCAGATCGACGGGCGCGAAATCAAAGAAAACCTGTTCGACTCAGCCACGGCATCGCCACGGCAGCCGTCTAGGCTTGAGCCCAAGGCATTTGACCAGGAAGTGCAAAAGATCCGTGGGGTGCGGGCTGACATGCTGGTGATCGGAGAGCACACCAACAAGTTCGATTACACCATAGCACCTTGCTGCAACCCGATTCCGGGCGATGATGTATTCGGTTTTGAAACAGAGACGGGCATTGTCATTCACCGGACGTCTTGCCCTAAAGCCGTGCAGCTGATGTCTAATTATGGCAACCGCATTGTGCGCGCCAAATGGACTGATCAATTGGAGTTGGCTTTCTTAGCTGGCATCCGCATCAAAGGTTCAGACCGGGTTGGCTTGGTAAACGACGTTACCAGAATTATCTCCAACAGCCTGAAAGTCAACATGCGCTCCATCACCATCGACTCCAACGACGGCATGTTCGAAGGCCAGATCATGGTATTTGTCAATGACACGGACCATCTCAACAAACTCATTCAACGCCTGTCTAGGGTGAATGGCGTATTAGGGGTCGAGCGTTTTGATTCTTAAGCCAATAAAAGTCTTAGGTAGTATATAAAGTATGTGAGGGAATAACTTAGTATTAAGCTTGTTTATATAAACAGTTGGTTATCAGATGTTTATATAAATAGTCAAAATAAGTGCTTCCTAGTTACTATCTGGCTTATGCTGTTGCAATGCTTACCTTTGCCACTCCTTATATATATGGTGCAAAATGCTTGACCAAGAGAAGTATGAAGAGGTGAAAAAAATCTTCACCGCCTACTTAGAAAATAAAGGTTTGCGAAAAACGTCGGAACGCTACGCCATTTTGGAAGAAATATATTCGCGTACGGGCCACTTTGATGTCGAGGAGCTGTTTGCCGGCATGAAGGAGCAGGGCTTGCAAGTAAGCCGTGCAACCGTCTATAACACTCTCGATTTGCTAGTAGAGCACGGCTTGGTAAGTAAGCACCAGTTTGGTCGAAACCTTGCCCAATACGAGAAATCATATGGCTACCGGCAGCACGACCACGTGATCTGCACCGAATGCCATAAGGTGGTCGAGTTCTGCGACCCGCGCATTCACGGCATCCAGACGATGGTCGGCGACCTTTTGAATTTCCATATCTTGCACCACTCTTTAAATCTTTACGGCGTGTGCGGCGATTGCCGCGCCAAAGCCGCTGCCCGTTCTCAAGCTGAATGAAAACTGAATCTGCCCTGCAAAATGGCATCCTGTACGTCCGCCTAGCCGGCGACCTGATCGGTAGCCCCGATACCCAACCGCTTCTCCAAACTGTAAACGACCACCTCGGCGACGCCATCACGCTCTGCGCGGTCGATTTGTCAAACGTACGCTTTATCAACAGCACCGGTATTGGCGTCTTGGTTTCGATCTTAACCAAGTTTCGCAACCAAGGAGGGGAGTTAGTGCTGATCAATCCTTCCGAGCATATTCGTAAGCTGCTGCTCATCACCAAGCTAAATTCAATTTTCACGATTGCGGACGACGACGTAACGGCCGCTCAACAACTGAAAGCCGTAAGCTAATGCCCGTTGACGTACTTGTTGGATTACAGTGGGGTGACGAAGGAAAAGGCAAAATTGTCGATGTTTTAGCCCCCACTTATGATGTAGTAGCCCGTTTTCAAGGTGGCCCGAATGCTGGACACACGCTTACCTTCGACGGACAAAAACATGTGCTGCACCAAGTGCCCTCCGGCATTTTTCATCCGCACATTATAAATGTTGTTGGCAATGGGGTCGTCTTAGATCCTGTCGTATTCCGGACTGAATTTCAGAAGCTTACCGATAGAGGGATAGATGCCTCTCGTAATCTTTACGTTTCAAAAAAGGCTCAGCTTATTCTGCCATCGCACCGTGCCCTCGATCGTATCTCGGAAGAAGCTCGTGGCGGCGGTAAAATCGGCTCAACTTTGAAGGGTATCGGGCCGACCTACCAAGACAAGATTGGCCGGACTGGTTTGCGAGTAGGAGACATACTGCATCCTAATTTTCAGGAGCGTTATGCAGAGGCCGTTGCGCGCCACGCTAAACTCGCCGCTTTTCACGGTCGTGAACTAGAAATCGAGCCGTTTGAAGATGATTTCTTTTCGGCCGTTGACTTCCTGCGTACGCTTCGTTTAGCCGATACCGAATACTTGCTTAACGATCTTCTTCGGCAAGGCAAACGCATATTAGCTGAGGGGGCTCAAGGCTCACTGCTGGACATTGACTTCGGCACATATCCGTTTGTTACTTCTTCCAGCACTGTTGTAGCAGGAGCTTGCACAGGCTTAGGCATTGCTCCCGCTCACATTGACCGTGTGTATGGCATTAGCAAAGCTTATTGTACACGCGTGGGAAGCGGACCATTTCCTACCGAATTGCATGATGAAATAGGGGAGCGGATCAGACAAGCAGGCCGTGAGTTTGGTTCTACTACTGGTCGTCCACGCCGCTGCGGCTGGATTGACATACCTTCTCTACGCTATAGCATAATGCTTAACGGAGTCACTGAGCTCCACTTAATGAAGGCAGACGTACTCGACGAGTTCGACGAGCTCAAGGTTTGTACGCATTATCTTACTCCTTCGGGAGAAGAAACCACGCAACTCCCAGACCTAAGCTTGCTTGAAACACTCACTCCAGTCTACATAACATTACCCGGCTGGCGTACTGAGTTGCAAAATATTTCAGATCCTGAAAGGTTGCCTATAGAGCTTAAGCAGTATTTGCAATTCCTTGAGGAACAGTTACAAGTACCTATCCGAATTGTAAGTGTGGGTCCTGACCGAGTCAGTACTCTTCACCTGAGCTAGAAAAAAGAATACGGCGAGCCTTGACATCATCAGGACTCGCCGTATCTTTGTCATCCTGTTTTGGCAATCGGCCAACAAAATGGTGCTACTAGTTCTCTCAAGAAGTAGATTGAAAAAAAAGTTAATAAAAACTCTTGACAATCAACAATTGATGTTCTAGTTTTGCACTCCCAAATCAAAAGGAGGCGGGTAAAAAAGAATTTCTGGTTGTTGTTCTAAACAGCAAAAAGTTTTTTACCTTTGCACCCCTGCTTGGATAAAGAGAAAATGATTGAGGGATTAAAAAATAAAATCTCCTTTTTTATTTGGCAAGTATAAAAAGGTTTTTACCTTTGCAACCCCGAACGAAAAGACGCTCGGTTAAGAGATTAAACAACGGCTAAATAAGTAGCCGCTCTGCTTCTTTAAAAGAAAGAAGCTCATGTTCTTTGAATGTTTGGAATGAACGAATGGTAAGTATACTACCACTTCTGGGCAACCAGAATGTAAGAATACTAAATAAGACCAAGCGACGCGAATTAAATGACAACGTCAATAGTGAGCAAGATCAGCACTCGACATGGTCTTTGCTTCGGCAAAGGCAGCAAGTAATTTATACAATGGAGAGTTTGATCCTGGCTCAGGATGAACGCTAGCGGCAGGCCTAATACATGCAAGTCGAACGGGCGGTAGCAATACCGCTAGTGGCGCACGGGTGCGTAACGCGTAACCAACCTGCCCTTGACTGGGGGATAGCCCGCCGAAAGGCGGATTAATACCGCATAAACCAGCAGCCCGGCATCGGGCAACTGGTAAAGATTCATCGGTCAAGGATGGGGTTGCGTAGCATTAGCTAGTTGGCGGGGTAACGGCCCACCAAGGCGACGATGCTTAGGGGACCTGAGAGGGCGATCCCCCACACTGGCACTGAGATACGGGCCAGACTCCTACGGGAGGCAGCAGTAGGGAATATTGGGCAATGGCCGAGAGGCTGACCCAGCCATGCCGCGTGCCGGATGAAGGCCTTCTGGGTTGTAAACGGCTTTTCTCAGGGAAGAAAAAGACCTTGCGAGGTACACTGACGGTACCTGAGGAATAAGCACCGGCTAACTCCGTGCCAGCAGCCGCGGTAATACGGAGGGTGCAAGCGTTGTCCGGATTTATTGGGTTTAAAGGGTGCGTAGGTGGCCTTGTAAGTCCGTGGTGAAAGCCTGCTGCTCAACAGCAGAACTGCCATGGATACTGCAGGGCTTGAGTCCAGACGAGGTTGGCGGAATAGAAGGTGTAGCGGTGAAATGCATAGATACCTTCTAGAACCCCGATTGCGTAGGCAGCTGACTAGGCTGGTACTGACACTGAGGCACGAAAGCGTGGGGAGCGAACAGGATTAGATACCCTGGTAGTCCACGCCGTAAACGATGGATACTCGTTGCAGGCGATACACGGTCTGTGACTTAGCGAAAGCGTTAAGTATCCCACCTGGGGAGTACGCCCGCAAGGGTGAAACTCAAAGGAATTGACGGGGGCCCGCACAAGCGGTGGAGCATGTGGTTTAATTCGATGATACGCGAGGAACCTTACCTAGGCTAGAATGCGCGTGACCGCGTGGGAGACCACGCTTTCCTTCGGGACACAAAGCAAGGTGCTGCATGGCCGTCGTCAGCTCGTGCCGTGAGGTGTTGGGTTAAGTCCCGCAACGAGCGCAACCCCTACTGTTAGTTGCCAGCATGTTATGATGGGGACTCTAACAGGACTGCCTGCGCAAGCAGTGAGGAAGGCGGGGACGACGTCAGGTCATCATGGCCCTTACGCCTAGGGCTACACACGTGCTACAATGGACGGTACAGAGGGTCGCTACTGCGCGAGCAGACGCCAATCTCAAAAAACCGTTCTCAGTTCGGATCGAAGTCTGCAACTCGACTTCGTGAAGCTGGAATCGCTAGTAATCGCGTATCAGCAATGACGCGGTGAATACGTTCCCGGGCCTTGTACACACCGCCCGTCAAGCCATGGAAGTCTGGTAGACCTGAAGCTGGTGCTCGTCACAGAAGCCAGTTAGGGTAGAACAGGTAACTGGGGCTAAGTCGTAACAAGGTAGCCGTACCGGAAGGTGCGGCTGGATCACCTCCTTTCTGGAGCGGTCTTGCTTATGACGTTGTTAATCACATCGATAAAATGGTCTTTTATCCATTCGTTCATCCTTCATTCAAATAATATTCTTCGGATTCGATGTTTATCGAAACCCGGGCTTGTAGCTCAGGTGGTTAGAGCGCTACACTGATAATGTAGAGGTCCGTGGTTCGAGTCCACGCAGGCCCACTGAACATAGCGGAACGGCCGCTGGGAATTCAACATGGGGGATTAGCTCAGCTGGCTAGAGCACCTGCCTTGCACGCAGGGGGTCAACGGTTCGAATCCGTTATTCTCCACTGAATTGAAGGTGTTCCAAGTGGGAACACAGAATTCAATATTATATACAGAAGTGGTTTGCCTATACGGGCGCCTCCTCTGCGCTGCTCCCAACGGGGGGCACACGTTCTTTGACGTAGTGTAACGAGTAAGAAGAAAAGGCCGGGCCCAACAGCCCGGCCCCAAGCGCTCTGTGCGTTCAGCGCACAGAGGCCAAGAAGTAAGCAAGGGCACACGGGGGATGCCTAGGCTCTCAGAGGCGACGAAGGACGTGATAAGCTGCGATAAGCACTGGGGAGGAGCACATATCCGCTGATCCGGTGATTTCCGAATGGGGCAACCCCCCTGCTTGAAGAGCAGGGACTGTGCCTTGTATGAGGCACGGGGCAAACCCGGGGAACTGAAACATCTAAGTACCCGGAGGAACAGAAAATAACTAATGATTCCCCAAGTAGTGGCGAGCGAACGGGGACAAGCCCAAACCAAGCCGGTTACGGCCGGCCTGGGGTTGTAGGACCGCAACATCTGATTACCCAATCTTAGCCGAACGACGTGGGAAAGTCGATCACAGAGGGTGAGAATCCCGTAAGCGAACGGATTGGGTACGGTAGCGGATTCCTGAGTAGGGCGGGACCGGAGAAATCCCGTTTGAATCCGGCGGCACCATCCGCCAAGGCTACATACTCCTGAGAGACCGATAGTGAACCAGTACCGTGAGGGAAAGGTGAAAAGAACCGCGAATAGCGGAGTGAAAAGAACCTGAAACCGTGTGCTTACAAGCGGTCGGAGCCCTTTTGTGGGGTGACGGCGTGCCTTTTGCATAATGAGCCTACGAGTTACTCTTCTCCGGCAAGGTTAAGTGCTTGGAAGCACGGAGCCGCAGCGAAAGCGAGTCTGAACAGGGCGCGAAGTCGGGGGAGGTAGACGCGAAACTTTGTGATCTACCCATGGGCAGGGTGAAGGTTGGGTAAAACCAACTGGAGGCCCGAACCAGTTTCCGTTGAAAAGGATTTGGATGACCTGTGGGTAGGGGTGAAAGGCCAATCAAACTGAGAAATAGCTCGTACTCCCCGAAATGTATTTAGGTACAGCGTCGGCGTGGAGTCAGCGGGAGGTAGAGCTACCGATAGGACTAGGGGGTGTCACAGCCTACCGAATCCTGACGAACTCCGAATGCCCGTTGATATAGCCGGCAGTGAGGCTTGGGGTGCTAAGGTCCCAGGCCGAGAGGGAAAGAACCCAGACCATCCGCTAAGGTCCCTAAATTCGGACTAAGTTGAACAAAGGAGGTCCAGTTGCTTTGACAGCCAGGATGTTGGCTTGGAAGCAGCCATTCATTTAAAGAGTGCGTAACAGCTCACTGGTCGAGCGACAGGGCATCGATAATACGCGGGCATCAAGTCCGGTACCGAAGCGATGGATTTCTACTTTGGTAGAAGTGGTAGGGGAGCATTCTGGTCAGCGGTGAAGTCGTCCTGTCAGGGACGGTGGAGCGGCCAGAAAAGCAAATGTAGGCATGAGTAACGATAAGGCCGGTGAGAAACCGGCCCGCCGATAGACTAAGGTTTCCTGCTCAACGCTAATCGGAGCAGGGTTAGTCGGGACCTAAGGCTACGCCGAGAGGCTACGTCGATGGACAGCGGGTTGATATTCCCGCACTTATCCAGTGGAGTGATGCAGTGACGCAGAAGTGAAAGCACCGCGGGCGGACGGAAGTGCCCGTTGAAGCGCGTAGGTATAGGGACGGTAGGTAAATCCGCCGACTTTGCTGAAACGTGATAGTACCCGGCGGCCTCGGCCAACGGGATAGCGTGCCTAATCAGACTGCCAAGAAAACCTGCTAAGCGTTTACCGCTGGATAACCCGTACCGCAAACCGACACAGGTAGTCAAGGAGAGCATCCTGAGGCGCTCGAGTGAATCACGGCCAAGGAACTCGGCAAAATGGTCCTGTAACTTCGGGAGAAGGGACGCTTCCTCTGCGCAAGCAGAGAAGCCGCAGTGAAAAGGCCCAGGCGACTGTTTAACAAAAACACATGACTTTGCGAACGCGCAAGCGGAAGTATAAGGTCTGACACCTGCCCGGTGCCGGAAGGTTAAGAGGGGAACTTAGTCGCAAGGCGAAGGTTTGAATCGAAGCCCCGGTAAACGGCGGCCGTAACTATAACGGTCCTAAGGTAGCGAAATTCCTTGTCGGGTAAGTTCCGACCTGCACGAATGGTGTAACGATCTGGGCGCTGTCTCAGCCGTGAGCTCGGTGAAATTGTAGTCTCGGTGAAGATGCCGAGTACCCGCAACGGGACGGAAAGACCCCGTGCACCTTTACTATAGCTTGCCATTGACGCTGGGCAACACATGTGTAGGATAGGTGGGAGGCGTTGAGCCGGGGCCGCTAGGTCTCGGGGAGCCGACGTTGAAATACCACCCTTGTGTTGCTCGGTGCCTAATCTGGAACACGGAAACAGTGGCTGGTGGGTAGTTTGACTGGGGTGGTCGCCTCCAAAAAAGTATCGGAGGCTTTCAAAGGTCCGCTCAGTACGCTTGGTAACCGTACGCAGAGCGCAATAGCAGAAGCGGGCTTGACTGTGAGGCCTACAAGCCGAGCAGGGTCGAAAGACGGATATAGTGATCCGGTGGTTCCGCATGGAAGGGCCATCGCTCAAAGGATAAAAGGTACGCCGGGGATAACAGGCTGATCTCCCCCAAGAGCTCATATCGACGGGGAGGTTTGGCACCTCGATGTCGGCTCGTCACGTCCTGGGGCTGGAGAAGGTCCCAAGGGTTCGGCTGTTCGCCGATTAAAGTGGCACGCGAGCTGGGTTCAGAACGTCGTGAGACAGTTCGGTCCCTATCTGTTGCGGGCGTTGGACATTTGAGAGGACCTGTCCTTAGTACGAGAGGACCGGGATGGACCAGCCGCTAGTGCACCGGTTGTGGCGCCAGCTGCAGCGCCGGGTAGCTACGCTGGGATGAGATAAGCGCTGAAAGCATCTAAGTGCGAAACTCACCTCAAGATGAGATGTCCCAATTGAAGGGTCGTGGGAGATGACCACGTTGATAGGCGGCAGGTCTACCGGCAGAAATGCCGCAGCCGAGCCGTACTAATGACCCGAACGCTTCGGGCACCCCGCTTGGGGCCCCTGTTCTTCTTACCCGTTGCCTGCGTCAACGTTTTTTGGGGTGCCCTGAACCCGCACCCCCGCCAGCAATGGTGGCTTTAGCCCGGGGGTTCACCTCTTCCCATTCCGAACAGAGCCGTTAAGCCCCGGAGCGCCCATGGTACTGCCTTCACCGGCGGGAGAGTCGGTCGCCGCCAACCTTGTTGTTTTGCCCGCGGCCCCCGCCCCCGCGTCCCTGCCCCGCTTCGGGGGCCAGGGATGCGGGGCGGGGGCCGCCCCGCGTTTACCCCTCCTCGCAAGCTAGTCTGATATCGAGATGCAAGGAAAGTAGAAAGTGACCTCTAAAACATCTTTAGTTATGAAGCCTTGGTGCCGTTAACGGTATCAGGGCTTTTTTTATAGCATTTACCTATTTTACAAGACGGAACGGACCAAAGTTTAGACGAATCATATCTTTAACGCGTTTCTTGTATTATTACCGGCTTTTGAAAGAATTAGGTCCAAATGTCAATTACATATCCTTGGTTTTTGTTGAGTTTGGTTACGTTAGGTGTTCCAGTATTAATACACCTCTTTGAATTACGACGACCTCAAAGACTAGCTTTTACGAACGTTGGTTTCATCCGAGAAGTGAAACTTATTAGCGCAAAGCAGAGGAAGTTAAAGCACATCATAGTACTCTTAGCACGTATTGGATGTTTGTTTTTCCTGATTCTTGCTTTTGCTCAGCCTTTTATCCCTGCCTCGAAAGAACAAAAAACGACTGGAAGCGCTATCGCTGTACTTATCGACAACTCGCCTAGTATGCAGGCGAGAGGTAATAATGAACAGTCGGTTTTTGATGACGCTGTGGAGCAAGCTCAAGGTTTGCCTAATGCTTTTGTAAATAATACTAGCTTTTTGCTTCAAGAAGGACCTAAGAGTATACTGAACGCTTCTGCTTACCAAGCTGCACTCAAACAGCTTACTATTTCAGGACAAGCTCGTAGTTTAAAGTCAGCGATTGCACAAACTAATTTTAGTAGAAGTAGAATAGCGCAAACATTTATTATTTCCGATTTTCAGAAGAATGCCTTCTCTCCTCAGTTTTTGCGAGGTGTAGATTCCACTAAAGATGTATTGTTGGTGCCAATAGCTTCACAAGAAGCTGCTAATGTGTATGTTGATAGCATTGCGCTAGATGATGCTTTCGTGCGTTCTGGGAACAACATTTCTTTAAAAATAAGAGTCCGCAATGGCGGTAATGCACTTGCTAAGGATGTTCAGGTAAAGCTTTTCATTGCTGAGCAACAAGCAACAGTATATCGTGCTACAATAGAAGCTGGAAAGACGTCAACTTCTGTTGTGCAGGTTCGCCTCACTGAAAATGGCCTTCGGAAGTGTCGTGTTGAGGTTGAGGATTTTCCGGTGACGTTCGATAACACGTATTACTTCACGCTGCAACCGTCTCCTCAGATCAAAGTACTAGGCATCGGCAACACCACGGCTGCTCTCGAGCAGTTGTATGGAAATGAGCCATTATTTGCATTCACAGCTAGCCAGCCTCAGTCTACAAATTATCGTTCGTTGGCAACGGCTAATTTAGTTGTGTTACAAGAGCTACCGCGGGTAGATGCGTCTCTACGAGAAAGTTTGACGCGAGCACTGCAACAGGGGACTTCTATTGTCATTGTTCCACCGGCGGGTGCTGTTGGCCATGATACCTACAACCAGTTGTTTAGAGAGTTAGGAATAGGAGTGGTGCAATGGGAAGAAAGATCCTCTGGTGCTCCCGAACTTCAGGAAATGGCTACTCCAAGCCCGCAAAATCCATTCTTTAAAGATGTATTTGCTGCGCAAAACCGCCAGCCAATCATGCCGAAGGCAGCTCCAGTTTTACGCTGGTCGCGATCGGGGAGTGACGTGCTTCAAATGCGGGACGGGAGTGGGTACTTAGCCGGATTTTCCAACGGTCAAGCTGCTGTATATTTATTTTCTGCTCCCTTTAATACCACTTATTCTGATTTTACCTCGCATGTCCTCTTTGTGCCGGTAATGTATCGGCTGGCAATGCAAAGCTACCGGAGCGATCAGCAGATTGCCTATCGTCTCAACCAGCGAGCAGTGGCATTTACCTTACCACAATCGGTGCTGCAAAAAGCTGATCAGGTTTTCAAGCTCACCAAAGACAGTCTGAGCTTCATTCCGGCGCAACGAATACAAGCAGGAGTACTCCGGTTTGATGTGCCTTCTGGGATGACTGAACCCGGCTTTTATGCACTTGAGCAAAATGGGAAGAAGCTGGCAACGCTAGCGTTCAACTTCGACAAGCGTGAATCTGAGTTGGCACAGTATTCCGCCGATGACTTGCGCAAGATGATCGGCCCCGACCAGCCTAACATACACGTCTATGATCCTGCCAAAGGTGGTTCAGTAGCTTCCCAATATCGGGCCGAGCGTGTAGGCAAGCCGCTGTGGCGTTATTGTTTATGGATCTCGCTCGCTTTCTTGTTGTTAGAGGTTCTCACTATAAGAGCTAAACCAAAAGTGCAAGCCAATAGGCCCGCAGTAGCAGCCTAACACTATTAATGGCGTCCTTTGATTTGAGGAAAGTACTCTATCTTGCTGCCTCACTTTCGAGCTACGCGTGAATTCTTCACTTTCAGCCAGGCAAACAGTTGTGCGCACTGCCATTCAATGGGGTGTAAGTGCAGGTATTGTATGCATTCTCTGGGTTATAGGCCTATACCTGACGGGCAATAACCCATATGGCCCCAAAAGGCTCATGACCTTCTTCATCCCGCCGTTGGCGGCAATCCTGAGCCAAGGCGTGCTTCGTCGGAAATTTCAACCTGAAGGTCCAGGGTTAGGCCGAGCAATTGGCGTTGGCCTACTCACTACTTTCTTCATAGCCTTGGTATCGGCGGCAGGAGTGTACGGTTTTGCTAGAATTACAGGTAACGCGCCCATACAGAGGCACTTATCTGAAATGGATCAACTGCTGGCAGCAAGCAAAGCCGATTTTCTGAAGCAACCGCACGGCTTGGAACAATACGAGCGCACCCGGCAGGGACTGGCCCGCACCCCGCAAGGGTTTGCCGCCGATGACTTTAAAAATAAGATCCTGTTTGGGTTGTTGATTAGTGTGCCAGGAGGGATTTTCTTTCGGAAATAATGCTGATTTTCATTTATTTATACTAAACCAAACACCCAACGATCATGGAAAACACCTCTACTGCTGCTGTTACAACCACTTCTACTGCCATTCGATATGGGTTGCTGACGGGGCTGGTTTCTGTCATCTATTCGTTCATCCTTTTCGTGACCAAGCAGGAGGGCAATACCGCACTAGGGTTGGTTGCGCTTGCCATCTGGATTGGAGGTCTTGTACTCGCGCATAAGTTCTACAAAGACAACAACGGCGGCTTCATGTCCTATGGGCAAGGCTTGGGTATTGGCACCTTGATGTCGCTCGTTTCGGGTATTCTAGGCGGAATTTTTCGTTATGTGTACTTAGAATTCATTGACCCGTCGGCAATGCAACGCGGAATTGATGTGGCACGTGAGAAAATGGCCCAAGCAGGCAACATGACTGACGAGCAAATTGAGCAAGCTGTCAATACGTCCCAAAAATTTAGCACGGGACCGCTCGGCTTGGTGTTTGCCATTGTGGGGGCCGTCGTGATCGGCTTTATTCTTTCCCTCATCATCTCCGCCATCACCAAACATAATCGTCCTGAGTTTGAGTAAGCGCCTGCCGCACCATTTCCCAGTTGAGCTTTCCATTGTTATCCCCTTGCTCAATGAGGCCGAATCCTTGCCGGAACTGACACGCTGGATCAACCGCGTACTGAGCCAGCATGGACTCACATACGAAGTTATTTTGGTCGACGACGGCTCCACGGATTCTTCTTGGAGTATCATCGAAGAATTGTCCGACATCGATACCCACCTACGAGGCATTCGTTTCAACCGCAACTACGGCAAATCGGCGGCTTTGAATGTAGGCTTTAAGGCGGCAGAAGGCCGGGTAGTCTGCACCATGGATGCCGATTTGCAGGACTCGCCCGAAGAGTTGCCCGAACTCTACCACATGATTGTGGAGGGTAACTACGATCTGGTAAGTGGTTGGAAAAGAAAGCGTTACGACCCAATCAGCAAGACCATTCCTACCAAGCTCTTTAACGGCGTAACCCGCTGGATTTCGGGTATCCCACTACACGATTTTAACTGCGGCTTAAAGGCTTATAATCAACGTGTCGTAAAGAGCATTGAGGTGTACGGCGAAATGCACCGTTACATCCCGGTGATTGCCAAATGGGCCGGGTTTCGGAACATCGGGGAGAAAGTAGTGCAGCACCAAGAACGCAAATACGGCACCACCAAGTTTGGCTTGGAGCGGTTCGTATATGGCTTTCTGGATCTGCTGTCTATCACGTTTGTAAGCCGGTTTCGGCGGCGCCCGATGCACTTTTTCGGTACCATGGGCACCTTGTCCTTCGTGCTCGGAATGCTTATTACGTTGTGGTTAGTAGGCGAAAAAGTCTATTTGGCGCTGCACAATATCAAATCGCGAGATGTGACGAGCCAACCGCTATTTTTCCTAGCGCTGGTGGCCGTTGTGGTCGGCATGCAACTGTTTCTGGCAGGTTTTCTGGCCGAAATGATCCAGCTGAATGGGCCACGCAAGAATCAATATCTGATTCGCGAGAAGCTCAACGTGATCTGAATTAAACAAGTAGCCCTATGCGTAACTAATTGACATACAATTAGTTACGCATAGGGCTTTCTAATGTGAAAATTACTGCTGAATGAACGTCGTGATCATTGGGCCGGCATATCCGTTGCGCGGAGGCTTAGCCACCTACAACGAGCGGTTGGCTCGGGCCTTTCGCGAGGCTGGTGACGAGGTGCGCATAGTGACGTTCAGTCTGCAATACCCCAATTTTCTGTTTCCGGGGCAAACGCAGTTTAGCACCGAGGCTGGCCCACAGGATCTAGATATCCAGGTCAGTATCAATTCGGTTAATCCGCTGTCGTGGTGGCAAGTGGGCGATCAGTTGCGCCGTCAAAAGCCTGATTTAGTGGTCTTTCGCTTTTGGCTACCGTTTATGGGTCCGGCTTTGGGCACGATTGCGAGGCTTATCAGGCGCAACCGGCATACGCGCATCGTAGCCATCACCGACAACGTCATTCCACATGAAAAGCGTCCCGGCGACCGGCCGTTTACGCGATACTTTCTGGCTGCTTGTCATGGTTTCGTGACCATGTCGCGCTCAGTATTGGCCGATTTGCGGCGCTTGCACTTCAAGCAACCTGCTCGTTATCAGCCGCATCCGTTGTATGACAACTTTGGTCCGCTAAAGCCCAAAGAGGCTGCTTTAGCTGCACTGGGCCTGGATCCGGCTTATGGGTACCTGTTGTTTTTTGGCTTCATTCGGGCCTATAAAGGCTTGGATATTTTGCTCGAAGCATTTGCCGATCCACGGCTGGCTCAACTGCCCATAAAGCTGATTGTGGCGGGCGAATATTACGAAGATGCTTCGCCTTATGAAGCGATCATAAAGCAGCACGCCTTGGCAAGCCGCCTAGTGCGCGCCACTGATTTTATCCCTAACGAGCGTGTGGTAGACTACTTCTGCGCCGCTGATTTGGTGGTTCAGCCGTACAAAAATGCTACGCAAAGTGGCGTTTCGCAGATTGCCTACCACTTTGAGCGCCCTATGCTCGTTACAGATGTCGGTGGCTTAGCCGAGCTAATACCCGACGGCGAAGTGGGCTACGTAACCAAAGCGCAGCCTAAAGCCATCGCCGACGCGATCCTAGATTTCTACCAAAATCAGCGAGAGCCCACTTTTGCTGCCGGCGTACGTGAGCGCAAAAAACAGTTTTCATGGGCCGAAATGGTCGGCGCGCTCAAAGCAGTCTCGGCAGAGTAACTTTCTGATTTTAAAGATATTATAAATTACTTGGGAAGCTAGCTTCTACTGCGGCCATCACTTTGTCGGCGGGTAGGTCTTCCATGCAACTGGTGCCCAGCTTGCAAGAGCCACGATAGAAGCAAACGCACTGCCGGTCGGGCTGCACAATCTGGCCCCGGCCATAAAGGTCGAATTCGTACGGATTGAAGATGTTGTTAATCAGCACAGTAGGTTTGCGCAATGCAATACTGATGTGCATGGCCATCGTTACCTGGGTCACAATCAGGTCCATCTGGTGCATCAGGTTGATGAATTGCTCCAATGGAAAAGTACCCAAGTAAGCCGCTCCCGTAGCATCATGCAGGCGGCGATTGCGCTCATCCTCGGCCGTACCACCGAGCAAGACAGGCGTGTAGCCCGCCTGTTGGAGCTGGGAGATGAGAGCAATCCATTTTTCATCCGACCAAAGCCGAGTTGTCCAGCGGTCACCGCAGCCGGTGTTTAGGCCTACGTGCTTACCGAAAGGAAGCGCATCCCAGGCGTAGCCTTTATCTTGATGATTGTCAAAGAGATATTCTTCACCGCGAAAGTCATAATCGCAGAGTTCGAATATCTCCTGCACATAAGGTTTAGTGTTTTGCAGGCTAAGCTGATCGAACACGCCCGTCAGGAATTTGTGGTTGGCCAGTTCGTTGACGGGCCACGCCACGCCGTCGGTGGGGCGCAATTGGTAGCCAAATTTCTGATCGGCTTTGATGCTGCCCAGCAAAGCGCAAGCCTCTTTGTCTTTGTCGAGGTTAAACAGCAGATCGAACTGGCGGGCTTGCAAGTGCAGCACCGCCGACAACTCCAGCTTCAGGATTTCGTCGACCTCGCCGGCGGGCAGAATGGCAGGCGTATGCGTGAGCCACGTAATAAATGCGTTGGGGTATTCTTGGCGCAGGCGCCGCAGCAAGGGCGTCGTCCGGATGACATCGCCGATGGCTCCTAGCTTGATGATCAGAATGCGTTGCCGCACAGGCGCGTACACTGGGCAATCGGCGCACTGGTAGCCGTGCTCTTTGTTGGGGCGGCAGGGAACGTCACCGCGGAAATGGCGACAATCGGGATGAACGGTGATGCCGTTGAGCTCGGGCATTAGAAAAAATGCGTAATATGTTGATTAGCAGGTGAGAGCCTCGAAATTAGATGCCGACGTAGGAGCTTGGCGAAATCGCTCGGAGCTCTGCTTTCACTGTGTCGTCAACCTCCAGTGTATCAATAAATTCGCCGATGGTTTCGGCCGTAACAGGACCGTGGGTACGGGTCAGAGCCTTAAGCGCATTGTACGGGTCGGGGTAGTTTTCGCGGCGCAAAACGGTCTGGATGGCTTCTGCCACCACCGGCCAGTTAGCTTCCAAATCGCGGTGTAGCGCCGCCTCGTCGAGGGCCAGCTTGCCCAGGCCCCGCTGCAACGACGTGAGAGCCACGAGCGTGTGGCCAAGGGGCACTCCCAGCGTGCGCAACACCGTAGAATCGGTTAGGTCGCGCTGAAGGCGGGAGATGGGAAGCTTCGCCGCCAAGTGCTCCAGAAGGGCATTAGCAACGCCCAAATTGCCTTCGGCATTCTCAAAATCAATGGGGTTGACCTTGTGCGGCATAGCCGAAGAGCCAACTTCGCCGGGCTTAATGGTTTGGCGGAAATACCCCATCGAAATATACTGCCACACGTCGCGCGCCAGATCGATCAGAATGGTGTTGAGGCGCTTCAGGCCGTCGCATGTAGCGGCCAGATGATCGTAGTGCTCGATTTGGGTGGTCGGATGGCTGCGGTGCAAGCCCAATCGGGTATTCACAAAGTCATCGGCAAACTGGCGCCAATCAATGTTGGGGTAAGCTACGTGATGGGCGTTGAAATTGCCCGTAGCACCACCAAACTTCGCCCCAAACGGTACCTGTCCTAACAAGGCTACCTGCGCATCCAGACGGGCCACAAACACCGCTATTTCCTTGCCCAAGCGAGTAGGAGACGCCGGCTGACCATGCGTACGGGCCAGCATCGGAATGCTCTGCCACTGGCTCGCCTGCGCAGCTAACGTATTGCGTACCTGGGCATAAGCTGGCAACAGCACCTGAATAAGACCTTGTTGCAAGCTCAGCGGCACGGCCGTGTTGTTGATGTCCTGTGAAGTCAGGCCGAAGTGAATGAACTCCAAGTATTGCCCCAGTCCAAGAGCCGAAAATTGGTCCCGCAGAAAATACTCGACGGCTTTTACGTCGTGGTTGGTGACGCGCTCATGGGCTTTTACCGCTTCGGCGTCTTCTCGGGAGAAATCCTGATACACCTTACGAAGTGAGGTAAATAGTTGATTATCAATGCTTTGCAGTTGTGGTAATGGCAACTCGCACAAGGCGATGAAATACTCAACTTCCACAAATACGCGGTAGCGAATCAAAGCCAACTCCGAAAAATACGGCGCGAGCGGGGCCGTTTGGTGGCGGTAGCGCCCGTCGAGCGGAGAAAGGGCGTTGAGGGAAGTCAGTTCGTCGTAGTCGGCAGCTGAAGACATGCGTACAAGGAAAATGGCCAAGTGTGCCAAAGGTAACGAAGCCGACGCGGATGGCTAAGGCAAGCGTAGCGCTTTTGCTTACCTTTGTGTTACGAGCGGCAGCGGGTTCGGCACGAAACTCGCTAGCCTGGCCGCGACTCATCCCCTCTGTCCGTTCGCGTGAAGCTAGCTACGAAGAAAAAAATAGGTATTGGTGTGGGCATCGTTGTGGTGCTTTTAGCCATTGGGCTCGGTGTATTTCTCCTCAAGCGCCAACAATTGCTGCAATATGCGTTGGCGCAGGTCAAAACGAAGGTAGAGCGCAAATACCCCGTCAAGCTCATTTTAGGGCCCGCCCAGTTTACGGATCTCAATACCGTTGAAATCCAGGGTGTTGCGATGGTGCCCGTTGGCGGCGATACGCTGTTGCGTGCCCAGCGCATTAATGCTTCCTTGAGCTTGCGGTCGTTGTTTGCGGGACGGCCGGTGTTTAGCAACCTCGAAATCGACGATGCCCGTCTGACGGCCATCCGTACGCTGACGACTGACAACTTTTCTTTTCTATACCGCAACCGCAAGAAAAACCAGCCGGTAATAAAGCGCGATACGACCCAGGGCACCAATTACGGCCTGTTGTTGAATCAAGTGATCGAGGCAGGTTTCGACAACTTGCCTGGCGAGGCTGATTTCCGGCGCTTTCTGATTACCTACCGCAGCCCACGCCATATGGCGTCCATCAACATGCCGCGGTTTAGCATCAAAGATGGAGATATTGCCGGGCAACTGACTGCTGATATCGACTCGGTTAGCAACCAGGTAGGAGTGCGCGGTCACGTGGAAGCCGGTGATTATCAGCTAACTGCTGATGTGTTTGGCCTGAACCGCCGCCCTGTGATGCTGCCCTATGTAAAGAGCCGGTATGGCGCGCGGGTGCAGTTCGACACGTTGCGCCTAAGCCTAGCCGACAAAGAATACGACGACGAAAAGCTAACGGTACGCGGCGAGGCTTCGGCCCGCAACTTCGTGGTCAATCATCCCAAGCTTTCGGCCGATGACGTGGTGTTTCCGCGCGGCGGCATCGACTTTGTAGCGACGTTGGGCAAGGCCTCGTTCTCGCTCGATAAAGGCAGCAAAATTACGCTCAACCGTATGGAATTTTTTCCGACGTTCAGCGTGCGTAAGCTGCCTCTGAAACAGCGCGTTATCGGCAAGTCCAACGGCCTGAAAAACCGCAACGAGTTGCTGGCGGGTCTGCAGGTAGCAGCCGATATTCAATCGGCGGAAACGCCGGCCAATGTGTTTTTCGCGGCTTTGCCGAAGGGTATGTTCCGGACGCTAGAAGGCATGCAGGGCGAAGGTACTTTGAAGTACCACTTGCAGGCCAATCTCGACATGAATCACCTTGACAGCCTGCGATTTGACTCGTCGCTAAAGGGTAAGAACTTTCGGATTACGCGTTTCGGCCGCGAAAATCTCAACATGCTGAACGAGGATTTCCCCTATACCGCTTATAACGACAAAGGCGACTCGATCAAAACCTTCGCGGTGGGGCCTTCTAACCCCAATTTTGTGCCGTACAACCGCATATCGCCGTACCTGAAATATGCCATCATGACGGCGGAAGACCCGCGCTTCCTGACGCATAAAGGCTTCATGGAGAAGGCGTTCGTGAAATCGATCATTCAGAACATCAAGGAGCGGCGATTTGCGCGCGGCGGCAGCACCATCTCCATGCAACTGGTGAAGAACGTGTTCTTGACCCGCCAAAAAACCGTCACGCGTAAAATTGAGGAAGCCCTGATCGTATGGCTTATTGAAAATACGCGTTTAGCCTCGAAAGAACGGATGTTTGAGGTGTACCTGAACATCATCGAATGGGGGCCGAAAATCTACGGAGTGAAAGAGGCCGCGCGCTTCTACTTTGATAAGCAACCTGCCAACCTCAACCTGTCGGAAAGCTTGTACTTGGCGAGCATCATTCCCAAGCCCAAGTTCTACCGCTACTCCTTCGACAGCTACGGCAACCTACGCGGCAGCAGCCGCTATTTCTACCACCTTATCGCGGGCATCATGGCCCAACGCGGCCTGATTTCGCAGTCTGACTACGACAACTTGTCCCTCGGAGTCGCGCTCAATGGTCCGGCTCGCAAGTACATCGTGACTGCTGTTGATACAGTGCGCACCGTATCGGCCGCCGATTCGTCGCAGTTTGAGCCGCTAAACCTGATTGATCTGCTGGGCGGCAGCAAGGCCCCAGACGAAGGTGCCAACACGCCTCCGCCGGACGAAACTCCTGACCAGGCGCCAAAGCAATAACTAGCCAGAACAGCAAGCAAAAGCCCCCGGTGATGCGCATCACCGGGGGCTTTTGCTTGCTGTTCTGGCCAGAAAGAGTGTTTCTGTAATTTGTTATTAACCAAATACTTATGATGATTACTTATTAATAGCCTCGACGGATTCGTCTTCTTTCTTAGGCAACAGAACCGATAGGATGACCGACATTGCTAGAATAAAGCCCACAATGCCCAAAGATATACCCATCGGTATCTCTAAATAATTAGAAACCAGTAACTTGCCTCCGATGAAAATCAAAATAAGCGAGAGGCCGTAGTGCAGGTAATGAAAAAGCCGCATAAGGCCTGCCAAAGCAAAATACAAGGCGCGTAGGCCCAGCAGCGCGAATACGTTGGACGTGTACACCACGAACGTATCGCGGGAAACGGCAAGAATGGCCGGGATGGAATCGGCGGCAAAGACCACATCGGTCGTTTCGACCATCAGAAGCACCACAAACAGCGGGGTGGCAAACAGCAGCTTTTCCTTGCGTACAAAGAACTTGCCGCCTTCCAGATTGCGCGTGACAGGCATATAGCGGCTCAAAAACTTGACTACGGGGTTGGCATCCGGGTCAATTTCCGGCTCGCCGGCGCTGGTGGCCATGCGCACACCCGTATAGACCAGGAAAGCGCCCAACACATACATCAGGAAGTGAAACTTGGCCAGCAGCGCCGCACCCGCCAAAATGAAGGCAGCGCGCAGAATAAGTGCTCCCAGAATGCCCCAAAACAAGATTTTGTGCTGATACTGCTGCGGCACCTGGAAGTAGGTGAAAATCAGCAGGAACACAAACAGGTTGTCGACGCTCAACGATTTCTCGATCAGGTAGCCGGTGAGAAACTCGAGGGCTGCCTGCCGGCCCATCGTGCGGTACACGAGGTAGTTGAACGAGAGGGAAAGCGCGATCCAGAAAGCTGACCAGCCCAGCGCTTCGCGCATATGCACTACGTGCTCCTTGCGGTTGAAAACGAGCAAATCGAGCATGAGCATCACCAGCACGAATGCGTTGAAGCCAACCCAGAAAATAGGAGTGTTTTCCATTAGCAGCAAGATACAGCACTGGTCAGTTTTTTTCTGAACCCAACTGTATCAGGCGCTTACCGCGATTCTTGCACGGAGGTTGCGCCCGAAGCGGCGGCGGCTACCGGCTGTGGGGCGACATCGGCGGCAATGGGCCGCCGGTCGAAGCGTCGAAACCAGCTGGCTACCTTCATCTGGATGACGCCGAACAGGGCTTCCTGGAAAATCCCCTTGCTCATTTTGGATGTGCCGCGGGTGCGGTCGGTGAAAATAATCGGTACTTCCTTGATTTGAAACCCATACTTGAAGGCTAGCCACTTCATCTCAATCTGGAAGGCATATCCCACGAAGCGAATTCGATCCAGCGGAATAGTACGCAGCACGCGGGCCGTATAGCACTTGAAGCCCGCCGTAGCATCGGCGATGGGCATGCCGGTAATCATGCGCACGTAAGCCGATGCAAACCACGACATCAGCACGCGGTCCATGGGCCAGTTGACTACGTTTACGCCTTGGATGTAGCGCGAGCCGATGGCCATGTCGTAGCCATCGTCGGCGCAAGCCTTGTACAGGCGCACCAGGTCTTCGGGGTTGTGCGAGAAATCGGCGTCCATTTCGAATACGTAGCCGTAGCCATGCGCCAGCGCCCACCGAAAACCGTGGATGTACGCCGTGCCAAGGCCCAGCTTGCCGCGACGCTCCTCTAAGAACAGCCGATTGGGAAATTCACCCTGGAGGCGTCGCACGATCTCGGCGGTGCCGTCGGGCGAGCCGTCGTCGATGATGAGCACGTCGAATGCCTTGGGCAACGAAAACACCTTCCGAATAATCAATTCGGCGTTTTCGCGCTCATTATAGGTAGGAATCAGGACGAGCCCATCGTTCATTGTTCAAAGATAGAAGTTAGATAGGTGTGCGAGAGAAAGCCCGAATACTTTTCCCAGGTTTTTTATGACTTCCTAGCTTCGGCTAGGCATTTTGGGCAGAATCAGCCAGCGTTTCGGCCAGTTCTTTAGCGTAGCGAATGCAGTCGGGCACGCCCACGCCGGCGCGCCAGTTGGCTACTGCATAAATTTTATGTTCGGAAAGTGCGTCGGCCGCGGCGTGTGCTGCGAGAATGCGACTGTCAAACTGCGGAATAGCTTTTTCCCAATAGTACTGGTACTGCCACACCGGCTCCGTAGCCTTGATGTGGTAGAGCCTGTTTAGCTCCTCGTGCACAGCAGCGCGCTGCGCCGCTTCGGGTTGCCGAGCCTGCGCTTCGTACTGCGAGCCGCCTACAAAGGTGGTAAATAACACTTGGCCGTCCGGCACGCGGTTGGGGTAGATGGAGCTGGTCCAGATGCTGCCCGCCGCATACGGCTGCTCCACCTTGGGGTGTAGTGCTCCAAAGCCATCAAGCGGGTGCCCAACGTCGGCGCGGCGGTAGGCGGTGTATACGGCGGCCATGGGCGGGTAAAAAACGGCTGCAAGCGCAACGGCAGCATCAGGAAACAAAGACTGCAACAAAGGAGCGGCCGCGTAAGTCGGCAAGGCCAACGCAACGGCGTCGTAGGCAACGTGATCAAAAGTGCCCTGCGCCGTCCGGATTTGGTATCGAGCGTCGGGCAAGCGTACTATTTCCGTAACGCCCTGGCCGCCGTGATAGTTTGTTAGTTTGGCCGAAATTGTATCGGTAATGGTCTGAATGCCTTGCCGTAACGAAATAATTCGGCGCCGACCGCCAGCCCGGCCCGATTTGGCCAGTCCGCGCACTACCGAACCATAAGTTTGTTCCAGCTCACCGAGCTTCGGAAAGGTTTTATGCAACAACAGCCGTTCAGGGTCGCCAGCATAAATGCCTGATATAAAAGGGTTTAGCGCATAGTCAACAATTTCCTGCCCAAAGCGCCGCCGAAAGAATCCTGCCAATGTTTCGGTAGGGTCGGGAGAAGCGGCCGGCCGGCGTAACTCCTTCAGAATGTTAAGCTTGCCTCTTAAGCTAAAAAAGCTGCTCAATAGCAAGCTAGGGGGCGAGCCGGGCAGCTTTTGGTAACGGCCCTCGCGCAGCACGTAGCGGTTGGCGCTGACCGCCGCAGTGTCCTGGATTTTTTCTGTTAAGCCAAGATCAGCTAGTAAAGCCTCTAGCTCGTCGCTGAGTTGCAGGGAGTTAGGGCCGGTTTCGAGTAGGTAGCCTTCCGGGTGCACGGTACGCAGATTACCACCAGCCGTAGGTTGCGCTTCAAATAAGTCATAGGAAATACCGGCTTTCTGTAGATACCAGGCTAGGGTAAGCCCCGATATACCGCCGCCCAGAATGGCAATGTTCATACCGTGCAAATTCGTTTGGCGCAAAGGTAGGCCAGCGCGACGGGTTGTTCCAGGCTTCTGCGGAATCAGTAGCTTTGAACCAATGAATCCACTTGTTATTCCCGCTGTCAAGTCCAAAGCCGTGTTTCTGGACCGCGATGGCGTATTAAATCAAGAAATTGGCCGCTACGTGTGGCAACCCGAAGATTTTGTGGTGTTGCCCGGCGTGCCCGAAAGTTTAAGAGCTTTGAAAGTTGCTGGTTACCAACTGGTTGTGGTTACTAATCAAGCAGGCATTGCCAAAGGCTTATATACGGCAGCCGATGTGCACCGCTGCCATGAGAAGCTACAACAAGCTTGCGGCGGCCTGATCGATGCCTTTTATTTTGCCCGCTCACACCCCAGCGTTAGCGAGTCGCTCCTGCGCAAGCCTGATTCGCTGATGCTCGAAAAAGCCATCGCGCGTTTTCACCTCGATCCGGAGCAATGCTGGATGATCGGTGACCGGGCCCGCGACATGGAAGCCGGAGCCCGCGTAGGCGTACGAGGGATCTTGGTAGGCGATGCCGAACCTGTGGCGTATTCGCCGCGGGTTGCCGACCTACCGGAAGCCGTAGAATGGATTTTGCAGCATTGATTTCCAACCTAAAACTTCTTTAACAGCAACGCCCGCTTTCTGTAAGTAGAAAGTGGGCGTTGCTGTGTTTTTAATGGGTAATACTTACTGCCGCACTACTGGAGCTTGCCCCGCGCTGGCTGTAATGGTGGAAGAAACCTGATTCGCAGGCTTAGCAGATGAATAGGCCGGACACTTGGTGCGGCACGAGCTCATCCCTACTAATCCAACGAGCGCCAAGAGCAAAAACTTTTTCATGCTATAATGCAAAAAGAGTTAAAATGTGCGTGTGTTAAGAGCCTCAAAACTAAACATTTAAATTTATAACGATTGTTCCGTCTTTAAATTGTGCAGCCCGGATTATTTTGTAAGTAGCTGATTTTGAGCCATAAAAAAAGCTCCCCGCACCTTAGCGCAGAGAGCTCTTGGAAAAAGCCAAATTTGACTACTTATTGGCGCGAAGCAGCGGTAGAAGTAGTGCTTGCTGTGATGGGTGAAGAAACGTGATTGGCAGCTTTGATGCCGGTGTAAGCGGGGCAATTTGCTTTTTTATTGCAGGAGCCCAAGCCGAAAACAGCCGCGCACGAAGCCAGCAAGAGTAAATTTTTCATCATGCAGAATGCAGAGGGTTAGTGTATTGATACAGGAAATCAAAAGTACAATTTGTGCCCAGGACTAGCTTACTCCTGGGCACAATTGACTAAAAAGATTACTCGGTGTAGCCTAGAATGCGCATCATCGACTCGGGGTCTTGCTCGGAAGCAAACTCCCAGTCGCGCAGAGTGCCGTCTTCGTCGCGGTCGAGGATGACGTGCCGCGGGGCCGGAATGAGGCAATGCTTCAGGCCGCCGTAGCCGGAAAGGCTCTCCTGATAGGCGCCGGTATGGAAAAAGCCCACGTACAAAGGTTGCTTGTCGGCGGGTTTGCGCTCGGGCAGGAACACTTGGTAGATGTGCTTCTCGGCGTTGTAATAGTCCTGCGAGTCGCAGGTGAGGCCGCCCAGCTGAATTTTCTTGTACTGCTTTTCCCAGCCGTTGAGGGCCAGCATGATGAAGCGTTGATTCAGGGCCCAGGTATCGGGCAGGTTGGTGATGAACGAGCCATCAATCATGTACCACAACTCCTTATCGTTCTGAAGCTTCTCGTCCAGAATAGAGTAGATAGTAGCTCCGCTTTCGCCGACCGTGAAAATGCCAAACTCCGTGAAGATGTGTGGCTCCGGCACGCCTTCCTCGCCGCAAATGCGCTTGATGGTGCGCAGAATTTCCTCGATCATGTACTGGTAGTCGTACTCCGGCTGAATCGAGGTTTGAATGGGCAGGCCGCCGCCGATGTCGATGGTCGTTAGGGTAGGGCACACTTTCCGCAGCTCGCAGTACTTGTGCACAAAGCGGCTCAGCTCCGACCAATAATAGCTGGTGTCTTTGATGCCCGTGTTGATGAAGTAGTGCAGCATGGTCAGCTCAAAGCGCGGATCGTCTTTGATTTTCTGCTCATACAGCGGCAGCGCATCGGCGTAACGAATGCCCAAGCGCGAGGTATAGAACTGAAAACGAGGCTCTTCGTCGGAGGCCAGCCGCATGCCCACGTTACACTTCTCGGTTACGTGGTCGTGGTAGTACTCGATCTCGCTGAGGTTGTCGAGGATGGGCATGCAGTTTACAAACCCTTCGTTGATCAGCTCGGTCAGGTAGCGCTTGTAGCGCTCGCGCTTGAAGCCGTTGGCCACGATGTAGCTCTGCTTGTTGAGCTTGCCTTTTTTGTACAACGCCCGCACAATGTGCATGTCGTACCCCGAAGAAGTCTCAATGTGAATGTCGTTTTTCAGCGCCTCTTCCAGAATGAAAGAAAAGTGCGACGACTTGGTGCAGTAGCAATACGTGTACGTGCCCTGATAATCCGTTTTGGCGATGCCGTCGTTAAACCATTTCTTGGCCCGCTGAATCTGGGAGCTGATTTTGGGCAGGTACGTCAGGCGGAGGGGGGTGCCGTATTTGCGCACCAAGTCCATCATCGGAATGTCGTGGAAGCGCAACTCGTTTTGCTCTACGTGAAAGTCGGGCGTGGGAAAATCGAAGGTTTGGGAAATCAGGTCGTGGTAAGTATCCATTCGGGTCAGGAGGGGTTAGAAAGGGAAGCCGGTGGCGACGAAAGGCAAATGCCTCTAAATGAGAAGGTTATAACTGTTGGCCTTTGTGCAGGCTTTTCCGCACCTTTGTAGGCCCGCAAAGATAGGCGGTATCGGGTACTCAGACATGCGTACCCGGGACGAGAGCGGTGAGACGTGGTCCTGCTCTTTCTGGTATTCGGCCGGGGTCCTTCGACCTCCATCGGTGCGGGGCATTGTTCTTTTATGAAACGTATTAAGCTCATTGAAGTCCGCTCCGAGCTGGGAGCCGGGACTCGTGGGGCTAGTCTGGGAGTGGATGCGCTCAAGATTGCCTGCCTTAACAAAGGGTCCGATTATTTTCGACGGTTCAATTCGGTGGCCGTGCCCGATCTGAACCATGTCTTGTTCGACAAAAACCATTTCCCCTACGCAAAACACATCGATTCGGTGTATACGGTAGAAAAGGGAATTGCCAATACGGTAGAGCAAACGTTGCGTTTCGGCGAGTTTCCGCTGGTGCTGGCCGGCGACCACAGCAACGCTGCCGGCACCATTGCCGGCATCAAAGCCGCTTACCCGTACAAAACCCTCGGGGTTATCTGGATCGACGCCCACGCCGACATTCATTCGCCCTATACCACACCATCGGGCAACATCCACGGCATGCCGCTGGCCATGGCCCTGAACTTCGATAACCTTGAGCTTCAGCGCAATGAAGTAGAGCCCGAAACCGAGTTCTTCTGGCGCCGCCTGAAAAACCTGGGCGAAGAAGGCCCGAAACTAAAGCCCGAACACCTCGTGTACGTGGTGGTGCGCGACACCGAAAACGAAGAAGACGAGATCATCCGTCGCAGCGGCATCAAGAATTTTTCGCTGAAGGAGTTCAAAGCCAAAGGCCCGAAGCAGATCGCCCGTGAAATCTACGAGCGCCTGCGTTTCTGCGACTTAGTCTACATTTCCTTCGACGTCGATTCGCTGGACTCGCGCTTTTCCAAAGGCACCGGCACGCCCGTGGAAGAAGGCCTCGACGTGCAGGAAGCTATTTCCCTGTGCCACGCCCTGCTCGACAACGAGCGCGTTGTGTGCTTTGAAATGGTTGAGATCAACCCCACGCTCGACTCCGAAAATACCATGGCTTCCAACGCTTTCGATATTCTCGAAGCAGCCACGGATACCATTACGGAGCGTCTGCGAATTGAAGATGCCACGTCCCGGCAAGAATCGGGTAGGGGTGGTGCATTTTAGGGCAAAATCATAACGAGTTGATTATCAATGTATTGCGATTTTATTTATTTCTTGTCATCCAGAGCGCAGCGAAGGATCTCGCGTGCTGATTCTTGGTTAGCAGTCCCCTTAGCTGGCGTGAGTTACGCTGCGTAGCTCACGCCAGCTAAGGGGACAGGCCCTTAACGCACAGCTTGTAATTAGCCAATGAAAAATTTAAAAGCGTTTACGGAAGCCTATGGCAATTTGGACGACGCTGTGGTCCTTGATGTATGCCTATCGTACCCGGCAGACTTTCGGCCTGAAATCAAAGTCGCTATCAATTGTATGTCCTTAGTAAAGGACTACAGTTGGGTGCATCTAGAACTTACTTTTTACGGGGTGAAAGAGTTCCGCATAACAGCAGCGCGGAACATGTCCATTGATGTAGTTGAATCGTTCGCGGTCGTGGAGTGGGATGGCGAAATGTGGTTCAATTTTAGTCCACGTGTGGTGCCGCCGGAAACGAAGACTGAACACCGAGACTCCGATTTTTACATCGTGTGCAAAGACTTGAACTTCCAAGAAAGTGATTTCAAGCCAAGCTTATAACTGGTTATGCTAGGTTTATAAACTGGCTGAGCCAGTGTTTTGGTACTTGGCTCCAACATTTCCTTCCCGTTCCGCACGGCCTTTCTACCTTTGCAGCAGTAGAAACCGGAAGCAGCTTTCGTTTCGGCCGGTCGCCTGCGTTTGAGCAAGTGACGAGAACCGACGAGCGGCGCAGGCCATTAGCTGCTGCTACCTAGCATTTTTCTCTGTGCAACAACTCGAAAACGACATCAAAGCCGCGCTGAGCACGGCTATTCAGCAAGTATTTGGCGCCGAAGTGCCAGCGCAACAGCTTACGATTCAACCGACGCGCAAAGAGTTTGCGGGCACATTTACGCTCGTTACGTTTGCGCTGACCAAAGTCTTGGGCAAAGGCCCGGAGCAAATTGGGCAGGCGCTGGGCGGGTGGCTGACGCAAAACGACGCGCGCGTGTCGGGCTTCAACGTGGTGAAAGGCTTCCTGAACCTCGAAATTGCCGATGCGCAGTGGCTGCAACTCTTTACCGCCTTACGCCAACAGCCCGACAATACGCCCGTGCAAACCGGTGGCCCACAGCAGGTTGTAGTCGAGTATTCTTCGCCTAATACCAACAAGCCCCTGCACCTAGGGCACTTGCGCAACAACTTCCTGGGCTATTCGGTGGCTGAGATTCTGAAAGCTACCGGCGCTACCGTCACAAAGGCCAACCTCGTCAACGACCGCGGCATTCACATCTGCAAGTCGATGCTGGCCTATCAGCGCTACGGCCACGGCGAAACGCCCCAGGAATCCGGCATCAAAGGCGATCACCTGATCGGCAAGTATTACGTCCTGTTTGAGAAGCACTACCGCGAGCAGGTGCGGCAGCTCCAAGCCGAAGGCGTTGCCGAAGATATTGCCAAGCGCCAGGCGCCGCTCATGACCGAAGCACAGGAAATGCTGCAGGCGTGGGAGCAGGGCGACGAAGAAGTGCTGCAACTGTGGCGCCAGATGAACGGCTGGGTCTACGAAGGATTTGACGAAACGTACCAGACCATCGGCGTCGATTTTGACAAGTATTACTACGAGTCGGAAACGTATCTCCTTGGTAAAGAACGTGTTGAAGAAGGCTTGCAAAAAGGTGTTTTCTTCAAGAAAGAAGACGGCTCGGTGTGGGTTGACCTGAAAGAAGAAGGCCTCGACGAAAAGCTCCTGCTCCGTGCCGACGGCACGTCTGTTTACATCACCCAGGACTTGGGCACGGCCGAGCTGAAGTATCAGGATTTCGGCTACGACCTGTCCGTCTACGTCATCGCCGACGAGCAGAACTACCACATGCAGGTGCTGAAAGCGGTGCTCAAAAAGCTGGGCAAGCCCTACGCCGCCGCCATTTACCACCTCAGCTACGGCATGGTCGATCTGCCCTCGGGCAAGATGAAATCGCGCGAAGGCACCGTAGTAGACGCCGACGAACTGGTGCGCGAAGTAGTAGCGGCTGCCAAAGAAGCGACGCTGGCCAAAGGCAAAACCGAAGGCCTCACCGAGCAGGAAGCCGAGCAGCTTTACCATACGTTGGGCTTAGGTGCGCTCAAATACTATTTGCTGAAAGTGGATCCGAAGAAGCGCATGCTCTTCAATCCCGAAGAATCGGTGAGCCTAGAGGGGCATACAGGACCTTTCATCCAATATTCGCACGCCCGTATTTCCGCCATTCGCCGCAAGGCGGCCGAACTGGGAATCAGCGAAACGGCTGATGTACAAAGTATTGCTAGTCTGCACATTACGGAAAGCGAAATGGTGCAGGAATTGGCTCGTTATGGTACGGCCGTAGCGGAAGCTGCCCGCACCTTTTCGCCGGCCATTATCTCGCAGTATGTGTACGATGTCGCCAAAGCCTACAACCGTTTCTACACAGAAGTCTCCATTTTCACCGAGCCCGATGAGGTAAAGCGTGCCTTCCGGGTTGCGCTATCCGCCCAAACCGGACGGACCATCAAAGCGGCCATGCGGTTGCTGGGTATTGAAGTACCGGACCGCATGTAGTTGATTAGAAAAAGGCAGCCGCGAATAAAAATCGAAAGGCAAAACGAATAGGAATAGATAGCTTATGAAAAGCGTAGCCGTGTATTGCGGTTCCAGTGCCGGAACCAACGAGATTTATCGCCAACAGGCTGACGCTTTGGGACAAGCATTGGTAGCGCGCAACATTACGCTGGTATACGGCGGCGGGCGCGTGGGCCTCATGGGCGCCATTGCCGACAGCGTGATGCAGCACGGCGGTCAGGCCATCGGCGTTATTCCTGATTTTCTGGCAAATAAAGAACTGGCGCACTTGGGCCTGACGGAGCTGTTCGTGGTCAAGTCGATGCACGAGCGCAAGCTGAAAATGTCGGAGCTGGCCGAGGGCTTCATTGCTATGCCCGGCGGTTACGGCACCATGGAAGAGCTGTTTGAGATGCTGACTTGGGGCCAGCTTGGCATGCACCAAAAACCGATTGGCGTACTCAATGTCAACGGCTTTTACGACCATTTGCTGCTGGCCTTGGATACCATGGCTACGGAAGGCCTGCTGCGCCGCGAGAACCGCGACCAACTATTGCAAAGTCCTGTAGCTAATGCCTTGTTAGATAAGATGTTAGCGTATCAGCCGGTAGCAGTAGAAAAGTGGCTTTCGCCGCCCACTACCTAACCGACATTTCTAAGTCAGCAACAGGGCGAAACTGCTACCTTCGGGCCTGCAAACAATGCACTCCATTTGGTGGTTTGCGGAGTGAAAGCTGTTTTCGCGCCTACCTTAGTTTCACCTAACTCCCTGTATGAAAGCTTCGTTTACGATTGTGGCGGCAACACTGGCTTTGGCCGGATTGTCGTCTTACACGTTCTCTCAACCCGTTTCTTCCATGATTGACTCAACCACCGAAGCGCCTGCTGCACAGGGCACCGTTTACGATTACACCGTCAAAACCATCGACGGCAAAGAAGTGAAACTGAGCCAATACAAAGGCAAAAAGCTCCTCATCGTCAATACGGCGTCGGAGTGTGGCTTTACGCCGCAGTACAAGGAACTGGAAGAACTGTATAAGAAGCACGGCGACAAAGTGGTCGTACTGGGTTTTCCGGCCAACAATTTTGGCGGCCAAGAACCCGGCACCAATTCGCAGATTGCCACCTTCTGCGAGAAAAACTACGGCGTCAGCTTTCCTCTGTTCAGCAAAATTTCGGTGAAAGGCGACGACACCGATCCGCTGTATAAGTTCCTGTCGGACAAGGGGAAGAACGGAGTCGTGAGCGATGCGCCCACCTGGAACTTCTGCAAATACCTCATCGATGAGCAAGGCCACGTCGTGAAGTTTTATCCGTCGAAGGTGAAGCCCATGAGCGACGAACTGCTCGCCGACATTCTGAAATAATCTGAGACGCTGCGTTGTTGGCAAGCCTAACAACGCGCCGGCTGTATAACCGACTTCTGCAAATGGCTTCTGCTGTTTCTCCCGCAAACCCAAGTCGCGCAAAGGCTTGGGTTTCGGCTTTCCGGCCCCGTACACTGCCGCTGGCCTTGGCTAGCATCCTGATGGGGGCCTTTTTAGCCGCTGCCAACCACAGTTTCAACGGCTTGGTGGTCGGACTGGCGGCCCTCACCACCGTTCTGCTCCAGATTCTGTCCAATCTTGCCAACGACTACGGCGACTCACAGAACGGCGCCGACAGTGTGCACCGCGAAGGGCCGCAGCGGGCCGTGCAAAGCGGCGCCATCACGCCTGTCCAAATGAAGCAGGGCATGGGTGTATTCGGCCTACTTTCTCTCATTTCTGGCTTGTGTCTTCTGTGGGCCGCGCTTGGCACGTCCGGTACTTGGATTTTCCTGACGTTTTTTGTGCTCGGATTATCGGCAATTTGGGCAGCGGTCAATTACACAGCGGGCTCAAAGCCATACGGTTACGCAGGCCTTGGTGACTTGTCGGTGTTTATCTTCTTCGGAATGGTGGGCGTGTGCGGTACGTATTACCTGCAAACCCGTGCCTTGCCGCTGACGGTATTGTTGCCCGCGGCCGGCCTAGGCTGTTTTGCAACTGCCGTGCTGAACGTCAACAACATCCGCGACATCCGCTCCGATGAGCTAGCCGGTAAAATCACGATTCCGGTGCGCTTGGGCCCGCAGCCCGCGCGTGGCTACCATTGGTTGCTGCTGCTGCTAGGCTTTGGTTGTGCAAGTATTTATGTAGCAGCCACTTACCATTCGCCGTGGCAATGGCTGTTTGTGCTGGCTGCGCCGCTTCTGGTTTTCAACGGCCTGCAAGTGTGGCGCCGCCAAGACTCCATGCAACTCGATCCGCTGCTAAAGCAGATGGCACTGAGCACATTGGTGTTTGTGCTGCTGTTCGGTTTGGGGCAGATTCTTTAGCTTATACCACCCGCCGCCGTAGGTTAATGCTCAGGTTAGTTTCCTAAATTGGGAGCTACCATGAGAGAGGTGTACTATTATTACCTAAAAACCAGCGCCGCCGGCTGGTTGGGTTCTTGGCGGTGGAGATTATTTGGGGTGTTGCTGCTAGCCGCTCAGCCGGCAATGGCCGCCGGGGCGCCGCCGCGAGAAGATACCCTACGCGTAAACCGACACATCGCGGAGATTTTCTTTCAGCCCGGCATGTATAGCGTGCTGGAAGACCCAACGAATCGGCTTACTATTCAAGAAGTTGCAAGCCCGGCTCTCCGCTCGCGCTTCAGCCGCTTCGACGACGAATGCCGCTGCATCCAGAATCCCAAATTCACTTACTGGCTCCGGCTGACGGTGCGCAACACCGATTCTTCGCCACAGGAAAGGTGGTATTGGGAGGTGTTCGATTCGCACATTGAAAACGTAGCTTTCTTTCGAACTGAACCGCAGGGCAGCTATGATAGCCTCGTGACGGGCGCGGCCCTGCCTTTCCGGAGCCGGGCAGTGCTGTTTAAAAACTTCCTGTTTGCCCTGAATCTGCAGCCCGGCCAGACGCAAACCTATTACGTACGCCTGCACTCCGACGCCAAAAACAGCTTTCGGGGACTGTTGCGCAGTGAGAAAGACTTACCACAGGACGCTCAGGACAACTACATTCTGTTTGGTTGTTTCTACGGCGTGCTGCTCATCATGATGGTCTACAACTTTGGGTTGTACCTTTTCATGCGCGAGCGAACGTACCTGCACTACGTGCTGTATGTGCTGTGTTGCAGCCTCATGTTTTTATCCGACGACGGCCTGGGCTTTCAATACCTGTGGCCAGGGCTGCCGGGACTCAACCGCATCATCAATCCCAGTGCGCCCTTCTTTTTGTTGGTGGCCCTAAGCTTCTATTCGCGCAGCTTTTTGGCCACCGCCGAACACCTGCCTCGCCACGATAAATGGATTCGGATTGTGGCAGCAGGTACTGTGGCGGTGTTACTGCTCGATACGCTTGTGTTGCGTACGTCCTTCCTGTACTGGCTTTACCTAGCGCCCTATATCCTGATTTATTCGGCAGCGTGGCGCGTCTACAAACAGGGCGTGCGCTCTGCACGGTTTTTCGTGGCGGCGCATACTCTGATTTGTTTGGGGGTGCTATTTCACGTTACCAGAAGGGTAGGGGTTAACTTTTTGAATGGTCCTTTCACCGTGTATAGCATGTATTCGGCTTTCATGGTGGAAGTAGCAGTGCTTTCGTACGCGCTGGGCGAGAAGATCAAGGCCATTCGAGAAGCTACTTTCAAGGCGCAGGCCCGTTTGGTGAAGCAATTGCAGAAGAAGCACCACGCGCAAGCGTTGCTGATGGAGCAACTGCGTCAGAATCAAGAGCTTAAAGATCAGTTGAATACGGAACTGGAGGCTCAGGTAGTGCGCCGTACCGAGGAGTTGCAACGCCAAAGTGAAACCATTGCCGCCCAAAACCATGAGCTGTTGCAAGCCAACGGGCTTCTGGCTCTGCAATCGGCCGCCATCGAAAAGCTCAATGCTGATTTGCAACGCGATTTGCAGCAAGTGAAAGCTGCGCGGGTGCTATCGAAGGAAGTCGATTTTGGCGAGTTCAGCCAAATTTACCCCGATAAAGAGGCGTGCCTGCGCTACTTAGCTGACTTAAAGTGGGCCAAAGGCTACCAGTGCCGCAAATGTGGCCACGAAAAATACTGCGATGGCCGCGAAGAATATGCTCGCCGTTGCACACGGTGTCGCTACGTAGAATCGGCGACGGCCAACACCATATTACAGAAGTGTAAGTTTTCCATAATCAAGGCTTTCTACGCAGTGTTTCTCATCTACGCGCACAAAGGGAGTTACTCCTCGCAAGAGCTTTCGCGGGTGCTGGAGCTGCGGCAAGGCACTTGTTGGAACTTCAGCCAGAAGGTAGTAGAAGCCATCCGCCGCCGCCGGGCTGCTCCTGATTTCGACGAAAACGAAGACTGGACCCGCATTCTGCTCGATGCCACCGGGGCTATTGAAGAAGACGCCACTAGCATGGCGATGGAACTAGCTGAACCTAATTGAAGCTCAATTGGAAACGATGGGTGAGTAGAATGAAAAAAAATCAGCGGAGAAGTAAAAAAATACTGGATTTGTAGATTGTTTTTTAGCTGCTGCCCTTTGGTTATAGTGTCTAGTATTAAGCTCAATCAACGGGGAAAAGACGAAAAACACGTGTGTACTAAGCGTATAAGCTAGAACGCAAGAACACTGTAAAATGCCTTTTGCAACCTGCAAAGGGCATTTTTGCTATTGCATTTCCTAAACAATCGCGGATATATTTGGGCATTCTCAACGTGCTGTGGTGCCCTGCACCGTTTACTTTATGTGCCTTATCCACTAATGGAAGTGCTCCTGCTCCCTAGGTTCATACATCCAGAGCCACATTACCTGTGCGTACAACGCGGGCTATATGGAACGCGCGAGGACATTGGCTGCGGCGCTTTTATTTCGACCAGACTGCAAACGTTTCCAGATGCTGCGTGCTAAGCCTTGGGCTATTTGCTACGGGAAAGCCTATAGCGAATGCTAAGACTTTCAAACGTTTGCGTCCTACGTTGGTGAACTAGCTTTCTCAGTGCTTAGCTAAGTGCATCAGGCAGGCTTTCTTATGTGACCTCACCCCTAACATTTCTTTATATGATGCAAAATTCCTACAAACATCTCCTGACTCGACGAGCCATCTGGCTGGCCGCCTGTGGGTTGCCAGTTGCGGTGGCACCCGTTGTGGGGGCACCTCGGCTCCCATTAGTGCCACTTGTTGAGCGGCCGACCCTAGCCGATGTGACGGTTTCGGGCCGCGTTACCCAGACCAACGGCGAAGCGCTCCCCGGCGTGACCATCGTGGTAAAGGGCACGACCCAAGGCGCGTCTACCGATGCCAACGGACGGTTTACTCTTTCAGCCCCGGAGGGCAGCACGCTGATTTTCAGCTATGTAGGCTTTATGCGGAAAGAAGTGCCCGTAACCAGCGCTACCACCGATTTCAACGTAGTACTGGCCGAAGACACGCAGGCGCTGAACGAAGTGGTAGTCGTAGGCTACGGTACCCAGGAGCGCGGCAGCGTAACGGGTGCGATTTCTTCCATAAGCGGGCAAGAGCTTAAGCGTCAGCCGGTTGCTGACGTAACCCAAGCGATGCAGGGCAAGGTTTCAGGCGTAACTATTACCTCTAACGGCGGAGCGCCGGGTGGCGCTGCCGGCACGTCGGTGCGGGTGCGCGGTATAACCTCCAACGGCAACAACCAGCCGCTTTACATTATCGATGGCTTTCCAATGGCGCAAAGCAGCGAAAGCCAGCTGAACGCAATCAGCCCGAACGACATTGAGTCGATTGACGTGCTGAAAGATGCCTCGGCCACCGCTATTTACGGGGTGCGGGCCGCCAACGGCGTAGTGATTATCACTACGAAGCGGGGCAAAGCCGGCAAGACGAACATCAATCTGGACGCCTACCGTGGTGTGAACACGGTAATACGTAAGCTGGATTTACTGAATGCACAGGAGTACGCCGTCATCAACAACGAAAGCCGCATTGCGGGCGGCCTGCCCATCGTGCTGGATAAGCTACGCGATCCGGCAGCTTTGGGCGAAGGTACTGACTGGCAGGATGTTATGTTTCGTCGGGCCAAAGTGCAGAACTATTCGCTTTCGGCCACGGGTGGCAGCGAGAGCGCGCGCTTCGCAATTTCTGGCACCTATTTTCAGCAGGACGGCACCATTCTGGGCTCCAACTACGAGCGCTTCACCCTGCGTGCGAACGGCGATGCGCAGTTGAACAAGGTGTTCAAGATGGGTACCAGCATTCAGCTCACGCACTCATCGGACCGGCAGGTTACGACCAACGACGGCGAATACGGCACCTTGCAGCAACTGCTGCGCATTCCGGCCATTGTGCCCGCTTATCGTCCCGATGGTAATTTCTACGATACCAACGCGGCGTACGATAACTTTATCGAGGAGAACCCACTGGCAACCGCTACCCTAAACAATCAGCGCTACAACCTCAACCGGGCCATCACTACGCTGTTCGCTGAGCTGGAGCCTGTGAAAGGCCTGCGTTTCCGTACCAACGTGGGGGCTGACCTGTTCTTCGACAACTTCAACTCATTCCGGCCTACCGTACCTCAATTGGTAACGCCCGAACGCACGTATACTTCGCGCTACTCAACGGCCAGCGCCAATGCTAACTCCAGCTACGCGCCGACCTACCTGATCGAGAATACGGCTACCTACGATCATCTCTTCGCCGATAAGCACCAAGTGACCCTTCTGCTTGGGCAGTCGGCTCAGGAATTCAACTACAGCAACGTATCGGCTAGCCGCCAAGGGTACCTGCGCAACGACTTGCAGACCATCAACGCGGGCCCCAACAACACGTTGCAGTCCAACGGCGGTACCATTAACCCGCCTCAGCGTTTGGCCAGCTACTTCGGTCGTATCAACTACGAGTTTGCCGGTAAGTATCTGTTCCAGGCCATCGCTCGGTACGACGGTTCTTCGGTATTTCCTCCGGGCGAGAAGTTTGGCTTCTTCCCGGGTGTATCGGCCGGTTGGCGCATTTCGGAAGAACCTTTTCTGAAGGGTAGTTCTGCTGTTAGCAACCTGAAGCTGCGGGCCGGCTACGGCAAAGTAGGTAACCCGCTGAACGCCGGGCGTTTTGCTTACCTCTACGCCATCAACTTCGGCATTACCTACCCGCTAGGCCAGGATGGCACGCTGAACACGGGTGGTGCCCCAACCCGGTTGGCTAACCCCAATTTGCGCTGGGAAACCAACAACCAGACGAACATTGGCTTGGACTTGGGCTTCATGCAAAACCGCTTCGAAGCCAGCATCGACCTGTATAACCGTAGCTCGCCCAACCTGATTGCTCCGATTCCGGTGTCTTACGTGTCGGGTACCTACGAGTCTATCAACAGCAATGCAGCTTCGGCTTACAACCGCGGTATCGACTTCTCGCTGACCTCGCACAACGTGCAGGGCTCCGGCGACGCGTTGAGCTGGACGACCACGCTGAACCTATCAGCTTACAAAACCAAGCTGGAAAGCCTGGGCGCTGGCTTGCCGTACAACGGCCCTAATACGCTAAGTGGCTATGGTATAGTTCGTTATGATGTAGGCTATCCCTTCAACTCGTTCTATGGATTCGTGGCCGACGGCCTGTTCCAGACTGCCGACGAAGTAACGGCTGCTCCTAAGCAGCAGGCGGGTACCGCTCCTGGCGACATCCGCTTCAAAGACCTCAACGGCGACGGCGTCATCACGGCGGCCGACCGCAGGTTCATTGGCAATCCTAACCCCGACTTCACGTACGGCATCACCAATACCCTAGGGTATAAGGGCTTCGATCTGAGCTTCTTCATTCAGGGCTCGCAGGGCAATGAAATCTACAACCTGAATAAGTACCTCACGGAGAGCGCTTTATATGGCTCTTTCAGCGGCGGTACGCGGTTGCTGAACCGTTGGACCGGCCCTGGCACCAGCACCGACGTGCCTCGCGCCATCAACGGCGACCCGAACGGGAACCTGCGGACGTCGACGTACTTCATTGAAGACGGCTCTTACGTTCGCCTCAAAAACATCACCATCGGCTACACACTGCCCCGGAGCATCATGAGCCGTCTGTCGGCTACGCAGTTCCGCCTGTATGTTACGGCGCAAAACCTGGTGACGCTGACCAAATACAGCGGCTATGACCCCGAAGTGAGCTCCACAGGCATCGACCGGGGCATCTATCCGCAGTCGCGCACCCTGCTGGGCGGTGTAAGCATCGGTTTCTAATTTTAATTCTCCCCTACGAATGTCTATTTCAAAATATACCACCGGCGCCTTCCTGCTCTCGCTGGGATTGCTGACCAGTTGCGGCGAAAAATTTCTGGCGGAAACTCCCTCGGAACAAGTAACGGACGCCAACTTTTACAAGACCCAGACCGATGCAGTACAGGCTACGCTGGCTGTGTACAGTGAACTGACCAAAGAAGGCCAGTATAACGCGGCGCTGTGGGGCATGGACATCATGGCCGACGTGTCTACTACAGGCGGTGGCGGCGGCAGTGACGGCATCGAGTACACGCAGCTCGACGACTACAACATCCCGACGACCAACTTCGTGGCCACGCGCCTCTGGCAAGGCTCTTTCATCGGCATTCAGCGCGCCAACATCGTGTTGCAGAAAGTGCCGGCCATCACGAACATTGATCCGGTTATTCAGAAGCGGTGCCTAGGCGAAGCTCAGTTTCTGCGCGCCAAATTCTACTTTGACTTGGTTCGCGCCTTCGGGGACGTGCCGTTGTTTACGGCGCCGCCTACCAGCCCAGAGGCTGTGAATATTCCTCGTACGCCTGTTGCGCAGGTATATTCCCAAATTGAAAAGGACCTGACCGACGCCATTGGCAATCTGCCAGGGTCATACAGCGGGGCCGATTTAGGCCGGGCTACCAAGTGGGCAGCTACCGGTTTGTTGGCCAAGGTGTACATCACCGAAGGAAAGAAAACCGAAGCCGCCCAGCGGGCTCGCGAAGTCATTACGGGCTCGGGCAAAAGCCTGTGGGCCAACTACGGCGACAACTTCAAAGTAGAGAATGACAACGGCAAAGAATCGCTGTTTGAAGTGCAGTTCGTTAATGGCAAAAACGGCTACGACCGTAATAGCGTCGGTTCTTCCATGAACGAGTTCTTCGGCCCGCGCGGGTCTGGCCTCACGCCTGCGGGCGGCGGCTACGGCTTCAACATCCCGGAGCCCGACTTCGTGGCCGGCTATGAGCCTGGTGATACGCGCAAAGCCGTAACCATCTGGGCGCCTGGTGATAAAGGCCCCGACAACTGGGTAGAGCCGGCAAGCTTACCCGGCTCACCGTTTGGCTTCAGCTGCAAGAAGTGGTTTGTGGGCAAGGTCAATACCAACATTTGGGACTCGCCGCTGAACGTACCGGTACTGCGCCTGGCTGAAATGTATCTCATTCTGGCTGAAGCAGTTGGCAATACGCCGGAAGGCCTTACTGCCATCAACACGGTGCGTCGTCGCGCTGGCTTGCCCGACCTGACGGCCTCTACGCCCAACTTCACGGATGCCGTACTCAAGGAGCGCCTCTACGAACTGGCTTTCGAATTCGACCGCTGGTTTGACCTCAAGCGTACAGGCAAGCTGATTCCGCGCATGACGGAACACTCCGCTTACCTGGCTACGCTGGGCATCAAGCGCGGGGTGCCCACGGCGACCAATTTGGTGCTGCCGATTCCGCAATCGGAACTCGATGCCAACCCCGGCCTGACGCAGAACCCCGGTTACTAAGCCTCCTTCTCACTGACGATTTAGCCTAAGCTGAAATGAAAAATATTTGGAACAAGGCGGCTTGTTTACTTCTTGCAAGTCCGCTGCTTTTTACTGCCTGCGAAAAGAATGACTCAGGCACGCTGGAAGGGGCCGTGCCTCAAACGGATTTCACGACCACCATCAAGCCAGTAGGCCTTACGACGGAAGTTACTTTTACCAGCACCAACGCCGATGCCTTTCTGTACCAGTGGTCATTTGGTGATGGCTCTGTAGGAACGGGCAAAACGGTAACGCACGTCTATAAAAAGAGCGGCACCGTGAAGGCCCAGCTCATCACGGCATACCGCGGCGGCACCAGCCTTTCGGCTGTGAAGGACGTCGTACTGCCGCAGAACATTGACTTCGTAAAGCAGCTGCTGACGGGCTCTGGCTCCAAAACCTGGATGCTCAATAAAGCCGCGGACGCCGCCATCGTGGTGGGCACCGAAGGCAACCCTTCGGAATACTATGCCGGTGGAAAGGCCAACACGTTGCCCGACTGCCAAGCCGACGACGAGTACACCTTCACCAGTGCCGGTGTGTTTACTTACGATGCAAAGGCTGAGACCTTCGTAGCAGGCGGCGGAGGCTGCCAGGCTCCCCGCTCCGGCACGTCAGAGTTTACGTTTGGGCCGGCTACCGGCCAGGGCTTTGCCATGTTTGAGTTCAAGAAAGCCGGCACATTCATCGGCGTGACGGATGCGCCCGACCTGACGTACCGCATCATCGACATCAGTGACAAGAGTATGCTGCTACGAGCCGGAAAGCCGGGTGGCACCGTGTTTCAGATGAAGTTGGTGCCGAAGCCATAAGCACAGGCTGCTTTTCTTTGTCAATTACTATAGTATGAATATTCAGCTCTTTCAAGGTGCTGGTAGTCTGAATCTTAGGGTCAGCGTTTTGCTGGCCCTAAGTCTGGCTTCCTGTACCGAAGTCAAGCCCAAAAACATTCCGGCGCCCACTCCCGGGGTTCCCGTCGTCAACCAAGAAGCCCGCGACTACGCGCAGTACACCGACCTGATCTGGAGCGACGAGTTTGGCGACGGCACCCTCGACCTTACCAAATGGGCGTATGAGCAGGGTGGCGGCGGCTGGGGCAACAACGAGCTTGAGAATTATACCACCTCGCCGGACAACGTATTTCTGGCGGGCGGCAACTTGGTCATTCAAGCCATTAGGCAGCAGTCGGGCGGCAACGCCTACACCTCCGGAAGACTGGTTACCAAGGGCAAGCAAAGCTTTCAGTACGGCCGCATTGATGTGCGTGCCAAGGTCCCCAAAGGCAAAGGCGTATGGCCGGCTATCTGGATGCTGGGCTCGGATATCGACCAGAACAACTGGCCGGTATGCGGCGAAATCGACATCATGGAGCTGCGCGGTAGCAAGCCTAGGGAGATGCTTTCTACCATGCACTACGGCACTAGTTCGGCCGATCACCGCTACAAAGGCACGACGCAAACGCTGGCCACTGACCTGTCTGATAACTTCCACATTTTCAGCGTGGTACGCAGCCGAGATCAGATGCGCTTCTTCCTCGATGGGCAACAGTACTACACGTTCACGAGCGGCGATGCCAGTCCGTATCCGTTCAATAACCCCTTCTTCGTCATTCTGAACGTGGCTGTTGGGGGCAACTTCGATGGCAACCCCGATGCCACTACCACTTTCCCGCAGCAGATGCAGGTAGACTACGTGCGCTATTATCAATACAAATAGCTTCGGAAGATGATTGCTTCACATGCAATTGATAATGAGATAGTTGTAAGATAATTTTACCTGAGCTGTATTCGGCTGGCAGCACCAGTCGGATGCGCTCGGTTCCGGGGGCCGGTTCCGCCAATGTTAGGGGAGCGGGCCGGCCCTTTTGGAATAGATTTCTGAAAACAGCCCCAGCAACACAAAGCCCCCGCCGTAGCTACGGCGGGGGCTTTGTGTTGCTGGGGCTGCGAAAATGCTGCTATTCAGATGCTTGTGCAGCTGCTGGAGCTTCCGCTGGCTTGGTTTCGGCACCGGCAGCGCCTTCCGGACGCGGGCCGCGGCTGCGACCGCCGCGCTTACGCCGGCGGGCCGCCTGCTCACCTTCGGGCCGTGGCTCACCGTTGTGCGGGCGAGGGGCACGAGGCGGCCGAGCATCGGCAGAAACGGGGGCAGCTTGCTCATCAGAGGGCGCTACGGCTACGGTGCCATTTTCGGCCGCTGTCGGGGCCGGGCGGCTTTCGCGGCGGGGGCCACGGCTGTCGCGCCGTTGCTCGCCACCTTCGCGTCGCTTGTCGCCTTCCCGCCGTGGGCGGCCGTCACGCGAGCCGCCACCACTGCGGCCGTTGATGCCCCGGCCTTTGCCATGCAAGCCGCTGAAGCGCTTTGGATCAAATTCGGGTGCCGGTCCGAGGCCGAGCTCTTCGGTAATGGCGCGTTTTTCCAGTTCGCGCTCAATGAGCTTTTCGATCTTGATAACACGATCCTGGTCTTGGTCGGAGATGAACGTAATGGCCGTGCCAGTAGTCGCGGCGCGGGCCGTGCGGCCGATACGGTGTACGTAATCTTCGGCGGCGCGCGGAATATCGTAGTTCACCACATGGGTGAGGTTGTCGATGTCGATGCCGCGCGACAGCACGTCGGTAGCCACCAGAATCGGAAATTGCTTGTTCTTAAACTCGCGCATCATCACCTCGCGCTCTTCCTGCGTGCGGTCCGAGGAAATGCCCTTGGCCACGTAGCCCAGCTTGTTGATGGCCCTTACGATGCCGCCCACCGCCGCTTTCTGCGACGTAAACAGCACCATGCTTTGCACTTCCTGGGTTTTGAGCAAATGCTCCAGTACATGAATTTTCTGGTGATCAAACGCCATGTACAGTTGCTGGTCGATGCCGGCCGCCGGCTTGGAAACCGCCAACCGAATCTCTTCGGGGTCTTGCAGAATCTGCTGCGAAAACTCACGGATCTTGTTGGGCATGGTGGCCGAAAACAGCAGCGTCTGGCGCTTCTTGGGCAGCTGACGCACAATGTTCAGGATGTCGTCCGAGAAGCCCATGTCGAGCATCTTATCGGCCTCGTCCAACACCAAGTAGTCGATTTTGTCGAACTTCACATAGCCCATTTGCATGTGCGCAATTAGGCGGCCCGGTGTGGCAATAATAATGTCGGCGCCCGTGGTGAGGGCGCGTTTTTGCTGTTCCCAGCCTTCGCTTTTGCCGCCGCCATAAATGGCTGTGCTAGTGGCATTTACAAAGTAGCCAAATCCTTCTACCTGCTCATCAATCTGCTTGGCCAGCTCGCGCGTCGGCACTAAAATGAGGGTGCTGGTGTGGTCGTGCCGGGCGTGTGATATCTTGTCGAGCAGCGGAATCAGATAAGCCGCTGTTTTGCCGGTGCCGGTCTGAGCGCAGGCGATGAGGTCTTTGCCGTCGATAATCTTCGGTATCGCCTGCTCCTGAATGGGCGTGGCGTTCAGGTAGTTCATCGCATCCACGCCAGCCAGCAGGTCGTCGTGGAGATTAAATTCGTTAAACTTCAAGGTTCAGCTAGATAAGTGAAGTATGGGCTGACCTTGTGTTTCTGGGTCAGCAAACCGCTTGATTTAGAGCAAATATAGGGTAATTCCGGGTGGTACCGTTGAGGTACGCGAGCCGCTTGGCGGCGTCTGAGAAACCTACCGCGCCACTCCCCGATCTTCCTTTCTTCCTAACACCTACTCATCGGCTTTTTGTTCAAGCAAGGCACTCTGCCACAGCATGTGCTCCTCGGTGATGGGGTAGGGGGCGTTGTTGCGAATCGCTTGGTACACAGCCTCGAACAAGTGCATGTAGTCGCCTTTGCCCGACGGTACGGCGGTGGTTGTTTTGGCGTCGTTGGCGCCCACCAGCGTTAGTTGGCCTTCCATACCGGCTTCTTCCAGGCCGTAGCTAGGAGCCAGAGGCGAAAGGGCTTTATCGAGTTGCGCTTCCTGCACGTCGGCGCGTTGCTTGAGGAAACTGCCCTGCGTGCCGTGCGCCACAAAAGCCGGCACTGGTTGGGCCACCAGCAAGCCCGACGTAACCGTGACGTGCAGCTGATCGGGGTACAGCAGGCGGATCGAGAAATAATCTTGGATGCGAGTTCCGGCGCGGTACATGCCTACGGCTTTGTGGCTTTTCAGCGGCTTGCCAAATAGGCTGATTACCTGATCGATAAGGTGCGGGCCTAGGTCGTAGGGCAACCCACTGCCGGGCACCGGGTGTTCTTTAAATGGCTTAGGATTTAGGGTTGATTTGTAGCGGTCGTAGCGGAAATTCACTTCGAACAGGCGGCCCAGTTGCCCGCTTTCGATGACTTGCTTTACCGCCAGAAAGTCGCTGTCCCACCGCCGGTTTTGGTAGGGAAATACCTGCTTGCCCACCTCCCGGCTCAATTGGTACAGCGCCTGGGTTTCGGCCAGGGAGGCAGTGAGAGGCTTCTCGACCAGCACGTGCTTGCCTGCCCGCAAAGCCTGCATCGCAAGGTCGAAGTGCGTGTAGCTGGGAGTGTTGACGATAATAAGCTCTATTTCAGGATCTTGTAATAATTCCTCTACGCTGGTGTAACTGATAATGTCAGGATAATCGTGTTGCGCTTTTTTCTGGTGGCGTTCGGTGACGGCTCTCAACTGAAAGCCAGGGTGCGCCGCCACAAAAGGCGCCTGAAATAATCTGCCCGACATTCCGTAGGCGAGCAAGCCGGTTTGAATTGCGTTCGTCATGTCCGAAGATAGGATTTATGGGATTCCTCACGATTCTGCCCAACTTACCGCCTTCGCGCTATTCGCTCTAATTTGATGACTCCGATCGTTTCCGCCCAAGTTTCGCCCACGGCTAATGAGCTGCCTTTCAAGGTATTAGTGATTATAGAGTTGGCCAGTGTCTTGGCTGGCCCCCAAGTGGGACAATTTTTTGCCGAGTTGGGCGCTACGGTTCTGAAAATCGAACACGCGGCTCAGGGGGGCGACGTTACGCGCAGCTGGAAAACCAGCGCCGAACCCGCCGATACTGATGTTTCGGCCTATTTCTCCAGTTCCAATTGGGGCAAGCAGTCCCTAGCGCTGGACCTGACCACTGCGGAAGGCCGTGCGGCAATACACGCCTTGGCTGCCCGCGCCGACGTGGTGCTGGCCAGCTATAAACCCGGCGACGCCGAGAAGTTATGCGTTGATTACGAGACGCTTGCCAATCTGAACCCCCAACTCATCTACGGCCACATCACAGGCTACGGTCCCGAGGTTCACCGAGCCGGTTATGATGCCGTCTTGCAAGCCGAAGCCGGCTTTATGCACCTTAATGCGTTGCCGGGGCAAGCGCCCCTCAAAATGCCCGTGGCCATGGTCGATCTGCTCACTGCCCATCAACTTAAAGAAGGCCTGCTTACGGCGCTGTACCGGCGCGCACGCACGGGGCAGGGCGCTTTGGTGCAGGTTTCGTTGCTGGATAGCGCTTTGGCTTCGCTGGCTAACCAAGGCACCGGCTGGCTCGTGACCGGCCACGATCCGCAGCCGATGGGGTCGGGGCACCCGAGCATCGTGCCCTACGGAACGGTTTATCAAGCCGCTGATGGCCGGAAGCTGGTGCTGGCAATTGGCTCCGATCGGCAGTTTCAGCAGTTGTGTGCTGCGCTCGGCCGCCCCTTGTGGGCTACGGACTTGCGTTTTGCAACTAACTCCGCACGAGTAACTTACCGAAACGAGTTGGAAGAATTGTTGCAGAAAAGAATCGGGGAGGTAAATGGCGCCGAACTGCTTTTGGCTCTGGAGCAGCGAGCTGTGCCGGCGGGCGCCGTGCGCACGGTAGGAGAGGCCCTAACCGCAAAGTCAGCGCAGCATATGTTGATTCCGCCATGCGCTGCGTTTCCGTATTCAGGCTTGCGCACGGTGGCTTTCCGAAGCAATGCCTGGCCTGTCATGCCTGCGCTAAGCGCCCCGCCACACATCGGCCAGCAGTCGGCCGCGGTGCTGAACCAAGGGGATGAGGGGCACCCACAACTGAAAAACGACGTATTTTCGTAAGTATTGGGGCTGCGGATGCACATTGCCTAAGTGCGCAATGCGGATTGCAGCAGCTAATTTGTTCTTCTTATGTGGCGCGCCACTTCAGGCGCTGCCCGTTTTGTACTTCGCATGGACGAGAATTCGCAAACCCCTCCTGCCAATAGCGCCGCCGCTGCGCCAGCCGAATCAACTGCTAGTCAAGTAGTTGCTCCGGTACCTTCGGCTCATAGCGGAGCTACCGCCACCGACAATGAGCCAACTGCACCAGCGGGCGCTCCGTCCCAAGCTCCCGCCGACCGTCTCGATCAGATATTTGAGGGCCTGAAACAAAAATCGACGGCCAAACAGGCAATTTATCGCAATACGAACGCTGCTTTCGATTGCCTGCGGCTGGTTTCGCAGGAGTTAGTGGTGGAGCTTAGCCGCCGAATTACGGCAGTTGACTCGACCGTCGTGATCGAGTACCGGCCCGTCAACGATATGGAATTTCACATCCGGTTTTCCGGCGACTTGCTCGTATTCGTGATGCATTCCAACATCGTTACCTTCCCCGACGACTACGGCCCCATGCCGACCAAATACGTTGAGGAAGACTTCCGGCGCCGGTTTTTTGGCCACATCATGGCCTACAACTTTATGGCCGACAGCATCAAATACCAGCGCATGAACGACCCCGGCTACCTCGTTGGGCGGCTGCTGGTCAACATCGAAAACCACTTTTTTCTGGAAGGCGTGCAGCAACTCGAACTCCCCGACAACGATATGGCCGATAACCTCATCACGCCCAACATGATGAAGCTTTTCGTGGAAAGCGCCATGATCGCCGCCGTCAACAACGACCTGATTGCACCGCCTATGGGCGAGATTCAGAAAATTACGGTTAAGCAAAAGATTGAAAATCAGCAGGTTAGCCGCGGAAGTAAAGTTGGGTTCAGCTTTTCCAGTGAGCAGCGCCATTCCGTTGATGGGCTGTTGTTCTGAGGGACTGAGTAGGATGCAAAGTGCCTAAATCACAGGCATCAAAAAGGCCCCGTAGCACTAGCTACGGGGCCTTTTTATCGTTTTGAGTCTGCAAAAGCAGCGCTTAGCCGGGTTACGCAATGTCTTGGTGAATACAGAGGTAATTTCCTTCAGTATCCTTAAACCAAGCGGCTTTTTCGCTGCCCAGCACGCACACATGGTCTTTCGTTTTCAGATCGGGATAATCGTAATCCTCAAATTGCACGCCTTTTTCCTCAAGCTCCCGAATAGCAGCTGCAATGTCTCTCACCTGAAAACTTAGGGCCGTATGTTCGGCTTTGGTGCCTTCCGGTTTTGGGAAGAGGGCCAGGGTGGCACCGGTGCTTCCGCCGCACGCGTATTCAAACTTGCCGTCTAGCTTTAAGCCAAGGGGCTGAAGGCCAAGTTTTTGCTCGTAAAAATCGCGGGCGCGGGTCAGGTTCATGACGGGCAGCAGCATCGTAACAGGAGCACCCGTGAGCATGGTGGTGACGTCAGAATCAGACGTGGTGGATGTAACAGGTGAGCTTGGCATACTTACGCAAGGTGGTTTCCATCGAAAATCGTTACAGAATCGTCGCCAACTACTCAGGCTTCCTGTTCGAAGCCGAGTCTTGCCTTGCTACCCCAGCCCAGCCGCGGGTGGAGAGCGCCTTTGTCTTCCCTATAATTTAAGCATTATGGTCTGTAATGCCAACTAAATCAGAGAGTTGATGATGGGCTTAGCGCCGGTTGTACCCTGCTTTCTCCCGAACCCGATTGAGTACTGTGCTGCCGTAAGCTTGTGCTTTGCGGGCGCCTTCGGCTAAGCGCGCGTCCAGCTCAGGGAGGTTGTTGATGAAGAAATTGAACTGTTCGCGCTCGGTGCCAAAGCGGTTCATAATTACTTCATACAGAGCCTGTTTCGCGTGGCCGTAGCCATAGCCACCGGCCAGGTACTTTTCGCGCAGCTCCTCCGTTTGCTCGGGCGTAGCCAGCAGCGAATAAAGCTTAAATACCGTGTCGCTTTCAGGGTCTTTGGGATCGTCGAGGCCGCGGCTGTCGGTAACGATGCTTTTGATGGTCTTGAGCAACTCTTTTTCGGGGGCAAAAACGTCGATGATGTTGCCGTAGCTCTTGCTCATTTTTTGGCCGTCGAGCCCCGGAATGGTCATCAATTGCGCATCGACGCGGGCCTGGGGCATGACAAAGGTTTCGCCGTAGCGGTTGTTGAAAGCGGCGGCAATGTCGCGGGCAATTTCCAGGTGCTGCATCTGATCTTTGCCCACCGGCACTATCTCCGCGTCGTAGAGCAGGATGTCGGCGGCCATGAGCACGGGGTAAGTGAAGACGCCGGCATTTACTTCCGATAGCCGGTCCATCTTATCCTTGAAGCTGTGCGCGTTAGCCAACATCGGATACGGCGTGAAGCACGACAGGTACCACGTCAATTCGGTCACTTGAGGCACATCCGACTGGCGGTAAAACAAGTCCTTTTCGGTGTCGAAACCGCAGGCCAGCCATGCCGCTGCCACTGCGTATGTGTTTTGCCGCAGCAATTCCGCATCGCGGACGGAGGTCAGCGCGTGCAGATCCGCAATGAAATACAGCGAGTCGTTCTGCGACTGGCGCGAGAGTTCGATGGCAGGCAAAATGGCGCCGAGCAAGTTGCCAAGGTGCGGACGGCCAGTGCTTTGGATGCCGGTAAGGATACGGGACATTGGAAAATCAGTAGGGACGCCGTGCCGGCGTCCGTCGTAAAACGATGAAATAACCTCTGGAGAAGGCAAGGCAGGCGTCGCTCATAGCGAAGCTTCCCTAGACCGACACATCGGCCGCCGCTTCTTGCTGTAGCTCGGTGGTTTCCTCTTGGCCCAGATACCGATCAATCAGGAAATGAGCGAGGTAGAGCACCGGCGTCAGCAGAATAGCCGCCGCGAATTTATACCAGTAATTGGTGTTCGCCACGCTGAGTACCTGCTGGAAAGTCCAGTTGCCGAACAAGTAAAAGGCCACAAACAGCACTACAAAGCTGTCGACAAGCTGTGAGATAAGCGTAGAGCCCGTGGCGCGCAGCCAGATCAGGCGGCTGCCTGTAACGCGGCGAAGTGCCTGAAATACAGTGGCGTCCAGTACTTGACCGACCATAAAAGCTACTACCGACCCGATGATGATACCCAATCCCTGCCGGAAAATGCTCTGGTAAGCAAAATCAATGTTGAATGGCCGTCCGTCGTGGTCAGTTTTGTTGACGTCGAGCCAGAATGCAGCGGGTGGTAGCTTGGTCGTGGCCAGAATCACCAAGAAAGAATACAGGATAAGGCCCACCGTGAGAAAGCTCACGCGCAGTACGCCTTCGCGCCCGAAATACTCGTTGATGATGTCGGTGGTGATGAACACTACGGGCCAGATCAGCACGCCCGCCGTGAGGTTACCGGGCAGCCCAAGAAGCGCGTCCACGGAAAATATCTTGACTCCGATGATCTCGGCCAGCAGGGCATTGACTACGAAAATCCCACTCAGAATGAGGTAGAGCTGCTGTTTTTTGTGGGCGAAGGTTTTCAAGGGGGTCGGCTGGGCGGTGAGTTTATTCGGGCACGCTTATCGTTTTGCCTTCCGTTGCCAGCTCTACTGGCTCAAATATCACCTGCGCTTCGCGCAACAGTGGGTCGAGGTCGCGGTAGCGGGAGGAAAAATGGCCGATTAACAAGTGGTGGGCCTGCGCTTTGCGTGCCAGCAGAGCCGCCTGGCGCGCGGTAGAGTGGTGCGTGGTCAGGGCACGTTCGCGCATGTCGTCGAGAAAGGTTGCTTCGTGGTAGAGCAGATCGACGTTCTGAATCAGCTCGGCCAAGCTTTCCGTGTACAGCGTATCGGCGCAGAAAGCGTAGCTGCGGGAGTGGCTGGGCGGCGACGTAACGTCAGAATTTTGCACGAGCACTTGCCCGGTGGTTTCGTCAAGTGCATCCTCGCCGAGGGTTAATTGGTGGAGCTGCTTGGGCGTGAGGCCCACCGGCAGACGATCTTTTACCAAATGCCGCCGCTTGGGTTTCTCCCGAAACAAATATCCGCAGCACGGTATGCGATGCCGCATTGGTAACGTATTGACAGTCAGATATTTATCTTCATATATCTGTTCATGCGACTCGCTGTTGACGGGCGTAAAGTTCAGCTCAAACGAAAGCTGCGTATTGGAGTAGCGAAACTGCGTGGTCAGGATATCGTCGAGGCCGACCGGGCCGAATAACTGTAGGGCGTCGGTGCGGCCCTGCAAGTGCATGGTCGAAATCAACCCGAAAAGGCCGAAGAAATGGTCGCCGTGCAGGTGCGAAATAAAAATAGTACTTATCCGTTGGTGGCGCACTTTGTGCTCGATCAGGCGTTCCTGGGTGCCTTCGCCGCAGTCGATCAAGTACAAGTGGTTGCCCACGGTCAGGACTTGGGCCGTGTGGTGGCGGTTGAGAAATGGCGTTGCCGACGCACTGCCCAGGATTCTTAGCTCAAACTCCAATGGTCGTAAGTCTGTTGCGGGGTGGAAGCCGTCAGAAGAAGGCCGAAAAGGGGTAAAAAAAATTGGTTGCCTAGCGTCAGTTCGATCAAACTGACAACTGACAACCAACAACTTACACCTAAACTACTTTATTCCTTGCTGGTAAGATCGCGCTCGATGGCGTGCAGGAATATGCGGTCAATACCTTCTTCAACCGTGGGCAGGATATGCAACACCGACTCAAGCTTGGAAATGGTTATCAGCTTCATAACGTGGTCTTGCAAACCGGTTAGCACCAACAGGCCGCCGGTAGAATTGCACAGGCGGTTGGCGATCAGAATAGAGCTGAGCCCCGACGAATCGGTGTACTTAACGTTGGACAAATCCAGAATTAAGTTGTTGATACCCTCGGCGTTAAGCTTCACGAATTCAGACTTCAGATCGGGCGCGACGGTGGTGTCGAGCTTCTTCTCGTCAATCGTGATAATCGTGTAGGTTTCCTTTTTATCAATCGTGTACTTCATACCGTCGGTGGTTGCGGTTGTCTAAGAGAATTGCGAAGGTAGGAAAAAAAATGTTCGTTCAAGACACCCTCCTAGGGCCTTAAAACCAGGTTAAAATGATCCGTTTTAATTTGCCGGATGGCCAGAAAATCCAAAAGTAAGCGTGGACCAGGTGCTCTGCCAATCGGCCGCTTTCTGGTCGGTGGCAGGCACCATTTGCACAGCGCTCACCATATAATTGCCAGGCATCTGAAGACGAAACAACACTCGGCCTTTTTGGTTGGAGTGTAACCGAAAAATTTGTGTCGGTTTGTCGGGCGAGCGCTGCCAAACCTGCACCAGCGTGTTGGGCAAAGGCTGGCCGTTGGCGAGGAGCAACACGGTAAGAGCCGCCCCAGGCTTGAGCGCATAAGGGTTCTGCTCAGGTACCAGTTCCAATGGCAGCCCTGCCCGCCAAGCGAACGTGCCAACCGTATCGAGGCTGCTCGGGCCTACTTGCAGCAGCGTTTTGCTACAACGCCGATAGATTTCGCGGCCTGGTTTATCAAGTGACTTTTGTTTCTGCCTGATAGCCAATACGTTATCAAAACCGTCTTCCTTCAGGTAGGTATTGAATTCGGTGGCACTCATCGTGATTGAGGCATTGTTGGTCGCTAGCGCAACCATGTGCACGCCCGGCTGCACAAACTCCACGTTGGTGCGCAGCGAATCGTCTTGGGTAGCCAAGGCCGTGAGGTCGAGCGTATCGTTGGGGGCATAGTGCACTAGGCTAGTTATGCGGTTGCTTTTGCCAGGCCACCGATGGCCCTCAAATTTCTCGCCCACGAGTACGCGCAGGTTCGCGACGGTGCCCGCTGCTATAAAAAAGCGGGGCGGCTGAAGCCAGAACTCATGCGCTGTGGCGGCAAGCGTGGCACCACAGCCTGCCAATACTAACACTGTCTTTCTCAAATGAACGCGTATCGGGTAATAGATGCTATCGGTACTATCAAGGATATGTAAAGGACAACCCGCGATGGTTAAGAATGCATGAAGGACAACAATCGCTGTGGTTGAGCTTCAAGAATCCGTATTTGACGAAGCAAAATCAGTACAACAAGCGGGTGTGTAATTTTCTCTACAATCCAGCCGAGGCGCCACATTCCCGCGCCGTATTACAATTAGACTCCTAAGCGCTAGACATACCGAGAAGATACATCTAGCACTTAGGGTTAAGTCATTGATAATCAATTATATACGCTCTAGAGCCAGTGCGTAGGCTCGGTCGTAATGGACGCGTAGGTTTTTCCAGTCGAAGAGGTCGGCGGAGCTTTCTACTTTGTTGCGTTGCGTGATGCGCTCGCGACGGTTTTGCAGCACAAAGTCCCAGAGCATGTTGGTGAGCTCTTCGGCGGCTTCATCAAAGGATTTTTCCTGGCGTTGTACCACAAAAATGCCTTTGTCTTCGTGTTCGGGCACCGTTTGCATGACGTAGTCGCCGAAGCCCGATAAGTCGCTGGTGATGGCGGGTACGCCGCGGGCCACGCACTCGAGCGGCGTGTAGCCCCAAGGCTCGTAGTAGCTCGGGAAAATGCCCAAGTGGCAACCGCGCACAAACTGCCCGTATTCCATGCCAAACAGCGGCGACGAAGGCGACACAAAATCTGGGTGGTATACGATCTTGACGCGGTCGTGCTGGTTGTTGACCATGTTGGCCCGCCGCAGGAAGTTCAGAATGTCGTCGTTCTGGTCGTCGTAGAGGTTGTGGGTGATGACCGGCGGCAGAATGTGCGTTTTCCAGCTTTGCAGCGTGCGGCGGTAGCGAAGTTTCCAGTAGTCATCAACCATGCTCGACAGGTCGGGCAGGCGGTGCTCCGAGCTGGCGGCGGCGGCATAAAACAGCCGCTCGCCCACTTGGCGCTCAATGGCTTCGCAGGTTTCGCGGACTTCGTCGAGCACGGCGCGGTTTTGGAGCACGCCGGGGTTGATGCTGGAAAACGGCCGTTTCGTGATGAAAAACATCACCACTTGGCCATCCACGTTGTTCTGCTGAATGCGGTAATTGAGGCGGGCAAGCGCTTCCAACGTCAAGTCGAAGCCCTTGTTGTGGTACTCGTAGCGGCCCGAAGTAAACATGTACAGCGTGTTGTCCAGGTCGAAAGAATACGTCTGGAAAAAGTGCGCCATCACGAATTCGTGAATCTTCGACTTGTACTGCTGGTGCAGGTTCTGGAACTCGTGCAGGGCCACAAAGCGCTCAATGTTAAGGCCATTGGGCAACACCGCATCCGGAATACGATCGAGTAGGTAAATGCATTCGCGCACCGTCAGCTCGCTCACGGTTGTGAACACGTGCGAACCATGTGCCGCCGCCCGCTCGATGCGCACAGCCGTCTCGATGTTGAAATGCTGGGCTTCCGGCAGCCAGCTCACCTGCATGAGATGGTCGTAGAAGTTAGGGTCGTTCATGGCCAGGTAGCGGCCCAGCAGCGTGGCGTGCGTGGTAAATACCAAGTGCGCGGGCACTTGGTCGCGGCGCAGCTCCGGAATGGCCACGCCGGTCATCCACTCGTGGAAGTGCGCCACTACCCGTTGGGGCGGAACTACCTCACCCGTAAGGGTTTGGATAAATATCTTGGCCAAATGCCCAAAAGCCTCCACCTGATGCAGCAGATCGTCGCCTTCGGGCGTCGGGATGCCGTGGTTGTGCCACAGATCCGATTTGATGTTGTTCAGGCGGTCATACACCTGAAAGGGATTGATGAGCACCACCCGCGGACGGCCTGTCACGAGCCACACGCCCAGCTGCACATCATACCCATACGAGCGCATCTTGCGCACGGCGCCCGCAAACGGGTCATTCAGCGTCGAAAGCTGGTGCTCATCGAAGGGCTCAAACTCGCCTTGGGCCTGGTGCGGAAAGTAGGGCCCCAGCAGGCAGTACCGATCGTCCCAGCCCTGCACGGTGGCCGGAACCTTCGAGCGAATGACGGTATAGATGCCACCTACTTGGTTGCAGACTTCCCAGGCTACTTCAACAAGCAGCGCGTCGGGGGCAATGGGCTCAGGGGCGGGAACGGGTAGTTGCACAGCGGAAGGGTTTTGGTGGGAAGGGATGAGTTAACCGCAGAGAATGCAGATTACGCAGATTATTCGTTGTAAACACTTACTTGGGTTCGCACTTTGAAAAAATAAAGCCCCGCCATCACTCAAGATGGCGGGGCTTTTAAATTTTAGAGGCACAGCGTTGCCTTGCCCAAAGGCAAAAAAGCTGCGTTAGCCCTGCGAAATAATCAGGACGGAATAAGGGGCCAGCCCGAAGCTTCCGTGCCAAGCCATGCCGTCGTATTCGCCTTCTTCGGCCTCGGCGCCGAAGCTTTCGAAGTTGCCGAAGCCTTCGTCGTAGCCCTGCCAGTCGCTGTTGAAGCGTACGTGCCACTGGCCTTCGGCTGGTAGCCCAACGGTATAGGCTTCGTGGGTGCGATCGGCAAAATTGGCCAGCACGATGGTTGTATCGTTGGGGCCGCCGTCGCCGTCGGCCCAGCGCCGGAAGGCGATTGTTTTATCCTCGTCGTTGATGTGAAACACTTCCGTATGCTGGCCGGTGAGGCCGTTGGTAGTGCCATGTAGGTTGCGACGCAGCCGGATAAGGTCGCGGTACAGGTTGACCAATCCTGCCAGCTCGGTCGCGCGATGCCACTGAACCGGCTGATCGTCAGAGAAATAGCCTTCGGCCAGAAATTCCTGGCCCTGAAAAATCATCGGTACACCAGGGGAAGTAAATACCAGCGCTGCGCCCAGCGTTGCCCGCTTTTTAGGGTACCAATGCGCGGCTTCGCCGGGCATGATTTCTTCGGGCACCCGGCTTTTGCCGTTGGCCACTTCGTCGTGCGATTCGGTGTAGATCACCCGCTGAAAAGCGTCGCCATTGTAGCTGGTACCAATCGCGCCCGCCACAGCCGAAAGGTTGCGGTCGTCGTCGGACTGGGTGATGAGCGCGTCGCGCACGATGTTGACGAAAGCTGCATCCCACTGAGCAGCAAAGCCTTGGCCATCTTGGTCAGCGGAACGCGTGATGTATTCGTTGCCCTGCAAATCCTCGGCGATCGTGATTTTCCAAGGCATGTGCGCATGAATCTCCTCGTTGATCCAGCGCATCAGGCTCCAGCCGTCGGGCAGGTCAGTTTCGGGGTTGTCGGAGCCGTGCACGTTACGGACGTGCGAAATTGAGTCGAGGCGCAGCCCATCGACGCGAAATTCTTCCAGCCACATCAGGGCGTTGTCGCGGATGTAGCGGCGCACGGCTTCGCGGCCGTAATCGGGGCGGTTGTGGCCCCAAGGCGTTTCGGCGCGCCAGTCGTTGTAGAAATAAATGCCGCCGCCGTCGTTTTCGCTCCAGCCATCAAACTGCCACAAATCGAGGTCGCCGGGGCCAAAGTGGTTGTACACCACATCCAGAATAACGGCAATGCCGTGGCGGTGCGCTTGTTTAATGAGCTCTTTAAAGCCTTGAGGACCACCATAATCCGTTTCGAGGGCAAACGGATGCGAGGGATTGTAACCCCACGAGCGCCCGCCCGGAAACTCGGTGGCGGGCATTACCTCAATGGCATTGATGCCTAACTCCTGCAAATACGGCAGCTTCTCGATGACGTCGTAGAACGTGCCGGGTTCGTCGGGCGATTTCGGGTTGAACGTGCCAACGTGTAACTCATATATTACCAAGGTGTTCCAGGCGGGCATCTCGAAGTGGTCATCCTCCCAGTCGTAGGCCGGATCGAAGACGATGGAGTTGCCCGCCGAGTTGGTGACTGCGCGGGCGTACGGGTCGTTGCGCTTGAGCACCTGCTTGCCGTTGCGGATCCAGAATTTGTACTCGGCACCGGGCTGGGCGGCTACATCGGCGGCCCAATAGCCATTGCCTTCCGCCTTAAGCGGGTGCGTTTTGGCGTTCCAGTCGTTGAATGTGCCAATAACCGATACGGCTTTGGCGTGGGGGGCCCACACGCGAAACGTGGTGCCACTGGCATGCGGAATTGCGCCCATGCCGGCTTGCAGCGTAGGAGCAGAGAGTGTAGTAGGTGTGGGCATGTGCGTAAGGTCAGAGCTGCCCTGAAACTGGGCAGTGCTAGCCCTCTAACTGATTAGGGTACAGTTAGGTTGTGTTACTCCCTTGAAACCTCTGGTACTGAACAGCCTAGAGCATACGTGCGTACGGCCGCAAGTATTGCACCCCATTTAAAATTTGCCGTTTTTGAGGTCATGAATCATGCTAGCAGCGCCTCCAACGGCCCCACTACTCTTTACCATCGCAGCCACGGTGTGCGCCAGCAGAAAAAGGGCCTCGGGCACCTAGCGCCGGCCTTGGTACTGATTTACAGTGCCGGGCAAGCGATCAAAGAGCACGAACCCCTGACGTTTCTGACAGGACTGGAATTTGGAATAGGAGTGCTGTATGTAGTGCTGCTGGTGCGCGAAATCAGGCACCTGCGCCACAATCCTCACCACCGGGAACGAATAGCCTGGTTGGAGATCGCATCGGCTGGAATTCTGGGCCTCGAAGGGTACCACATCTGGCATCGGCACCACGAGTTGGTGCTTCAGACGGGCGTAAGCAAGTTTCATGTGCTGCCTTGGATCTACTTTGCACTGGCCGGGGTGTACGTGCTGATGGCGTTCAAAATGTCGCAACTGGATGCGCGCCGCTACCTGCATCTGCACAACCATGGCTTTGCGTTGCGCCTCAAGCCGTTTGGCCGGCACTTTCGGTATACATGGCAGGATGTGGTTAATGTTGAGCCCGTTGGCGACACCGATATGCTGGTGCATACCACCGACGGCCGGCACCAACGCATTTCTTTTGCCGCTATGCACAATGGAGCCGCGCACCGCGACCAATTGCTGGCTCATGCTGCCGGCGCATTTCCCACGGGCAGCCTCCCAACCCCTCAACCGCCAGAAGCTGAGTTGTTTTGATGCCACGGCCTCACTCCAAGCTGTTGGCCCACAGCATGCGTAGGCTCCGGTAAGCACCAGGTTTCTTGCGTTAGAGTGCTGCAGTTTGGGTAAGCCTACATACCGAGTGACTTTCTTTCGCTTCGGGTTCGGAAGTTGCCTTTATGACACAAAACGCGTTAAACAAGTCTTGATCTTGGATTATTGAACGATGAATGCCAGGGGAGTGGTTACCGAGATAAAGACGAAATTTGCTCTGTAAAAAAAGCCAGTTACATTACTGGATGTTGGGTTAAAAACATGGACTTAATACCCAAACAGCGGCTATTACGAAGAAAAATATCGGCTTTTGAGCGCTGCTTTCGGCTAACATATCGCCGATGAGCGCGTTATTTTGTCGTTCACCTTACCGATCACCGTGCCCCGACCCAAACCTGTCCGTTACGGCCTGTACCCCTGGACGCCGGCTTATGGCTTGCGCTACATTCACCCCGCCAACCGCCGCACATTCGAGTGGCTCGAACCGCTGGGCAAAGTATTTGAGAAAATCGACGAAACCGAAGACTGGATTTTGCTGCGCTACGACGAACAGCAATTCAAAGTAAGCGGCGAACTCTTCACCGAACTGCACCAAAAGCCACCCTTCAGCTTCGGTGATCTGGTGGAAGAAGTGGAGCCGGAGCCCGGCCGTCCGGCCCATCGAGGGCTGATTTCAGACGTCTTCTGGAGTGAAAGCAGCGACCGCGCCACCTACCAAATTGTAGAGAAAAAGCGGAAAGTAAAACGCGTGTTTGAAGCGGAGGAATTACGCAACGCTTAAGAAGTAGTTGTTTTCAACTATTTGACTGTCAATTAGTTATGTGTAAAGCGAAAGTGCTCTTGGCCAGCTTTCCGGTCTAGAAAAATACCCGAAACGTAGTGCCGCAGTCGAGCTGACTTTCCACTTCGATGCGGCCACCTTGGGCCTGTACCAATCGGTTCACCAGAAAAAGACCTACTCCTGTGCCTTCTTCGGCGTGGGGGTGAAAGCGGCGAAACAGCTGAAACAACTCCGAGCCATGCCGTTCCAGGTCGATGCCGAGTCCGTTATCAGCCACTTCGAGCACCGGCTGGTCGGCTAGTTGATTGCTGCGCACCCGCACCAGGGCCGGGCGGTCGGGGTGGCGGTATTTGAGCGCGTTAGCTACCAAATTGAGCACGATGGTGCGCAGGTTGCTGCGCACATACAGCAGTTCGGGCAAGGCACTAAAATCCGTTTGAACGTCGGCTTGCGTGGTCTGCAATTGAGGGCGTAAGGTCTGCAGCACGTCGGCGGTGAGATCTGCCAAGCCTACGGGTTCGGCTTTTTGCTCGCCGGGTTGGCGGGCTACCTGCACTACGGCTGCCAGATCGGTGATGGTAGCTGTGAGGTCGCGCAGCGAATCGTCGACGAAGCGCAGCATCTGGGCCGCTTCGGGGTCGTGAAAAGTGGCCGTGCGGCGCAATTCATCAAACAAGCCGTGCAGGTTGTGCACCGGTTGGCGCAGGTCGTGTGAGGCGGCGTACACGAAGTTGTCTAGGTCAATATTGGTGCGGGCCAGCTGTTGGTTGGTGGCCGCCAGCTCTTGGTTGCGCGCCCGAATGGCTTCGTTGGCGATGGTGAGCTGGGCGTTTTTTTCCTGGATCTGCTGGCGCGTTTCGGTAAGCTCTTCGAGCGATTCGCGCAGTTGCTGGTTTACGGCTTGCAGTTGCCCGTGGTAGCGCGTGACGTATTGCCGCCACTCGTTTTTCTCGATGGCGTGCATCACGGTTTTGCGGAGCAGTTCGCGGTCAAACTGCTGCTTCACCAAGTAGTCCAGGGCACCTTCGTTGAGGGCGCGTACGGCCAGGGTTTCGCTGCCACCACCCGTAATCATGACCACGCACAAAGCATCCGGGGGCGCCAGCCGTTTCAGGTCGCCCAGCAGCGTAAGGCCGTCAGTGTCGAGTAAGTTGTGGTCCAGCAGGACACAATCGGGCTTTTGGGCCGCAAACAAGGTAAGGCCTTCTTTCCCCGACGAGGCTTCATGAATCTCGATTCGCTCGTGCCCGACTTGCTTGCCCAGAAACCGCTTGTACAGCATGCGGTCCTGCTCATTGTCGTCAATGAGTAATATCTTTTTCACGCCAGCAGCTACGAGTTCGGAAAGGGTAGCTCCGAAGTGCCCAGCCAATAGCTGATCAGCAACCGGGTTTTCTCTTCCAAAACGGAGTATTCAATGGGCTTGGTCAGGTAGCTATTGGCCCCCAGGCGGTAGCAATCTTCGATGTCCCGCACATTGGTCGAGGTACTGAAGATGATCACCGGAATCGACTGTAAATAAGGGTCTTGCTTGAGTACGCCGAGCACGGTGCGGCCGTCAGTGCCGGGCATGTTGAGGTCGAGCAGCACAAAAGCCGGCAGCATCTGGGGCCAGCCGGCGCGCTTGCCGTAGCCTTGCAGATATTCCAGCGCCTGATCGCCGTCTTCACAGCGCAGTACCGGATTGGGGAGCGCATGCTTGCGGAAGGCACGGCCCAGGGCCGTAAAATCCTCGGCGCTGTCCTCCACCACCAAGATGGGCTTGAGAGATAAGGCTGTCACTTTTATAGGTGTTTGGAGAGGGAGAAATAAAATGTAGCGCCGTTGCCGGGCGTCGATTCGACCCAAAGCTCGCCTTCGTGGCGCTCCACCATTTTTTTAGCAATTGCTAGGCCAGCGCCCGTGCCGCCGCCGTATTTGTCTTGGGTGTGCAGGCGCTTGAAGATCTTGAAAATGGTTTCGTGGTGCTTGGGGTCGATGCCGATGCCGTTGTCTTGTACGTAGAATACGTAAAAATCTTCCGGGCGGCCCGTGCCCCGGGGGCCGAGCGCGCCATTTGATGCTAAGCCGAGGGTTACGGTTCTTTCGGGCTTATCGTTGTAACGCATGGCGTTGGTGACCAAATTGTTGAACACCTCCCGGATGCGCACCCGATCGCAGCGGATGGTAGGCAGGGTTCCGGTCACGGTTACGGTCGTTTGCGTTTGCTCAAAGCGCGGTTGCAGCATGTCCAGCACCTCTTCCACCACTTCGTTGACATTGGTTTCGACCACTTGCAGCTCCTGCCGGCCGACCCGCGAAAGCTGCAACAGCGACTCGATAAGGGCTTCCATGCGCTGGCTCAGCCGCACCAACGTCTGGAGCTTGCTTACCCCGTCGGCGTCGAGTTGGTCGGCGTAGTCTTCTAGCAGAAAGATAGAGTAGTTGTGAATGCCGCGCAACGGCTCCTTTAGGTCGTGGGAGGCGACATAGGCAAAGGAATCCAGCTCGTCGTTGCTGCGCGAAAGCTCAGTGTTCAGGCGGCTCAGGCTGGCAGCGCGGGCTTGCAACTCGTTGAAAATCTTGAGTCTGACGTCGGAAAGGTGCAGGCGAATCTCTTGGGCGGCCTCAATTTCCATGGGTTTCCAGGGGGCCGACGTGCTGTCAACCAGCTGCTTCCAGGCCTCAAACGACTGCCGGGGCGATAAGTGCAACTGGCCGTCTTGCAGGACCTCGGCTTTCTGGGTTTTGCCCGCCCACGTCACTGTCTGGATTTGCTCGGGCCGAAACCAGATGATGTAGTCGCTGGAATCCTGGGAAAGCGAAATGGCCAGCACCCCGCTGCTCGTACCCCGAATGGCAAGCCCCGCCGGGTTGTGCCGCACATACGAGTCGGTGTAAAATACATCCAGCTTTACGTTTTCCCGCAACCACGCCGTCAGCTCCTCAATCTGCGTTTTGGTAGGAGTAGTGCCAAGCGTAATGATCTCATTTTCAAAGCAAATGGCCGCGCCACCACACTCCATTACGTCCAGCAAAGTGGGCGAGCGCCGGTAGAGACCTTCGATGAAGTTGGGCTGGCGGCTCACCATCTCAAACAGCCGGACCTGTGTTTCGCGGATGTGGAGCTGGTAAGCGTAGTCGTCGTGCTGCTGCTTGGTTTTGAGCAGGGCCGAGAAGGTTTTGCCAATAAACAGGCACAGCTCCCGCAGCTCGTAGCTCACCAGCCGGGGCGTCAGGTGGTGGCAGGTCATCATGCCCCAGAGCTTGCCATCCACGATCACCGAAATGGTCATGGTGGCCGCCACGCCCATGTTGCGCAGGTATTCTAAGTGAATGGGCGATACGCTGCGCAGCACGGCATACGTCATGTCTGGCGGCCGGTTGGAAACCGGGTTCAAGACCGGTACCAGCGGCGCCGGCACATACGAAACGTCCGGAATGAAGCGCAACCAGTTTTTGAGGTACATGGCCCGGGCCTGCTGCGGAATGTCGGTGGCCGGGTAATGCAACCCCATAAATGGGTCTAAATCAGCGCGTTTGGCTTCGGCTACTACTTCGCCGCTGGCATCTTCCGCAAAACGGTACATCACTACCCGGTCGAAGCCCGTAATTTCTCGAATCTGGTCGACGGCATACTGGCAGAACTCCGGCACCGATGTTGCGCCGAGCATCTGGCCCAACGCCACGTTAAGCGAAGGCAGGTCGAACACGCTGGCGCTGTTTTCTTCGACGGGCTCAAACTCCAGCCACAGCAACTGGTCGTAGCGGTGCAGGATGATTTTGTAGAACGGCTGGCCCGGCACCAAGTCGAGGCGGGCGCCTTGCAGCTTGGTTACCTCAGTCAGCGAGTCGCACAACCGCTCGATTTCCGCGATCTGAACTGGGTTTAGCAGCCGGTCGAGGCCTGCACCGATGAGCTCCTGCGCGGGAATCCCGATCAGAGCCTGAGTATTCTGGCTGGCGTGGACGATCCGTTTGGTCTCTTCGTGGAGGCACAGCAAAAACCCGTACGGCTGCACCGAACCCGGAATATGAATGGGCTCCCGGTCGCAATTGGTAAGCGTGACGGGAGCGTTGAGCAAGCTCTCGTCGGAGTAAATTACGGTTGATCGATCCACGCGTGTAGTTTTTGAAACGTCAGGATGGCGGACTGCACGATTTCCGCTTGATTGGCTTCGTTGGCGGCTTCCGTCAGGAGTTGGCAGAAGCTCTTCCACATCGGGCCGGTGCGTTCGCCATAGCCCGTAAAATACGTGCGGGTGGCGATGCCTGCTTTGGCCAGTTGGCGCGTGATCACCTGGCCGCCCAAAGTCGAGCCTTCCAGCACGTACATGGCGCCCAGCACCTGCGGCCACGTGCGCAGGGGGGGCATATCGGGGCACAGCGGCAGCTCAGAAGTCGGCTGCAAATCCTCCAAAATCAGGTGTGCCCGTCGGCGGTGTGCCACTTCCCAAGCCGCCGGAAAAGTATGCAAGGAAAGCTGCGCTTCGTAGGGCTGCAAAAAGCCGTACAGCTTTGCCAGAAACCGCCGCGTAGCTTCCGCTGAAATATGCCCGGCAGTGAGCGCTTGGTTGAATTCGTTTTGCTCCAGAGCGTCGTGCGAAGCGTGGGTTTCGCTGCGCAGCCGCTGCAGAATACTGGTGTTTTCGAGGGTAATCGACATGCAAAAAGGAAAGCGGTACTCCGGGAAAAGATAGCAAGTAACAGGGAACGACCGGCAAGTACAAATCTTTCGCCCACCGAGCGAGGAAACCGTTGGGCAACTCAATAAGTGCAACGACAAAGGTTTTTGTCGCTGCTGAATCGATGGCAGGCAACGCCTTTTGGTACGGCCTGCAAGCGTATTCGAGGTGCTTGTCCTGACACGTGCCCGATGCTCCTGCTCTGGATGACGGACGCGATCTGAATCTGTAATTATATTATAATCAAATACTTATAACATTATGTGAATTCATTTTTATTGCAGCCCTATGGCAATGCCCACCATCACGGCAACTGCGCCCAGTGCTAGCAGTGCCAGGTACAGCGGCAACACAAACTTCCACCATTGGTCGAAGCGCACCCCGCAGGCGGCCACGATGGCCATGAGGGCGCCGTTGGTGGGCGTGACCAGCTCGCAAAGGCCGGCGCCGTATTGGTAGGCCAGAATCGTGACTTGGCGGGGGAGCCCAAGCAGGTCGGAGAGGGGCGTAAGAATGGGCATGGTCAGCACGGCCTGGCCGCTCACGCTGGGCACGGGCAAGTGCAGCGCGGTGTGCACGCCCATCATGCCCAAGGCCGACAAAGCCACGGGCAAATGCGCCAACGGGGCCGACATGCCGCTGACGATGGTATCCACGATGTGACCTTGGTCCAAGACCACAAAAATCGCGCGGGCAAACCCGATCAGCATGGCCGAAAACGCCATATCGCGGAAGCCGGTCACGAAGCCTTCGGCCGTTCCGTTTAGGCCCAAGCCCCCGATGAGGCCCGCCAGCACGCCCAGCACAAAAAACAAAGCGCCCATCTGCTCAAAATCCCAGCCCAGCTTCAGGATGCCGTACGTGAAGAGCGCAAAAGTCAGCAGCAACAGCAGCAGAACCAACCCATGCCGGGCGGTGGCATTTGTAGTAATTGGCTCATTATCAAATACTTCTGGCGCAACGCGGTGGCGGGCGGCGTAGCGCATCGTGCCACCAATCCAGAGGACCAAGGCAGCGGCTAGAAAAACCAGTCGGAATCCGGCGCCCGAAAACACCGGCACTTGGGCCAGCTTCTGCGCGATAACCACCTGAAACGGGTTCATCGGACTAAACGCCGCACCCACGGCTGCCGCACCCAGGCTCACCGCGGCCGCGGTGAGCACTGGGTAGCCCAGCCGCCGCATCAGCACCAGCAGTACGGGCACCAGCGGAATAATTTCTTCCTGCATGTTTTCCAAGGCACCCATCGTGGCAAAAAGCAGCGAGATAATCGGAATTACCCACTTTTCGTGGCCTTCAAATTGGCCCACCAACCAATCGACGCCGCGGCGTAAGGCCCCGGTCTGGTCGACTACCGTGAAGGCCCCCCCGGCCAGAAAAATCAGAAAGATCACCGAAGCCGCGTCGGCCATGCCCTTCGGAATATCGACCAGTGCCTGCAATGGGCTCACGGGCGTGGCCGCTACGTGGTGATAGGAGCCGGGCACCACTACTGCGCGGCCCGTGGCGGCGTCGGGGCGGCGCTCAAACACGCCCGCCGGCAACACATAGCTCAGCACGGTAGCGAGCAGAATAAAGCCAACAAGCAGCACAAGGGGGTGCGGAAAGCGAAACGGGATCATGCGGGGCAGGAGCTGAGGCAGAACAGGGAGGCCAAAAATACGCTTCTGTCGCAGCCCAGCACTACCATCGGGAACCCGGCCGACTTATATTCGGGTTTTGGTCGGGTTCTATGCGACTAACGGTTTTCAAAAAGCTCAACATGCGCCAGCAGGCCAGTTGCCTGTGCCAGCAAGGCCACTTCTTGGCTGAGCGGAAGCAAGACAGCTTCCGGTTGCAGCTTTATGCCCTCGGCGATTTCTACGCCGAGATCTGGCGCGTGCACGACGATGAGCACATCCTTTTCATTCACCTCTTCCAACACCCGGCCGGACTAGTACCTTATTTAGAAAAAATTACACTGCCAGAAGTATGATTTATTACAGAATAGACTAGCTTTGCTTTATTGGAAAATGTATAGAAAAAATGTCAACGATAGAAGAAAAAGAATATTGGAAAATTCGAGCGGAAGTCAGACAGGAAATAACAGCTACCCGAACCGAGTTGCTGGAGCTCATCACCAAAAAGAGCATCCTTGAGCGGCGCTTAGAGCAGGCGCAGCAGCGTATGGCAGGGCTTAATCGATCCTTATTGAACGAAGACTACTACATCAAGCTCAGCACCCTCAACTCCGAAATCGACGAGCCGGGGGCCTACGACGCAAATTTCTCGGTGGCGCACGAACCGATTCCGTTTCACCACTACCGCGATGCGGGCGAAGGCGACGACCCGATTGCGATCTTCGGGCAGGAGCGCACCGTCGAAGGATTTCGACAGGAAGGCTTCGGCAGTAAGGGAATGACGATTCCGCAGCGTACGGGCCGTTTCATCGTCAGTGACAGCGGCAAGATGAAGTACCGCCTCTACGACGAGATCATCGCCCGCCTGCACGTCGCCGATCCGGCTGGGTTCCGGGCCATCACCACCAAAGACAGTGAAGGCCAGATCCTGATCAACGGCGAATTTGGCGTAGTACCCTGCTTTGACGAAGCCGCTTCGGGCCGAATTTATACCTCAGAAGCGGCTTACTTTCAGGCACTTTCGCGCTACTATATGTTCATGGCCAAAATGGCAACCATGCGAAGTCGACCGCCGGAACAGCACCTCGCCGTAACTACCCGTTAGCCTATCGTTATTCTATACTTATCGCTTACGCTTACCCCCGCTCCCGACACTACCTCTTACATACCTGTTTCCAGACTCACTAGAACGGCCGGCGCAAACGCACCGGCCGTTTCTACTTTTTAAGGCTGTTGGGTTTGGCTTAAAAACAGCAATTGTTTATAAATACTTGATTATCAAGATTTTACATAAAAGGGAATATTGGCGGTCGCAACGTTGTTGTTGCCGTCGTAGACATACAGAAACAGGCGGTACGCGCCTTCTTTGGCCGGCGCCGTGAGCAGGGCCTGACCCGGCTGTTTGTTAGCAACGGCGTTCGGAACGGCCACCGGCCGGCTTTCCCGGTCGCCGCCCTGCTTCAGATCGGTGCTTTCGGGCAAAAGCTCCCAGCGGTAAGTGAGCGGGTCGCGGTTGGGATCGGTGGCCGTGGCCGCGACGGAATAGCTACCGCCGGGCTTCAGATACACGTTGTCGGTGGCTGTTTTGCCGTCGAGTAGCAGCGGCGAAACGTGGGGCGCGCGGTTGGCGGGCCACTTGCCCGTCCAGAGATGTTGCAGTACGTCAATGACTTCCGATTCCTTGCCGTCTTCGGTAAAGAGGCCGTACCACGTGGGAGTGCGCTCCTGTTTTTGCCCCCACAGAAACGCATACGAGCCCAGGCAGCGCTCCGTATCCTGCTGCATTGAGGCGGCGTAGCGGCTCTGGTAGGCGTCGGCTTTCTGGCTGCTGGTTTCCTCTACCGAAGCCTTCCAGGCCGTTTGGGGGCATTCCCAATGGCCCGTCGGACCCCATTCGGCCACGATGTACGCGCCTTCCCAGCCGTAGTCACGGATCTGTTTGGGCAGCGCGGGCAGGCCGCCGTAGGTGTTCACGGCCAGCAAATCCAAGTCGGGACAGCGGGCCTTCACCAACGCCGCCTCCTTGGGGTTGAGGCCGGCCAGCACCGTGGTGGCCGGGTGGTTCGGGTCGACTTCGTGAATCATTTTGGCGATGTCGTTCACGGCCTCCCACACCTTCGGGTTGGTGTAGTCGAGGTTCAACTCATTGCCGATGCCCCACAGCAGCAGGGCCGGGTCGTCTTTGTGCTTCAGCACGTCGGCGCGCAGCCGCGCCAGCTGCTTGGCCACCTCAGCTGTGTTGTTGTAGTCGAAGCCGTGGCGCTCGCGGGCCACATCCAGGCCCATCATCACCGTCAGGCCGTATTTGTTGGCCTCGGCCAGCGTTTTGTCGGCATCCGTCGTCGACCACGTCCGGAAGGAGTTGCCGCCGTACGCCGCCAGCCGGTCAAGGTACTGCGAGCCACCCGCTCCGTTGATGTAATAGGGCTTGCCGCCCCGCAAAAGCTGAAACTTGCCGTTCTGCTGCTTGCGGACTTCTACTTTAACCGCGGCGGCTGGCGCTTCTGCGTGCATACGAATCGGGGAGATAAAGGCGGGCGTAGAAGCCACTGTGAGCGTGGTCGTTAGCCACAAACCAAGACGTGCCGGAGCAAAAATTTTCATGTAATGAGGGGTGGATAAGCAGGCATTTTAGCCGCGTGTAATTGGACAAGACAAAGTATAAGCGAGTATTCTGTACGCCTGGCTGACACGGGTTTGTCCATAAAAAACCGAAACCAAAAACAGGGCAAGAGTTGTACTCAATTGAGGTGGCGTGTCGGCAGCTATGGGAAGACCGGCCGCTTATTTTAACAATCAAAATATTAGCAAGTGCTAATTGTCGGTCGGAAATGCTACGCCGCTTGGGCAAGCAACGGCAACCTGCCAGTAGGATTGAAGCTAAACAAGGAAGATGCGCAATGGAGTACAAACCACCAAGTTGCCGCCGCCTACATTTGCCAAATAACCCTGCTTTTTAGCTTTGCCCATGATCTCGATAACCCAGGTTCACCACATTGCCATTATCTGCTCCAATTACGAAGTTTCGAAGCGGTTTTACACGGAAGTGCTGGGCCTAAGCGTCCTGCAAGAAGTGTATCGGGCTGAACGACAGTCGTATAAACTCGATCTGGCCCTGAACGGGCAGTACGTCATCGAGCTGTTTTCCTTTCCCGAAACCCCCAAACGCTTGTCGCGTCCCGAAGCGGCCGGCTTGCGCCACTTGGCTTTTGCCGTTCCGGATCTGGAAGCTGTTGCGCAACATCTTGATAATCAAAATGTTGTATATGAGCCCATCCGGACGGACGAATTCACTGGCAAGCGCTTTACCTTCATCGCCGATCCGGATGGCCTGCCGCTGGAGTTTTACGAGCAGTAACCAACCCTAGCGCATTACGCACGACGCGGGCAGTAGCCGCCTACACCTTATCGAGTACAGCGACCACGTCTTTCGTGGAAATGCGGGTGGCCGTGTCGGCGGCACGGTAAATGGCTTCCAGCAATTGCACGTCGCGCAGGCCCATTTCGCCGGGCACGCGGGTTGGCTTGTTGTGCAATACGCAATCGGCAAAATCGTCCATTTGGCGCGCCTGCTGGTTGATATTGGGCACATTCATAGGACCCTGGCTGGTTTTGCCCTGCAAGCCCCCGTAGCCAAAAGCCGGCTTAAGCTCGAACCATCCTTTGGCTGCCTCGGCGCGCAGCTGGCTCATGTTTTCAACGTAGCTCGTACGGCAGTCGGCCACGCTGCCATCCTGAAAACGAAACTGCCAGCTGATGGCCTCTTCTACTTCGTTAAACTGCTCGGGACGCTGCTTTTTGGCGTATTGAGCCGTCACGGACACCGGAATCTGGCCTTTGGTGTAGAGCGCGCCCTGCACGCAATAGATGCCCATGTCCATGAGCGGGCCGCCCCCCGAAAGCTTCTTCTGAATGCGCCAAGGGCGGTTGTTGCCCATCGTAAAGCCGTTGTCGGCGATGATGCGCTTGACCGGGTCGTACACCTCTTTCTGCCCCAGGCGCATCATTTCCAGGTTGTGCGGCTCGGTGTGTAGCCGGTAACCGATCCCGAGCTTTTTGCCCGCTTTCTTGCAGGCCTCGATCATGCGGCGGCAATCGGCGGCCGAGGTCGCCATGGGCTTTTCACAGATGACGTGCTTGCCGGCTTTCGCCGCCCGCACCACAAAATCGGCGTGCAGGGCGTTGGGCAGCACCACGTACACAATGTCGATGTCGGGGTTGTCGGCAATACGGTCGAAGGTCTCGTAGTTGTAGATATTCTTGTCGGGGATGTTATACTGCTTTTTCCATTGCTCAGCCTTGCTGGGCGTGCCCGTCACGATGCCCGCTAGGCGGCATAGCTTGGTTTCGAGCAAGGCCGGGGCCAATTCGCCGGTGCTGTAGCCGCCCAGGCCTACCAAAGCAATGCCCAGCTTGCGGCCGGTTTGGAGCGCCTCGCGACTGGCAGGGCCTAATTGCGTTTTATTCAATCCGGGGAGCGCCTCAGCCAGCGTCGGCAGGCTCACAAAAGCGGCGCCCAGGCCCAGGCTAAGGTTGCGGAGGAACTCCCGGCGTGAAGCGTAATACCTTGACTTATAATTGGTTGTATCTTGAAGTTTGTGCATAGCTGTAACAGAAAGTACGGGCTACTGTACTTGGCTCAGGCACACAAGGTTGGGGCTGCGCAAAAAATGGTCTTGGTAACCTGCTTAAAGTGAGGTTTTTACACCTGAGCTTGCGAGCTACTTACACCAGCACCTCGTCGACGTGCTGGCGAAACAGCCGGCCAATGGGCAGTTCCTGGTTGGCCACCTCAACGTGCCGGGCGTTGTAGGTTCGAATCTTGTCCAGGGCCACGATAAACGAGCGGTGAATGCGAAGGAAATTGCTCTCGGGGAGCTTTTCTTCCATCCCGTTGATGGTTTGCTTTACCACCAACGGCGGGCCTGCTACGGTATGAATCTTCACATAATCCTTCAGCCCTTCCACGTACAGGATGTCGCGCAATACCACCTTCACCATCTTCCGGTCGATGCGGAAGTAGAGAAACGCATCGGGGTTTACGGAGTGCAGCGGTTCCGGGGCGGCCCCCGAATCGGTTTTGCTGGCTTTGGCGACGGCCTTCAGAAAGCGCTCCAGCGACACGGGTTTGAGCAAGTAATCCACCGCATCCAGCTCGAAACCCTCATAAGCGTACTCGCGGTAGGCAGTGGTGAAGATGACCTGGGGCGGGTGGCGCAGGCTGCGCAGAAAATCCGTGCCAAGGATTTTGGGCATCTTGATATCGAGAAACAGCAGGTCGACCGGGTGCTGCTGCAACATGCCAAAGGCCTCCAAGGCGTTGCCACAGGTACCTACCAGTTCCAACTGCGCTACTTCCCGCACATGTGCTTTCAGTACTTCCAGCGCCGGAGGCTCGTCGTCAACCAGTAGGCAATGCAGTTTCATAGCGAATGATAGCTAAGTGGTAGGAAGCAATTGGCGGTTGGCTAAAGTTGCTAAGGGGGGCGATATGGGCGTTTCTGTAGGCTCCGTTAAGGTCCATTGGAGCTTCAGCGACACCAAAAAGGTATCGGACTCGGCTACGATCTTCAAGGTATGCCGGCCGGGGTAGAGGCAGGCAAGCCGCTGGCGCACGCGGGCCAGGCCGGCACCTTCTGCCCACTCGGTCGCAGCTTCAGCACGGCTGTTGATGACTTTGAACGTGAGCGAATCACGTCGGGCCAGAAGGTCGATGCTAATCCAGGGGCACTCGAGAGCCGCGCCCGTGCCGTGCCGAAACGCATTTTCCACGAACGGCAACAGCAACAGCGGCGCCAGCGTGTGCGCGTCGAGCGCCCCGCTGATGGTAAGCGAAACATCGACGGCATCGCCTAAGCGCAACTGCTCCAGGGCTACGTAAAGCCGCAGCATGGTTGCCTCCTCGGCCAGCGCGACGCTATCCAGTGCGCTTTCGTACAGCATGTAGCGCAGCAGTTCGGAAAGCTGAAGCACTGCTGCCGGTGCCTCTGCCGCCTTGGCTTCGGTAAGGGATTGCAAAGTGGCAAGAGTGCTGAACAAAAAAGGCGGCTGGAGCTGGGCTTTAAGGAGTTGCAGATCAGCCTGCATTTTTCGCTGCTGCAGCAACTGGTTGATTTGCTGTTGTTTGTGCCAATTGCTGAACACGCGCATGGTGCTGGCTGCAAATCCTACAAATAGCACTGCCAGAAAGCCAAAGCTGACGGGATCCACCTTGGACCACCGGAACGGATGGGGAGGCATTAGGTGGAAGAAGCGAGGGGCCAGCACGTAGGTCAATAGTTCGCGCAGTAGCCCAGCCAGCAATGCGCAGCTCGCCAGCCATGCGGCCAGTAGCCCCAGAAAAGTCAGCACCTGCTTTCGGCGGAGCAGGATGGGCAGCAGCCCGTACACCAGCACGTAGGTGGCCGGAACGATCAGGGGCAGCTGCGAAAACAGAAATTCGCGCCAATACAGCGGCTGGCGCGTTGCGATGTAGTCGGGTACCTGAATCAACTCGAAGAACGCCACGACACCCAGCCAGAACAGCCCATGCCGCCTTACTCGTCGTTGCAGCCACGGCTTCATGGCTGGAGCGCGTAATCGGGTGAGGCCCCCAGAGCCAGCGCCAACCGCACCGTGAAGTGGTCGTCGCTTGCCTCCACGTCGAAATGGTGGCGCTTGGGGTAAAAGAGCGCAAGGCGTTGCCGCACGTTTTGCAGCCCAATGCCGCAAGAGCCCGAAGCGGCCGGCGTAGCCGTGCTTTTCGTGTTGGTAATGACGCAAGTAAAGCGTGGACCTTCCACGGCCATCTTGATGCCGATACGGGTCGGGCCAAGCTGCTCGGCCGCCCCGTGCTTAAAAGCATTTTCGACGAGCGGCAACAAGAGCAGAGGCGCAATTTGTCCGGTGGCAGGAATATTATCCGCCGCAAAAGAAAGGCTAAGCCGAGGTCCATAGCGTAACTGTTGGAGAGATAAGTAGTTACGCAATAGGCCTACTTCATCGGGAAGCTTTACCAGCGGCGCATCGTCTTGCTCCATCACAAAGCGCAGCAGCCCGGTGAGGCGTGCGACCACCTCCGGAGCCTGATCCGATCGCTCCAGCGTGAGGGCGTATAAGTTGTTGAGGGTATTGAAGAGAAAGTGCGGGTGCACCTGGGCCTTGAGCAGTTGTAGCTCAGCTTGGTAGTTTTCCTGTGCCAGCCTGGCGTTGTCCAGCTGCTTGTGCCGCCAACGGCGATGGAGGTGTAGAAAAGCCGCCGCGCCCGCAATGCCTAGCTGGGGCATCATGGCTCCGCTGGGAAAGATGCGGCGGTCGTCGTCGAGGAGAACATAATGCCACCCGTGTTGCGCTGCTATCAGAATCAGGTACCGGAACCCGAATTTAAGGAACATACTTAGCAAGAGCCAGCCAAAGAGCAACAAGCCAAAGCGATCCTGCCGGCCGGTGCCCCGCTCCAGTGCGGGCAACACGCCGTAAAGCAGGGCATAGGTCGCCAGCGTATGCGGTGCGAGTAGCAGTAGGGCATAGGTAAAGCCCTGCACAAGGTCGTCCGTTTTGTGGCAGCCGTACCGGAGATACCATGTCATGAGCACCGTCACAACAAGCCAGAACAGCCCGTGCCGAAGCCAGCGCCGCTCGTCGATGGCCTGCAAGAACGCGTCGAGCCTATATGTTTCTGCCTGTCCCATGCCGTGCCGCATCGGTTGGTGAGTGTATATAAATATAAGCTTCAGTCTGCGACCAACCTATTGACTTATAGGAATATAGACAAACGACAAGTAGCCATCGACTAACGACAAAAACGGGTGCTGGTCGCCAGCATGCGTCTCTATTGGAGCACTTAGGCGCGGTCCGGCGAATAAGCAAGCAAAGGCATTTTAGATGAGCCATTTTTGGACATGGCAACGGCGGAAAGGCTCCGCGGCGCCCCAACCCAAACCTCATCAGCCATGAAAGCTTTCACCCTTGTCCGCCTGGGATTGGCCCTCTTCCTGAGCTCCCTTGCTCCCTTGGCTACGGCCCAAAAAGCAGCGCCGGCCCCTCAAGGCTACTGGACTGTCGAAACCAACCTAACCACGCGCGATTATACCTTGGTGCGTTTCTATAACGCCCAAGACCAGCTTGTGTACACTGAGCGGCTTGATCATTTTAACCTCGATTTGGCCCGCAAATGCCCCGCCTCCCGGCGTGCCAGTCGGCGGCTCACCCTGGTTTTGCAGCAAGTTCTACGCAACCCCGCCGCCAGCCAGGTCCCAACCCTAGTAGCTCAGCAATTCGACCTCAACCGCTGGGTACGGCCCGGATATGCAGCCCGCTGAGTGAGAAGCAATAAAATTGGTCACTAAAAACAGGTGCTCTTCTTGGACAGCAAAATGCCGCTGGCACAATGTCAGCGGCATTTTGCTGTCGTTATAATAAAGTGCTAAAGGCTACAGCGAAGGCCGCTCGACATCCACGATCTCTTCCTTTTGCAGCATGGCCTCCAAGTCGAAGCGCGTGAGGTCGAAGGGCGGCTCATCGTAGTTTTCCGGCTTGTTCAGCTCCGATACGTTGCTGCTGTTGGTGGTCTGGTAGGAGTTGGCTTGCAGCATGATGATGTTGCCGTTTACCTCCACCACTTTCAGCAGCGAATAGTTGCCCTGTTCGCCCCGGACGTGGTACAAGTCGCCCACGCGTGGCGCAGCAATCAACTTCTTGTCTTCCTGGCTGTTAAAGCCGCTCATGACAAACGAGCTGAGCGTAATCAGCGCAATAATCGCCAGCCCTGCGTAGTGCCATACGGGCGTTTTGGCCTGCTTTTTCAGCGCCACAAACTCCGCCTTCAGCGTTGGGGGCATTTGGTTGTGGCGCGATACAAAACGACAGTTGCTGCACTCCGAAGCGCCGAGCTTCCCGACGGGCAACAGCGGAATCCAATAGATGTGCGCGTAGCGGCCAAACACGCTGATGCGCAGCGACTCGGCCGTACCGCAGGCTTCGCATGTAATTTCTGGAATTGGCTTGGTGAGCAGGTGCGAAGAGTTGCTGCCGTAAATAATCATAACTCAAATGGATGCAGGCGAAGGGAGGCTAAGCCAACTGTAAAATGCTGCCTAAAGTATTAATTTTCCGTGGATTTTAGCATAAAAAATGGTTGGTTATGGCGCCATTTATTCCTGCGTTGCTGTGGCTTTCGTACTAGTCAGACACAAAAACGCCTCGCACCACCTAAGGCAATGCGAGGCGTTTTGCTTTTTGAGTTAAGGAGTTAACTCGTTAACTAATAATTAGTTACTCCGTGGCAACCACTGTGTTTATGCTCAAGACTTCGCTGGTATAATTGCGCATTTCTTCGGTCAGCTCGGGGTCGTCGGCCAGCGAGTGCCCGTAGGAAGGAATCATCTTCTTGAGCTTGGTCTGCCACGCTTCGGTTTGCAGCCGGTCGTTGAAGCACCGTTTCAGCAAGTCGAGCATGATAGAAACGGCCGTCGAGGCGCCGGGCGAAGCGCCCAGCAGTGCCGCGATGCTGCCATCGGCCGCACTCACGACTTCGGTGCCGAACTCCAGCACGCCGCCTTTTTTCGCGTCTTTCTTAATCACCTGCACGCGCTGCCCCGCGATTTCCAGCTCCCAATCCTGCATCTGAGCATTGGGGAAATACTCGCGGAGTGCGGCCAACCGGTCTTCGGGCGACTGCCGCACTTGGTCGATTAGGTATTTAGTGAGCGAGAGGTTGTGCAGGCCGGCCGAGATCATGGGCCGCAGGTTGGTCGGCTTGATGGAAGCGGGCAAATCCAGGTACGACCCGTTCTTCAGGAATTTGGTTGAAAAGCCAGCATACGGACCAAACAGCAGCTCGCGCTTGCCCTCGATCACGCGCGTATCCAGGTGCGGCACCGACATGGGCGGCGCGCCTACCGAGGCTTTGCCGTAGACCTTCGCCTGGTGTTGCTCAATGACTTCGGGGTTGGTGCATTTCAGCCACTGCCCGCTCACGGGGAAGCCGCCAAAGCCGCGTCCCTCCGGAATGTCGGCCTTTTCGAGCAGCGGCAAGGAGCCACCGCCCGCGCCGATGAACACGAACTTGGTGCGCACTTTGCGCTTCTGGTCGGTGGTAAGGTCGCGGACGCCTACTACCCAGTTGCCCTCGTCGTCGCGGCGCAGCTTGCGCACTTCGTGGTGAAAATGCATCTGCACGCCCGGCATCTTTTGCAAGCGCTTAAACATGTTGCGGGTGAGGGTGCCAAAGTTGACGTCGGTGCCCAAATCCATGCGCGTGGCAGCTACTTTCTGGGCCTTATCGCGGCCTTCCATCACCAGCGGAATCCATTCGCGCAGCAGCTCTGGGTCTTCAGAATACTGCATGCCTTTGAACAGGTGGTTTTGAGTGAGCGCTGCGTGGCGCTTCTTCAGGTAGTCCACGTTCTTCTCGCCCCACACAAAACTCATGTGCGGAATGGGCTTGATGAAGTTCGGTACCACGGTCATCGACTTATTCAGCATCAGATACGTCCAGAATTGCTTCGAGACCTCAAAGGACTCGGCAATCTTGATGGCTTTTGACGTTTCGATGGAGCCGTCGGGGAGCTGGGGCGTGTAGTTGAGCTCGCAAAAGGCCGAGTGGCCGGTGCCGGCGTTGTTCCAGGCGTCGGAGCTTTCGGCCGCTGCATTGTCGAGGCGCTCGAAAATCTCGATGGTTAGGTCTGGCTGGAGTTCTTTCAACAATACTCCAAGGGTGGCACTCATGATGCCAGCCCCGATTAAAACGACATCGGGGGCTTGATTAGGCAAATTATCGTTTGTAGACATGAGATCGATTGGATCGTTACAAACGGTGTTTACAACCTCCGGTCTTTAGTTGTTCAAAAAATTTGTTGGTTTCAATATAAATATCTGTAAAACAAATAGTTGTGTTGTAATAAAGTGTAGTTTGTGTCAACCTGAACGGTAGTTTTTGCGGTGTCTATCCGCGGTCCAAAAGCTCACTCACATTCCACTGCCCAGGTTCGAGTCCAATAACTAAGTCAACGGTACACCGTACTTGCTCTCAGTTCGTTAGGTAAACGGTCTGGCCCGCAAAAGCAGCGCGCAGCACACGTGAGAAAGAGTTAAAGCAGAGGGTATGTGGATTGTATTTTCGTTGTTAGCCGCGCTGACCGCGGCCATTGTCGTGACGTTGTCGAAAGCCGGCATCAAAAACATGGATTCTAGTTTGGCCTTTGCCGTGCAGTCCGTTTTGATTCTGATTGTGGCTTGGAGCGTGGTGATTTGGCAAGGCCGGTTGCCGGAGGTAACGCGCATTGAACCACGTACTTGGCTCTATCTGGTGCTAGCCGGCGTCATTACCTGCGTTTCGTCGCTGCTCTCGTTTCGGGCGCTGAAACTCGGCGACGCGGCCCGTGCCTCTCCACTCGACAAGATCTCCCTAATTTTCTCGATTGCGCTGGCCGTGATCTTCCTGAAAGAAAAAATCAACTGGCAGGTAATTGTCGGGGCGTTGCTGATGGCTGCCGGAGCCGTGTTTATCGCCACTTCCAAGCAATCGGCCGGTTAAAATATGCAATTACATAAGTATTTGACTATCAAATACTTATGTAATTGTCAAAACCGAAGGTTAAGCCCGTAGCATATAAATGTGCTCGATGTCATCTTCGAGATAAATGTCGCCCTGCTGCACGAACCCCAGGCTTTGATAGAACGCGCGCAGGTAATACTGGGCTCCGATTTTGATGGGTTGCGGGCCAAAGAGCGCTTCACATTCCGCAATGGCCTGATTCATAAGCTGTCGGCCGAAGCTGAAACGGCGAAATGCCGGGCTCACGACCACTCTGCCGATGCTCACTTGTTCGTAGCATTTGCCGGCGTCGAAGAGACGGGCGTAGGCTGCCAATTGCCCGTCGTCGGTGCGGCCCAGCAAATGATACGCTGCTTCGTCCTGCCCATCAATGTCCTGAAAGGCGCAGTTCTGCTCGACTACAAACACCTCGCTCCGGAGCTGCAAAAGGCTGTAGAGTTCGTTAAGCGCCAGTGCGTTATAAGATTTGGAAGTCCAGTTGAGGGTCATGGCAGCATCAGGAATATGTCGCGCAAAGATGGGTAGTTGGAGGCGAAACTGAGTCCTCTTTCAACCGAAAAGCAGCGGCCGAGATACCAGCCGCTGCTTTTCAGGTTCAGCTCAAAAACGGGACGTGGCCGGCTATTCGTCCTCCGGAAACGTGCCCATGCCGCCGCTTTCAAAATCAGCAATGGCTTGGACCAGCTCGCGGTTGGTGTTCATCACAAACGGCCCGTACGTCGCCAGCGGCTCCTCAATGGGCTCGCCTGCCAGCACGAGCAAAATGCTGTCTTCGACGAAGGTGATCTGCACGTCCGGCGCATCCCAGCCAAATACCACCAGCTGTTTGGTAGCGGCGGCCCGATCGCCGTTGAGCAAGATTTGGCCCGAAGCTACGTAAATGCCTACGTTGTAATCGGCAGGTAATGAAAGAGTTATGGTGCTGCCTTTGGGCTGGTGCACGTCCAGCATAATCATGGGCGAGAAGGTTTCGGCAGGCCCGGTTACGCCGTTGTACGTGCCGGCAATAACCCGAATCGCGCCCTGGCCACCCGGTGCGGATGCCGACGGAATGGCCGCGGCCCGGATGTTCTGATAACGCGGCGGGGCCATTTTGTCCTTCTTGGGCACGTTCACCCACAGCTGCAATAGCTCCAGCGTGCCGCCTTGTTTGGCAAACTCCTTTTCGTGGCGTTCCTCGTGGAGCAAGCCTGCTCCGGCGGTCATCCATTGCACATCGCCGGGACCGAGCTTGCCGTTGTGGCCCGCCGTGTCGCGGTGCGATAAGTAGCCTTGGTACACAACCGTTACCGTTTCAAAGCCACGATGCGGGTGCGGCGGCGTGCCCAAAGGGCTGTCGGTGGGGGCTACCGGCATCGGGCCGGTGTGGTCGATGAGCAGAAACGGGCTCAGTTGCCGGATGCGCGGCCCCGGCATGGGGCTAGTCACGTCGAAACCGTCGCCGACGAGCTTCTTGTTGCCGTCGATTACCTGAAATATTCTGCGGAAAGGGCTAGCCATGTAATAAGCACGAATAAGAGAAATGAAGAAATCGAACCGATATCGAACAGGAATAAACGGCGAACAGCAGCGCCCGAACCCTGTGAATGCTAACCGGATTTCCGCTTCAGGGTTTCGCTGGGAAGCTATTTGTCGTCTCATCCCGCCAATCCGACGCTTCGGTAACATAAAATTTCATCCGCCTCGGCAGCCGGCCACCTTTGAGCCATCACTTCGCTGCTACCCCGATGAAACGTCTTCTACTCCCGCTGCTGCTCCTGTTGCTTACTGCGCTTCCGCTGTTAGCCCAAACGCCTGCTACCACGCTTTCCGGCACCGTACGCGATGCGGCCGGTCAGCCGCTGCCGGGAGCCAATGTGTTTCTCAAATCAACCTTCGACGGCGCCAGCACCGATTCGGTGGGCCGCTTTCGCTTCACCACGCGCCAAACGGGGACGTTGTCGCTGGTCGTGACGCTGCTGAGCTACCAGCTTCAAGAGCAACCTGTTGTGCTCGACGGTACTGTTAAACACTTCGCCATCACCCTGAAAGCGGCGCGCAATGAGCTGGGCTCAGTCGTGATTACGGCCGGTGCCTTCGAAGCCAGCGACGAAAAGCGGGCCACCGTGCTTACCTCCCGCGATGTGGTAACCACGGCCGGCGCGCTCGCCGATGTCGCGGGCGCTCTGAACACCTTGCCGGGCATCACGCGCAACGGCGAAGAAGGCAAACTATTTGTGCGGGGCGGCGCGGCTGGCGAAACCAAGCAATACCTAGATGGGCTGCCTTTGCAAAGCCCTTACAACGCCAGCGTGTCGGGCGTACCGGCCCGCGGGCGCTTTACGCCGGATCTGTTCAAAGGCACGGTGTTCAGCACCGGCGGCTACTCGGCCGAGTATGGGCAGGCCCTGTCGGCGGCCGTGATTCTGAATTCTGTCGACCTGGAACCGGAAACCCAGACGGGCATTTCGCTGCTCTCGTTGGGGCAGGTAAGCTTGTCGCAGCGGCAACGTTGGGAACGTTCGTCAGTGGCCGTGACCGGTAACTACATGAACATGAAACCCTATTTCGGGCTGGTGCCCCAGCGCCTGCTTACGGCTTACGAATCGGGCGGCGGCTCCGTCGCGTTTCGGCAGCGCACCGGCGACGTAGGCATGTTGAAAGTGTACGGCGCTTTCACCGGGCAACATTCGGGCGTGCGCACCCCCGACGTTGAGTGGCAAAACGGCCGGCCCGTAGATTTGCGCAACACCAATGGCTATCTGAATGCGTCGTTTCGCAGTACGCTCCGGCGCGGCTGGTCGGTGCAAACCGGCGTTGCCGCCACCCGCGACGAGCAAAAGCTGCATCTCGGCGTCCGGACTGCGGAGCCCGACGTGGCACAGGTGCACGAACTGGAACAATCGGTGGCAGGGCGCGTGGTGCTCACCAACGACTCGGTGAGCGCTTATTGGAACCTGAAAGTAGGCGCCGAAGGCTTGCAGCAGCGTTTTTTGCAAGATGCTTATTATCAAGATGATACCAAATTGCCAACTCGGGCTTTCGACGAGCAACGGGCCGCAGGATTTGCCGAGGCCAATATTTCCTTCACCAACCAATTGGTAGCCCGCGTGGGCGGCCGCACCGAATATTCGCGCGTGCTGGGCCGCTGGAATGCCGCGCCGCGGGTAGCGCTGGCCTACCAAACCGACGAATACAGCCAATTATCTGCCGCTTGGGGCGACTTCTACCAAACGCCGGCCAACGACCTGCTGCTCAGCGCCCACCGCAACCCCGATCTGCGTTTTGAGCGCGCCACTCACTATCTGCTTACCTATCAGCGCATTCACGACGACCGTACGCTGCGGGCCGAAGCTTACTACAAAAACTACGCACACCTGCTGCACTACGATGCCGCGCGACTCTACCAACCGACCGCTTATCAAAGCACCGGCACGGGCTACGCCCGCGGGCTAGACCTGTTTTGGCGCGACCGCAAAACCGTCAAAAACCTTGACTACTGGGTGAGCTACGGCCTGCTCGACACACGCCGCCAGCAGCGCGCCGACGCCAGCGTGGCCATGCCCACTTTTGCCTCGCGCCACAACCTGTCGGTGGTGAGCAAATACTGGGTGCAAAAGATGCACACGCTGTTTGGGGCGACTTACAGCTACGGCAGCCCACGCGCATCGTATGACCCTAGCTTTCAGCAGTTTCATACGCCTAGCTACCACGATCTTAGCGTCAACTTGAGCTACGTGACCACGCTGTGGAACAACCTGACCATCGTGCACGTGTCGTGCTCCAACGTGCTGGGCCGCCAGAACGTGTTTGGCTACCGGTACGGCGCCACGCCCACTGCCGACCTGAATTACGCCCGCGTGGCCATCACGCCTTCGGCTCCGCGCATGGTGTTTGTGGTGCTCATGATCTCGATCAACAAAAAACGCCCCGCCGACACGAACACCGCTCCGGAGTAATGAATTAGTAGGACAAAAAAGAATACCGCAGAACCCATCCGCGCTTAAAGCGATTGAGATGGGTTCTGCGGTATTATGTTTATAAAAACTTGATAATCAATATTTTACCTACGTATTAATTTGAGATGTGCTTGCGCTTTCTGACCATTTATGTGTAGGTAGTAGATTCCGTTGGCTGGCATCTGCTGCGAGAAATCAAGCTCTAGTAGCGAGCCGGCTGCGGCGGGGGTGAGTTTGCCAGTACCCAAAGTTGCGCCCACCGCGGAAACCAGCGTATAAGAAACCTCTCCTTGGAAAGCTTCTGGTAAGCTGAGGCGGAAGCGCCCGTTGTCGGAAGGGTTCGGATAGACAGCGGCTACCGAAGAAAAGCCCGAAGTCTTGTCGCCTTTAAGCGCCGCCGACAAGCCTGAGGCGGTGAGGGCGGCTTGGTTGGTTACCGTAAAGTTGACGGTGAGAGCCGTGCCAGCGGTTCCGTTGCCGCCACTGCTCGTGTAAGGCGTGGCTTTGAGAGTATAAGACCCTACTGGTGCCGGCCAAGCCGCGTAGTCAGGGCCGGAGTTGCCGAATAAGGCATAGGGGGCGCTGGTTTCGACTTGGGTGCGGTTTACGGTGCCGCTGAGCACCAGCACTACGCTGCCCACCGGATACGGGCTGGTGTTGGCCCGCACGTTCAGGTTTTGGGTCGGCAAGGTGGCCAGGTTGAGCACGTCGTTGGCCACCAAATCCCGGATCGGCTGGTCGGTGTCAGCATTCATCAAGGTCAAACTCGTGACTTGCTGTGGACTGCTCGGAACCGGATTGACGGTGATCTGGACTTGGTCGGCGGCGCTGGGGGCGTCGAGGTTGTCGGTGACCACCAAGCTGAAGACGTAAGTGCCGGCCTGGCTCAGGCCGCTGACGGTGGGGTTTTGCGCGGTTTTGCCGGGGCTGAAGGTGGCCGTCGTAGGTCCGCCGGCCTGGCTCCAGGTGTAGGTCTTGATCGAGCCGTCGTCGGTGCCCGCCCCGGCCAGCGTGACACTGCTGGTGGGCAGCGTGATCGTCTGGTCGGGCCCCGCATTGGCCACCGGTGCCGGGTTGCTGCCTGAAGCTGTACTCAGTACTTCGATGGCCGAGATCTTAGCGTTGTCTTTGCCGCCGGTATTGAGGGAGGTAAAGTTGAGGTTGAGCGTGCCGTCGCTGACCGTGACGGGGAATGACTCGACGGTGGCCACATTTGTCCCCACCTTTTTGAAAATATCGTAGGCCGATAGCACCTTATTACCTTCCAAGCTCACGTCGAACACACGCTGGCCCACGGCCGTCCAATAAATTTCGGCGAAGTGCAGCTTCACAGTGTACGTACCGTTGGCGATGGGCAGGGCGTAGCTGAAATTGGTGCCAAAGCGCTCGGTTTGGTACAAGGCATCGTCGGTGGTGCCAGCGATGGCAGAGCCCGTTGAATACGTGCTGCCGGGGTTCGGTGAAAAGTACTGATCCGTTGTAAAGGCCCCAATCGACGTAGTGAGCGCCCCGCCGCCACTATTGAGACGGTACACGGCCGTAGGCTGACCAGTCGGAACCGGATTGACGGTAATCTGGACTTGGTCGGCGGCGCTGGGGGCGTCGAGGTTGTCGGTGACCACCAAGCTGAAGACGTAGGTGCCGGCCTGGCTCAGGCCGCTGACGCTGGGGTTCTGCGCGGTTTTGCCGGGGCTGAAGGTGGCCGTCAGGGGGCCGCTGGCCTGGCTCCAGGTGTAGGTCTTGACCGAGCCGTCGTCGGTGCCCGCCCCGGCCAGCGTAACGCTGCTGGTGGGCAGGGTAATGGTCTGGTCGGGGCCCGCATTGGCCACCGGCGCCGGGTTGCCACCCGACGTAGCATTGAAGATTTCGATGGCCGAAATTTTGGGGCGGTCCACACCGCCGTCGGCGGCCAGCGCGCTAAAATAGATGTTGAGCGTGCCGTCGGAGACGGTGGTAGTAAAGGTTTCGGTGGTAGCCGTAAAGGCACCTACCTTGCGGATGATATCATAATTGTCGAGCACCTTAGCGCCTTCGATAGATACGTCAAAGATGCGCTGCCCCACGCTGGACCAATAGATATCGGCGAAGTGCAGCGTCACAGTATACGTGCCGTTGGCCACCGGAAAATCGTAGCTATAAGCCCCTTTATCGGTGGACGAGCTACGCTCGGTTTGGTAGAGGGCATCGTCGTTGGTACCCGCAATGGCGTTGCCGGTCGAGTAAGTATACGCCGAGCCCGAATAATACTGATCGGGGGCGAAGGTACCCAGCGAAGTGGTTAAAGTGCCACCCCCCGCGTTGATGCGGTACACGGCTGGGCCGCCCGCGGTGGCTGGGTTTACATAAATCGTAACCTGATCGGCGATGCTGGTCAGGGTTTTGTTGTCCGTGACGACGAGCGAAAATGTGTAGCTCCCGGCCTGGGTCAGGCCGCTGACGGTGGGGTTGGCCACCGAGGTGCTCGAGAAGCTTGCCGTGGCCGGGCCGCCGGCTTGGCTCCAAGTATAGCCCGTGATGGTGCTGCCGCTGGCCGGCGTACCCGACCCAGCCAAGATTACCGAGCTAGTGGGTAGATTGATCGTTTGGTCGGGCCCCGCGTTGGCGAGCGGAGGCGTACCCGACGGGGCGGAGTCGTCGGCGCCCGCTACCCATTGGATCAGGCGTTGGGCAAATGCCTTGTTCTGAACGCGGCTCAAATACGTGCCATCACCGGCGTTCCAAAAGCAGTTGCGATCGAAAAAGCCTGCGGCCCGACCCTGTCCGATTTTGGCTACCGACAGGGCCGCATCATTGGCCTGCAGCGGGCCGTCTAGGCTGTTGAGGTGCGCGGCAATCGGCGGTAGGTTCGCAATAATAGTTGCCGGGGTAGTCGTCCGGATGGGGCTTACGCCTTCGGCCTCGATAGTAAGCCCGGCGTTTTTGTTGAAGTTGTTAATGTAGTGATTTACAGCCCATTGATCCATTGTGAAGGCGCCCTGGGTGTTGTCGTGCAGAAACTGCATCCCGAACTGGAGCATGATGTCGTTGTCGCTCAACATTCCTTCGGAGCTATTGGCGCCACCGTTCTGCCAGCCAAAGGCCGCATCGGACCAGGCCACTACGCCACCGCCGGCATTTACCCACGTAGCTACGGCAGCGGCTTCGGCGGCAGTGAAGCGCCGGTTATTTGAGCTCAGTATCAGTACTTTATAACCGTTGAGCGTAGCCGCATTCAGCGTAGTATTGGCATCCAGCGCTTCGGTGGTCGTGAACCCGGCATCCAGCAGCGCCTGATTGAATTGCGACATGCCCAAGCTGCCCGTGTCCGACAGCTTCATGTCGTGGATGGAGGGCGGAATGCTGCCGTACAGGTATAGAATCTTTGGTTTTGAGCCCGATACCGTGAACGTTATGTTGGCAGTCGCATCGGGGTAGCCGGTGGCTTTGGCCGTGATGCTGGCCGTGTAGGTGCCGGCGGCGAGGCTGCCGGCGTTGGCCGTTACCTTTATTTCGGTGCCGCCCAGCAGGTCGATGGTGCCGGAAGTAGGGCTTACGCTCAGCCACGCCGGCAGGCCGCTTGTATCGATGGAGTAGGAGGGATTGCCGCTCTTGGTCCACAAAATGATATCACGGCTGGCGCTGGCACCGGCCACGGCACTCAGGGTAACCTGGCTGGGCCAAAAGCCGATGGTGTTGTTGGGGGTGCGGGTCTGGCTGCGTTTGCGGGTAGTGGTTTGTGGGTTGGTAGATTGGTTGAGGCCGCCGTTGGCCACAATGTATTCATTACCAATCATTTCCGCACTGGGGCCAAACAGGTTGACTGGCAGGGGCAATTGCTCCGTCCAGCTATCGGTGGCAGGGTTGTAGACCGTTACGTTGGGAATGACGTTGTCGGTGCCGTTGGGGCGGCCGCTGCGGCCGCCGGCCAATACGATGGTGCCATCCACGACGCAAGTGGCAGGCTCTGAGTGCGAACGGACATACGGCATGTCCTGCAACCGCGTCCAGACATCCGTCGAGGGGTCATAGACCTGCACGTAGTTCACGTCGGCAATTGCCCCGTCGTGACCGGTCTGGCCGCCCAGCGCGTAGATTTTGCCGGCGACCGCCCCGCTGGCAAAGTGGCAGCGGGGCAAGGGCATGCCTGCTGCCACGCCCCACCCGGCCCCGACGTTGTTCAGGTCGAGCACGTAGTGGGCCATCGAGCCCGTCTGGCGGTCTTCCAGCAGGCCCCCAAACGAGTGCAGCTTCCGGCCTATCCGGACCAGAGCGTTGCCGCCGCTCTTGGTGGGTAGCGGCGTGCCTTGGCTCCAGGTGTTGGTGGCTACGTCGTAGATCTGCAGCTTGTCGGAGTTAGGACCACCGCTCTGGCCCGACAAAAATCCGCCGGCGACATACACCTTCGTGCCATCGACGGCGATACCGGCATGGGTGACCGGAAAAGGCATATCAGCAATGTAGGACCAAGTGTTGGTGGCGGGGTCGTACACCTGGCACTTGGCCGTCGTGGTCACGCTGGGCGAGTCAAAGCCCGAGAACACGTACATCTTGTTGTTGATCATCACGCTGAAGCCAACCCAAGTAGGCGTGCCCGAAGGGGCCACGGTTACCCAGTTGCCGGTCTGGGCCCACCCAGGGGTAGCGCCTCCCAGCAGAAATAACACCAGCAGACCAATAAACAGCAGGCTTCTGACGGCCATCTGGGTAGAGTTTAATACGTATTTCATTGTGAATCAGTTGTTTATGTACCTGCTTCGTATGTGCTTGACTTCAGGCGTATTGGGGCTAGGCCGGGCCCGCTATGTCGGGGGGGGCGTGCCTCGGGGTTGGGTAAGGGCGTGTTTTTCCCCAACCCCGGGCAGGAGTGCCCCTCTTGGGACCCGCCTCATTCGCGCATGAGCTTGATTTGGGTATTCAGCTTCTGGTTCTCCAGCCGCAGGTAGTAGACGCCCACATTTTTCACCTGCTCCGAGAAATCCAGCTCCAGCGTAGTCGTGGGCTCGGGCAAGTTGATCGTCTTGCTCGCCAGCGTCGTCCCGATTACAGATACCAGGCTATAAGTAACCTGTCCTTGCACGGGCTGCGAAAGCGCCAGCCGGAAATGCCCATCAGTTGAAGGGTTGGGGTAGGCCGTTACCAGCGTAGAAATGCCCGGCCGGGCTTCTTTTTTCAGCGCGGCCGGCCCACCGGCAAACGCCGCATTGTTGATGACCGAGAAGCTGAGGGTCAGGGCGGTACCGGCCGTGCCTACAGTGGCTACGGTCGTGAAGGGCGTAGCCGTGAGGGAATAATTGCCCAGCGCGGGCGTCCAGGGGCTGGTGGCGCCAAATAGCAGGTAAGGCGAAACGGCCCGGGTTACGTGCTGCACAGCCGTACCACCCAGCGCAAACCTGACGCTATCGACCACGGCCGGATTGGCATTGGCCCGGATGTTCAGATGCTGCGTCGATAAGGTGGCCAGGTTGAGCACGTCGTTGGCCACCAGGTCGCGGATCGTCAGGCCGGTGTCGGCGTCGAGGAGCGTGAAGCTGACCACCTGCGAAGCGGGCGCCGGAGCCGGTACCGGATTGACGGTGATCGTAACTTGGTCGGCCGGGCTGGGTACATCCAGATTGTCGGTGACCACCAGCGAGAAGACGTAGGTGCCGGCTAGCGTCAGGCCGCTGGCGGTGGGGCCGGCCACGGCGGCACTCGGCGCAAAAGTCGCCGTGGCCGGCCCGCTGACCTGCGTCCAAGCGTAGGTTTTGATCGTGCCGTCGTCCGTGCCCGCCCCGGCCAGCGTGACGCTGCTCGTGGGCAGGGTGATGGTCTGATCCGGCCCGGCGTTGGCTACCGGCGCGGTGTTGGCTGGCTTCACGATGACGGTCACCTGGTCGGGCGCACTGGCAAGATCCAGGTTGTCCGTAACGATTAAGTCGAAGACGTAGGTGCCCTCCAGCAAGGCACTGGCAGTGAGGGAGGCGGTAGCCGCCCCGCTTAAGGTAGCGGTACCGGGCCCGCTGACCTGGCTCCAGGCGTAAGTCTTGATCGAGCCGTCGTCGGTGCCCGCCCCTACCAGCGTGACGCTATTAGTCGGCAAGGTGATCGTCTTATCCAAGCCCGCATCGGCCACCGGAGCCGGGTTGACCTTGGGTGGGCTAACCGTAATTGTAACCTGGTCGGCCGGGCTAGGTACATCTAGGTCGTCGGTGACCACCAGCGAGAAGACGTAGGTGCCGGCTAGCGTCAGGCCGCTGGCGGTGGGGCCGGCCACGGCGGCACTCGGCGCAAAAGTCGCCGTGGCCGGCCCGCTGACCTGCGTCCAAGCGTAGGTTTTGATCGTGCCGTCGTCCGTGCCCGCCCCGGCCAGCGTGACGCTGCTCGTGGGCAGATTAATCGTTTGGTCCGGACCCGCGTTGGCCACCGGCGCGGTGTTGACCTTAGGTGGCTGGTTGGTTACCGTAAAGCTGACGGTCAGGGCCGTGCCGGCCGTGCCGTTGCCGTTGCCAGCCGTGAAGGGGGTTCCCTTTATTGAGTACGCGCCGACGACAATAGCCGGCGTCCAAGCCGCGTAGTCAGCACCGGAGTTTCCGAACAGCGCATACGGCGCACCAGTCTCGCTTTGGGTGCGACTCTGGGTGCCGCTGAGCACCATCACCACGCTGCCTACTGGATACGGACTGGTGTTCGCCCGAATGTTGAGGTTCTTGGTGGGCAGCGTGGCCAGATTGAGTACGTCGTTGGCCACCAGATCCCGGATCGGCTGGTCGGTGTCGGCGTTGATCAGCGTAAAGCTGACCACCTGCTGTGCCGCCGCCGGGGCTGCATTGACCGTGATGCTCACCTGGTCGGCGGGGCTGCTCAGGGTTTTGCTATCCGTGACGATCAGTGCGAAGACGTAGGTACCCGGCGTCGTCAGGCCGCTGACGGTGGGGTTGACGACGGTTTTGCTGGGCGTGAAGGTGGCCGTCGTCGGCCCGCTGACCTGCGTCCAGGCGTAGCCCGTGATGGTGCTGCCGCTGGCGGCCGTGCCCGCCCCGGCCAGCGTGACGCTGCTGGCGGGCAGGGTGATGGTCTGATCTGGCCCGGCGTTGGCTACCGGCGGCGTACCGGTTGTAGTGCTAAGTATCTCAATAGCAGATACTTTGGGGTTGTCTTTGCCGCCGGTATTGAGGGAGGTAAAGTTGAGGTTGAGCGTGCCGTCGCTGACCGTGACCGGGAAAGTTTCGACGGTAGCTGTCTTGGCGCCCACTTTTTTGACGATGTCATAGGCAGTCAAGACTTTGGTGCCTTCCAGGCTCACGTCGAACACGCGCTGGCCCAAGGCCGTCCAGTACAGCTCGGCGAAGTGCAGCTTCACAGTGTACGTACCGTTGGCGATGGGCAGGGCGTAGGCGAAGGCTCCGTTAGTGCCGTACCGCTCGGTTTGGTACAAGGCATCGTCGGTGGTGCCGGCGATGGCCGCGCTCGTCGAAAAGGTGCTGCCCGGCGTAGGCGAAAAGTACTGGTCGGTGGCGAAGGCTCCGATCGAGGTGGTAAGCGCCCCGCCGCCGGAGTTGAGCCGATAGATAGCCGTAGGCTGGCCAGTGGATGCTGGGTTAACCGTGATGCTCACCTGGTCGGCGGGGCTGCTCAGGGTTTTGCTATCCGTGACGATAAGCGAGAAGACGTAGGTGCCGGCCGTGGTCAGACCACTGACGCTGGGCGCCGCCACGGTATTGTTGGGCGCAAAAGTCGCCGTCACGGGGCCACTAACCTGGCTCCAGGCGTAGCCCGTGATGGTGCTGCCGCTGGCGGCCGTGCCCGCCCCGGCCAGCGTGACGCTGCTGGTGGGCAAGGTGATGGTCTGGTCCGGACCCGCGTTGGCCACCGGTGGAGCATTCACCGTAATCGTGACCTGGTCGGCGGCACTGGGGGCGTCAAGGTTGTCGGTGACCACGAGGGAAAAGACGTAAGTGCCGGCCTGGGTCAAGCCGCTGACGGTGGGGTTCTGCGCGGTTTTGCCGGGGCTGAAGGTGGCCGTCAGGGGGCCGCTGGCCTGGCTCCAGGTGTAGGTCTTGATCGAGCCGTCGTCGGTGCCCGACCCGGCCAGCGTCGCCGAGCTGGTGGGCAGGGTAATGGTCTGATCCGGGCCTGCGTTGGCCACCGGCGCCGGGTTGCTGCCTGCGCTCAGGTCATAGACTTCGATGGCCGAAATTTTGGCATTGTCTACTCCGCCGTCAGATGCCAGCGAGCTGAAATTGATGTTCAGCGCGTCGTCGGTAACCGAAACAGTAAAGGTTTCGGTAGTGGCTGTGTTGGCGCCTACTTTCTTAACGATGTCGTAGTTATCCAGCAGCTTATTGCCTTCAATGGACACGTCGAAAAGACGCTGGCCGGCGGCCGTCCAATAGAGCTCGGCGAAGTGAAGGACTACCTTGTATTGCTTCCCGCTGCTCACCGCAAAGGCATAGCCAAAGGAATTGCCAAAGCGCTCGGTCTGGTAGAGCGCGTCGTCGGTGGTGCCGGCAATGGCGTTGCCCGAGGAATAGGTGCTGCCCGGCGTGGGCGAGAAATACTGATCGGCGGCAAATGCGCCCAACGACGTGGTCAGGGCACCATCGCCCGCGTTGATGCGATAGATCGCAACGCCGCTGCCCGGCGCCGGATTGACGGTGACGATAACCTGGTCGGCGGGGCTGCTCAGGGTTTTGCTATCCGTGACGATAAGCGAGAAGACGTAAGTACCAGTGGATAAGCCAGTTACGCTAGGGTTGACGACGGTTTTGCTGGGCGTGAAGGTGGCCGTCGTCGGCCCGCTGACCTGCGTCCAGGCGTAGCCCGTGATGGTGCTGCCGCTGGCGGCCGTGCCCGCCCCGGCCAGCGTGACGCTGCTGGTGGGCAAGGTGATGGTCTGGTCCGGACCCGCGTTGGCCACAGGGTTGCCCGTGACGCCTGTGCTAAGTATCTCAATAGCAGATACTTTGGGGTTGTCTTTGCCGCCGGTATTGAGGGAGGTAAAGTTGAGGTTGAGCGTGCCGTCGCTGACCGTGACCGGGAAAGACTCGGTGGTGGCCGCGTTGGCACCCACTTTCTTGAAAATGTCGTAGGCCGATAGCACCTTATTACCTTCCAGGCTCACGTCGAACACGCGCTGGCCCACGGCCGTCCAGTACAGCTCGGCAAAGTGCAGGATTACGGTGTACTGCCCGTTGGTCACGGGCAGCGCATACGAGAAAGTGCCGGCTCCGCCGAACCGTTCGGTTTGGTACAGCGCGTCGTCGTTCGTGCCGGAAATAGCAGCCGTTGAGGAATAAGTGCTGCCAGGGCTAGGTGAGAAATACTGATCCGCGGCAAACGCCCCTAGCGAAGTGCCCAAGGCGCCGCCACCCGCATTGAGCCGGTAAACCGGCGTGCCGCTGGAAGGCGCTCCGTCGGCCGTGACGTAAATAAAATCCCAGACGGCCGTAAAGGGCGTAGCGCCCCGCGAGGTAGCGATTAAACCTACTGCGTACGATTTGCCAGTTTGCAGGGCGCTTAAAAGCGCCCCCGTAACCTGAATAGCGGGTCCTAGGTTGGTAATGGTTCCGCCGTTAGAGGAGTACTTGGGCTGCACCATTCCGGTGACGGGGTTGACGGCGAAGAAGAAATCCAGCGTAGACCCCGGAATGCCGCCTGGCAGCGGATACGATGTGGCGACGGGTACGCCGGCGTTTTCATACACTACTTCAAGGCCGCCCACGCCGCCGTTGGCGGTGATCGCAATTTTCAGGTAGTTATCCTGGTCGCCGTTGCCGAGGTAAATGCCCTGCGACTGAAAATTCTTGGGAGTTTGGCCATTAAAAAAAGGTCCCAGCAAACGGCCTTGCACCGTGAAGGGAGCAGGCGAGGACTTTACCCCAAACTGAAAGGCATCTTCCTGATCGTTTTTGGTGCCGAGCGCGTCGCCAGGGGAAACGTTTACAATTGAAAATGCTCCAACTGCGCCGCCGGCAATCAGGTTCTGCTCAAAAAATAAGTCGGAGTAAACACTATCCTTGTTAACCATTAGCCCCGTGAAACCCAGCCCAAATAGGCCGGTTCCGGGATAATTGTTGAACAGATCGTATTTGATGGGCAGTGCAGTGGTCAGCCCGTTGTTGGCATCCAGCGCAAAGAAATCCAAGTTGTCGGCGATGCCGTCGTTGTCGTCGTCGTTGTCGTTGAGGTCCGAAACGAAGTCGTGGTCAGCGTCGGGCGGTACGCTCGAGGCGGAGCAGGGCTGGGTGCCGTTGTCGATCTCATCGGCGTTGGTGTAGCCATCTTGGTCGTCGTCGTTGGCGTCGTAGTTGCCGGTGCAGGTCAGGAAATCCTGGGGTTCAAACACCGTGATGGCATTGGCGCCGTACGTAGCGGCCCACACCGTGCCCGGAAACACGTCGGTATCGCCCTGCGCAATAATGTCCAGCGGAGTAGAGCCAAACCCCGACGCAAAGGGCAGATCTTGATTTAGCTTGTCAGTCGAGTTGCGCGTGTTGGTAACGTCGGTGCCCGCTGCGTTAAACGAAATCTTGACGATTTTTCCATCGTAGCTACAGGCCAGTAAGGAGCCCTTCAGCGCGTTGTTAAAATTGGAAGCGGTATACTCCGCAGTGCCGTTGGTAGAAGCATCAAAGGTTAACAAGGCCTTGCTTTTGGAGCTTCCAGGCATCTGGAAATCGCCTTCGATGGGGTTGGCCGTCGTGACCGGGGGCCAGTCGGCAGGCAAGGGAGACGGGCCTGTTTTGGTGGTGCGGAAAACACCTGAGGTGCCGTTGTGGGTGTAGAGCCCGGCCCCGTTGGGGTTGGCCCGGGTAGGCGTGGGGTGCCCGCCATAGTAGCTACCGGGCGTGTACGTGCCCAGGGTGCCGATGTAGTGCAGGTTATCGAGATTGTTTACCGTTCCTTCGGTGGCAGTAGGAGTAGAAGAGCCGGGCTCGTTCGGCACGTAATTGTTTGTGACATTGGCAGTTCCCTCGTTTTCTGGGTAGCCGCCCCAGCCTTGGTTGGCGCCGTTGTCGATGGTATAGACGCGGCGGCTTTGCGTAATAACCAGGTCGTAGGGATTGCGGTAGCCCGGCGAAAAAATCTGTACGGGGCCGCCCGGAACGATCTTGGCCTGGTTCAGGCCGTCGTTGCCGCCAAACGGGTCGTTGGGGTCGGAGCCATCGGGGTTGTTGGCGCGGTCCGGGTCGTCTACCGTCGGCAAATCGTATTTATACGCCGAGTTGCCGCTGCCTTTGGTGGGCAGGGCATTGATGGCCGTAAGGTTGATGGACAGAATAGCGGCCGAAAGCGCGTATTCAGGCGTGTAAGCAAAGTTGGTGGACGGCGACCCGGCATTGGTGTGCCCACCCTGGGCCAGATACAAGGTGTTGGTCTGTGGGTCCAGCTGCATCCCGTTGCTGGAGTGGTTTTCCTCCGAGCGCGGCAACCCTCGCACCAAATCCAGCTTCGACCAAGTGCCCCCCGAGCGGCTCAGGAGCGAAACAATGCCGGAGTTCGTGTCCAGGTTTAGGTCGCCGCTCGGGCCGCCAATGCGGCTGTCGCTGGAAGACACATAAATGACCGGGTTGGCAGCGGTGCCTTTTACCAAAATGCCGGTTACCTGCCGGGTCGTGACGGAGGCATTCAGGACGCCGTTATCGTTGTGGTTCGGGATCAGGTTAATCAGGTTGATGATCTCGGTCGCCGTGACGGCATACTTGTTGGTGCCGTTTTTTACGACCGTAAAGGCTTTGATAACGCCGTCTTGCTGAGACACATACAACCGTCCATCCGGGCCGAACTGCAGGGACGTAGGGTTGGTAATGTTCGCTCCGCTCAGGCCGCTGGGCGAAAAGTTATACTGCGCTGCTGCCAGCAGCGCAAAGGACAGAGGCTCGGGTGGCAGCTTGGCCTTTTTCTTCTTTTTCTCTTTGTTGGCTTGTTGCGCTTGGCTGGGGGCTGGCGCCTCGCCCTGCTTTATCGGAATGGGCGTTTGGGCCAGCGAGCCCATTGGAAAAGCGAGGGTTAAAAGGATGCTACTCAAGGCAAGTAAAACAAGCCGGCTTGGGCTAAAGTATCTCCCACAGTCGTAGCGTTTGCGGTGGTTCATGGCACAAGGGTTGAAAGAAGTATAACGCCCAGGACAGCAGTAAAACACTGTATATCAAGGGTTTAAGTATAAAGTATGCTGTATTGAATAGAAAAGCTGTGCAGGGCGCACGCTTGCTAAGGGCCCGAGTGGCCAGCTTAGAATACCAAGTGGTCTAGGTAGAAGAACGATCGGTGGGGCCCCGCGTGGCGGGGCAGAAACTATCTGCGTAGTAGCCTAAAAAGCGCGGCAGGCTGGGAAGGTAAATGCGTAGGCACCAGTTAGAAATCCGGACGAGGGGGCATTCGGCAGCGATAGAAAGCCAGATGCTAAAAGCGCTGAACAGGGCACCGAAGGGCCGCTGCAAAAGCGAAGTCGGGGCGGGGCACAGGTAACCCATCCGAAAGGGCTACTATGAAGCTACTAAGTCGCGGGGTAAAAAGCTAGTTTTTAGTGTAGTAAAAAACTAGGTATCAGGTCATTGGCTAAGCCGTGAGTAGCAGGCTTGGGCGAGTGCAGCAGGCAGATTCATCCTTACGGCGGGCCCATCCATCCCAAGCGCTCATAAACAACCTGCCCCGAGCGCAAGGGTAGTGCTTCTGACCCTGTTGCCAAGGCGAAGCACACTAGAGTCTGCGGGTTAACCCGAGTGCGAGTAACCTGATAAGTGGTATAAAGTGCTATCATATTCCGGTTTTATTATATTATCCATCGCTTTTTCCTCCGTTCACTTCAGCCTGACCAACTTCTCAGCAACCCACTCCGCTGCGAAACCAATCAAATCAAGTGACTGGTACTTATCAAATAGTTTTTATAAACATAATCATAAGAATTAAGATGAGAATCAAACGTGCTGCTTTTTTTTATTGGGAATTAGTGCCAATCTCAGCTTTATAGCCAGTCTACTTAACTCTACTGGGTCTGCTTATTAAGGGCGTATATAAATAGCCTTCTGATTTTGAATTCATTTATCTGATAATCAATAATATATATTGGATAATATACTTCTTATTTTGGTAAATCATCTAATAAGATAAGCTGGGTGGGAGTCATAAAATTTATACCTCAGGAGAAACTATTTTTTGCTCGTTTTATTGTAATAATGCAATTTTAACGGTTATATTCTATCTGCGCGGATCTGCGTAGGGGCAAGCATAAGCAGAAGTTGAGCTTCGTTAGTGACTGACCGGGAGGCGAATGGGCGCCGGACTGGCCTTGGTCCTGCTCCCCCAACACCCCATCTGCCTGATCCGACGCTTCGGTAAGCTTTAATTTCGAGGGAGACGGCGGAATGCCACATTTGGGTCATCGCCTAGCAGTTATTACGCTTCACCTTATTTTTCTGCGCCCATGAAAACCACTCTGATTCTTCTTGCCCTGGCCTGCACCTCGTTTTCGGCTGCGGCCCAGCAGCCAGCCTCGCCCAAAGCAACGACCACGCAACCTGTGCCGGCTGGGTACTCCGAGGGGCTGGCTGCCACCATTACTGAGCTGATGAGCACCGGTGACGTGGCCCAGCTCAAAGAAACCGCCGGCAAGCTGGAGCGGGCCGCAGCCATAGCGCCAACCGATTGGCTGCCAAGGTATTATCAAGCCTATGCCCACCTGATTGTATGCTTTCAAAGCAAGGAAGAGGGGGACGTAAAAGATAAGTACCTCGACCAGGCCGAAGCCGCCCTGGCGCAAGCCCGCAAGCTTGGGGGCGACGAGTCAGAACTGCTTGTGCTGCAAGGCTATATCTACCAGGCACGCTTGGGTATTTCGCCCATGGCCCGTTCGGCGAAGTACTCCATGATGGTGAAAGAAGTGCTGGAGCAGGCCAAAAAGCTGAACCCGGCCAACCCACGCATTTACTTGGTACAGGGCAACAACGTGTACTTTACGCCCAAGATGTTTGGCGGCGGACCAGAAGCGGCCAAGCCCCTTTTCGAAGAAGCCAAAGCGCGTTTTGCCGCCTTCAAGCCCGCCACTCCTTTAGCCCCGGCGTGGGGCGAACGGCAAGTGCAAGCCCGATTGGCCGCCTACACGGCAGCTACCGCAGATGCTAAATAAGTTATTGAAAATCAGATAGCTAAACTTGATAGTAGCATTGTAATGAAAGGTGAAACGCAGGGAAAATTCGCTCCGCAGTCGTTCCCTACTTATCTTTCTGTCGCTCAGTTTCCCGTTATGGCTCACTCGCCCACCACTGCTCTACCACGGGCCCTCGCTCCGTGGATGCGAACCCTGCTGTTGATGCTGGCTTTGGCCGCGAGCATAACGCTCTTTACGTGTGGGCCGTGCTGGAGCGATCCGCACGAAATGATGGCCAATTTCCTGTTCTGCCTGGCTTTTACCGTCGGGCTATGGCTCACCAACGGGTTTGCCGTGGAGTGGCTAAACGGGTACGTCAGCTGGAAGCAGCAGCCGGTTAAGCGCCTGATTCTGACGCTGATTGTGTCGCTGGGAGGCTCGTTGGTGGTCATTTTCGGGCTGCATTTTGTGTACCGGGTGCTCTACCGCGGCCACGATGCGTCGGTGCTGCTGTCGGCGCCGGTATTGCGCCAGCTCGCGTTCCCGATCGTTATTACCATTATTTGCTCATTGGTGATGCACAGCCGCGCATTTTTGCAGGGGTGGCGTGAAGCGCTGGTCAGCAACGAGCGGCTGCAAAAGGAAAACGCCGTGTCGCAGTACGAGTCGTTGCGCAAGCAGGTCAATCCACATTTTCTGTTCAACTCTCTCAACGCCCTGACTTCCTTGGTCGAGGAAGACCCCAAACGGGCCGTGCGCTTCATTCGGCAGCTGTCGGAAGTGTATCGCTACGTGCTGGATAGCCAGGAGCAAGAGGTGGTATCGCTGGCCGAAGAACTGCGGTTTGCCGAGTCGTATCTGTATTTGCAACGCACGCGCCTCGGCGAAGGGCTCGACGTCGCCTTCGATTTGCCGCCGGCCGCGGCGCTGGAGCAGTTTATGCTGCCGCCGCTGGCCTTGCAGCTGCTGCTCGAAAACGCCATCAAGCACAACGCCACCCGCACCGATCAGCCCCTGCGTATCCGAGTGGAGCTTGACCAAGCCGCCCAGCAAGTAGTGGTCCGCAACACGCTCCGGCCGCGCCGCGTGAGTCCCGAAGAATCTACGGGCCTGGGCCTGAGTAACTTGCAGGCCCGGTACGCTTTCCTCAGCAAACAACCCGTTCAGATCGAGCAGACGGCCACGGAATTCATTGTGAAGCTGCCGGTGCTGGAGATGGTAACCGCGTAATGCTATTTATAAGTAATTGATTATAAGATATTTACATAATTTATTTCTCTGTTTTCTCCATGCTCCCTGCTTATCCTTTGCGTGCCATTCTGGTTGAAGACGAGCCGCTCGCGGCCCGGCGCCTTACCGATCTGCTTCGACGGCAGAAGCCCACGGTAGAGGTCATCGGGACGGCCGAATCGGTGGAGGCGGCTGTGGTGCTGCTCCAAACCGTGGTGCCCGCGCCGGACGTGCTGTTTCTGGATATCCATCTGGCTGATGGCCTGAGCTTTGAGCTATTTGAGCGCACCGCCGTAACGTGCCCCGTCATTTTTACCACCGCCTACGACCGCTATGCCTTGCGGGCATTCAAGGTCAATAGCATCGATTATTTGCTCAAGCCCATCGACGAGGAAGAGCTGCAAGTGGCTCTGCAGAAGCTCCATGCGCTACGCCAAACGCCCGCCGGGCCCCTTGCGCCGGCGTTCGATCCGGCGCTATTGGCCCAGATGCTCCAGCAACTGCAACCCCAGGCCAACCACAAAAAGCAGTTTGTAGTGCGCGTCGGGGAGCATCTGAAAGTGATTCCGGTGGAGCAGATCAGCTACTTTTTCAGCCTCGAAAAAGTGACGATGCTCCAAACGCGCGAAAACCGGCGCTTCGTGGTCGATTACACCCTGGAGCAGCTCGAAAACATGCTCAATCCGCGTGAGTTTTTTCGTCTCAACCGCGCCTACCTCGCCCACGCCGACGCCATCCACGACATCATTCACTACACCAATAGCCGCCTCCAAACCGTGCTGCGCCCCGCCGCCCCGGAGGAGGCGCCTGTGCTCGTCAGCCGCGAGCGCGTGCCCGCGTTCAAGGCGTGGCTGGATCGGTAAACGATGACGCGGGAAGCACGGCCGTTGCATAGGGGGCCACTACCCGCCAGCCCAGACGCTGGTAGAGTGCGCAGCCGGCCTCCGTTGCCACGAGCAAGCGCTCCGATACGCCAGCCTGTTTGGCCAGGTCGTCCAAGGCGCTCATGACACTGGTTCCGAGCCCCTTGCGGCGATGAGCTTCCTGCGTCTCGATGCGGTCGAAGACTGCACTTGCCCCGTGCATCACAACGCGCCCCATCGCTGCGGTCTGCCCGGTGGCATCGACCAAGCGGATCACCGAAGCCCCATGTTCTACGGTTGCCTGCACGTCATACCCGGCGGGCATCGGGACGGGAGTCATCGGTTCCGTAGAGCGCATCAAATAACGGGGCTGTTCAATCTGCCAAGGCGCGGGCAGTGCCCGCCGCAGGTGGGCCGGCTCGACTGCCGCCTTGAGGTAAATGAATGGGTCCCGGATGCGGGCGGCGCAGGCTTGTAGGGCGGGTCCTGCTTCCACAAACACGTGGCGCCGCACCTGCTCGGGCCAGCCTACTTCGACTACCAACCCGCCCCCGTAAGGTTGGGGAAGCGGTAAGCCGCGGGCCAGGCTCCAGCCCGTCAACCAGCGCTCCAGCAGACCTAAGTCGAGGGTCATGAAATTGAGAAAATCAGTGGTTCTTTTCGAAACTGGAAATATACTGCGGTAAGGCATGCACCGCGTGGGGTCAGCCTTCCAGCCAATTCTTAAACGCGCCCGCTTTCTCCCGGCTGACCATCACCTCATCCGTGGGGGCGGGCGAGAGATCAAGCTTCAACTTGCCGTTGAAATGCGGGTGCAGGCGCTGTACGGCTTGCAAATGTGCCAGAAACTGCCGGTTGAGGCGAAAAAACTGCTGCGGATTCAGGAGCTGCTCCAACTGCTCCAGCGTGTAATCGACCACAAAGCGCCGGCCGTCGGTGGCGACGAGCGTCGTGACCTCGTGGCGGCTCTGAAACCAAGCGACTTGCTCGGTGGGCAAAGGCAGGAGCTGCTCGCCGCTGCGCACCAAAAACCGCGTTTTGAACGGCTGCGCCGGCCGGGGCAGGCTGTCGAGGAGGCGTTCGAGGCGTTGCGTCGGATCGGGGTTGGATGCGGCCGGCGTGCCCCACTGGCGCAACTTGGCAAAAGCGGCCTGCAAGTCGGCGAGCTTAATGGGCTTGAGCAGGTAATCGATGCTGTTGGCTTTGAACGCCCGGATGGCATAGGCATCGTAAGCGGTGGTGAAAATAACCGGACTGCTCACCACCGCTCGGTCAAACACTTCGAGGCTCAGCCCATCGGCCAGCTGAATGTCGGCCAGAATCGCGTCCGGGGCAGGGTTGGCGGCCAGCCAGGCCACCGCCGCCGTCACGCTGTCCAGCACGGTCAGCACTTGCGCTTCGGGCGCGGCTTGGTGCAAGAGCCGCTGCAAGCGCTCGGCCGCCGGGTATTCGTCTTCAAGCAACAATACTTTCATATCTTGTTGCTAGATAAGATGTTATGTTGATGAGTGGTAAGCTGTTTGCTGCCATGCGGTTCGGGTAAGCTAGAGGCGTCCGGGGGCAGAAGCGGCAGCCGGACGGTAAAGAAATCTTCGTCGACCAGCACTTCCACCGGCCGCGGCGCTTGCAACAACTCGTAGCGATGGCGCACATTTTGGAGGCCCATGCCCGTGCCGGGCGTGAGGCCGGCCGTGCGCAGGCGCCGCGAATTCCGAACTTCGAAATGACCGGCTGCCACATCGGCGCTCAGGTGCAGATGCAGCGGGTGCTCGCGGGACGCGACGTTGTGCTTCAGGGCATTTTCGACCAGCAACTGCACACTCAGCGGCGCTACCCGCTGCTCGAGCGCGGCGCTAGGTATTGATTTGGTAATGAGAAGGTTGTCGCGGAAGCGGATTTTGTGTAGTGCCAGATACGTATCCACGAAAGCCAGCTCCTCGGCCAGCGGCACGGTGGGCGTAGCGCGGCTTAGCAGCACGTAGCGATACACGTCGGAGAGGTGCTCCAGAAATTGTTGAGCAGGCTCGTTTTCGGGCTCAATCAGGGCCGAGAGCGTGTTGAGGGAGTTGAACAGAAAGTGGGGGTCGAGTTGGCTTTGCAAGGCCTCAAGCTGCGACTGCACACCGGCGCGGCTGAGCTGTTCGGCCCGCCGCACGTTGAGTTCCCACTGGTAGAAAAAGTGCCGGCTTTCGTACACAAGCAATACAATAGAGGTCGGGACCAGATTTACGGCCATGCCCACCAGCAGGCTTTCTGCGCTCAACGTACCAAACTGGGGCACTACGAGCGCGAGCCCGATGGTGATGAGCAGCGTGGCGAGGCTGGCGTACAGCACGCAGCCCACGGCCAGCAGCCAGATTCGGCGGGCCGTTTGCTCGACCTGCGGAAACCGCTCGTAAAGGCGCTGCCAAATGGTGCGTGTGCCCCACCAGATGCCCACTGTGTATACCAGCGAAATGCTCCAGCTAATCAGAAACATCGGCACAGACTGGAAGGCATAGCCGAAGTTGGGCAGTAGCATCAACAGGCTTACCAGCGGGATTCCCCACTGCAACAGACGACGGTCGTTCATCGGGCTCATCCGGCTTCGGTGCGCCGGCAACTTACGCAGAAGTAAAGGGTTGCTCAAGCTGCGGGCGCCCGCAGCTTGAGCATTAGCCGGCGGTGTGGGCAGCCTAGTGCAGGGCTATCAAGGGCAGGCCCTGCATGGCCCGCCAATAGAGCAGGCCCACGGCCCCGGCATAGAGCCCAGCAAACGCAAAAATGCCCAGGGTTTGGGTGCTGTTGCGCCACCGCGGGGCGTAGCGATGCAGCCACCACCCGGCCAGCGGCAGGGCCTGCAACGAATGAAGCCCCAGAAAATGCGCGGCGCGCAAATCGCCGTAGCGCGTGCTCCAGCCCAGCACCGGCAGGCCCGGCCCGCCGTCGGCCGCCCCGATGGTGTGCCCCATGTGGCTGACCATGCTGCCGCCAATGGCGCTGCCCACCAGAAACAACAACAAGCCCAGCCGCATCCCCCACACATACCCCGCCGAGCCAAACGGCCGGTGCCGCAGCGAGAGCCCCAACGCCCAGATTATCAAAAGGGTGTTGAGCATAATGAACATCCCCATGAGGCCGAAAATCAAACCGTCGAAGGCGGAGCCTATGTTGAAGTGCGACGTAGTGCCGCGGTAGGCTTGCAGATAAATGCACAGCATCTCGACGAGCATGCTCACGGACACGCCCCACGCGATGAAGCGCACGGCGCGTTGGGCCTTGGCCGGCAAGTCGGCCAGTAGCCACCCCAGCGTCCAGAGGTAGATAACGCTGGAGGCCGCAAACTTGAGGGGCTTGATCCACACGTTCAGGCCGGTTACCACGCGGTGGTCGAAGGGCAGCAACACCAGCGCCAGCCCCACGAGCCCTACGTTGAGCCACCCCGCCCACGACAGTACCGGGCTGCTTCGGTGCAGCACCACGAGGCGCTCCCGCAACGCTGCGCCTAAGTGCAGCTTGTGCGGTTGGGGCGCGGCGCCCATCGAAACCGAAGAATCGACCGAAGAAAGTGTCAGCGTTTTCATGAGCATGAAGAATTATGCTTTGTTATAAAATATTGGTTGTCAACTACATGTCTAGATCGACGAAATTGCCGGCTTGGCCGCATAGAAGCGGCGCAGGAGGCTGTACAGCAAAAGGCCCACCGGCCCCAGCTGGAAAGTGAGTAGGAGCGCCGGCACCACCAGCAGGTGCGGCACGCCGCGGCGCTGGGCATCGCGCACTTCCCAGGCGCCCACCGCCAGATCGAAGCACAGGTAATGCACCCAGCCGGCCAGCAGTGCCCACGGATCGCGAAACAGGGCCGCCACCTGACCAAGCGAGCCAAAGCCGCCCGCGCCCGCATCGGGACCCAGAAAGTGCCTTCCAATAAAGAGGGTATAACCCACGGCCAGCACCAGCGGCAGGGCGTTGCTCAAGACCACCCACCGCGTTACGCGCCAGCGCGGCAGCAACACAAGCAACAGCCAGCCCAGCAGCGCTACGGAGCCGGCCAGCGAGAAGAGAGCGTCAGGGGAGAAAGTCATGGCGAAAGCAATTGGCGTTGACCAAACTTGCTCAAAATCAGCACGACTCGGATGCCCAAAAGCAGTGAAGCCGTTCTTCCTTGGGGTGAAGTGACAGAACCGCAGGGCGAAGCGGATATCTGGTGTGAGCGCCAACACCGGCCGACCGTCGTACAGGTAAGCGGCAGCTTCTACCTTTGCGCCGTGCGATTTCCCTTCGGCAAATATTTTGTGTTGTGTCTGGGCGCTCTGTTAGCGCCTGGCCTGACGTATGCCGACGACGTCCTGCCCGGCCTTGCCGATACCGCAGCGGTGCACCAGTCGCACCGCCGGATCGTGTTTCAATTTGACAACCGCTATTCGCTCCTCAACGGGCGTTTGGTTGGCATCAACGGGCTGAAGCTGGGCGTAGAATGGCGCAACCGGCTGCGCACGGGCGCTGCGCTGTACCTGCTCAGCAGCGGCATTCCGTCCGACGAGCCCACGCCACTTGATCTGCCGCCCGCCACCACGGCCGAAATGCGCTTTCGGTACGTGGCCGTCTATGGCGAATACGTGCTCATTGGCAACCGGCGCTGGGAGCTGAGCACGCCTACCCAGTTTGGCGTCGGGCGCTTTTTTTCGCGTTACGAATTGCCGAACGGGCAGGTGCGTAAGTCGCCGAAGGAGCTAATCTGGCTCGTAGAACCCTCCGTAGCCAGCCATTACCGCGTGTGGCGGTGGCTGGGCGTGGGCGCGGGGCTGGGCTGGCGCCAAACGCTGTTCATCAACAACGCCTTGGAGCACGAGCTGAATGCACCGATCTTTTACGGCCGCGTCAAGCTGTTTTTGGGCGATTTGTACAAGGTATTCCGGGGGCACGAGCGGCTGTTTTCCCAGCGCGGCCTCGAAAGCAGAGCCACAAGCGAAGGATATTAACAAAACCCCAAGGGCGCAGACGTGCAGTCTGCGCCCTTGAAAAGCTTTTATTTATAAATATCTGACTGTCAATCAGTTACTTCGGGCCTGATGCGGTGGTAATGCGGCGCAGCAGAATGTGGGTGGTTTCCTGGTTTTTGACGCCATTCGGCAGCGAATACAGTTGCACCACTTCCCAGCCCAGCTTGCCCATGTAGTTGAGCGTGCTCAGCGGCGTCGAGAAAACCTCCATTTTGCCCACTTCCCGTTTGGCCAACTCGCTGTCGCCCAGCTTCTCGAAGCCGTAGCCGAAATCGACGAAGATGTCGCTGCCCTTGGTGTTGGTCTGGTCGTTCAGCCGGTCGGTTTTGAGCAACTCGCAGTACTCGTAGTGTACCGTGTTGGCGCTGGTCGTTTGCGCGTAAGCCGTTGCGGAGCCCAGGAGCAGAAAGGAGAGTAGTAGTTTTTTCATGAGGAATTAGGAAGAAAGTTACCGGGCCCGTCCAATCAAAGCGCGAAGCCTTCGTGTGGCAGAAGCCTAATGTGAAGTCCGAATGCGCCCGCCAATGGGCAGAAGTTCTGCAAAGCAACGGCTTTTTTTCAGACACTTTATTTTGTATTTAAAACATAAAAAAAGCCCCGGCTCGTCGGAGCTGGGGCCTGCAATGGTATTTCGCCGCGTTAGGGCTGTGCAGCGTCTTTTTGGGTTGTGGTAGCGCTGGCGCGTACCGTACCCAACCGATCGAGCTTGCCCGAGGCAGTGGTCCGAAATTCGGGCACGTACACCAGCTCACGCGGCCGTTCGTAGCGGTCGAGGCGCTCGCTGAGCAGGGCCAGCAGGTGCTTGTTTTGCGCAGCAGACAGCGGCTTTCCTTCAATAAACGCCGTGACTTGCTCGCCCAGGCGCGTATCGGGCCGACCGATTACAAAAGACCGACGGTTTGCGGTATCTATCTCAGCTAGAGCTACTTCCAATACTTGCTCAACTTTCTCGGCCTGCACCTTCACGCCGCCCGAGTTGATGACAAAATCGGCGCGGCCCAGCCACTCGAACGTATGCGCATCGAGCAGCCGGATGCGGTCGTTGGTGATAATTAATTGATTGTCAGTAACATCTGCGCGCACGGTCAGGCAGCCGCGGTCGTCCTGCTCGACGTGAATGCCGGGGAGCACGCGGTAGTGCGGCGAAGCCTCGGGGCCGTTGAGGCGGCGCAAGGCAATGTGCGAGGCCGTTTCGGTCATGCCGTAGGTGAGGTACACCGGCACTTTCAGCTTCTGAATGGCCTTGTTCAGGCTGCTGTCCACAGAAGCGCCGCCGACCAAAATAGCGCGCATCGTGTTGAGGCGCGCGCTGTGGCCGTTGTCGAGCACCGTACGCATTTGCAACGGCACAAACGAAGCAAAATCAAACGGCTCCTTCGCCGACACCAGCGCCAACGGGTCGGCGTGCGGCTCCACAATGGTCATGTGCAGGTTCAGCTCGAAGCCGCGCACCAGCATCATGAGGCCGCCTACAAACTCGCAGTTGAGGCACACGAGCATGCGGTCGCCGGGGCCGAGGTCGAAGTAGTCGCCAGTGCGCTTGGCACTGGCCGCCAGCTGCCGCCGCCGCATCTGAATGGCCTGCGGTGCCCCGGTCGAGCCCGATGTGCGCAGCCCAAACTCCTGCGCCCCGTTCAGCCACTGCCGACAGAAATCCAGCACTTTCGCCTCGTAGCCGTTGAGCTCGGTGGGGCTGTTGGCTGGGTATTGCCGGATGTCATCGTAACGGAATTCGCGGCCGTTGAGCAGGAGGGAGTCGGGGAGGAGATCGGAATCGGTAGCCATGAAGGACAGCAGAAAGCGGAAGGCAAAGATTTACAGAGTTAACTACAACTGCATACGGAATTTACTAACGAGACGTCATTTTTTACTTCTGTTCATCGCGCGTATACAAAAACACAGGATGTAGTTAATTCCTTTTTTTCTGATTGATGTAGATCTTCTCCCAAGCCTTTTTAGTTAAAGTCAATAATTGATCGTCATCACAACTCCATATAGAGACATAAGTTTTTGATATTACAATATGTTGTTTCCATTTAACAAATTTTTCATAAAGCATTAAAGTGCAAATATCAGTAGATGTTATATACTCACCGGTTTCGGGTAAATGGCTATGCATACTTACCGCTCCTTTTTGCTCGTCTTGTTTATATTCAATAGGAATGATGCTATTATGTATTCTGGCCCTATTAGTAGGCTCATTAAATTTGTTAAAATCTATTTTATAATCGTTTCCGAAGATTACTACATTACTGACTTGCGGTCCTGTTAAAACGTAAACTTTTCTCTCATCACCCTGAATTATTGGTATAAGATTCAACCTGGTGTTCTGATAAACTTTAAATAGGGTATCAGTACGTATAATTTCAAGGGCCTTCCTCCGAATAGTATAGAGATCGTTTTCTGAGTCGAGAAAAACCCTTTCTTTACTGTCGACAATAGCTTTTGAAATATTATAAGTGCTATCAAAAGAAATAGTTGCTATAACTTTTGGAACAGTGTCTTTGGAAAAGAAAACACAATTTGTGCGTTCATTATCAGGATATGAGAAGTAGCCGCCAATGTTTTCTTGTTGCTCTTTGAATTTTTCTGTAAAAATATCACTGCCGAGCCATGAAGCCATTTCAGATCTATATAGATATTTACCTTCTTTTTTAATGTTGATAATACCTTTATTGCCTTGACCGAATACTTGTGTGTAGATTAAGAAAGTAAGTGCTATCAGCGAGAGGTATTTCATGTTTTTATAAGCATTTGAATTTTTAGCTAAAGGTAGGGGCGGGCGGTTGTATATAATAAGCCTTAAATTATTTTTTTCTATATAGCTGTTGATTGCGGAAGGAGCGCCCGATTTTAATGAAGCAAAAATCTACTGAATCAGCCAGCGCTGGTAAGTCCTTGCCGAAGGTACCGTCACAGTGCACAGCACCAAGAGCAGGCAAACGAAAAACACCAAGTCCCACGGGTTCTGAGTCAGGGCATACGATACCAAGGGCGGCAAACTGATTAAACCTAATAAGCTGTTTCTTAAGAAGATACGGCTTTGGTACATCTTCAGGTTTTCCGCCGATGGGCGCCGGATATTAGGCTTGATGTATTTTGATACTATGTATACCAGCACGCTCACCAGCACCAGCAAGCCCGTCAGCAGAAGCAGGGCGGGCCAGGTAGCAAGCTGCGGCTCGACGGCCGTGCTAGCGGCGGCTCGCTGTTTGGCCAGCAGGACCAGTGCAGCGGTCAGGCCAGCCTGAAGGAGATACTGCAACCAGTGCAAACGCCGAATCCGGCGGATAGCCTTGTCGTAAGCCTCATCTCCCATAAATGTATGCTACGCAGTAACTTCTGGTTCGGATGAAGCAAAGGCCGGCCGGCGTTCTGCCAAGGAAAATCATCTTGCCTTGGGCGGTGTGTATTGCTCACTTAAGCGGAATCCAGCCGGCACTTCTTAACACTCCGATCAGTTGCGGATCGTCGGCGGACATGGGCGGCAGCCAGATGCTGACTCGCTCGCGCTGCCACCACAAGCCCTGGGCGTTGCCGGGTTGGGCAAACCAATACCGGTACAGCACGGCCCGGACGTAGCGCGGCGGCCGGTTGGGGAAAGGGTTATGGGCAAACAAGCCGACAACCCCGGGTTCATTGTGCAGGAGCTTCCATACCAGGTTCAGCGTCCAGGGATATTCGGCCGGCGAGGCCATTGCCGCGAACCACATTTGCCAGTCCAGCCGCAGCTGATAAGGCGCAATTTGCGGCGGCCTCTGGTCTAGCAGCACCGGCAAGCCTTTGTAGAGATAGGGTTGCCAGTGGGCGCTGTCGTTGGGCGCTTCGTCGAGGGTTCCCTCGAACACCACATTGAGCCGCTGCTGTCCCACGGTCCCGAAGGCCCCGTAGGTATTGACGAGGTCCAGCGGGTCGAAGGACGTGTTCATGATCTGCCCCGGCGACACCATGTTTAGCGCTGGTCGAATGCTGAGGCCAGCAATAAGAACCGTTGTGGCCCAGGCAGTAGCCCGCATGGGCCTAGATACTTCGGCCCGCCCAGCCGCCGCCTGCGCTTTTCGAACGAGCCAGCCGGGAAGCAGCCGGGCCCAGAAGCCATCGTCGAAACAAGCCAAAGCCGGCAGAATCGTCAGCCAGTTCAGAAACGACAGATTACCGCTGAGAATGATGTTAATCTGGAATAACACGATCACCGCTCCTGCAATATGTCGGGCAAGTCGCGGCCCGAACACGAAGAAAGGCGCGACGATCTCGGCCAGCCAATTGAACCAGACGCCCACCCGCAGCGCCGTGCGCGGCAGAAAATGAAACCACCGGCTTAGCGGGCCGGGGATGGGCTGCGTTTCGAAATGGTAGTAGAGGGCTGTGCTGTTGCGCCAGATTTCATCCCCCCGCACCTTAATCAAGCCCGCGCCGAGCATGACGCGAAAGGCCAGCCACCGAAACAGCATAAGGATGGGCATGGGCGGCGCGTACCGCGGAAACGGCCGCAGATCGAGCAAAGGGCAGAGAAAAATGGCCAAAAACCCGGTTTCGGTCAGCTGAATCTCCCAACCGTAGCTGTACCAGTCTTGCCCGAGGTGCGTGAAGGACAGGTAGAGAAACCAGAGCACGGCCAGCATCAGCGCGTTCGCAAAACCGGCCGCAACGACGCAGGAAAGCAAAAAACCAATCCAGGCGACTGTTATTAGAGCCGTGTCAGAATGCCACAGCCAAAACAGCGACGGCAGGCGCATAAAGCCCGCCCTGTCGGAGCCCAGTACCTCGCTTACCTGCTTGAGGTAACTCTCCATGGGCAGCAGCCCGTTGGAGCCGACCAAGGGGACAATCTGGTTGATTGCTACCAGAAAAGCTACCGCATAGATCACGCCCAGCAGGCGCAACAGGACGAATCGGGTGAGCCAGTAGGAAGGAGGGCTATCCGGGGGGCGCGTAGCACGTTGAGATTCGCTAGCCATTGTCGTTTTACTTCCGGTCGGTTGTTGCCAATGGAAGCTTAATACGACTGACGTTTCAAGGTTGGCGACTAGTGATGGGTTAAAAAATGCGTTTAAAGTATTGCCCTCTCACTCCTTCCTTGAAGGCCTCGACAGCTAGAATGACTACCGTAGGCAGGTAGTGCTGCATTGATTATAACGTGCTAATTATGAACATGTTAGCCTCTAAGTAAGTACATAGCCAGTTACAGGGTTGTTGATGCCCTTCAGGGTCAGGGTTTTCTTCTGCGCATCGGGAAATTGCTCTTTTACCTCGTTGAATACTTCCTCCGTGACCATGATTTCACCTACGCCGGCCGCCCCCTGCAATCTTGACGTGAGGTTGACCACCGGGCCTATGGCGGTAAAATCTTTGTACGTGGTTCCTACTTCCCCCATGTAGCATTCGCCTGTATGGATTCCTATTCCTACCCCAAGCGTGTGAATATCACTCAGGCCAATTTCTTCTTTTAGGTGTTGACAGTTTTTTTGCAGCTGAACAGCTGCACTTACCGCATTTTGTACGTGGTCTTTCCTGATTAACGGGAAATTGAAAATAGCCAGCACAGCATCGCCGATGAATTTGTTGACAATCCCGTCCTCTTCCCAGATCGCTGCCGAACAGCGGTCGTAAAAGCTGTTGAGCAGCTCATTCACTTTTGCGCCTTCTATTTGCTGCGACAAATCCGTGTACCCCCGAATGTCAGCAAAGAGAATGGTGGTGGAAACGGGTATCTGCTTATGCTTCATGATCTTGGCAAAATTGCTTTCGCAATAGGTGCAAAGATTTGGATGCATTTGGCTTCTCTTGATGCCAAAACTCTTGAAAAGAAAAGAAAAGGGCCCACGTATGACAGTTGGCATATGCATATGTTCCCAGCAACCCAAGCAAATCTGTGATTCTTTCATAGTGCTCTTGAAGTCCCTCGCTGCGGCCTCAAGATTAATTTAGCATTATATTTAATAATAGTTATACGTTTTTTATACTGTTCTGCTGGCTCGTATTACCGGGCGCATGTAGTGGGCGCTGGCGCTAACTGACTCCGATAACGCTATACCTATGATGCCTACGCCATCAAGGGAATGCTTACCTCTCCGCGTACACTTCCTTTATCTGCTTTGTTAGGTAGTTAAAGGCCAAGGGTATGTCGGTACGCGGGCTGGTGGTATTGCCCTCAATAAAAACGTTGCCTTTGTATTTCGCCTTTCTCAAGGCTCTTAAATACGGCTTAAAGTCTTCGCCTTGCACGCCTGGGAACGAGCGGTTTTGTTTTTCTGCGATTTCGCAGTGGACCAATATATCCTTAGCGTCGATAATGCTCTGCGGCGACTCACTTTCGCGCAGCATGTGAAAAATATCAGCGTTGAGTTTGAAGTTGGGATGGTTGACGGCCCGCACGACTTCCGCCGCTGACTTTACGGTGTTCAGAAAATTCGTTTCGGAAGAATTAAGGTTTTCAATGGCAATCATGATTCCGTGTTTTTGCGCAGCAACAGCCATTTTGCGGCACAAGACAACAAAATCAGCCTGGGCCTTCTGCGCATCATAGCCTTCCGGAATCCGGCGAGCGCCCCCGCTGCCGAGTACGATAAAAGGAATGTTGGCTTGCTGAGCCCGCGCAAAAACGCTGTCGACATACGCTACCACGCGGGCGTCATTCACGTTCGGCCCAGCGATTTTTATCTTGCCGGTAAAGAGAATGTTGCAGAGGTATACTTTGCACTTCGCCTTTTTCATCCGGGACAAGTTTTGCTTGAATTGCTCCTCCGATAGAGCCGGCGAAACCATGCGGCTTACGGTTTCCCCGATCATGCGGAAACCAGCGGCATACACCAAGCTGTCCTGATCAATGGGTGCCACGAGGCCGATTTGCGGAATGTACTCCTTGCTTGGCGCAAAGCTGAGCAAAGCCGCAAGCGCCACGAAAAGTGCCAGCACGGGTACGAATTTCAATTTCATAGAACAGCTTTTAGGTGAGAGTAGAATTAAGAAAATATCAAGCGGAAGCTCCGCATCGGGCGATGTACAAGCGCAGAGGCTACTTGGCTTTCCATCGTTTGGGCTAGCGGGGCACGCTATATTATTACGCGAATAAGGGCTAAAGCCAAAAGGCCCTACACCCTGTCTGACAGGAGTATAGAGCCTTTTGAGTTCTTACGCAAATGCCAACCCGATTACGGGAACTTCGGGTACTTCGAGAAGTCGGGTTGACGCTTTTCGATGAAGGCGTTTTTGCCCTCTTTGGCCTCTTCGGAGAGATAATACAGCAACGTCGCGTTGCCGGCCAACTCCTGAATGCCAGCTTGGCCGTCGAGCTCCGCATTGAACGAAGACTTGAGCATGCGTAAAGCTAATGGGCTCTTTTCCAATATCTTACGACACCAGGTAACGGTCGTTTCTTCCAGCTTCTCCAGGGGCACCACTTTGTTGACGAGGCCCATGTCGAGGGCTTCCTGCGCGTCGTACTGGTCGCAGAGAAACCAGATCTCGCGGGCTTTTTTCTGGCCGACGACGCGCGCCAAGTAGCTCGCGCCAAAACCGCCATCGAAGGAGCCGACTTTCGGGCCGGTCTGGCCGAAGCGGGCGTTTTCGGCCGCAATGCTCAGGTCGCAGACCACGTGCAGCACGTGGCCGCCGCCGATGGCCCAACCGGCCACCATCGCAATGACGGGTTTCGGAATCGAGCGAATTTGCTTTTGCAGATCCAGCACGTTGAGGCGAGGCACGGTGTCTTCGCCCACGTAGCCGCCGTGGCCGCGCACACTCTGGTCGCCGCCCGAGCAGAAGGCCTTGCCGCCTTCGCCGGTCAGGATCACGACGCCGATGTCGGTGCGGTTGCGGCAAATGTCCATGGCCTCAATCATCTCCTGCACCGTGAGCGGCGTGAAGGCGTTGTGCACCTGCGGGCGGTTGATCGAGATTTTGGCGATGCCTTCGTGAAAGCTGAAAAGGATTTCGCGGAACTCCTTAATCGGAGTCCAGGTGATTTGTTCGGCCATAGTAAGTAAGGGAAGAAAGTCATCCGTCATGCAGAGCGCCGCGAAGCATCTGTGCCGCTTCGTTGAAATTACTACTGCAACATCAGCAGTAGAGATGCTTCGCGGCGCTCGGCATGACAATCTGATAGAAAAAGTGATTTAAGCGAAAGATGAGCGCACCAAGGCGCGATAATGCTCGAAAAAGTCCGCGTTGGTGGCGCTGTCCGTGGTGATTTCCAACAGCGCCGCCCCACTTTGCGAATTGCCGGGCGCAAAGAAAACCGGTAATACGGATTCTAGTTCGGCAAAGCTGCGGGCCGTGAAGTAATTCAGGCCAAAATCGCGGGCCGTGTTCTCGGCCGTGAGTGTTTGGCGCGTTTCAAAAAACTCCTCCAACTCCGGTTGTTGCCGCGGCCCGTCGATCATGCGAAAAATGCCGCCACCGTGGTTGTTAAACAGCACCACGCGCAGGTTTAGAGCTAAATAGTTGTGCCAGAACGCGTTACGATCGTAGAAGAATGCTACGTCGCCGGTGAGCAGCACCACAGGGCGGTCGGGGTTGGCCAGCGCCGAGCCCACGGCTGTGCTGGTGCAGCCGTCTATGCCGCTCGTGCCACGGTTGGCAAACACCTCAATGGCGCGGCCGGCCGGCAGCCCGATGATGTTGGCGTAACGCACGACCATGCTGTTGGCTAGGTGCAGCGCCGCGCGGTCGGGCACGAATTCCAGCGCTTTTCGGAAGGCCGAGAACTCGTTGAAGGGCTGGTCTTTGGCGCTGAAAAACTCGTTCAGAAAGCCTTTGGCCCAGCCCTCGGCACGTTGCCAAGGCGTAAGGAAAGCAGCTTTTTGTTTGGCCTCCTCTTCCCCCAGAGCCCAACCTGCCGTTGGCCAAGTCAGGCGCGGCGAGCCAATGGGAACGGGTGCTGCGGCCACGCGGGTAGCATCCGCGGCGGCGACCAACGGCTCTGCCGAACTCATACTTGATCTCTTCGAGAAATCGGTAGCGAGTGCTGGCTCTGTAACATCTTGACTGTCAGGCCTTAGTAAGGCTGTAAAAAACGTCGCGGGCTCCATCCGAATTACGCGTGTCAGCGAGCGGAAGGTGTCGGCCACGGCGCCGGCCGGCTGAATATGCCAATGCTCTTGCGGGGCCGAATCGCGCAGGTAGAGCTTCAGGGCTTTTGATATCAATGACTGCCCGAAGGTGATCAGGAGTTCCGGGCGCAGTGCCGCTTTCAGCCCCGGCTCAGGCACGGCCATAAACACATCCTGGCGACCCAGGGGAACATTGCGCACGTCAAAACTAGCGCCCACGGGCAAGTGCAGATTCGAGATCACATCGCCCACCACAGGCACCTGATAAGCCGCCGCAAACTCCCGCAGAGCCAGCAACAATGCCTCGTCGTGGTGGTATTGTCCGGCCACAACCAGCGTCCGCGGCATCTGGCGCAGGGTTTGGCGGATGGTTTCCAACTCCGCGGCCGCCAGCATGAGCACTGGCGCTTCTTCCCGAATCACCTTTACCTTTTCGAAGTGCACCTCTTCTTTCGGGTAAAAGGGCTCGCGCAACGGAATATTTACCTGCACTGGTCCGGCCGGGAATTGCTGGGCTATGTTAATGGCTTCAGTAACAATGCGTTCGGAATGCCACTTGGCGTCGGCGTGCGCGGTGTCGACGGGGAACGTAAAGGTGCCTTTGGCATGGGCACCGTACAAATCGGTTTGGCGGATGGTCTGGCCGTCGAGCTGGTCGATCCATTCCGGCGGGCGATCGGCGGTGAACACCACCAACGGAATCTGTTGAAAGTAGGCTTCGGCCACGGCGGGCGCGTAGTTCAAACCGGCTGTGCCTGAAGTACATACCAGCGCCACGGCCCGGCGCTGTGTCTGGGCCAGCCCTAGGCCGATGAATGCGGCGGCTCGCTCGTCGGGAACAGTGCGCACTCGGATGCGCGGGTGCCGCGCAAAAGCAATCGTCAGGGGTGCGCAGCGCGAACCCGGCGACAGCACCACATCCGTAATGCCCATCTGGGCGCAGATTTCCGCGATATTATGAACAGCCTGCATGAGATTTTCAAATGATAGTTAAGTAATTCATAATCAATAGGTTATTGTGGTATATAAATTCGTGTCATGCAGAGCGTGAGCGAAGCATCTCTATTGATTAGTAACTCAAAGAAGCGGGAGAGATGCTTCGCTCACGTTCTGCATAACAAAAGGAATCAGGGTAATCAGTTTGGTTTATAAATTATTGATAATTAAATATTTATGTGTCAAGCACGGCGCCGGCTGTGCGTAGCTTCAATTCGGTTTCGTTCCATTCGCGCAGCGGGTCGGAGTCGATGGTGAGGCCGGCGCCGGCGTACAGAATCGCTTGGGTGGGCCGCACTTGCAGGCAGCGAAGGTTTACAAATAGCCGCGACACGCCCGTTTGCGGCAGGTTTACGGGCCCCAGAAAGCCGCTGTAGTAGGCGCGGTCGTAGTGCTCGTGCTGGTGCAGAAAGGTGAGGGCCGCTTGCTTGGGCATGCCGCCCACGGCCGAGGTCGGGTGCAGCAAACGCAGCATGTCGGTGCCCAGGGTCGGGAAGGGCACTTGGCGCAAGTTCACCGAAAAGTCGGTGCGCAGGTGCAGCAGCTCGCCCGCTGCCACGGTGCGCGGACCGGTTTCCGTGTATTCGCGCAAGCGCAGCTGTTTGAAACAACTTACCACGTAACGTGCTACCAATGCTTGCTCTTCAATTTCTTTTTGCCGCCAAATGGCGTTTTGAGGTGTTAGGCCATCCACGATGGGTTGCGTGCCGGCGAGGGCCATCGTGCAAAAGCGACCGTCTTCGCCGATTTCCACCAGCACCTCCGGCGTCGCACCCAGCCAAGTGCCGATGCCTTGCGCACTCACCAACGACACAAATGCCCGCGGATAGCGGCGCTGCAATTCCTCGAAGGCTTCCAGCGTGTCGAAGGCGGGCGGTAGGGGCCGCGTGGCCGCCCGCGAGGGCACCACTTTCACCACCGCACCCTGCTCAATGGCCTCCACGCCTTTGGTCACTAGCTCCGAAAACTCGGCTTGGTCGGCAATGTGCGGTATGGGCTGCGGGCTCACGTACCACGACACAAAATCGCAGCTATCGGATTTTGATATAAATACCAGTAAATCAGATAGTTGCAAACTAAGATGGGCTTCGTCGCTGATGTCGAGTTCGTGGGGGTGCTCGGCGCTGAACACTACATCGGCGGGCAGAAACAGCGCCGGATTGTGGTCGGAGTCGTGAAACGGAAAGAAGGCGAAACCGGCCGGAGCCGTGGGTTCCAGGGCCGGCGGCAACCCAGTGAAGGCATCTTCGGCCGAAAAGCTCAGGCACAGTTGCGGATGTTCGGCGTTGGGCAGGCGCCACAGGGCGACCGGCAACCCGCTTTGCAGGGCAAATGCAGCCAGCAAGCGCAGTTGGTCGGTTACGGCGGGCACTGGGCCCGGCCACGCTACCGCCCGTCGGGAAGAAGTGCTCATGCTTTTGGGGAAGCCGATTTGTTGGGCAGATCGATCACGGCCATTGTGATGCGGCTGATGCACACGAGCGCCCCGCTTTCTTCGTGCGTAATCCGGATTTCCCACACCTGGGTGCTACGGCCCACGTGCAGCGCCGAGGCCCGGCCTACCACAAAGCCCGAGTGCACGCCTTTCAGGTGATTGGCATTGATTTCCAGCCCTACACACGCCTTTTCCCGTATATCAACCTGAAGGGTAGCGCCAATGCTACCCAGCGTTTCGGCCAGTGCCACCGACGCCCCGCCGTGCAGCAGTCCCATCGGCTGGTGCGTGCGGCGATCGACGGGCATGCGCCCCACAATGTATTTGTCACCTACTTCCGTGAGTTCGATGCCCAAATGCTCGCCCAGCGTATTGCGGCACCAGGCGTTAAGTTGAGCGAGATCGTGGGTGGGCTGTGTCATGCGTAAAAGAGGCAAAAAAGACGATTTATAGGCCCGAAAGAGCTACTTTTCGGGCTTGAACAAGCAAAGCTAGCGGGAAAGTGAGCGTCAAAAAAATCTACCTCATCCGGCACGGTCAAACGGATTTTAATGTCCGCGGCATCGTGCAAGGCAGCGGCGTCGACTCCGATCTCAACGAAACCGGACGGCGCCAGGCCGCCCGCTTCTTTGCGGCTTATAAACACGTGCCCTTCGATAAAGTCTACACCTCTACGCTCAGGCGCACCCAGCAGTCGGTGCAAGGCTTTCTGAATCTGGGACTTGCGCACGAGAAAAATGCCGGCCTCAACGAGATCAGCTGGGGCATCCGAGAGGGCACACGCATCACGGCCGAGGAAGACGAGGAATACCATCACGTGCTTGAGCAATGGACGCAGGGCAACACCGCCATCAGCCTCACCGGCGGCGAAAGCCCCGATGACGTGGCGGCCCGCCAACGCGCCTTTATCGACTTGCTGTTATCGCGCCCCGAGGAGGAAACCGTGCTCGTGTGCATGCACGGCCGCGCCATGCGCGTCTTGCTCTGTCAGCTACTCAATTACCCGCTCAGCTTCATGGATGCGTTCGAACATCGTAACTTGTGCTTGTACAAGCTGCATTACACCGGCAATATGTTCACGGTGCGTAACTTCTTGGACGTTAATCACTTAATCGAACATGGGTAAATGGTAGTGCACTGCTGCCAGCACAATCATTCGAGACGTGACCATAAAAAAGAGGTTTGTATTGGCAACTCTAGCCCGTGCGGACAAGCCTTTCAAGCAACAACCAAGAACAACAGCAGAAGCGAAAATTCGCAGATTATTGCCCCTAAACCGAGAGTTCTGATATTGTTTGCACCCCCGGATTTTCGGGCTAATTTTGACCCCTCACAACACAACACCGCAGAAGCAGATGGCCGAAATCATAAGAATGCCCAAGATGAGCGATACGATGACCGAAGGGACCATCGCCGCCTGGCTCAAAAAAGTGGGTGATCAAGTTAAATCTGGGGATATCCTAGCGGAAGTGGAAACCGATAAGGCGACCATGGAGCTGGAAAATTATGAAGACGGCACGCTGCTTTACATCGGGCCGAAAGAGAAGGATGCCGTGCCCGTGGATGGGGTATTGGCCATTGTTGGGAAGGAAGGCGAGGACATTTCGGGCTTGCTGAGCGGTGCACAGGGCGGTAGTGCAGCTCCGGCGCCGCAAGCCGAAGCCGCGCCTGCTCCCGCGGCTCCGCAACCAGCACCAGTTCCGGCACCGGCCGCAGCACCTGTAGCTGCTGCACCAGCATCGGCTGCCGCGCCGGCCGGCAACGGCAAAAAAGCCACCGTCATCCGAATGCCCAAGATGAGCGACACGATGACGGAAGGAACCATCGCTTCGTGGCTGAAAAAAGTAGGCGACAAAGTAAAATCCGGCGACGTACTGGCCGAAGTCGAGACCGACAAAGCCACGATGGAACTGGAAAACTACGACGACGGCACGTTGCTTTACATCGGGCCGAAAGAAGGCGAAGCAGTAGCCGTAGACGGTGTGTTGGCCATCATTGGTGAGGAAGGTGCTGATGTACAAGCACTTCTGGGCGGCCAATCGGGCGGGGCGGCTGCTCCGGCTGCGGCCCCAGCTGCACCCGCGGAAGCAACTTCTGCTGCCACCACCAGCCAAGCTGCACCAGCCGAAGCGGCAACAACTGCTCAAACGGGTGGCCGCTTGCTGGCCTCACCGCTTGCCAAGCGTATTGCCAAAGACAAAGGCATCGACATCAGCCAGGTAAAAGGCTCGGGCGACAACGGCCGCATTATTTCCCGCGACGTGGAGAGCTTCCAGCCCGGCGCTGCGCAGCCCGCTGCCGCGCCCGTACCGCAAGCCGCGCCAACAGCACAGCCCGCCGCTGCTCCGGCTCCGCAAGCCGCCGCACCGGCTGCTGCTCCAGCTGCGACGCCCGCCGAAGGCACCTATACCGACACGCCCGTGTCGCAGATGCGTAAGGTTATCGCTCGCCGCCTGTCGGAGAGCCTGTTCACGGCGCCGCATTTCTATCTGACGATGGAAATCCTGATGGACCGCGCCATGGAAGTACGCACACAGCTCAACACGCTGTCGCCGGTGAAGCTGTCGTTCAACGACATGGTTATTAAGGCGTGCGCTGTCGCCCTGAAGCAACACCCGGTTATCAACTCTTCGTGGCTAGGCGACAAAATCCGTCAGAACAAAGTCGTAAACATTGGGGTGGCCGTAGCCGTGGACGAAGGTCTGCTGGTGCCTGTAGTGCGCAATGCCGACGGCAAAGGCCTTTCGGCGATTGCTACGGAAGTAAAAGAACTGGCCGGCAAAGCCAAGAGCAAGAAGCTGCAACCCGCTGAGTGGGAGGGAAGTACCTTTACCATCTCCAACTTGGGCATGTTCGGTATTGAAGAATTCACGGCCATCATCAACCCACCGGATGCTTGCATCTTGGCCGTGGGGGGCATCAAGCAGACGGCGGTCGTGAAAGATGGGCAGCTGGCCATTGGCAACGTGATGAAAGTGACCCTGTCGTGCGACCACCGCGTGGTGGACGGCGCAACCGGTTCTGCTTTCCTGCAAACCTTGAAGAGCCTGCTCGAAGATCCGATGCGCATGCTCATCTGATAGCACGAACCATATCAATTGAAAAAAGCCAGCCTCCCAAGGGCTGGCTTTTTTGCTGCCTCGGTCTAATCAACGAGCGAAGCGACCAATTCTGAGATATAAGTTCATTGTAAAAGCTCTATACTTGCCAGTGGTGGGAGCTACGTCGGCGGCACCCGATTGTGTATCGTTCAATCGTATAAAGTCATGAAAGAGAATCTACTGGCAATAACGTTGTGTTTGGCTAGCGCAACGGCTTTTGGGCAGGGGCAAGCCCTGAACGGGCAAGTGTTAGACGCTGCGGGCCGGCCTGTAATCGGGGCCACCGTGGTAGAAAAGGGCACCAACAACGGTACGGCCACGGGCGGCGATGGACGCTTTACGCTACGCGCTCGCACTGCCAGCCCTCGGCTGGTCATCAGCTCCATCGGCTTCAGCGCGCAGGAAGTGGAAGGCGGAGGCGAGCAGATCAGCGTGCGATTGGCGGAAGCCACAACCAGCCTCGGCGCAGTGCAGGTGGTGGGCTCGCGCAGCCAAAACCGCTCAGTCACCGATTCGCCTTCGCCGGTGGATATCATCGACTTGCGGGAAGTTACTACCAAAACTGGTCAGCTCGATGTAAACCAACTGCTTCAGTTCGTAGCGCCGTCGTTTAACTCTAACCGCCAGACCGGCTCCGATGGCGCCGACCACGTAGACCCCGCCACCCTGCGCGGGCTCGGTCCCGACCAGACCTTGGTGCTCGTGAATGGCAAGCGCCAACACCAGTCGGCGCTGGTGAACCTGTTTGGCACGCGCGGCCGCGGCAATACCGGTACCGACCTAAACGTGATTCCGGCAGCTTCCATCGAACGCATTGAGATTCTGCGCGATGGGGCCGCGGCGCAATACGGCTCCGATGCCATTGCGGGCGTCATCAACATCGTGCTGAAAAGCTCGGTGAAGGAGCTGACAGCCAACGTCAACTACGGTGCCTACGACGCCAAATACCGTCGTGACGACAAAAAATTCGATGGCGGCAACTTCAACGCCAACGTCAATTACGGCGTCGGGATAGGAGACAAGGGCGGATTTATCAACGCGACCCTCGACTACAATCAGCGCGAACATACTCAGCGCGCCAACGTGCCGGCTCCCGACGGGCTGGCCCGCCGCGAATACGGCGACCCGCAGATATCCAATGCGTCGGCGTACATCAACTCGAAGTTTGCGCTCAGCGACAAAGCGCACATTTACGTGTTTGGCGGCGGCAACAAACGCAAAGGCGACGCCTACGCCTGGACGCGTTTTGCCGGCGACGACCGCAACGTGCCGGCCATTTACCCCAACGGCTTCGACCCCATCATCACCAGCGACATTGTGGATGCTTCTGGCGTGGTAGGCGTACACACGGCGCTAGGTGGCTGGGAACTGGATTTGAGCAACAACTTCGGCTCCAACCGTTTTCACTACGGCGTAAAGAATACGCTAAATGCCTCATTAGGAGCTAGTTCGCCTACATCCTTCGATGCCGGTGGTTTTCAGCTACAGCAAGATGTGGTAAGCCTGGGCCTGACGCGCAACTACAAAACCGTGCTGCAAGGCCTCAACGTAGCAGCCGGAGCCGAATGGCGCCGCGAGTGGTATTCATTGTTTGCGGGCGAAGAAGCTTCTTACCGTAACTATGACCCCACCGTAACGGGCGGCTCACAGGGCTTTCCTGGCTTTCAACCCAGCGACGTAATCAAGGCCGACCGCGACAACTTCGGGGCCTACGTGGATGCGGAACTGAGCGTAACGCAGCGCTGGCTGTTGGCCGCGGCCCTGCGCTACGAGCACTACAGCGACTTTGGCAGCACGCTCAACTACAAAGCGTCTACCCGCTTCAATCTCACCGACTTCCTGACCCTGCGTGGCACGTACAGCACGGGATTTAGGGCACCCTCGCTGGCCCAGATCAACTTCAACTCCACCTTTACCAACTTCATCAACGGTACGCCGGTGGAAGTACTGCTGGCCCGCAACAACAGCGCCGTTACGCAAAAACTGGGCATCCCGAGTCTGAAGCAGGAAACCTCCAACAGCGCCAACATCGGCCTCACCAGCCGCATTGGCTCTTCGCTCAGCCTGACCTTGGATGGCTACTACATCAAGGTAAAAGACCGTGTGGTGCTGACGACGCAATTTTCGGCCGATGACCCTGTGATTGGGCCTGATTTGCAGGCGCTTAACGTCGATCAGGCGCAGTTCTTTGCCAATGCTGCCGATACGCGCTCGCTGGGCCTCGATGTAGTGCTCAATCATACGGCCACCTTAGGAGAAGGCCGTCTTAACTCCACGCTGGCAGCCAATTTCAACCACTTGCGCATCGACCGCGTCCGGACTTCGGGCCGCTTGGCCGGGCGGGAAGACGACTTCTTTGGGCCGCGCGAGCAGGCTTTTGTGAAGGCTTCGGCGCCACCTTCCAAAATCAACCTCACCTTCGATTATCAGGTGGGCCGGTTTGGTACGCTGGTGCGGTTTGTTCGGTTCGACAAGCTGACGCTCATCGACTGGAATGGCGACCCGATGAAGTACGATTCGCGCGTCACCACGGACCTGACGGTTAACTACGCGCTCACCAACCACTTGCAGCTAATTGTGGGTAGTTCCAACCTTTTCAACCGCTATCCGACGCTGTTTGATCCGCAACTCACCGAAACCGGCGGCGCCTGGGACCCCGTGCAGATGGGGTCCAACGGTCGGTTTTACTTTGCTAAATTGCAGGCCCGTTTCTAAGCAGGTGTCGGCAAAACATTGTCTGTCATCCTGACGGAGGCATGACCTTATCGCGCCTGAACAACATCCCGTTCGGCGCCGATAAGGTCCTGCCTTCGTCAGGATGACAAGCGTTTTCTGGCCGCTTGTCACGGGCAACCGATAACCAGCAACTACTATGAAAATCCGCTCCACTACCGTGCTCGGCGTGCGCCACAACGGCGAAATTGCCCTCGGCGCCGACGGGCAGGCTACTATGGATAAACACGTGGCCAAGAGCAACGTACGCAAGGTGCGCAAGCTTCAGGATGGCAAAGTCGTGACAGGCTTTGCCGGCTCCACTGCCGACGCCTTCATGCTGCTCGATAAGTTTGAAGAAAAGCTGGGCAGCTACAATGGCCAACTGCGGCGGGCAGCCATCGAGCTAGCCAAGGAATGGCGTAAAGATCAGTACCTGAGGAAGTTAGAGGCTATGATGGTAGTAGCCGATAAAGACGAGCTGCTCATCATTGCCGGCACCGGCGACGTGCTGGAGCCCGACTCCGACGTAGCCGCTATCGGCTCGGGCGCCATGTATGCTCAAGCCGCCGCGCTTGCCCTCAAGAAGCACGCCCCGCATCTCACGGCCCGCCAAATGGTGGAAGATGCCCTGCACATCGCCGCCGACATCTGCATTTACACCAACCACAACCTGATGATTGAGCAGCCTAGCTAGGCCGAATTCGCGTCATGACCGAAGACCTGATTTACTACAACTCCCGCAAGCGTTATGTGCTGTTGACCTTAGTTTCGCTGGTGTTTGTTGCCGTGGGGGTATTTTTGATCGTGAAAAAAGGCAACTGGGGCCAGGGAATGATAACCATCATCTTCTTCGGAGCCGGTGTTGCCGTGGGAGCCCGGCAATTCTTGGATACCCGCCCGAGGCTGCAAATCACGGATGAGGGCATCCTGGATCGCACCCTGGGCGTAGGTTTGATTCCGTGGACTGAAATTACGTACGCGTATGTACGGGCCATAAATCACGAATATTTTATCTGTCTGCAGGTACGCGATGAACAGGCCTATTTAGGTCGTCTGTCGCCGCTGAAGCGCAGACTGGCGAATGCCAACGAGGCCTTGGGCTTCACACCTATTTCGATAAACCTAAGCGGCGTTGACCTCAACCCGGAGCAGCTTCTGGAGTATATCCTGAAGCAGAGTGCTGCCGCGCACCTTCAACACCCCGGATTACCGCCTAATTCGTAGCTGAATAACCCAATCAGGCTGTTTTTGTGAGCAACCCAGTCGCAATTGTGCTCTATTCAGAATTTTGGATATAGTGCACGGTTCTTGAACGATTCCAGGCTAATATTTGATTGTAAACCGCACACCCACAAGTACAGAACACACGACTCAATGAACGTAACCAACTTCCTCAAGCACCACTACCGCCACTTCAACGCCGCCGCGCTGATCGACGCGGCAGAGGGCTACAACAAGCACCTCGCTGACGGCGGCAAAATGATGATCACGCTGGCCGGTGCCATGAGCACCGCCGAGATGGGTATTCAATTGGCCGAGCTGATTCGTCAAGATAAAGTGCAGATTATCAGCTGCACAGGTGCTAACCTGGAAGAAGATATTTTCAACCTTGTTGCCCACGATTTTTACGAGCGCGTACCAAACTACCGCGACCTGACGCCCGCCGACGAGCAGGCACTGTTGGAGCGCCACATGAATCGCGTAACCGATACCTGCATCCCCGAGGAAGAGGCCATGCGCCGCCTCGAGCACTCGGTGCTGAAGTTCTGGGAAAAGGCCGATAAGGCCGGCGAGCGTTATTTCCCCCACGAGTTCTTCTACCAAATCCTGAAGTCGGGCGAGTTGGAGCAATACTACCAGATCGATCCCAAAGACTCCTGGATGCTGGCTGCCGCCGAGAAAAACCTGCCGATCATCTGCCCCGGTTGGGAAGATTCCACGCTGGGCAACATCTTCGCTGGCCACGTGATTTCGGGCGATATCAAGAACGTGCACACGGTGCGTACCGGCATCGAGTACATGATCTATCTGGCCGACTGGTACACCCAGCAAGCCACCGATGAGAGCCCAGTAGGTTTCTTCCAGATCGGCGGCGGCATTGCCGGCGACTTCCCCATCTGCGTCGTACCCATGCTGCACCAAGACTTGCAGCGTACTTCGGTGCCGCTGTGGGGCTATTTCTGCCAGATTTCGGACTCGACGACTTCGTATGGTTCGTACTCCGGTGCTGTGCCCAATGAGAAAATCACCTGGGGCAAGCTGGGCCAAGACACGCCTAAGTTCATCATCGAATCGGATGCTACCATTGTAGCGCCGCTGGTATTTGCGATGGTGCTGGGGCAGTAATTGCCACTTAGTCAAAAGGTTATAAAATAGCCCGTCGCTGAGCTCAGCGGCGGGCTATTTTCTGTACGCAAAATTCAAAAGCTTACTTCTTCGTCACGCGTACGTCTACCCGACGGTTTTGGGCGCGGCCTTCGGGCGTGTCGTTAGAGGCAAGTGGGTGCTCTTGGCCGTAGCCTTCTGCGGAAACGCGGCTCGGATCGATGCCGTTGTTCATCACGGCTTTGCGAGCGGCGTTAGCCCGGTCGGCGCTGAGCGTCAGGTTCATGTCGGCTTTGCCTTGGTTATCGGTGTAGCCGCCTAGCTTCACGGCAGCGTTGGGGAAGGCTTTCAGAATGGCAGCCAGGTTTTTCAGCTGCGCCTGTGACTCAGCCGTCAGCGTCGATTTGCCGGTGTTGAAGTACACACGGTCGAGGCTCATCCAGCCCTGCGTTTTGTCGTCGCTAACCGTTTGATTCTTGTCGTTCAGGAAGTTGAACAACCGGGCTTCAAACGAATTGCCGCCCACATTCAGCACTGTGCCATCGGGCAACTTGATTTCCGTGTTGGCGCCTGTGTCATAAATGTAGTTGCCACTAGCCGCATCGTAGCGGCCCGTCGGAGCGGCCGCCGGGGCTACGGCCGTCGTGGTGGTCGTATCCGTGGTAGTGGTCGTGGATGCAGGCGCTGCGTTTTCCGGCGTCTTGTTGCAGTTGCGCATGAAATAGAACAGCGCAGCTAAAGCTAAGAGAATCAATAAGATCCAGGGCCACCGGCTGGGCGTGGCCGCCGCCGTTTCGACGTCCCGCGCTGTGTTGCGAACGGCATCGCCGGTGCGGTTGGCGGCCGCCGAAACCGTGTTGCCGAGGGCATTCGCTGTGTTTGTCGCGGTGGTGCCTAGGTTAGCTGCCGCGGCGCCGGCGCCCAACCCCAGCCCCGAGAGTATCGTGCCCAGGCTGCCCGGCAAGCTGCCGAGTGCCCCCATAATGCTGCCCCGCTGACTGCTCAGGTAACTGCCTAAACCATTGGCATCCAAGTTGTTTTCGGCGGCGTGCCGGCCTAGCAGGCCCAACACCACTGGCGCTGCCATACTCAGCAGGCTACTCACGGTGGAAGTGCGCACGCCGGCTTGCTGGCTCACCCCTTCCACGGCAGGAGTGTAGTTGCTGCCAAATACGGAGCGCAAAAGCTCGGTGCCCCGGTTCAGCAGTCCACTGTCGGCGGTCGAGGTGGTGGCAGTCGTAGCCGTAGTATTGCCCAAGCCGCCGAGCAGACCACTCAGGTTGCCTAAAATGCCGCTGCTGTGGGCTTGGCGTGCCAATCCGAATAAATCTTCTGCTCCACCGGGCTGCTGCGAACGAGCAAACAAACCGCCCAGTACCAAGGGAACCACACTGCGGAGCGCAGTGCCAATGCTACTTTCGCTTTCACCCAGTGCGGTGCTAGTTTGGCGCACGGCATCACCGCTGAAGTAGTTTTGAACAAGTTCTAACAGATTTGAGCTCATCGGGAAAGGAGTAAGGGTTTGTGGATCAGCTTTCTACGAGTGCATATAATATAGGTCTGAATTTGAATATCCTTATTTCTGAATTTATATTTTACGCGGCGCGGCTTTCCTTCCGCATGGTCAAGCGAAAACCACTTGATGCGCGGGCACAAGCGTGCTGACACAGAATGAAATTATCTGCCTGACCTTGCAGAAAAGAAGACTTGCTGAAAGGGCAAATCGGGTCGGCTACAAGGAAGCGGTGCGCCAATGTGTAGGCGCTGTCGGTACTAGGCGAGGTGGCAAACGGGGCGGGGTAAAATTACCAAGGCAGCTGCGGTTGCCTGCTAGCTGCTAACGGCGCTTGAGCTGGCTTTGCTTGTAAGCTTCCAAATGAAACCGCAAGGCTGCCAATACCGGCCCGTACTGGCGCTGCGCATCTTGCCGACCCTCGAGGGTGTCCAATTGCGTGGCCATCAGGTTGAGAAATTCTTCTCGTGAAAAGCGGTTTTTGGCGGGTGAAGGAGTCACTAGTACTGTTACTTAGCCCTCAGAGGACGGGAAAACGTCGCAATAGTACGATGTTTAGTTTCAGCTCCGCAATATTGACAAATTAATATTTTCGTCTATAAACCGGCTGTTTCTCCCCTTACGTGAACCGCGAACAATGGACTAAAATTAAAAAAGCAGACGCTCCGGCTGGAACGTCTGCTTTTCGCAATGGCTACCCAAAAACGGCCTAATTAGAACCGGAACAGGGGGCGAGCCGGATTCCAGATGCCCCACGGAATCATCAGCAGCACCAGTACCAGTGCGATGGTGAACCACACGAAAGCCCGCTTGTGCTTCAGCACCGGCTCTGTCGCTTTCTTGGAGAGCGAGCGACCCACTTGGGCCGCAATCACGGCCAGTACCATCACGGTGATGTGCTCAACGCCCCAAAAGCGAAGCTCCGGGCTTTTCATGGCCGCGCCCATGTTGGCCAGGGCGGTTTTGGTCACGGGGCTCAGGCCGAAATACAAAATCAGGCCGACGAGCAACTGCAGGTGCATGGAGCCCACAAAGGCCGCGCCCATGCCGTTGTCGGCGCCCATGTAGCGGCGGCGCCCCTGCCAACCCGAAAAGGCGCGAAAAACCGCAATCAGGCCAAAAACAACCACGAGCCAACGCGTCCAGGAGTGGACATGCAGTAAAATGTCGTACATAAGTAGCAGGAGTAGCAGGGTGAAGTGAAGCGGTAAAGGTCGGAGGCGCCGGGGAAAATGCCGCAGGGGAAAAGGAGAAATTTGAGGCGGCCGACAATAAGGTAAGGCTACAGCTTGGAATACATTATTATATAAGTGTCTTATAATTAGGTGGTTGCATTAGAACAAGGAAGCTGTCTTTTCTTGCTTATGGCCCTCAAAAGAAAAGACTCGCTCGCGCAGAAACATATCGCCCTGTTGCCGTAGCACCGCAATGTTGTTGATGGTGAGTTTAAGGTTAAAAGTCTGTTTGTTAAGGTATTGCAGTACGGGGCCGAGCAAATCGGGGGTGGTGTCGTGCAGGGCCAGCGAGATGTGCGGCAGCCAGCAGTCGGGACCGCTAAACTTATCGGTGCGCAGGCACAGCGGTGCCGTGGCTTTCAGGATGCGACTGTGCAGTTGGTTGAGGGCATCGCAGCGCAGTACCGGAATGTAAATCACGGGGTTGGGGCCCGGAAACACGCCCAAGCCCGTGGTATAAGCGTTGAAAGGCTTGGTGCTTTGGGCTACTTCGCGCAGCACCGCGTTCAGGGCCGAAAGCTTGCGCACGCCGGCCAGCTGATACGTAAGATGGGGGTCGGGTGTGGCCTGCACGTCGTCGAGCCCAAACTCGGTTTCGAGCCCTTTGATGATACCATTAATGCGCGCAGCGTTTTGCGGATTTAGAAGCGAGGTGATAGCCAACATGATGCTACAACCTAGAGGCGTCGTCGTTGTTGGATTCGGCCCATTTAGCCGCGTTAAATGCTTGGCTTTGCCCACGTGGCACGCTCAGGGTTTGCCACGCCTCCCCACGAATCTGTTTGGCTAGCTGCACAATTTGGCCCGTATGATATGCATAATGAGTTGCTTGCCGCTGTAGCGCCGTCAGCACCGAGTGGGCCTCGCCGCGAATCGTGACGGTGCGCAGGAGGTCAGCGGGGGTAAGGGTATCCAACAGATCCAGCAAAATAGGCCATGCTGCTTCCCACTGCTTCTGCAGAGGTGCAATGGCTTCTACATCAGAGGGTTCCTCAAACTCCTGATCGCGGTTGCGGTCGGGTTTTTCGCCGTCAGTGGTCAGAAAATCGGTGAAGCGGGAGCGCAGATTGCCCACCATGTGCTTCACGATCACGGCGGTGCTGTTGGAGCCCGGCACCGGCCGATACAGCCATTCTTCGGGGGTGAGCTGGGCCAGCGCGCGCTCAGCGAGGGTTTTGTAACTGCGGAAGCTGTGCTGAAAGGAACTCAGCACGGCTGCGGCAACCGAATCGTGGGCAACATCCATAGACAACAAAGTGTGATGCGGAGTCGAGAGCCCTAAGGTAATCCTTCCGCCCATATCGACGTGGTAAACAGGCGGCTAAATAGGAAACCAGAAACTTTTCGTGCGCTCAGATCGGCAAGTAGGGCCGTCAGTTGTTGCAGAAAACGCTGTCGTCACCAGCCGGGAAATAACTATTGGGCTTGCATAGCCATGCCGTTCCATTTTCCGTTTAGGGCAGAACCAATCAGCGCCACTACCACTTTCATTGCTGCCGCGTGCCCCATTCTCCAGCGTTGCCCGAACCCCTTACGCCGCCTGCCAAAACGCGATCGCGCTGGTGGTTCTGGCCGTTGATGGGCGTGGGCCTACTGGCGCTGCTGCTCGGCGTGGCGTTGCTTTTTCTCGACTCGTGGCTGCGCCAGAAGCTCGAAAAACAGGTAGCAACGCGCTCGGCGGGCCGCTACGAGCTGCGCATCGCCTCCTTGCAAACCAGCTTGTGGCAGCGTAGCATTCGGCTGAACGGCGTGCGGCTGAAACCTACTGCTTCTTTTGGTAAGATAAAGAATATCAATGCGTTACCCCATTTGCAATTCACGTTGCAAGAATTGCGCATTGCGGGCATCGGTCTGAGCGACCTGCTCAGGCACGACGTCGTGGCCGTTGATAAGGTGCAACTGGATTCGTTGCACCTGCGCGTGTACGAATGGCCCAAAACGAGCCGTAAAGCTTCCAGCAAGCCTCTTTACCAGCAGTTGCCCTTCGATGTAAAAGGACTGCGCTTGGGTGAAATAGCGCTCACGCGAATCCAGGCGGCCTATGGGCCTAATGAACAGCCCGTTCTGCAATTTCGGCAAGGCGATGCGTTGGTTCGAGATCTGCTGCTCTCAGCTACGGGGGCCGCTGACACCCAGCGCATTGGCTATGCCGCCACGGTGGCCGTGCGCGTGCGGGGCTGGCAAGCAACCGTGCAGCGACATGAGGTGAATTTGGCGGCGGTGCAGTTCATTTCGGCGCGGCACCGGCTGGAGGCCGATTCGTTGCGCGTAACCCCACTTTTTGCCAACGCCAAGCGCCAAGGAAACCTGCGCATAGCGCTCTGGCTGCCGCGTATTTTGCTAACAGGGCTACAGACTGCTCAATTGGCGCGCAGGCAGTTTCGGGCTGCGTCACTGTTGCTGCAAGGCCCAAATGCTAGCTTTTCGCCACCCGATCAGCCCCCGCCGGCCCTGAGCAAATTGCTGGCCCCGTACTTTGACCGTGTGCAACTACACCACCTGCGCCTGACGCATGGATACATTAAGGTGGAAAGCATTGAGCGCAAACCCGTTATCGAAAACATCGCCATCGACGGAAGCGACCTGCGCGTTGATGGGGTAGGCGCGCAGGACCCGAAACGCATCCTGTACGCCACGGCTTGGCAGGCGCAGACGGGGCGGGGAACCCTGTTGCTGGATGCGCCTTATTACCGACTGGCATACAAGCAGTTACGCCTGTCTACCAAGCCCGGCCTGTTTCATATGCTGGATGTGCGGTTGGCCCCTACCATGTCGGTGGCGGAGCTCTCACGGCGCAAGCACCATCAGGCGCCGCACGTTACGCTCCAAACGCCTCAGGTCCGCGTAACCGGCTTCGATTTCGCGGCCTTGGAGCGGCACGGCGCTGTGATAGCGCGCGAGGTGCTTATTCGGCAGGCCCGCGTGGCGGTCGCCGGCGACGGCCGCTTTCCGGTCAATCCCAATCCGTCGGTCGTGACGCCGGAGTCGCTGGGCAAGCTGCCCTTTCGGCTGGACGTGCGTGCACTGCGGCTCAGCGATTGGAACATGAAATTCAGCTACTTAGCACCGGTAAGCGGAAAAACCGGTACCATGACCCTGACGCGCCTGAACGGTACGCTCACCAACATTTCCAACGACCCCGTCCACATGACGGCCGCCCACCCGGCCATTGCGCGGGCGTCGGGCCTACTGCAAAACGCCTGCTTGGTGCAGGCTACTTTTTGGCTGCCCTTGCTCGACCCGAACGGGGCACACCGGGCCGAAGGCACGTTCGGGCCGGCTTCGATTACGTTGCTCAACTCCATGACCGAACCCACGCGTCTGGTGCGTTTTGAGCGTGGTCAGATCCAACACGTGGCCGTTCAGATTCAACTCGACAAGCAGCAGGCCCGCGGCACCATGTGGGCCAGTTACTACGATCTGAAGATGTCCTTCCTAAGCAAAAAAGGGGGCGCCGACCAGAAAACGCTGCTCTCCAAAGTCACGTCCAAACTGGTGAATGGCATCGTGATTCGAGACGAAAACCCGCGTCGCGACGACAAAGCCCTCAAGACCGGCAAAATCCAAAGCGCCCGCGACCCGCGCTTTTCGGTGTTTTCGCTGTGGCGACAGGGTGTGGTGAGTGGCTTGCTCAACAGCATCGGCGTACCGGGCAAGCTGGCTAAGAGCCTCAGCGAGAGCGAATAAGTAAGCGCTATGAGAGTGGCTTGTGTAGAGAACAAGTGAGCCACGAAAAAGCTGAATAAGGCCTTGTTTTAATAAGTAATTATTAGTCAAGCGGTTATACTGTTTGGCTTACTTGCCCGGAACTTATGATAGCGTGAGGTGTTTGAGTGTTGCTAATTTTGTCTCTGCAACCGGGGTGATCGTAGGAAAAGCACGGCTGTAGCAGCATGTAAAAGCGGTTTTATGCGGCAGTCGCTCTGCCGTTTCGTTGATCACACTGTATGTCCGAAATTCTATTCGACGTTAATCTGCAGCAGCTGCCCGACGAGTATTTGACGGGAGAGTGGTGCGTTGCCAGCCGCGTGCTCAACCGCAATAACCCGGACAGTGCTTTGGCGCAGGCTACGCATTTTTATTTGCAGCCCGGCACGCTCAAGGTGCAGGCACCGGAGCTCCAGGATACCGGCAACTGGACTGTTGAGCGCGATTCGCTGCTGAACCGGCCTTACCTGGAGTTGCAATTGCTACAGGAAGAAACCCGCGCGCTTATTACGCGGCTGCGGCGCTCCGCCGACGGCTTGCAAAGTCAACTTAGCTTGTATTTTCAGTCGGGCATGGAGCTGCTGCTCTCCCAGCCCTGTTGATCGCTTCTTTTATGGTCCCTACCCCCTCCGTTCCGCAGGATGAGCGCCTGAGAAAGCAGGCAGAAGAACAACTGACCTTCCTGGCCGATTTTATTCCTCAATTGGTCTGGTTTACTGATCCATCGGGTTTTCACACCTATTTCAACCAGCGCTGGACCGACTACACCGGCTACACCCTGGCCGATAGTGTGGGGCCGGATATGTGGAACAACCTGCTGCACCCCGACGACCGTGAGCGCGCCCGCCAAGTGTGGGGCCATTCGTTGGCCACGGGCGATTTTTACGAAATCGAATACCGCTTCAAATCCCGCCAGGGCGACTATCGCTGGTTTTTGGGCCAAGCCCGGCCGCAGTACGACGAGCAAGGGCAGATCAAGCAGTGGTACGGCACCTGCACCGACATCCACGATCAGAAACTGATTGAGTTTGCCCTGCGCGAACGCGAACAGGATCTGGAGCGCGCTTACTCCGACTTGGAGGTGAAAGTGACGTTCCGCAACCTGGAACTGGAACGCGAAGTGCAGGAACTGCGCAAAGCCCTCTCCAAATAGAAAGGATAGCTTATTTACATAATTACTTGATTGTCAAGTTATTATGTAAAAACAAGAAAGGCCGCCTCAACTGAGGCGGCCTTTCTTGTTTCGGGAAAACAGGCTTTTGCTAAAACGAGATTTTGTTGATGGTAAACTCCGTTACGGCTGGGGTCTGGCCGCTTTGCAGCGCGTTGAGGTGCGAGTACAGTACGTAAGTTTCGGTGCTGCTCCGCTTGGTGAGCGTGGTGGGGTACACGCCGGCTGTGGTAGTAGCGCTGGCGTTGGAGGCTGCATTCGCCCAGTTGTCGCTGGTAGTCAGGCGATACACTTTGCTTTGGCTATTGGTTACGACGAGCAGCGTGCTGTTGTCCTGTAGCAGCAGGCCGTCGGCCCCGACTAGGCTGGTGCTCGTCGTTACTTTGGTAACCGTAGCCGGCGAAGTCAGCGTCACCTTGTATAAAGTACCATCATTGGACTTGGCCACCAGCAAATAGCCATCTGGGTGAAACACGATGCCATTGAGCCCAAAGGCGCCCGCAGGAGCCTGAAATTGCGGATTTTCTACAAGTACGTTTGCGGTCGGCGTGCCATCGGTGGCAAACCCAACGCGGTAAATGACGGGCGCGAAGCTGTCGGTAACATAAGCTGCGCCGGCGTTGTCGACGGCCACGTCGTTGGCAAAATGCCCGGCATCCGTCGGGCGCAGGTTGCTAAGATTGACGTAAGAAGCCACGGCGCCGCCATTCAAGTCAATGACTGCCAGCGCCGCCAGTTTGCCCTTCGTCGCGGCCGTAGAAAAAGCCGTGTTGTAGCCGGGGTCGGATACGGCCGCCAGCAGCCGGTTGCGCGTAGCATCCAGCTTCAGCCCGACCGTGGAAATCAGGCGTTGATCGGCGGCAAAAGGCTGGTAAGTGCCGTTTCCCTTGCCGTCGTCCTGCACTTGGCCTATGGTGCCGCGCGTTTCCGAACTCACCAGAAAGCGCTTGCGCTGCGTATCGTACTGCACACCCTCGGGATACAAGCCATCCTGGGTGAACTTTATCACGTCGGCGCCCAGCACCAGTGGCGTAATGTCGCTGTCTTCGGTGCAAGCCGGCACAAGCAGCAAGGCCAAAGCGAAGGAAGAAACTTTAAAGCAGTTATTTAATTGGTTGATCATCAAAGCGTTGTATTTGAATAAAAAGCGTACTCGTGCACAGCCGAGAACAGTAGATTGCTGCAAGTTTACGCCGAATCAGAGGCGAAGTTCAGGGCCAGGTTGCGGTAAGCTAACCCAGCCGCACCCGATCACTTGGAAGTGGATTTGGTTGTAATTATCACTGAATCAAACCAATAGCGAATTTGTTTGGTTTGCGAAACGCGCCGCGCCCATTCCAGCAGCGAGGCGCGAAAAGCGCAAGGGTAAAACTTCGAAACCCACTACCTTTGCACCCTTATAGCAAAGTAGGATGATTTCCATCAACGACTTAGATTTCCATTTTGGCTCGCGTACCCTCTACGACAAGGCCAACCTCCACATAAAGCCCAAAGACAAAATCGGCCTGATCGGGCTGAACGGAACGGGCAAATCGACGCTGTTGCGCGTACTGGTCGGCGAATACAAGCCCGACGGCGGCAGCATTCAGATGAGCAAAGACGTAACGCTGGGCTTCCTCAACCAGGATTTGCTCAGCTACGACACGCACGAAAGCATTCTGACGGTGGCCATGCAGGCCTTTGAGGAAGCGCTGAGCCTGCAAAAGAAGATTGACGAGATTCTGCTCGAATTCGAAACCAACTACCACGACGACCTCGTGGAGAAATTGGCCGATATGCAGGAGCGTTTCGAGGCGCTGGGCGGCTACACCATGCAGGCGCAGGCCGAGGAAATACTTGAGGGCCTGGGCTTTAGCACCGATGAGCTGCAACGCCCGCTCCGCACGTTTTCGGGCGGTTGGCGCATGCGCGTGATGCTGGCCAAAATCCTGCTGCAAAAGCCGTCGTTACTGCTGCTCGACGAACCAACCAACCACTTGGACTTGCCCTCGATCAAATGGATCGAGAACTACCTGGCCGGGTACGAAGGTGCCGTGATCATCGTATCCCACGACCGCGAATTTCTGGACCGCACCACCAACACTACGGTGGAGGTAAGTGGCGGAAAACTAGTGCCTTACGCTGGTAATTACTCGTTCTATCTGGAAGAGAAGGAAGAGCGCAACGCCATTCAGAAAGGCGCTTTTGAGAACCAGCAGGCCCAGATTCGGCAGGCCGAGCGCTTTATTGAGCGTTTCAAAGCCAAAGCCTCGAAGGCCAAGCAGGCGCAAAGCCGCGTGAAGATGCTCGACAAACTGGAGCGCATCGACGACGTGGCCAACGACGCGGCGAAAGTGAACATCAAGTTTCAGTTTACGGTGCAGCCGGGTCGTCACATCCTGCGCATGGAGCACGTGGGCAAGAAATACGGCGACAAGCTGATTTTCCGCGATACACACGTGCACATCGAGCGCGGCGACAAGATTGCCCTGATCGGGGCGAACGGCAAAGGTAAATCAACGCTGATGCGCTTAGTGGCTGGTAATGAGGCGCCTACCAACGGCAACCACCAGCTTGGCCACAACGTAATTATGTCGTTCTACGCCCAGCACCAGCTCGAATCGCTGAACGTGGAAAACGAGATCATTCAGGAGATGAACGAGGCTGGCTCGCGGCGCAACGAGATGGAACTGCGCTCGGTGCTCGGCTCCTTCCTCTTCACCGGCGATCAGGTGTACAAGAAAATCCGGGTGCTGTCGGGTGGTGAGAAAAGCCGCGTGGCGTTGGCCAAAACCCTGATTTCGGAAGCCAACTTTCTGCTGCTCGACGAACCGACCAACCACTTGGACATGCAGTCGGTGAACATCCTGATTCAAGCCCTGGACCAGTACGAAGGCACCTACATCGTCATCAGCCACGACCGCTTTTTCGTGGAAAATGTGGCCAATAAAATCTGGTACATCGAAGATTACCAGCTCAAGGAATATCCCGGCACCTACACCGAGTACGAGCAGTGGCAGGAAGACCGCGCCAAAGCCGACAAGAAAAACGGTGCCGCGCAACCTGTTGCTGCTAAGCCAGTTGCAAAAGCTACGGAAGAACCCAAAAAGTACTCCAACGCCGAGCGCGACGCTGCCCAGCAGGAGCTGAAAAAGGCCAACAAAGAGCTGAAAGAGGTAGAAGCCCGCGTCACGACCCTGGAAAAGGAGTTGGCCGTGTACGAAAAGCAGCTTGCCGACCCTGGCATCTACAACAATACCTCACAGCTTAAGGACACCACTGTGAAATTCGAGCAAGTGAAGAAAGAGCTTGCCAAAGTGAACGACACTTGGGAAACCTTAGCCGAGAAAGTGGAAGGCTTGGAAATGCGTGTGAAATAAATATTTGATGATCAGGTATTTACAGAAGGGAGTTAGTGAAGAACTAGCTCCCTTCTTTTTTGAGGAAGGGTAGAAGCAAGGTTGCAAAGACGGTAGTACGGATTCTTAACAAGGCTATAAGCCGGTATTGTGTGTTAAACAGTACCTTGTTTTGCAAGGTAGAAGTTGTATGTTTATGCCCGTATCCTTATCCGTGTTAATTAGGAGGGATACACACCTCTTAAACTTCTGTTTTTTGCACCTATGTTACGCTCGCGGCTTCTGCAAACGGCCTTGCTTCTTCTCCTTTGCTCCCTGGGTTACATCGCCCAAGCCGGTTCCGGCTTTGCGAACCTTCAACAAGGTCCGCACGGCGTCGGCCTACGAGTAGTGCAGCAATACGATTACGCGCGTTCCTACCACGACAGAACCGACTTGGTTACCGGCAAGGCATATCTCGGTGAACGGGCCCGGCCCGTGCAAACGCTCGTGTGGTATCCGGCTCCGAAAGCGGGCACGCCCATGCGCTACACCGATTACCTGCGCACCGAAGCCACCGACGAGGTATTTGAGCAGTCCCCGGTCCAGGTAACGGCCTTCATGACGGGCCGGCAGCAAAGCCTAGCAGCCCAGGTCGGGCCTAAGCAAGCGCGGGCCGTCCTCGAGCAGCGCATGTGGGCGGTGCCAAACGCGCCGGCGACGACCGGCAAATTCCCCGTGGTTATTTACGCCGCCGGGGGTGGGGGAGTAGCGGACGAAGCCGCCGACCTCTGCGAATACCTCGCCAGCCACGGGTACGTGGTGCTGGCCAGCCGCAGCCTGGGCACCCGAACGAGCCTTATGAATTTCGACCCGGAAGGCCTTGCTACCCAAGCAGGTAACATCCGATTTCTGCTGGCTTATGCCCACACCTTACCGCAAGCCGATATGGACCACGTGGCCGTAGCCGGCTGGAGCTGGGGCGGCCTGGCCATCACGTTGGCTGCTTCCCAAGACTCGCGCATCGACGCGTTGATTAGCTTCGACGGTACCCAATACCGCGACGACACCAAGGCTGTGTCTCGCTCGCGCCTCACCGTGCCGTGGCTGTATGTGCAGCGCCGTCCCGAATCGGTGCGGGAACTCAGCGCCAACGGCATGGAGACCTCGTCAATCCTGCTGAATGAAGCCAAGTATTCCGATCGGTACCACGTGGTTATGAACCCGATGGAGCACCTGGATTTCTCCACGAAAGCCCTGCGTATGGCTTCGCCAGCGCACTTTTCGGAGTATTCTCGCGCCGAAGTGGAAGCCGCTTACCACTGGACCTGCCGCTACACACTGGAATTTTTGAATTCCACTCTAAAAGCGGCCTCCACCGGCTGGCAGTTCCTCGAACGCACACCTGTTCAAAACGGCGTGCCGGCCCATATGGCCCAGTCGTACCACCTGCCGGCCCAGCCCGGCCCCATACCCACGCAAGCGGGATTTGCAGCCGCCCTGGCCCAAGAAGGCTTCGACCACGCGCTGGCAGTTTATCACCGGATGCAGCAGCAGGACTCTTCTTTTGTCCTCTCCGAAATGGTCCTCAACAACTGGGGCTACCAGCTTATTCGCGAGGCGCACGACCTGCAGGCAGCCTTGGCCATTTTCCGCCTTGGTACCGAACTCTATCCGGGTAGCTTTAATCTCTTCGACAGCCTGGGCGAAGCCGATGAACTGAACCACGATCCGACGGCGGCTAGCACGCATTACCGGCGCTCCCTAGAGTTGAATCCGCAGAACGGCAATGCCCGGCAACGCTTGCAGGCACTGGGCGCTCCTGCGCACTAACTGTATGTGTCACTGCTGCATAGGCAAGAAGCAACCGCTCACTCGTAACGGGCGGCCAAACCGCTTGTCTACTTGAGGTAGCCCACAAACTTCCCCACTTGCCAAAGGAAGAAGGCTCACCTTTAGTCCGTTTTTGCCTTTTTGCACTAGTTTTAAGCATGCATGTATCCCGCCTTGTTGTAGCGTTGTCTTTGCTTGTGGCTACCGCGTGTGTCCCGTTGGGCACGCCCATCACCGACCCGAACGCGGCGCGCCAGCCCGGCGGGCAGCAGCGTCCGCCGGAATATTATGCCGATAAAGCGCTGCGCTACCAAGATTACACCTACAGCCCGGAGGTGCGTTCGGTGCAGTGCTACGTCGCTACGGGCCAGCCAACAGAGGTATTCAACCCGCCCATTGTGCCCATGGCACAGGGGCAACCCGTTGTGTTAGAGTTTGATATGCTAAGCGCTCAGGCGCCGCGCCTGACGGGCAAGCTAATTCACTGTGATGTCGACTGGAAACCGTCGGCGCTGACGGACATGCAGTTCCTCAACGAGATCAACGAGTTTCTGATCACCGACTACCGCACTTCCATCAACACCAAAGTGCCTTACTACCACTACCGGCTCCAGATGCCGCGCGTGAAGCTGAGCGGCAATTACTTGCTGGTAGTGCAGGGAGCGGGCAATGTACCCGTGGTGAGCCGTCGGGTGCTGGTGTACGATAATGGCGTGGAAGTGTCTCTGAAACAAGGCATTCCGGTGGCCGGACAGGAGCGTTACACGTTGCAGCAGCTTGATTTTGGCATTCGCTACGCCAGCGCCAATCTGGTGAATCCGGCGCAAGAGGTGAAGGTGATGCTCCGGCAGAATTTCCGGTGGGACAACGCCAAAGTGAACCTGCGCCCGACCTTTGTGCGCGATGCCGAACGGGTGCTGGAGTACCAGTATTTTAACTTCGAGAACGCGTTTCCGGGCAGCAGCGAGTTTCGCTTTTTCGACACGCGCTCGCTGCGTACGTTGGGAGTAGGCATGGCCAAGCTCGACGGTGCGGCCTCGCCGCGCGAAGTACTGCTGACGCTGGAAGGCACCCGCGCCGGGCAAGGTTACACGCAGTACGAGGACATTAATGGGCAGCGCGTATTTGAAAACCGCGAGTATGGAAACGGTGCCACCAACGCCGATTACGCCAACGTCACGTTTCAACTGCACGCCGAGCAGGCCGCACCCGGCCCGGTTTACGTGTTCGGCGCCCTCACCGACTGGCAGCTAAAAGATGAGTTTAAGCTCACGTATGACGTTGCCAGCCAGCAGTATACGGGCAAGGCGCTGCTCAAGCAAGGGTATTACAACTACTATTACGTGGTGGGCAAACCCAATGCCGCCCCCGACGATGTATACTTCGAAGGCAGCCATCAGGAAACCGAAAATCAGTACGATCTGCTGGTGTATTACCGCCCGCCCGGCACCCGCGCCGATTTGTTGATTGGATATCAGTCGGTCACGGTAAATAGCCGGCGGCCTTAAGATTTGGCATGTACAAACATCTGATAATCAGCTGTTTGCATTTAGGATTAGGGCTTTGGCTTAAGCTAACAAAAGCCGCATAGATAGGCTGCACTGCGTGTGCGTTTAATGAACGCACCGAAACTTAGGCATGCTATGTGCATACCAGCCGGCGTAACCCTTTCTTTTAGGGTTCGTTGCTAGCACATCTGCCGTATCATTAGCGGCGGAATTACGCTCTCTCGCCATGAAAATCCCATCCTTTCGCGGCTTACACACCGCCGCCCTGTCCTTGCTGCTCTTGCCGTTGGTTAGCTCCACAAGCCCCACTGCAAACCAGCCAAAACCCTCTGCGCCCGTTCAGGGTGCCCAACCCGATCCGGCGGTCATCGCCCAATTTGGGTTGCTCGACAACGCCAAGCTGCAAAGCTACATGAACGAAAAAGGGCAGCAGATGGGCCGTGTTTCGGATCGCCCGGCCGACGTAAAGGGCTTTACCATCGTCGATTCGCCCATCGTCAATGCCTTCGCTACGCCCGATGGCCACGTGTACTTTACGCGCGGCATTATGGCGTACCTCAACGACGAAGCCCAGTTTACGGGCGTGCTGGGGCACGAAATCGGGCATATTACGGCTCGTCATGGTCAGAAGCAGCAAACCCGCAACACGGCCGCTGGCATAGGTATGATACTGGGCTCCATCATTGCCCCCCGCGTGATGCAGTCGATTGGGCAGCCGCTCACGCAGGTGGTGGGGCTTGGCCTGCTTAAATACGGTCGCGATGCGGAAAACGAAGCTGATGTGTTGGGCGTAAAATACTCCAGCAAAATCGGTTACGACCCGGCTCACATGGCCGATTTCTTTCTGACGTTGCAGCGCACCGAGCAGCAAAGCGGTGCGGCCGGCGTGCCCACCTTCCTGAGCACTCACCCCAACTCTGCCGATCGCTACGAGCGTGTGAAGAAGTTGGCTGTTACGGCTGAGCAGCAGGCCGGTCGTCAGCTCGCCATCAACCGCGACCAATATTTGCGCCTGCTCGATGGCCTAGCCTACGGCGACAACCCGCGCGAGGGCTTCGTGGAAAACAGCGTGTTTTATCACCCCGAGCTGAAATTTCAATTTCCGATTCCGCAGGGCTGGCAAAGCCAGAACTCACCCAGTCAGTTTCAGATGGCGGAGCCCAACGGGAAAGCCGTTATGGTTTTGCTGCCAGCCGGCAACAAATCGCTTGATGAAACTGCTCAGGCACTAGCGAAGCAACTCAACCTGCAGTCGCCGCAAGCCCAGAAAACGACGATCAATGGCTTCCCTGCTGCCGTTATTCAGGGCGACCAAGTCGGGCAGGATCAGCAAACGGGCCAGCAAGCCATTACGGCCCGCACGCTTAGCTACATCATTCAGGACGGCCAGACGCTGTATGCGCTCGTGGGCCTCACAGCACCTTCAACTTTCGAAACTTACGCTCCGCAATTTCAGCGTACGGCCCAAGGCTTCCAGCGCCTCACCGCCGCCGACAAGCTCAACCGCCAGCCCGAGCGGGTGCGCATCAAAACTGCCAAAACCAGCACCACGCTGGCATCAGCCTTGGCTGCCAATGGCGTGCCCTCGAAGCGCTACGAAGAACTCGCTATTCTAAACGGTATGAAAACCACCGACAAGCTTACGGCTGGGCAATTGTATAAGGTGGTGGGCAAGTGATCCTTATTGCTAATAGAAAACGAAAGGGGCACTTATTGAAATAAGTGCCCCTTTCGTTTTCTGAGCTTACTCGAGCAAAATAATCTTTTTGGCGTGGGTAATCCGATAGTATCCTGGATAAAACTGGTTGATAGTAATTGTTCCTGCCAGTCGTTGAGGATTTATACGTTGTATTGTGTCGACCGACATATCGTCGACGCGTTTAAGAGTGAGCTCAACAGCAGATAAATAATTCCGCCGCGCTTGGTGTCCTCGTACATAAAAGGAGTCAGCCGAACTTGGCCAGGATGCATTTAGCAAGGCGAACTGAAGTTGCCCTGCGCTTATATGGCGTGCCGTGTGCGAGTTTACCGATTCAACATTTTTACCAAGAGAAATCGTATCGTTGATGTCGCACGGAATGAAGTAATCATAGCTCGTGCAATTTCGTGCGTTGTCCAGTACCAAGATTCCCTTTTCGTGCAAGACTTGTGGCTGATGCTCACAACTTACTGATAGCAATCCTAAGCAGAGCAGCCACAACGCGTTTTTCATAGAGGAAGATATACACAAGAATGCCCCAACCGAGAATCGGTTGGGGCATTGAAATTACAGACCTGCTGAAGAAATCAAAGGGCCCAGATCAGACGTTAAACCGGAAGTGCATGATGTCGCCATCCTGTACCACGTAGTCTTTGCCTTCGACTGCCATTTTACCGGCTTCCTTGATTTTTACTTCGGTCTTATATTCTTGATAATCAGGTAATTTGATTACCTCGGCGCGAATAAAGCCTTTCTCGAAATCGGAGTGGATAACGCCAGCTGCCGCCGGGGCTTTGTCGCCGCGGTGAATGGTCCAGGCGCGTACTTCCTGCACGCCGGCGGTGAAGTAGGTAATCAGGTTGAGCAACTCGTACGAAGCGCGGATTAGGCGGTTCAGGCCCGACTCTTTCAGGCCATACTCGGCCAAAAACATCTCTTTCTCCTCGGGATCTTCGATCTCGGCAATCTGCGACTCAATAGCGGCCGAAACCAGTACTACCTGCGCGCCTTCGTTCTTGACGTGCTCGCGCAGCGCTTCAACGTGGGCATTGCCGCTGATGATGCTGGCTTCGTCAACATTAGCCACGTAGATAACTGGCTTAATAGTAAGTAGTTGCAAATCGGCGACGGCTTCCAGTTCGTCGGCAGAGGCATCCACGGCGCGGGCGTTTTGGCCCGCTTCCAGAGCTGCCTTGAAGCGTTGCAAAGCGGCTACTTCTTTCTTAGCGGCGGCATCGCCACCCTTGGCGCTGCGCTCCGACTTGGCCAGCTTTTTATCAACGCTCTCCAAGTCCTTGATTTGCAGCTCTGTATCAATCACGTCCTTGTCGAATACCGGATCGACACCCCCGGCTACGTGCACGATGTTGGGGTCGTCGAAGCAGCGCACTACGTGAATGATGGCGTCGACTTCGCGGATGTTGGCCAGGAACTTATTGCCCAAGCCTTCGCCGCGGCTGGCGCCTTTTACGAGGCCGGCAATGTCCACAAACTCAATGATCGTGGGCAGCACACGCTTGGGGTTCACGAGGGCTTCCAGAATCTGGAGGCGCTCGTCGGGCACCGTAATCACGCCCACGTTGGGCTCGATGGTGCAAAAAGGATAGTTGGCCGATTCGGCCTTGGCATTCGAAAGGGCGTTGAATAGCGTGGACTTACCCACGTTCGGCAAACCGACGATTCCGCAGCGGAGACCCATCTTATGTAGTAGAAATGTTGGATTAAAGATTACGAGTCGGGCCAAAGGCACAATTCGGGTGCAAAGGTACGGCTAACTTTCGGGGAAAACGTGCCCTCTGGTCGGTGATACGGTATAGGGTAAAAGTGAGCGGCTAGTAAAGGCAAAAATGCCGCCTACAATAGCCTATAAAAGACACAGCGCGGCTCTGCAATGCAGAGCCGCGCTGTGCGGCAAAGAGAGAAAAATCGAGTAGGTGTGCTTCGATAGGCAGCGAAAGGTTAGTAGTTGTCGTCGCTTGTGGTGTTGTAAGAGTCGTCGTTGTACTGGCGCGGGCGATCCAATTCGGCTACTTCATCTTCCGACAGCAGTTCTTCGCGCACATACTCTACGGCATCTTGTAACGCATCCACGAACTTGGCAAAGTCTTCTTTGTAAAGAAAAATTTTGTGTTTCTCGTAGGTGAAAGTATCATCGTCGCGGAGCTTGCGTTTGCTTTCCGTGATGGTGAGGTAATAATCTTGTCCGCGCGTGGCTTTCACGTCGAAAAAGTAGGTGCGCTTACCGGCTTTGATGCGCTGGGTGTAAATTTCTTCCTGATCGTGACGGTCTTCCACGGTTCCTTCTGTATTTGTTTTATTCCAAGATGAGTGAATTGCTGTACAAGGTACGTGGCCTACTGCGAATATAAAAATTTTAAGAAGGTAATTTTTCCACAACAGCCTGCGGTATCTTTGTTAAAGCGCGTTTTAGTCAATTAAAATGCCAAAATCCTAAGAAGGATCGTTTATTCATAAAATGATCTTTTTCGGGTGTTGCAGGCTTGCGGATGCTGCTGAAATAGGCGTATTTGTAAATATTTATAAATCAAATGGTTATGTCGAAGCTTCTGGATCTGTCCGCCGTTCAATCGTTTGGAAACTTGGAGTTTTTGGCGCGTCAGCTGGTGGAAGGTTTTATTACCGGATTGCATCAATCGCCTTACCACGGGTTTTCGGTGGAGTTTTCGGAGCACCGGCTTTACAATCCCGGCGAGAGCACGCGCCACCTCGACTGGAAAGTGCTGGCCCGCACCGACAAGCTTTTTGTAAAACGCTACGAAGAGGAAACCAACCTTCGTTGCCACCTGCTGCTGGACGTGTCGCCGTCGATGTATTACCCGGAGCCGTCGCACGATAAATTGCGTTTTTCGGTGCTGTGTGCCGCGGCCCTTACCACGCTTCTACAAAAGCAGCGCGATGCGGTGGGCCTCGTCACCTTTGCCGACCAAATTGAACTACAGACGCCGGTACGCTCGACGAGTACGCATCGGCATACTTTACTGCTGACGCTGCAAAATCTGCTCGAAAGGCCGCTTACGCGCCGCCCCACCGACGTGGCCGGCGTTATCCACCGCATCGCGCAACAGATTCCGAAACGGTCGTTGGTCGTGTTGTTCAGCGACATGCTGGGGCGCGCTCCCGACGAGCAAACCGAGGCGTTATCGGCGCTGCAACACCTGCGGCACCAGCACCACGAGGTGCTGCTGTTTCACGTGATGGACCGTGCCACCGAATCGGATTTTGCCTTCGCCGACCGGCCTTATTTGTTTGAGGATATCGAGACCGGGGAGCAGATTAAGCTGCAACCCGCCCAAGTCCGCGAGCAGTACCAAGCCGCCATGCACAAGTACGAGCAAGAATTGGCTCTGCGCTGCGGCCAGTACAAAATTGACTTTGTCCCAGTTGACATCCGCGAGCCATTCGATAAGGTATTATATGCTTATTTGGTGAAACGCGGCAAGGTGCGGTAGGTTTAGATGGCCGGCTGCTCAGTTATAAAGGGCCTCTTAGTACGAACGGGAAGCAAAAGCATTGCCTTACTGCTTGGGAGCTGGCGTGTTGTCCAGCGACTGCCATAAGTACTTGCAGGCCAAGCTTCTGTAAGGTCGCCACGATTCGGCGATTTCGATCATGCGCTTGTGTAGAGCTTTTCCGGTTTCTTCCAGGTTATAATGCCGCCGCATGGCATTCTGAATGCCCAAATCGCCTTCCGAAAACACGTCTGGCTGTTCTAAAGCAAACATTTGAATCATTTGCGCTGTCCAGCGCCCGACGCCTTTGATGGAGGTGAGGTGGCGCGTCAGGGCGTCTTCATCTAGGTTAGTAATGTGTTGATAATCAAGTTGGTCTTGCTGGGCAAAGTCGGCGATGGCGCGTAGGTAACCGGCTTTTTGTTTAGAGATGCCCGCCGCCCGCAGCTCCTCGTCCGATAGTGCTACCACGGCGGCGGGTTCCGGGTAGCCGTCGGGCGGAAACAGGCCCTCAACTTTGCGCCAGATGGCCGCAGCAGCTTTGGTCGAAATCTGCTGACTTACAATGGCTTTCAACAACGCCAAATAAATATCCTCGTGGGCGCTGGGCCGAATCGGTTGGCCTCGATCGATGAGGGCAGCCAGTATTGGGTCGGCTTGGCGCAGGTGTTGTAGAGCAGAGTTTTTGGCAGGCATAACTTTCTGAAAATCAGGCAATATCAGCGGCGTGGGTTTCTACCGCCAGGTACTCCAAGATCTCGCCCTGGGCACTCAGCTTTACGCCCGTAAGGTAGCGGCCAAGGTAAGCCCCGGTGTCGATGTAAATGGCGTTGCGTTCGTGGTCTTCGTAGGGCATGCCATTGGTGGGCGTGTGGCCCACAACTTGCAGCTTGCCAACCGCTTTGAGCGGCCCGCGGCGCCACAGGATGCCGTCGGGATGCTCCAGATCATAGGGGTTGGTGGTATCGGCAACTCCGGCGTGGCTGATGAGGATGTGCTCATTTTCCCACACCAACGGCCGCTGCGCCAACCAGATCAGATGCGGAAGCAAGAGCTGCGAGTACACTTGGTACTGCTGAATGGTCGATTTGCCGCCCCATTGTAGCCAGCCAGCATACGGCCCTTGCGGACCGTAGTGCCGAATCATGCCGTATTCGTGGTTGCCTTTCAGAAAGAAAGCCTTGCCCGGATGCTGAAGATCTAGGGCAATAGCTGCCGCCACAGTGCCGGGAACGTAGTTGCCGCGGTCCACAAGGTCGCCGACCTGAATCAGGATCTCTTCGTCGGGCTTCCACTGCTGTAGCAGCTTCATGAACGTATGGTAGCAGCCGTGTACGTCGCCAATAACAAATAAATTCATGGTTATCAGCCCTTTGCTAAAGTGGGAATGGCAGTGGAACGGGAGAGCGGTTTCGGCAAGTTTAAAACCAACTTAAAACAAATATTGATGAGGATGTAATTATGCTTCAATGCTCAGTTGTAACTCCTTCAGTCACAGTGCGCAACCCGAGCCGCTTTACCAAAGGCCCGATGGTGAGGCCTTGTACCAAAATGGAAAAGATTACTACAATGTAAGTCACGCCCACAATTTGGTCGCGGGGCATAGTACTGGGCAACGACAGCGCCAAGGCAACCGAAATACCGCCGCGCAGGCCGCCCCACGTCAGGATGCGCAGGGTGGCACGGTCGAAATGGTACCGGTAGCGCAGCAGCCCTAAAGGAATTGCAACGGCAATGAGGCGAGCCAGCAACACGACTATAATCGCCACGCCTCCGATGAGCAGGGTAGTGTTGGAGATGTCCAACACCAGCATTTCCAACCCGATCAGTACGAACAAGATGGCGTTGAGTACCTCGTCCAGCAATTCCCAAAACTTGTCCAGGTACTCGCGAGTCACGTCCGACATGCCCAAAGATCGGCCTTTGTCGCCCACGATGAGTCCGGCCACCACGATGGCCAGTGGTCCGGAGGTGTGCAGAGCGGTGGCCAGTGCCGTGCCGCCCATCACAAGTGCCAGTGTAATGAGTACTTCTACCTGGTAATGATCAATTGAGCGCAGCGCCCAGAAAGCAACGTACCCCAGGATCGCTCCCAAGACCATACCGCCGACGGCTTCCCGGAGAAAAAGCAGACCAATGGAAGCCGGCCCTGCTTCGTCGGCGCCGACAACGGCAATCTGGTACAGGCTTACAAACACGACCACAGCAATTCCGTCGTTGAACAGAGACTCGCCTACTATCTTGATTTCTAGAGACTTAGGTATTCTGGCTTTTTTCAGGATACCCAATACCGCGATCGGATCGGTGGGGGAGATGAGCGCCCCAAACAGCAAGCAGTGAATCAGGGGCGTTGGGATGCCAAACAGCGGCAACAAATAATACATAGCCACGCCCACCAACCCCGTCGAAAGCAGGGTGCCGCCGGTAGCCAGCGCAGCCACCGGCAGGCGCTGGGCGCCCAGCTGCCGCACGTCTACGTGGATGGCGCCGGCAAACAGCAGAAAGCTCAACATCACCTGCATCAGCACTTGGTTGAAGTCGATGTTGCGTACCAATTGGCTCACTGTTACTATCCACGGTACACCCAGCCGACCTAGCCCCACGGCCACCAACGACGACACCAGCGACAAAATCATGAGGCCAATTGTGCTTGGCAGGCGTAGGAACCGGTAGTTGACATAGCCGAATACGGCCGCAACTACCAGCAAGACAGTCAGGGTGTTGTAGATTTCCATCAAAGCGGCGTTACGCGGCCGTTGCTACAGGGCAGCAAAGCAAGGACAATACTAACAGCAAAACCCCGACTTAGGGCAAGTCGGGGTTTTGCAACGGGGATAAGAACTGCCTAAGCTACAGGCTGCAAGGCGACCAGCGCATCTTCGATGCGCTGAACCATGGCATCATCAACGTCGAGGTGCGTTACGAAGCGGATCATTTGCGGCCCAAACGACGAGGCCCGAATGCCTTGCTGCTCCAGATGCCGCAGGAAGCTGTCGGCGGGCATCTCGTCTTTCAGCCGGAAAATAACGAGGTTCGTTTCGGCAGGCAGCACAAAATCGACATAGGGCTGATCGGCCAGCGCTGAGGCCAGCTGACGCGCGCGCCGATGGTCGTCGGCGAGGCGCTCCACGTTGTGCTCTAGGGCGTACAGGCCCGCCGCGGCGAGGTAACCCGCCTGCCGCATACCGCCCCCCATCACTTTGCGGATGCGGCGGCATTTACGGATAAATTCCTTCGAGCCCAGCAGCACCGAACCCACCGGCGTGCCCAAGCCTTTCGACAAACACACCGAGATAGAGTCGAAGTAGCGGCCGTAGTCGGCGGCTTGCTGACCGGTAGCTACCAAGGCATTAAAAATTCGGGCACCGTCGAGGTGCAGCTTCAGGTTGTGACGGCGCGCCACGTCGGCGATTTCGGCAATGGTTTCGATTGAGTAGCAGCTGCCGCCGCCCCGGTTGTGCGTATTTTCGAGGCACACAAGGCGCGTGTCGGGGTAGTGCACGTTGTTAGCGGGCCGGATGGCTGCTTCTACCTGCGCGGCCGTGAGCAGGCCCCGGTCGCCGGGGAGCAACGCCACCGAAGCCCCCGAGTGGAAGGCTATGCCGCCGACTTCCCACAAATAAACGTGGGCCGTTTGCTCGCAAATAACTTCCGATAGCGGCTCGGTGTGAGCCTTAATCGCAATCTGATTGGTCATGGTACCGGACGGGCAGAACAGGCCGGCCTCCAGCCCAAAGCGGGCCGCGGCGGTCTCTTCCAGGGCGCGCACAGTTGGGTCTTCTTCGTATACATCGTCGCCGACCGGGGCGTTGAACATGGCCTCCAGCATGGCCGGAGTGGGGCGCGTCACGGTATCGGAGCGCAAATCGATAATTGGGTCAGCCATAGAGATTAGGGTGCAGGTTTCAGGATTCAAAAATAAGACTTACTTTTGCCCCTCCTTTATAAAAAGACTTAAACCGACCCGGATATGAGCACTACTCGCCTCAAGCGGAAGCATCGCAAGAACATTGCCCGCCAAAACAACAAGCAGCGCGTTATCAAGCAGTTGCTCCTGACGCCCGTTCTGAAGAACGTGGATCTCGACGAACTGAAATCGCGCTTCAACGGCGGCAACACCACTGCTGCTGCTCCAGCCGCAGCTTCGGCTCCCGCAGCCGCTTCGACGTCCAACAAGCCAGCTCAGGTAAACCAGACCGGTACGGAAGGTTTCGACGAAGCCGAAGCCATCACCAAGCCCGTCAACGAAGACGGTCAGGAAGGCGAGCACCCCAAGCCAGAAATCGCCCTGTAAAAAGGCCGCCACCGGTGTCGGTTGGCTAAGTAATACAAGAGCACCTTCTCCATACGGGGAAGGTGCTTTTTTGTAACTATTTGATTAGTAAATAGTTATGATGTGCGCAGACCCAGCTCGATCGCTTGTAGCTGCTGCACCTTGCCGTTTTCTACTTCGAAGCGCAACAGCGTCCGCACCTTGTGGAAGCCATGTCGGCCCGCAGCACCGGGGTTGAGGTGCAGCAGGCCTAACTTCGGGTCGGGCATTACTTTCAGAATGTGCGAGTGGCCGGTGATGAACAAACCGGGCCGCGTTTCTTGCACCAAGGGCCGCGCCGCCGGGGCATAATGGCCAGGGTAGCCCCCGATGTGAATCATCAGAACCTTCAGCCCTTCGATGACAAACTCCTGGGTAAGCGGCTGAGTAGCACGTACATCGCGGCCGTCGATGTTGCCGTATACGCCCCGCAGCGGTGCCAGAGCGGCGAGCTCTTCCACGACGTCTGCCGAACCAAAATCGCCGGCATGCCAGATTTCATCGCAGCCCGTGAGGTGGTGCAGAATGCGGTCGTCGAGGTAGCTGTGGGTATCGGAGAGCAAGCCGATTTTTTTCATGCCGGAGGGAGCGAGGTAGGAATAAAGGCGTTGGAGATGCAAAGAACGGGGACTGACTCCGGTTCGGCACTTCCAAACCTCCGAACTCTTAACTTTCAAACAACCGAACCGGTTGCATCTCGTATCTTGCCCGTCTTTCGCCTATTTTCGTTTGATGAAATTTATGCTGTGTTTTGCAGCGTAGGCTCCTGTCCACAATTCATTTTTGCCTCCCAGAATTTTCCCGCGATGAATGTTTTCATCAACGACATCCCGCTGATTATCAAGAAGAACAGCGAGAAGGTGTACAAGCATAAATACGATCTCATTCTGACCTCTGAGGATGATTTTTCTTCCAAAGACCTGGTCGGCGATGTGCTCGTGCGCGACGTCACGGACAGCTTCCTCGACCGTCTGCTGCGCCTGATGGAGGTGAAAAAGCTCAAAAAGCTGAAGTCGCTGACGTTGCTGGCGCGCAAGAAATCGCGGCTTATCCTGCACCTCAAAGATCAGTTTCGCATTGTGAAGGCTGCCGGCGGCCTCGTGGTGAAGGATGGCCTGGTGCTGATGATCTACCGCCTGGGCAAATGGGATCTTCCGAAAGGCAAACTCAAGAAGGAAGAAGATCCGGCGCTGGGTGCGCTGCGCGAAGTGGAAGAGGAGTGTAACATCAAAATCGACATCGGCGAGAAGCTGCCTAGCACCTGGCATTCGTATGCCTACAACGGCAACAAGATTCTCAAGAAGACCAACTGGTACATCATGCAGTGCACCGACGATACGCTGATGAAGCCCCAAGCCGAAGAATACATTGAAGAAGTACGCTGGATGACGCCGCAGGAAGCCCTGACTGTGCTGGAAGAGGCGTATGCCTCTATCGCGCTGGTGGTGCGGCATTACCTGAGCGAAGTAGCCGGCGAAAAGTCGGCCAAAGAATCCGCGAAAGAGAAATAACTTTTGCCAGTAGCCCTTTGCCTATGCGTCTAATTCGCTACTCAATAGTGGTGAGTTGCTTGTGGCTGATGGGCTGCACCAATTCCCAAAACGCTTACGAAAGGCTTGTTCCGGTTCCTACGGCCTCCCAAACCCGCCGGAACACTACACCTGCGCTCGATTTGCCCGCGCTGCTCGTGCAAAACATCGATAGCTTGCGCCGTTTGATTGGGCCGCCGCGCGAATCGCAGGGAGAAGGAAGCGCAGCGGAGCCTGGCGCACGGGGTTCGGGCACCGCCGCCAAGGTTGAAAACTGGGTGAACACGTTCGAGAAGAATAGGTCTACCCTCATCGTCACGTTCAATGCGCGCACCCGCAAGGTGGTGGACATCGTGCTGCCGGGTACGGACGAAGAAGAATTAATGCAGCAGGCCAACCTCAGCCTCTACGACTCCCGCTATATCGTGCTGCCCGTCGGCGATCCCAAATTCCTCGACCGCATAACCGGCCTCCGAATAATTCCGCGCCGTTAGCTGCCTTCGTAAGGTGGCAGCGCGAAGGGCACGAAGTCATCGACGTTGCCCCCGAAGCGATGAATTTCGCGGATAATGGTGCTGCTGATGGCCGCCAAAGCCGGCGAAGTAATCAGAAAAACCGTTTCTAAGCCCAAGTTGACGTGCCGATTGGCTTGGGCAATGGTGTTTTCGTACTCAAAATCGGTGGTGTTGCGCAGGCCCCGCAGCAGAAAGCGAGCCCCGGTTTCGCGCGCAAATTCGGCCGTCAGTCCTTTGTAGGCCTGCACCGACACGCGCGGCTCATCTTGAAATAACTGCTCGATCATGGTAATGGTCTGATCGACAGGTATATAGCGCACTTTACTGCTGTTGTTGCCGATGGCAATGATAATCTCGTCGAACAGCGTTGCTCCGCGTTGCACCACGTCCAGGTGCCCATTGGTGAAGGGATCAAATGAGCCGGGAAACAGGGCAATTCGCTTCATAAAGTCACGATCAGGGAACTAGCTTATTCGCACAGATGCAGAGCGTAAAGCTCAAAAAAGCGGTATTCAAATACGTCGTTGAGGCGATAGCTGTAGCTCAGGTCGAAAGGGCGATTGCCGAAGCGAATGTTGCGGATATACTTGCGCAGAATCGTAAACAGCTCCGAGTCGTGCATCAGGTCGCCCCACACAACTACCGTGTCTTGGTCGGGGTTGAGCTGCAACTCCTGCATCACCAGAATGGCGTAATAGATCAAATCTTCGGGCGTCGCGAAGGGAAAGACGTTGCAGAACTCCGGGCGTTTGTCGCGGATGGCCAGAATGGTAAGCTCCTGATGACTAATGCTTAAGTACAGGCGGCGCGGTGCACTCTGCTCGGTCTGATGGATTACGCCTTCCAGCAAAGCACTGGATTGATGCAAAACCTTACCGGCCGGATAGGTGTGCTGAAACCAGTCGGCCAACGCTTTTTCGGCCGCAAAGACGCTCACAATCTCTAGGCTTGGGTGCGTGTAGCGGTGTACGCTTTCGTGGCCCGCATCCACGGTGTGGTGCAAGCGCAAGTACGTCGCTTCGTCGCCGGCACGGAAAAGTGGGGACGGTAGCAACGTAAAAAAACGGTTCTGCACGGCTAAGCGCACGCTGTTCCAGCCTTGCTGGCCTACCAAGTCGTGCTGGGCTGCCAGCGCTTGCAATTGCCCGGCCAGCGACGTAGCCGAAACGGGCGAATAGTCTTCGAGCAGCACAAACTTGTTGCGGCGGGCATCGGCAACCCCCACGCGAATGCCGGCCGCTCCCGCCGTCAGGTACAGGTTATAAGTCGCTAAGTTGCTGGCATCCAGGGTTTCGTCGCGCAGACGAGACAAGGCAGTGGGCAACGGAGCAGCAGAAGCAAGGGGAGACGTAGAAGTGGATGCGGGCACGGGCTAAGGAAGAAGTAGCGCCAATCAGGCCATTAAAGGTAAAAGTTAAATGGAAAATGTATTGAACGTTTTCCAATTTGCCTCCCGCCTACTAATTATCTAATATATTGATAGTCAAGGTTTTATGTATAAATTGTTTTTCGTGCAAGCCTTCAACAAAACTGAATGTGTGGAATGTACACATCGTCGGGGCTGATGACGTGGCGCAGCACGGGGTGCAACTGCAATACGGACATGCCTACCAGCTGACGCGGCGTGAGGAAAGCCAGCTCAGTAAGTAGCTGTGCATCAGCAGCATGCTCGGGGTCGGAGCCAAGAGATGGTATGGCGGTTTCATCTTCGAGCTTTACTTCAAAGAAAAGCTCCAGCGCTTGAAGCGTATCGTTTTTGAATTCGTGCAAGTGTAGGAAACGGCCCACAGTAACTTTTACGCCCGTTTCTTCCAGAAATTCCCGCTTTAGGCAGTCCTGTATGGTTTCGCCAAACTGCCAGCCACCGCCTGGGGGCGACCAAAAAGGTTGCTCGTCGGCCAGCATGCCGCGGTGTGCCGTGAGCAGAAGGGCGCCTTCATGCACCAGCATCCCGCAGACGCGCACGCGTACTTGGCCGGTGTAGGCACTCAATAAAGATTCGGCAGGAATAGCGGAGGGGGTAAATTCGGACATGATTTTGTGGAAATACTAGCGGCTGGGACGACCAGCCAGTTGCGGTGCGTGTGCCAGCTACGGCGGAACCGGCGCTGGGGATACACAAACTGCTCCGCGGCCTGCGCGCACGAGCATCTTTCCTAACGTCGTACGCATGGTGGGCGGTATATTCGGCGTGCAACTGTGCGGTTTGGCGCAAGGCGGGCGGTACCTTTGGGCGATGAATGAGCTCACAAATCCGGCCCTGGCCGACGAATCTCTTGCTGATCGCATCCGCCGCAAGCTTGTGCGTCAGCGTTTTATGCACCACATCGGCGCCAACCTGACGACCATTGAGCCCGGCCGCGTCGAGGCAGAACTGCTATTGGAAGAAAAGCACCAGCAGCACCGCGGCTTTGCCCACGGCGGCTTGGTTGCTACCATGGCCGATCTGGTGGCTGGTTTTGCAGCCGTTACGCTAGTGCCTGATAATGTGGGTGTTGTGACGGTGGAGCTGAAAACATCTTACCTGCATCCCGGCGTGGGAAAGAAGCTGCGGGCCGTGGGTTGGGTGCTGAAAGCGGGCCGTCGGCTGCATTTCTGCGAGTCGGAGGTGTGGTGCGACGATAAGCTGATTGCCAAAGCCTCCGCAACGATGGCGGTGGTAGAGCCGCAGCAATAACAACTACCTGCGCTTGACTGCCCGCCGGGAATAAAGATATTCTCGCCGCTCACCCGTGCTGGTTGGGAGTTTTACTAGGCTGAGATTTGTTCTGAAGACGTGATAATGTCCTTCGTGCTCCGGATGCCGAACGACGGGTATCTTTACTGTCTTATTGATTAGAATTTCATGCTCTCCGTTCGCACGCCTTCTGTCCGCGATTATTTCCCTTACGAACCCACGCAGGACCAATCCATGCTTTTTCAGCAGCTGGATGAGTTCCTGAAAGACGATCTGCCGGGGCGCAAAGTGTTTGTGCTGCGCGGCTACGCGGGCACGGGCAAAACCACGGTCGTGAGCGCCCTCGTGCAGTGGCTGCACAAGTTGGGCCGCAAATACACCCTGATGGCCCCCACGGGCCGTGCAGCCAAGGTAATGAGCGCCTATTCGGGTGTGCCCGCCAGCACCATCCACAAGAAGATTTACCGCCAAACTTCCGGCTCGCCCTCCGAGCGGCTCTCTTTTCAGCGCCAGCCCAACCGCACCGCCGACACGCTTTATATCGTCGATGAGGCCTCGATGATTTCGGATGAGAAAGCCTTCGGCGAAAACGGCCTGCTCGACGATTTGATGGGCTACGTGTTTGAAAAGCCCACCAACCGCCTCTTGCTCATCGGCGATACGGCCCAGCTGCCGCCAGTTGGTCAGCTGCTCAGCCCGGCCCTGGATCCGGAGCTGCTCGCGCACCGGTTTCGGGCGAAAGTAGGCTCAGTAGAGCTGCGCCAGGTAATGCGCCAAGCCGAAGAATCGGGGATTCTGATGAACGCGACAGTTTTACGCGAAGAGCTTCGCGAGGAACAACCTGTGATTCAGTTCTTTACCAAAGGCTACCCAGACATTTATAAAATGGGTGGCGACAAGCTCGAAGATGGGCTGCGCTGGGCGTACAAGACCTTCGGCCACGAGAACACGACCATCATCTGCCGTTCCAACAAAAACGCAAACCTCTACAACCAGATGATTCGGCGGACGTTGTTCGACGCGGAAGACGAAATTGAAGCGGGCGACTACCTGATGGTGGTGCGCAACAACTATTTCTGGCTGCCAAAAGACTCGGAAATGGGCTTTTTGGCCAACGGCGACTTTGTGCAGATCACTAAAATCGTGCGCCGTACCGAGGAGTTTGGGTTCCGGTTTGCCGATGCCCGCCTGCGGTTTGTCGACTACCCCGACGAGCCCGAAATCGAAGTGAAGCTGCTGCTCGACACCTTGCACACCGAGTCGCCGGCCCTGCCCGCCGACCGTAGTAACGCCCTTTACCAAGCCATCTTGGAAGATTATGCGCATCTGCCCACCAAGCGCGAAAAGACGGCGGCCTTGCGTAAGGATCCGTTTCTCAACGCGTTACAGGTAAAGTTTGCGTACGCGCTCACATGCCATAAAGCGCAGGGCGGGCAGTGGCAAGCCGTATTTGTCGACCACGGCTTTTTGAAAGATGATATGGTAAACGCTGAATTTGCGCGCTGGCTTTACACAGCCATCACGCGCGCCGCCGACCGGCTGTTTTTGCTTAACTTCAATCAAAAGCTGTTGTCGGAGCAGTAGGAACTATACTTCTCCAACCTCAGCTGAAGCTGGGAGTTCCCTTTTGGCTTCATCCAATGCACATGCGCGCTGCTGAAATCTGGCAGGATAATTGGCCCAGCGCCTGAAAACCTTAACTTTGTTTACTGCAACTCTTTAACGGAATCAACCATGAAAAAAGCACTCGTTCTGGCCCTGTCGCTCGCTTTCGCTGGCTTTGCCGCTCAGGCTCAGTCGACGGCTGTGCAGCCTGCCAACGCGCAAACCAAAGCTGCCGGCCCGCAAATTCAGTTTGAGGAAATGAAGTATGACTTCGGTTCTATCAAGCAAGGCGATATTGTAGAGCATACTTTCAAGTTCAAGAACGTCGGCACGCAGCCGCTCGTTATTTCTAACATTGGTGTGAGCTGCGGCTGCACCACTCCTGACTGGACCAAAGACCCCGTAATGCCCGGCAAATCGGGTATCGTAACGGCTAAGTTCAACAGCACCGGCAAAATCGGCATGCAAAACAAAGTGTTGACCGTGGAGTCTAACTCGGCTGCCGGTAACGCCATGGTGTCGTTGGTGGGCGAAGTAAAAGAAGCTGCCACCGCTACTACCGAAATGGCACCTGCGAAAAGCGATGTATCAAGCGACGCCGACGGCAAGCAAAAGACGAAATCCAGCGATAGCAAAATCAAAGCAAAGCGCAAGTCGTAAGCACTAGTCGCTTTGTGGTAACAAAAAAAGGGCGCCTCGCGAAAGCGAGGCGCCCTTTTTTTGTTTGCTATATAACTAATTGATTGTCAATCAGTTAAACTTGACGAGCGGCGAGTAGCAAGCTGATCCAGCCTGCAATCAGCAACAGGCCGCCAACGGGCGCAACAGCGCCCATTTTGGTGATGCCCGTGAAGCACAGGGTATACAGCGAGCCGCTGAAAATAATGACGCCGCCCAGCCATAGCCACGCGGTAGTGCCCAGCGCCCGCAGCTCGGGACGGACTTGCAGCAAAATGCCAATGGCCAGCAGCGCCAGCGTGTGGTAAAACTGGTAGCGAACAGCCGTTTCGAAGGTGTCGAAGCGGCCGGAAGCCTCCAGCATGGGCCGTAGGCCGTGCGCCCCAAACGCCCCGATGCCTACGCCCAAGGCGCCAAGCAGGGCCGCCAGTTGAATAATCAGACGAGTTGTCATGTTCAGAATGTAAGAATTAGTGCGTCCCGTAATTACGGGCTCCAAAAATAGCGCTGCCCACCCGAATAAGTGTGCTGCCTTCTTCAATGGCGAGCGCATAATCGGCGCTCATGCCCATCGAGATTTCGCGGAAAGCCAACTGATCGGCGAAGTACCGGCTTTTCAGCAAGTCGAAATAGCTGCGTAGTTCCCGAAACTCCCGCCGCAGTTGAGATTCGTCGTCGGTGTTGGTGGCCACGCCCATCACGCCGGTAAGCTGCACGTTGCGCAAGGCCCGAAACGCCTCTGATTGCAGGATTTCTTCGGCTTCCGACAGGCTCAGGCCGAACTTGGTTTCTTCCTCAGCGATGTGAAACTGAAGCAAGCCGTTCAGTACTCGATTATTTTTAATTGCTTGTTTATCAATTTCTTGCAAAAGCTTCAGGCTGTCGATGCTTTGGATGGTGTGCACAAACGGCGCGATGTATTTCACCTTGTTGGTCTGCAGATGGCCGATGAGATGCCACTCAATGTCGGCCGGCAGCTCGGGCTGTTTGGCTACGAGTTCCTGCACTTTGTTTTCGCCGAAGAGCCGGGCGCCCGCCGTGTAAGCTTCCTGTAGCTTCTCAACCGGGTGGGTTTTGGTGACGACTACCAAGCGGCAGTTGGTGCCGGCAAGCTCTTGTTCGAAGTGACGAATGTTATCGGCAATACTCATGATGTAAAAGTAGGGGAGCGGTGCGCGCCTAGCGTTAGTCTTCTAATGCGTTGGTCAGGAACGTGTTTTTCAGCCCCAGCCACAGCAACCATAGGCCCACACACCAGAACAAATAAATGCGGTAATAATCTTTGGTGTTGCGAAAACGCGTCTGCTTGATTTCTGATTTTTCATAGCGGTCGATCTGGCGGAAGACGCGGTTGAGGGCGGCATTGTCGGTGGCACGGAAAAACTGGCCTTCGCCGGCCTGAGCCAGTTGGCGCATGGTGGTTTCGTCGAGGCGCGTTTCTACGTAGCGCGGGCGCCCGGCTTCGTCGGTGCCGTACGGCACCACGCCGTCTTTTCCCAGCCCGATCGTGTATAGCTTCAGCCCAAAGGCATGGGCCAACTGGGCGGCCGTGAGCGGATCGAGGTTGCCGGCTGTGTTCTCCCCGTCGGATAGCAGAATGCACACCTTGGTGCGGCTGCGGGAGTCGCGCAGGCGGTTGGTCGCTACGCCCAAGGCGGTACCGATGGCCGTGCCGTCGTTGGCAATCATGCCCAGATGCAGGCTGCTGAGGTTTTCGCGCAGCAAGTCGTAATCAGTAGTAAGGGGTGCCAACGAATACGCGTCGCCGGCAAAGACTACCAGCCCAATACGGTCGCCGACGCGGCCGTCGATAAAGTTGCGGGCCACGCGCTTGGCGGCCTCCAAGCGATTGGGTTTCAGGTCGCCCAGCTCCATCGAGCCCGATACGTCGAGCACCAACAGAATGTCAATGCCCTCGCCGGTTTGCACCACGCGCTCATCCGTTCGCTGCGGTCGCGCCAGCGCTACCACACCGAAGGCCATGCTCAGGCCCAACACCAAATCGGGCAAAAAGCGGAGGCCCGCCGTCCAGTCGCGGCGTAGTTGTCCGGCCACAAAAGCTACATCGAGGCGCGGGCGCCGCCGGTGCACCAGCAGCCAACGCCCCAAAAACAGCAGCGGAATCACGGGCAGCAACAACAACAGCCGTGGCTGCGCCCACGTGTAGCTTGCCAGCGTAGCATAGCGAAGCCCGTCGAGCAAAGGAGCCAGGAAGCGTTGCCAAAGCTGGTCGGGCATGAGGTTTAGAATCAAGTAGATAAGAGTTAAAAGAATCGGGTCGTGACCATGTCGTAGCGGCGTTCGGCAAAGTTGCGCAGCAGCGAAAAGGCTTCTTCCGTTTCTTCTTCTTCTTCGGTGAGCTGGTTGCCGTAAATTACGCGGTCGGCAATGCGCAGGGCTTGCTTTACGTCGCCGTTGTTTTGGTAGTGCTCCACTATCTCTTTGGTAGTGAGGCTGTTAATGGCGTTGTTTTCTAGGGTTGTCAGGTAGTTTTTCCACAGCGTGATGGCGCGTTCCATATTGGTCAGCGACCGCGACAACGTGAAGCGCTCGACGTGGCGGGCGTATTGGGCCAGAAAATACACATGGTTTTTGCGGAGCTTATACAGCTGATACCGCTGCCGCCAAGTGCGGCCAAAACCCACCACAATTCCCAGCGCTACCAAGATTACGGCCGCCGCGCCCGCCAGCCAATATGGGTAGTTGAAACGCTGTTCTACAGGCAGAAGCGTAGTATTCTGCCGCAAAACGGGCGGAGTGTCGAGGGCCGGTGCTGGAGCCGTTCGCATCAGCCGCACGGTGGCCGGGGCCGTCGCGATGGTAAGCGTATCGCGGCCGTGCAAAACCGTGATGGGCAAGCTCAGCCGCTGCACCGAATCGAGCGCGAAGGTGCGCAGGTGGTACACGGTGCGGTCGAGGCTGCGGCCTTTGCGGGTGCGGGTGGGATAATAGGTTTTGCCGACGAACTCAAACGGCTCAAACTTGGCCGTCGAATCTGGGAAGATTACTTCCAGGGAAGACTCATGATTGTGAACTAGCTCATAATCAATTACTTCGCCTATACGTACTGATGGGCGCAAAAAGCGGCTTTGCGGCTGATCCGGCGGCGATTGGGCCAATGCGCTCAGCGGTACCAGCAGCCATGCGGCAGCTATGGCCCAATGCATCTTGCTCAAAAACAGCTTCTTAACGAAGCTTGCGCCAATCTTACGCACGGCCTCCCCGCTGATTGCGCCGCCGAAACAGATTCACCAACTGTGGCAGGTAGTCGGTGTTGGTGGCAATGGATAAGTATTCGGTGCGGTGGCGCCGGCAGATTTGCCCGATCTGCTCGCGGTTCTGCTCATAGGTAGCCCGGTAACGCGCCCGAAAGGCTTCCGAAGAAGTGTTTACCCACACCGTGCGCCCCGATTCTTGGTCGTGCAAGGGCACGATGCCCAGCGGTGGAAACTCGCGCTCGCGCTTGTCGAGCAACTGTAGCACGACCAAATCGTGCTTGCGCGCCAGCATGGTGAGTTCGCGCTCGTAATTCGCGTCGATAAAATCGGAGATCAGCAGCACAATGCTCCGGCGCTTGAGCAGCCCTAGTGCCTGCTTGATGCCAGCCGCCACAGCCGTATGGCGGGAGCGAGGCTCCAACGCAAATAGCTGTTTGATAAGCGCATACGCATGTCTCACGCCTTTGCCGGGTGCCAAGTACAATTCCTTTTGATCGGAAAAGGCCAGGATGCCCAGCTGCGCATCCTGCCGGGCAGCCGAGAGCGCCAGCACCCCGCAGATTTCGCGGCCCACGTCCAGCTTGCGGCGGCCTTCGGCACCTACACGCTGCGAGGCGCTTACGTCGAGCAGCAGCAACACCGATTGTTCGCGCTCTTCCTTGTAGGTCTTTACGAACGTGCCGTGGCCCTTGCTCGATACGGCCCAGTCGATCGCGCGTACCTCGTCGCCGTATTGGTAGAGGCGCACGTCGTCGAACTCCAACCCTGTGCCCTTGAACACGGAATGAAAATCGCCTTGCAACTGCGCGTCCACAGCCTTCAGGATGCGGATTTCCATTTGCCGAAGCTTGCGCACGAGTTGCTGGAACGGTGTGGCGGCGGGCGAATTCATTTCGGCTAAACTACGGGTTTCGAACTAACTTTGTCACCGTGAAAAAGCTTCCTGCCAGTTTTCTGCTGTTTTTGAGTCTTGCGCTAGCGTGTTGTCAGCGTCCCGAAGAACCTACGCCGCCCGCTCGGCTTTTGCCCAAAGAGCAGATGGAGAGCCTGCTAACGGAGCTGCACATTTTGGAAGCGCGGGTCGATGCCGTCAACCTTCCGCAGGATTCGGCGCGGGCACTCTACAACACGCTGCAAAAAGAAGTGTTTCAGCGTCGTGGCATTACGGATTCGGTGTTTAAGCAGAGCTACCGCTACTACGCCATTCACAACAAAGACCTCGACAACATCTACGGCAGCGTAATCGATAGCCTGACCAAACGCGAGGAAAAAGCCAGAGCCGCGACGCAAGCCAAGCCGCTAAAGTAAGCGGTGGCCGTTGGGCACGGGCGCCGCCAGAGAAGCCAGTACAATATCACCGTTAGCATCGGCTGCGCCCGTCACGAGTACTTCGGAGCGAAACGGGCCGATTTGTTTGGGCGGGAAGTTGACCACGCACAGCACTTGGCGGCCTATCAGGTCGGGGGGCTGATAATGGCGCGTAATTTGGGCGCTGGAGCGTTTGTGGCCGATTTCGGGGCCTAAATCGACAAGCAATTGGTAGGCTGGCTTTCGGGCTTGCGGAAATTCGCGGGCTTCCAGAATGGTGCCCACGCGGATGTCCACGCGCTCAAAATCGGCCCACGAAATAACGGCAGAAGCTGATTCCATGCAGGCAAGGTAGAAAAGCTCGCGTTAGGGCGCGACGGCAAACCGATCGAGTTGGGCCAGCTTCAGCTTGATCTGGCCTTCCCAGTTCTTCTGGTTGGGCGTGTTCAGGCCGTGGTTCGTTTCGGCATCGTAGCGCGCCTCGTCGCGTTGCCATTCGGCAAAGGCGGCGTTGGTTACGTTCTTAAACCCGGGCTGCAAGTGCGCGCAGTTGAGGTGCAGCGTGCTCAGCTTTTGACGCAGCTTGCGGGCGTGGTACTCCGTGATGTCGAAGTGCAGCTGCTCGTGTTTCAGCAGCGACTCGTTGGACTTGGTAGCCTCGCGCACCCACGATTCGGTGGGCGAAAACACGGCCCGCACGCTGTAGTTGAAAACGAAATCGGTGCAGCCGGCTTTTACGTCGATGGTGGCGGTAGTGAGCGCGGCCAGCTTATCGGCGGGTGTGGGCTTGCTCTTGAAATCGGACCAAGCCAGCGGCCGGGTCGGCGACCACGGAATCAGCGTAGCGGGGTCGGCGGCCACAACTGTGTTTTGCGGGGCTGGTGTGGAAGCCATCGGCAGCCAAAACAGCAGCGGAAGGAGAAAGGAGAAAACGGGCATTACCAGGTCAGTAGTAAGTCAGAAAGCACTACAACGTACAACCTTCAAGTTCTAGTTCGTGAGCAGAAGTGCAAAGGCTTTTTATTTCTCCTCGAATTAATTTATATAAGTGTTTGATTGTCAGTTATTTATATAAATAAGCTTGGAGTCGGCTAGCGAGCCAAAAGGGCTTCCTGCCGAACATGTACGGCGCTGTGCTGCCGGAAGCGCCACAATAAGACGCCCGCCACCAGCGACAGGCCCGTCAGCAACCCGATCCAGACGCCCGTCGCGCCCAGATGCAGCAGGAAGCCCAATGCGTAGCCCAGCGGCAACGCCACGGCCCAGTACGCCAACAACGCCACCACCGAAGGCACTTTCACGTCTTCGAGGCCGCGCAACGCGCCGAGCCCCACCACCTGAAGACCATCGGAAACCTGAAATAAAGCCGCAATCAGCAGCAGGTTGGAAGCATAAGCCACCACCTGCGGGTCGTGGTTGTAGAAATATGGAATACGGTTCCGGCCTGCAATCAGCACCAACGCCATCGTGCTCATAAACAAGAACGTAAGCGTGTAGGAAGTGAAACCCGCGTTCCGCGCGCCCGATAAGTCGCCGAGGCCGCGCAGGTTGCCCACCCGAATAGTTGCCGCCGCCGCGATGCCGCTGGCCGCCATGTACGTCACCGACGCCACATTAATGGCAATTTGGTGAGCAGCAAGTGAGGTAGCGCCGAGCCAGCCAATCATGATGGCCGAAAAGCTGAACGCGCCCATCTCGAACATCATCTGCACGCCAATTGGGGCACCCAATCCGATCAGACGACGCAGCACGGCGGCTTCGGGGTGCAACCAATGGCCGGCGGCTTCGCGGTACGGCCGCAGGCGCGCCGCACGCAACACGTACAAGCCCATAAATAAGGCCATCAGAATGCGGGCCGTAAGGGTTGCCCATGCTGAGCCCATCAAGCCAAGACGCGGGGCGCCAAAGTGCCCAAAAATGAGCGCGTAGCACAACAAGGCGTTGATGACGTTGGCCATGATCGACAGGAACATGGCTTGGCGTGTAAGGCCCAGGCCCTCAGCAAATTGCTTAAAGCCCTGAAATACCATCAGCGGCAGCAACGACACAAACAGCACCCGCACCCACGGTGCCGCCAGCGCCACCACTTCGGCCGGCTGGTGGAGGTGATGCAGCAAGGGCGCAATCAGGAAGCCGACACCGGCCAGCACCAAGCCCGCCACCGCGCTCAGCCACACGCCGTGCACGAGCAACTCGCCGAGGCGGCGAACGTCGCGCTTGCCGTCGGCAGCGGCCACGAGGGGCGTGATTCCCATCGAGAGGCCCAAACCCAGCACCATCACCACTGTGTTCACGCTCACGCCCAACGACACGGCTGCCAGCGGAATCTTGCCGGTTTGGCCCACCATCACGCTGTCGCACACGTTGACCAAGACGTGGCCCAACTGGCTCAGTACCACAGGATAAGCAAGTAAAAGCGTAGGCTTGATATGCGGGCGGAGCGAGGAAAACTGCATGACTCGGACGGGTGGAATTGGGCCGCAAAGGTACGACGCCCGCCGCGGGTATTCCCGCTTTGTCAAGATGTTCCGGCGAAAACCAGTTGCCCTAAAACACAGGGGCCGAGGCCAGTGCCTTCCGGATGCGACGTAGCGCCTCTCGCAACGCCTCCTCGGGTACGGCATACGACAGCCGGACGAACCCCGGGGCGCCGCAGCTGGCCCCGTCTACGACGTCTACGCCGGCTTTGCGCAAGCGCGTTACTAAGCTGGCCGACGCGATAATTGGGTCGATGCGAGGCGTTAGGTAAGCGGTAAAATCCGGGAAGGCGTAATACGTGCCTTCAGGAATGTGGCAATGCACATTGGGCAGGTCTGCCAGGCCATCCAGCAAGATGTTGCGCGTTGTGGCCAGCTGTGCAAGTAACTCACGGGTAATGCTGGCCGAGGCTTTGGTGACGGCTAACGCTGCATGCTGGTTGGGCGTAGGAACTGCCGCGGCGGTGGAAAATTGCCAGGCCGCGCACACCTGCGCCACGGCCGTCGGGGCCACCAAGTAGCCCACGCCCCAGCCTACCAACGCCAGCGATTTGGAGAATCCGTTGACGACAACGTGCTGGGCGTGCGGGTCGGCAAACTCCAGCAGCGAAGGCACCGGCTCCGTGCTGAACGATACCAAATCGTAGATTTCGTCCGAAATCACCATCAGATTCGGGTGTTGCCGGGTCACGTCCAGAATGGCTTCTACTTCCGCGTGTTTGTAAATGCGGCCCGTGGGGTTGTTCGGGTTGCTAAACAACAAAATCCGCGTGCGCGGCCCGATAGCTGCTTTCACAGCGGCCGGCGTCAGGGCGTAGTCGTCGGTGCTGTTGAGCGGGAGGGGGCGCATGTTTCCGCCGGCCTGTTCAATCAGGCTTTTGAACCCAAACCACACCGGGGTTGGCACCAATACTTCGTCGCCGGGACGCAGCAACGTTTTGAACAAGGCAAACAGCGCCGCTTTGCCGCCCGGCGTCACCACCACTTGTTGCGGCGAGACGCCATAGCCGCTCGAGCGGCGGTAAGTGCTGGCCAAAGCTTCGCGCAAAGCGGGCAGGCCTTCAATGGGGCTTACAGATAGCTGCCCGCCCTGAATAAGGCGCGTCGCAGCCTCGACGGCCACCGTCGGAGTCGGGAAATATCCATAGCCGGATGCTAGGCTAATGACCGCGCTGTGCATGTGCAATTGTGTTAAAAAGCACGTGAACTTAGCAATCTTTGTGAAGTATAAAAATAGGAGCTTCGGGAGTAATTTATAAACTGTTTACTTTCAATTGATTAGCTAGTTACATTAAAAATAGCGTCAACGAAATAATCCTTATCATCGGTAAAATATTCAAGAATTTGCAGATCAGATTGCGCTGCCAAATTGTCGAGAATGGGGCGGGTGAACTTATAGGAATTTTCTGTGTGAATGACCTCCCAGGCCGCGAACTCAAAGCTTTGTTGCAATGCCGCAATGTTTACGGTCTGAGCCTTCGTACTGACCAGAAATGACCTGACGGCGCCGTCAAGCGGGTCATAATCGGTGTAGTGCTGCCAGTGGCCCAAGTCGAAATCGGCGCCCAGTTCGCGGTTGAGGCGCACGAGTAAATTAAGATTAAACGAAGCCGTTACGCCTTGCGCATCGTCGTAAGCCGCCCGGATGATGCGCGGGTCTTTTTGCAGGTCAAAACCGATTAGCAAACGATCGTCGGAAGTGAGCGGACGTGCCAAGCGCCGCAGGAAACGCAGGCGCTCGTCGGGTAGGAAGTTGCCGATGTTGGAGCCCAAAAACAGCACGGCTTTGCGGCCTGGCCGGGCGGCCATTAAGGCCAGCGCGTCGGCATAGTCAGCTACAACGGGTTCGACCGGCAAGTCGGGCAGCTCGGCCTGCAAGCTGGCTACCAGCCCATCGAGGGCGGCGGCAGAAATATCAACAGGCACATACGTAACCTGCGCCCCGGTTTCGAGCAGGTGCCGCAGCAAGATCTTGGTTTTCAGGCCGTCGCCGGCGCCTAGTTCCAGCAAGAAGAAGGGTTCGTCAGCCTCTTGCGGGCGCAAGGCCTTCCCGATGGCTTCGCAATGTGCCGTGAGCAGGGCAAACTCGGTGCGCGTGGGATAATACTCCGGCAGCGCCATAATCTGCTGAAACAGGCGGCTGCCTGCGTCGTCGTAGAAATACATCGACGACAGCGTTTTGGGCGTACGGCTCAGACCTTGGGCTACGTGTTGGGCCAAAAGTTGCGTGGACGTGGGCGGAAGCAAAGCAGAATCGTGGGCAGTGGAAGTGCGCATAGGGGGTACAGCAAGCAAAATTGCCTGTTCAGTTTATATTTCTGATAATCAAGTAGTTGCTATTTGGCCAGCCGAATGCCCGTAAATTGCCAGCGCTTGTCGGCCTGAAAGAAGTTACGGTAGGTAAGCCGGATGTGGCTTTCGGGCGTGGCACAGGAGCCGCCGCGCAGCACCATCTGATTGATCATGAATTTGCCGTTGTATTCGCCCAACGCACCCGCCGCCCGCTCGTAGCCAGGGTAGGGGTGATAAGCCGAATACGTCCATTCCCAAACGTCGCCGAGCAGCTGGTGGCACTGTGCGGGGTCGGCGTCCGGCGATACGGGCTGTGGGTCGAATAGGCCGCTTTCCACGAAGGTGCCGTTGGCCGCATCAGGGGCAAAGTGACGGGCCGCTATTTCCCATTCCTGTTCGGTGGGCAGGCGGGCACCCACCCAATGCGCGTACGCATCGGCTTCGTAAAAGCTGACGTGCGTGACGGGCGCTGCCGGGTTGACGGGCTGCAACCCCGAGTGCGTAAAGCGGTGCCAGCCGTTGTCTTTCCGCACCCAATACAGCGGCGCTTCCCAGTGGGCTGCCTGCACCAGATCCCAGCCTTCGCCGAGCCAGTAGCGAAAATCCTGGTAGCCACCCGCTTCGATAAACTCAATGTATTCGGCATTGGTAACCAAGCGGTTCTGAAGCGAGAAATCGGCTACGTACACTTCGTGCGGTGCCTGTTCATTGTCAAAGCAGAAGCCTGTGCCTTCGTAGCCGATGCGGTGCACGCCGCCGGGCACGGCCAGCCATTGCAGGGGCAGAGTGCGAGCCGGCGCCTCTTGCAAAGCCGCCGGCAGCGGTTGGTAGGCCGGAGCCAAAGGACTGGTACTCAGGATGTATTTGATGTCCGTTACCAGCAGCTCTTGGTGTTGCTGCTCGTGTTGCAGGCCCAACTCAAACACGGTGCTAAAGGCCGCCGGCAGCGTGTCGGTAGTAGCCAAAAGCTGTTGCATGTGCTCGTCGACGTGGGCGCGGTACGCATACACATCTTGCAGCGGCGGGCGCGACAGCGTGCCGCGGTCGGCGCGGTTGACGCGGCTGCCCAGCGAATTGTAGTACGAATTGAACAGGAACGCGTAGTCGGCGTGATACACGCGGTACCCTGGCAGGTATTCGCCCAGCAAAAAAGTCTCGAAAAACCAAGTGGTGTGCGCCAAATGCCACTTCGGCGGGCTCACGTCGATAATGGGCTGTACCACAGTGTCTTCGGGGAGCAGCGGGCGGCACAGGATTTCGGTTTGGCGGCGCACTGCCTGGTAGCGTTCCAGCAGAGAGGCAGGCACCCGGACAGAGGCAGTAGCTGGCGTAGGTTGTGAAGTAGACATGGCAAGCAAGGAAAGGACAGTGCTGAGGTAACCTCAGAACGTACGTGAAGTTTTGTCCAATAGCTACAAAAGCAAGAGCGGCACGAGCTAAGCTCGACCAGTATTTAGCGCAGCACTTGCTTTTTAGTACGTAGAAGGTCGTCAGTAGTAAGTGGTATTTTGTGCAATAGCGAGAATATTTTGGATATTTTTTCAGCTATTGCCGTTGGGCTGCCCGTTGAAGCAGCACTGTTCGTTCCCGATTCCACCTCCAAAAACACTGGGCTATGATAACAAATGATGTACCCCAACGCGGCGCTGCTTCGGCTACAAAAGGGCAGAAAAGCAGTCAGAGCGCCGCTTCTGCCCGCAAGAGCACCCGCGGTTTTGCTGCCATGGATCCGGCCCAGCAGAAACGCATTGCCAGCGAAGGCGGCAAAGCCTCACACGCCAGCGGCCGCGGCCACCGGTTTACTTCGGAAGAGGCGCGTGCTGCCGGCCGTAAAGGCGGCATGTCCAACCGTACGCGTAACGAACCAAGCAGCCCTGCTGCCCGCTCGTAATTCGTCCCCTTTCGGCCCGTAAGACCGCCTTCTTAAGCCTCTGCGCCCTGCGTAGAGGCTTTTTTTATGTGTTTGATTATAAGGTAATTATCCTGTGCCTGATATAAGCTTTGGTTCGGCGGTAAGTTATTTCGGCGTTACTTATCGGCAGTTTGCCTGTTAGGATATCCGTATGCTACAACTCCGTTACTCGCAGCGTGTTCTGCGCTTCAATTTTCCGGCCCGTACGTCGCGTGGGGCCCTCACCGAACACGTTGCGTGGTATCTGCATCTTTTCGACCCGGCCCAACCCGGTCGGGAAGGCATAGGCGAAGCCGCCCCGCTAGCCGGACTTAGCCCCGACTACAAGCCCGGGTTTGAGGCGCAGCTCCAGAAGTTATGCTCTGATTTTAATAATCTGAATACAAGCGCATTAGAGCCGGAGGAGATAGCCAAGTTCGTAGGTCCCGAATGGCCTGCGCTGCGGTTCGGACTGGAAACCGCCGCCCTGGACTGGCAACACGGCGCCCGGCGCCACCTCTACGACAACGCATTTAGCCGGGGCGAAGCAGGAGTGCCCATCAACGGCTTGGTGTGGATGGGCGATGCCGGCTTCATGCGCGAGCAAATTCAAAAGAAGCTGGCCGATGGTTATTCGTGCCTGAAACTCAAAATCGGGAGCCTCGACTTCGGGACCGAGCTGCGGCTGCTGGCCGAAATCAGAGCCGTGGCGGGTCCGGCCGAACTCACGTTGCGCGTGGATGCCAACGGCGCTTTTGCCCCCAACGAGGCCTTGTCGAAGCTCGAACGGCTGGCCCAATTCGAGCTGCATTCCATTGAGCAGCCCATTGGGGCCGGCCAAATCGAGCGCATGGCGGCCGTGTGCCAACGCTCGCCCGTGCCCGTGGCGCTGGATGAAGAACTGATCGGCGTCACCCAGCCCGCGGCCCAAGTAGCGTTGCTTGAGCGCATCAAACCGGCCTACATCATCCTGAAACCCACCTTGGTGGGGGGGCTGCAAGCCACCCTCGAATGGGTAGCTACCGCCGAAGCCCTGGACATCGCGTGGTGGCTTACGTCGGCGCTGGAGTCGAACATTGGCCTGAACGCAATCAGCCAGCTGGCCGGGCAATACGCACGGCTTGGCTTTGCCCAAGGGCTCGGTACGGGGCAGCTATATCACAATAATTTGGCGGCGCCGCTTTACATCGAGGCCGGTCAGCTGTATTATAATCCACAGACGCACTGGGAGTTACCGGGGTGATACAAGGGGCAGACAATTAGCGGCTTTTTTTAGTAAATTACCGGACCCGCCTTCCCTTTCTTATGTCCGCCCCGCGCTTGTTTGCCATGCTGGTTTCGGGCCGTACTCGGCCCCTGTGGACATGCTTTGGCTTGCTCATTTTGCTGTTGTGTATGCCCTTTGTGCCCCTTTCGGCCCAAGATTCGGGGGCGCCTTTTACCATCGTAAATCAGAAAAAACAGGCCGTCCGGATTCCCTTCGAATTGCAGCGCAACCTCATTGTGGTGAGTGCTAAGCTCAATGGCAAAGGGCCGTACAACTTTCTGCTTGATACGGGGGTGGGCATTTCGCTCATCACCGACCCATCGCTTCGGCAGACGCTGAACCTGCCCATCGGCAACCGCTTTCAAGTGGCCGGTGCGGGTGAGGAAAATGCCATTCAGGCCTTCCAGAGCGACGGCGTGCGCGTGGAACTGCCCGGGGTAGTAGCGCCGGCGCTCTCCTTTTTGGTGTTGTCGGAAGACGTGCTCAACCTGTCGGGCTACGTGGGCGTGCCCATTCACGGCATTCTGGGCTATGATATATTCCGCAGCTTTGTGGTCGAGGTGCGGCCCGTTGAGCTGGTGCTTCGGTTTCACGACCCCTATATGTTTCGGCAACCGCAGGGCCGCAGCTGGACTACTATACCGTTACAGCTGCAAGGCAACAAAGCCTACATCACAACGGAAGTGGTTGTGAATGACCAACTTGCGTTGCCCTTGAAATTGGTGTTGGATACGGGTGCGGGACATGCTTTGTCGCTGGAAGTCGGCTCCGACCCGCGCCTACAATTGCCGCCCATCCGCCTGCGCTCGCAGCTCGGCCGCGGCCTGAGCGGGTACATCAACGGTTTTCTGGGGCGCGTGACGGCCCTGCAGATCGGCAAATACCGCCTCAAATCGCTGCTTACGTCCTTCCCCGACGCCGACAACGTGCAGCAGCGCGTCGATATTCCGCGCAACGGCAACGTGGGTTTCGAGCTGTTGAAGCGCTTCAACATGATCATCGACTACCCGCACGCGCAGTTGATGTTGCGGCCCAATGGCCTGTACCGCGACCCGTTTGAGCACGACATGAGCGGCTTCGACCTGATGGCGACTGGCCCCGATTTGCGCCGCTACATCATCATGAAAGTGCAGCCCGATTCACCCGCCTCGGCGGCCAACCTGCACCCCAACGATGAGATTGTTTCCATTAACCTGCAACCGGCATCCAGCATGAGCCTGACCCAGATCAGCCGCCTGCTGCACTCCGCCGATGGCCGCCTGCTGCTCCTGATTGTGCGACGCAGCGATGGGCACATGTACACGACGGCTCTGCAGCTAAAACGCCAGATCTGAGTAAATCACCGCCGCACGAAAGGCTTGCAAAATCCTTACATTTAAAAACTTCGCTGTTTTTTCCTCCCACCCGTCCTTTTCCGCCGCCCAATGCCCACGGCTCCTTCGCCCGCGCTGCCGCCTGCCATTCGCGATAACCAGCACATCTACAGCGATTATTTCGACGAAGAGTTTGCCCGCAGCCTCGACGAAAATATTCTGCAGATGCTGGATCGGATCTGGTTTCGCTCCAAGCTGGTGGGCTTCGAGGATTTTCCGCAGCGCAACAACCCCGAGCGGCCACTCATTTTCGCCAGCAACCATTCGGGCATGGCTTTCCCCTGGGACGCTATGGTGGCGCTCGCCCACCTGATGCGCTGCCTGCCCAAGCCCAGCGACCTGCCGCGCCCGTTGTCGGCGCCCATGCTGTCGCAATCGGTGCTGATGAACCCCTTCTTAGTCAAGAACTTCTGGAAGAAGTGTGGATGCGTAGATGCCACCACGCTCAACTTCGAAACGATGATGTACTACACCGACCACAACCTGATGCTGTATCCGGAGGGCGTGCCCGGCATTGGCAAAGGGTTCAATCGCAAGTACCAGTTGCAGCGTCTGGCCACCAGCATGATCCGGCTGGGCATTCAGCACCGCACCGACATCGTGCCGTTTTATACCATCAACGGCGAGTATCTCAATCCCTTCGCGTATAGCTGGCGCTGGCTCAACGACAAGACCAAGAAAATCGGGATTCCGTTTTTGCCGCTGGGCCCTATTGTGCTGCTGGTTTTGTTGCAGCCCTGGTGCTTTTACATGGCCTATCCGGCCAAGCTCACCTTTGTGCTCGGTTCGCGCATCAAGCCCTACGAACTCACCGACAAGCCCCACGACCAGATTACCCGCGAAGAGTACGAAACCTTGTCGGAACAAGTGCGCCAGCGCATGCAAACCGAAATGGACGCCGCCGTGAAAGCCCACGGCCGATCGCCGTACCGCTTGGGGGAAATGTGGCAGCGCATCAAGCAAAACTGGCGCTATTTCCCGTTTTTCCTGCCTTTTGCGTGGCCAGCCATGTTTGCCGAGTTCGAGCGATTATACGTCCGTGAAGGCCGCCGCGACTTCCAGATGGATCTGACCCGGCCGGGCGCGTGGCTCCGCATGATTTGGCGCAACCCCCACACCCTGTACTTCTTCATTCCCGTATTAGGTTGGATTCCTATTGCCTTGCGAGGGTACAAAGGCAACACGCTTCGCAAGTCACCACCTCAACAGCCGTAAGCCGGAGGTATAGGAATAGATATGAGTTATAAAGTTTAACAAATTTTTCATAACTATTTGTAATTCAAATAATTATGAAAATACCCGACCTGCCATCCACTTGCTGAATTCTACGCTCAGCGTCCCAATTCCCACCCGATGCCCTCCACCCAACATTCCGTACTCAAGCAGTTTGTCACGGCCGCTACGGGCCCTCTGGCGCGCAGGCGGCCCCGTCTTCCCGCCATGCGCCTGGCGCTGGAAATGAGCACTCTTTTTCAATTTATGCCTTGGGGCGTGCACTTGGAAGATGTTGATGTAGAAGGTATTACATCCGAATGGATTCGGCCCGAAGCTGCCGATGCCCGTCGCGTATTGCTGTATCTGCACGGTGGTGGCTACGTAATGGGCTCGTTGAACACGCACCGGGCCCTAATCGGCTCGTTAGCAAAGCGTTGCGGGCTTACTGCCCTCGCCATCGACTACCGAAAAGCACCCGAGTATCCTTTCCCGGCTGCTTTACAAGATGCCCTCACAGCCTACCGGTGGCTGTTGCGCGAAGGCTACCGCGCGCAAGACATCGTCGTGGCCGGCGACTCCGCCGGGGGCGGCTTGGCGTTGGCGCTTGCCATTGCCCTGCGCGATGCCGACGATCCTTGCCCGGCCGCGGTCGTTGGGTTGTCGCCCTGGACCGACCTTGTACTGCCCCATAGCGCGCTTCAGCACTTGGCCCACGAAGAAGCCCAGCTTCTCGAGGCATTGGAAATCCGCAGTTGGGGACCGCTTTACGCCGGCGATACCCCGCTGACGCATCCGCTTATTTCGCCGGTTCACGCCTCCCTGCACGATTTGCCCCCGCTGCTCATTCAGCTTTCCGATGCCGAAGTGCTGTGCGCCGATGGCCTTTCTTTCGTGCAAAAAGCCCAAGCGGCTGGCGTAGATGCTACGCTGCAAGTTTTTCCGGGGCTGGTGCATTGGTGGCATCTGTTCTGGCGCGTTGTGCCCGAAGCCAGCGAGGCACTCAACCAAGTTGCCGGGTTTGTGAAGGAAATCTGGGCGGCTCAGAGCCGGTCTGAAAAAGCAGTGCCACGGCCGCGGCGACGGGCGGTGCTGGCCGCCTAAGATGAATGCAGGAACTGCAAAAAATAGCGACCGATGTAAGCAGAAACACAACTATTTCCTAGCTTCAAATGCCCTATAATCAGCTTATTATGGCCTTGAAATATGACAAGTGGCCACCCGCCGAAAAAATTGTTTCTGCATAGTCTGCTATATAGTTATGATTTTGTAGGTTTGCGATAAGTAGTCGGCTTGCATACTATTTTTCGGGCGCTGGCAGACTTGTCGCATTGTTTTTATTCCCACCAACCCTTTTAATCATTCAGCCTCATGGAAGATCTATTCAAAAAGTTCATCAACGCCGGCGTCGGTTTCGTGTCGCTGACCACTGATCGTGTGCAAACCACCATCGACGCCCTCGTGAAGGAAAGCAAGCTGTCGGAGCAGGAGGGAAAGAAGATCATGGATGATCTGAAGAAAAACACCGACACCAAGCGCAAAGAGCTCGAAAAGCAAATCAACGGCATTGCCTCGCGCGTGATGAAAAGCATGGGCGTAGCCACCAACGCCGACGTGGAAGAGCTGAAACGCACCGTGAAAGGCAGCGGCTCGAAGTCTGCAAGTTCTTCAGCCTCAAGTGCTTCCAAAAGCGGCGCTAGCAAGTCAGGCGGCAGCAAATCGGCCACTGCCACGGCCGCTGGCGCGGCCAGCAAAGCAGCCGGCGCTACCAAGAAAGCCGCAACCAAAACCAGCGCTGCTGCCAGCACGGCCCAAAAATCGGCGGCCGGCAAAGCTGGCGCTGCCAAAACCAACTCCAAACAGTCCACTTCGGCTGCCGACAATGGCAGCGCCGACTCGGCTTCGTAAGCCGGCCGCGTTTTGCGTCTGATACCTGAGAAAAGCCAGTGCCGCCCTCGAAGCGGATGCTGGCTTTTCTCTTATCCCTGTATTTTGCAGTTCCTTCCCACTTAGCCAGTTGCCGCACGCATGTTCAAAAACACGATTTCCAATCTGGGCCGTATTCGGCAAGTAGTGGAAGTGCTGGTGCGCTATGGCTTTGAGGATGTGGTAACTAACACAACGTTGCGCCGCCTCGTGCCCCAGAAGCGCCGCCTCTCGTGGCAGCACGCCGAGCGCCCGGTATTTGAAACGACGCGCTGGGAGCGCATCCGGATGGTGATTGAGGAGCTCGGCCCCACGTTCATCAAGCTGGCGCAGGCCCTAAGTAACCGCCCTGATCTGTTGCCCGAGCCGCTCATCGACGAGTTTCAGAAGCTGCAAAGCGACGTGCCGCCTTTTGATGTGCAGGTGGCCAAGCAAATCATCGAGCAGGAATTGGGCCGCCCGATTTCGGAGGTGTTTACCGAGTTCGACGATGTGCCGTTAGGCTCGGCCAGCATTGGGCAGGTGCACCGGGCGCGGCTGCTGACGGGCGAGGCCGTGGTGATAAAAGTGCAGCGCCCCGACGTGCAGGAAAAGGTGCGCACCGACCTGAACCTGCTGCACGAACTGGTACGCCTGACCGCCGGTTTTTTGCGCAACCAAGGCCTTTCCAACCCCCAGGACATCGTGGATGCGTTTGAGCGCAGCATGATGAAGGAGCTAGACTACACTTCCGAAGCGCGGAGTATGGAACAGTTTCGGAAGCTCTACGAGAGCTACACAACGTTCTATATTCCAAAGCCTTACCGCGAGTTCTCAACGGCCAAGATTCTCATTATTGAGTTTGTGAGTGGCTGCAAGATCTCGGATAAGCAGCAGTTGCTGGCCTGGGGACTGAGCCCGGAGAAAGTCGCCGAAACCGGCATGGACATTTACCTGACGCAAATCTTCGAGTTCGGGATTTTCCACGCCGACCCGCACCCTGGCAACGTGCTGGTGCGTCCCGATGGCACGCTGGTGCTCATTGATTTCGGGATGGTAGGGAAACTTACCAAGCAGCAGAAGTACGCCTTTGCCGGCGTGTTTATTGGCATGGCCCGGCAGGATGCGCGCAGCATGGCGCTGAATTTTCGCCGCCTCGCGCTCACGGCCGACATTCCCGACATGCGCGCCTTCGAAGCCGACCTCACTGACCTCATCGAAGACTTTACGATGCTCGACGTGAAGGAAATGAGCATGTCGGACCTCGCCGATCGCTTGCAAATCATCATCTACGACTACAAGCTGCAAGTGCCTGGGGCAGTGTTTCTTATCCTGCGGGCGCTGGTGATTCTGGAGGGCATTGGCAAGGTTTTGCATCCTTCGTTCAACACCTTCGAGTTTGTGCGGCCCTACGGCGCGCGCATCATTGCCGAGCAATATTCTACCGAAAACATCCTGAGCGAAGCGCAGTACACCGGCACCCAGTTGCTGGCCCTGATCCAGACGCTGCCCACGGATATCCGCCAGATCATGCGCAAAATCAGTCGAGGCGATTTGCGGGTTCGGGTAGAACTATCTGGATATCAATTGCTTATGCGCAAGGCTGACCAGTTGGTCAGCCGCACGATCATTGCCTTGCTGGCCGTGGCTTTTTTGCTGTTTTCGGGGCTGAGCTTGCTGGGGCACTACACGGCCGACATGCCGTATTACCGCGGCATGCCGGTTATTACGTGGTGGGGGTTTAGTATCACGTCGTTTCTGCTGTTGGTGCTGCTTATTCTAGGCACCCGAAAGCGGAAAGAGTAACGGAAAGGCTTGTTCTGACACGAAATCGCCCCACTAGTTAGTAACCAGTGGGGCGATTTTGCTCAGAGAGCTACGAGCAAACTTAGTGCGCGTGAATACGCTTGCGCTTTTGCCGACGCCGTTCCTGCGCCTGCTTTACCCGGCGATGCAGTTCCTGCTGGGCAGTTTCGGCTTGGCTCGAAGCGTCCGACGAGGTCGTCGCTGCGTTGTTGGATTCAGTGGAGGCCATAACAAAAGAGTTGGTGTGAATCCTTGCGTATACGTAGGGCAGCGACAGGGTTTGCCGAGGATTGGAAATAAAATTTGGCAACCGCTTCAGCCTTGGCTGTAATCGGCTACTTCAACTTGCAGATACTGAGCTAACAAAGCGGCTTTCTCCACTGCTTCCCTACGCTTCTGCAAGTCGTATTCTTGCACAACAATTCCTTGGGCCGAGTCGCGAACTGATAGCAGTAGGATATATCCTGCATGCTTCTTATTCACGACTTGGCCGACCTTGGTTGTGGTTGTAGTTCCGTAAGCGTAATACTTCAAAACCACCCGGACGATATCGGGGAGGGCATCCCACTGGCCACCTGTTATGCCAGCGAAACGAGTATAGAAGCGGTATCTTTTGTTAGTAAAATCAAACGAAATCCCTTGCTCAAGCGGAGTTATCGGATAAACCAGTAGCAAGCAAAGGCTCGTTTCAATCATGTAATTACTTACCGCTAGCATTGCAGCAGCTAAGACCAGCGCCCAAACTATCGCTGTCTGGCCGGCAAATCGAAGGTTTTGCTTTAAGCAAACTGAGTACAGATTCATCACTTTTGAAAAGCCCAAGCCGGATAGGCCCGCCTGCATTGTGCCTTACGCCTGCTCGAACAAGGCGACCTCGACGTCGAGATAGGCAGCCAGTTCATCGGCCAATTCCAAGGCCTCTGGCTTTTCTGATTCGTGAAACTTCTTCACAATAATACCTTTCGCCGACTGTCCCACCGATAACATAACTATGTAATAGTGAACGGGATTGTTGACCTGCCAACCTCGTCTGCCGGCAATTGGAAGCTCCGAAAAAAACTTAACCACTACCCGATTTACAGGGGGAAGCGGCTGCCAAGTGCCAACTTTCATTCCGAGGACTGTAGCAAAATACCGATAACGTCTTCTGGAAGGATCAAGGGCAAAATCAGTGCTGCTGAAACCAAGAACACAGGCCACTATGAGGCTGATGATGGCCAGCGTGGCGAACATGCGGGCGATAGAAGCCGAATTGCTTTGCGTCGCCATCACGCAACACGTAAATCCTAAAGCAAGCAGGAACGGGAACCCCCAGCGCGCTACGAAGCCTCTAGATTGGATGGTAGTGATGAACATTACAGCAGGTTAGCGCCAAGAATGCTTCAGTAGATGCTAATTCTGCACTTGCAACAGCACCCGCTAAGTCTAGAAAATGATTCCTAAATCGAGGCGCAGGGATTTGTGCGTGGGTGCCGATTCGTAAAAACCCGTGGCATCAAGCATTTGGTCCGTGCGCACTTCCAGGCTCAGAGTTGGCAACGAGGCCCGTTGCACCAAAATGCCCGCGCCACCCGCTAAGCCAAAGCTGGCACCACCCGGGTTGTGAAGCGCATGCTTATCCGGCTCGGTCTGGTTGGAACTCTGGAAAATGTTGGCAGACTGATTGTTGAAATTGAGACCGTAACTCGGTCCGGCATTCAAGTAGGGGTGTATGGACTTGCGGCCGAAGGTATAGCGCAACAACAACGGAATCTGGAGCTGCGAATACCGAACGGACGTTGTGAGTGTCGTTGTATAAGCTGCGTAGCCGTTGAAATAATCGATGGGGCCATACGAGCTACGCAGCGCCAGATAGGTAATTTCTACCAATGCAGATAGCCTAGACTTGTTGGTAGTTTGCACAAATAGCCCTACCTGATAACCCAGGGCTTTCTGATGCTGACCAGTATAAGGCTTTTGGGAGAACTTGAAGTCTGATGCGTTAAGGCCCGCTTTTATGCCATAGGAAGTTCGTATTCCGTTGGGTGCTTTCACAACTTGGCTAGGCTGTTGTGGCTGACGGCAAGTATTATAGGTTGTAATCAGAGAAGTCACACCCGGAGTGGTGTACGGATAGCGGCTTTCGATTTTGCTGTATGTAAAATCCAGCGTTGGGCACCCAGTAAGTACTTTCAGATAAGTCAAGCGAGCTGTGCCCGGCGCCACTTCTATAACATAAGCTGTATCAGCGGGCTGCAAATAATAACGTAGATCTCCATCCGTGTTTTTGCCGGTATACAAGCTAACAAAGCCATGCACCAGTGGCGCTACGAACTGACGGTTGCCATGAGGCCCAACCGCTTTGCTGACCCCAATAGGCCCGTCAGCGTCGCCGTAGCTAGTAACCTCTGCGGGAGCAAACTCAGTAGTACCTTTTCCTTCTTGATACAGGCGTACTGTTTTGAGTTTTTCTGGTATTTGCAGTCGACCGCGCAAGGTGTCGCCGCCAGCAGTAACAAGGTAATCCTGATTAACACGCTGGGCGGTAGCCGCAAACGCAGTGAGCCCAAAGGCTGCTAGTAAAACAAATGACTTCACGTAAAAAAAGGTAGAGTTTTGGCAACAGAGATTGAAAATAGAACAACAGGAATATTCGACTTCAAAGAAACCGCGCTTTCAAGTAAGAAAAAAGCCCTGGCACGTGCGCCAGGGCTTTTTTCTTACTTGAAAGGAATTTGTAATCTACCGTAGCTTCATGTCGTCGATGATGCGGGCAATGCGCTCGGTCAAGATGCGGTTTTCCATCTCGTAATCCACGGCCGATTTTAGCGGTTGTTTTACGCTGAAATAGAATTTGATCTTCGGCTCGGTACCCGATGGGCGGGCTGAAATCTTGCTGCCGTCGGCGGTGATGAATTGTAGCACGTTGGAGGCTTCCAGGCCCGTTGGGGTTTCGATGCCCGTCCGCAGGTCATGTAGGGTACCTTTCTGATAATCACGCACTTCTACCACCGGTGAGCCGGCAATAGTAGCGGGCGGATTGGCCCGCAGATCGCGCATCATTTCCTGGATCTCCTCGGCGCCGCGCTGGCCTTTTTTCGTGATCGAAATCAAGTCTTCCTTATACAGCCCGTACTCGGCGTACATGGCTACCATTGCCTCGTACAGCGACTGGCCACGGTCTTTGGCCACGGCGGCCATCTCGGCAATAAGGGCGCAGGCCGACACTGCGTCTTTGTCGCGCACGAAGCTGCCGATCATGTAACCGTAGCTCTCCTCGCCGCCGCCGATGTACGTTTCCTTGCCTTCCAGATCGCGGATGATGCCCGCAATGTACTTGAAGCCCGTGAGCGTCTGGTACGCCTTTACGCCGTGGGCATACGCAATATCGCCGAGCACGTCGCTGGTTACGATGGTGTAGACGATGAAGTCCTGATCGGTCATTTTGCCGGCCTGTTTGCGGGCCGACAGCAAATAGTGCGTCAGCAAAGCTGCCGTCTGGTTGCCGTTGACGAGCACCCATTCGCCGTTGCTGTTTTTTACGCCGATGCCTACCCGGTCCGAGTCGGGGTCGGTGGCCAGCACAATATCCGCGTCAAGCTGCTTGGCTTGGTCGAGGGCGATTTGCATGGCCGCTTTCTCCTCGGGATTGGGCGAAACCACCGTCGGGAAGTTACCGTCCGGGGTGGCCTGCTCCTGCACGATGTGCACATTCGTAAACCCGAAGCGCTCTAATGCCTTGGGTACCAACGTGATACCAGTACCATGCAAGGGCGTGTACACGATCTTCAGATCGTGCTGGCGCTGAATCGCCGCCGGGTTGATGCTAAGTTTCTGTACTTCAGTAAGATATGCATCGTCCAAATCGGCACCGATCATGTGGATGCGCGACTCGTCGGCCTGAAACTTCACTTCGTCAACGGAATGAATGGCGTTGACCTCGTGGATGATGTTCTTGTCGTGGGGCGCAACTACTTGCGCGCCGTCCTGCCAATACACCTTATAGCCGTTGTACTCTTTGGGGTTGTGCGAAGCCGTGACCACGACGCCGCTTTGGCACCCCAAGTGCCGAATCGTGTACGATAGCTCCGGCGTAGGTCGCAGATCCTCAAACAGATACACCGTAATGCCGTTGGCCGAAAAAATGCCGGCCGCAATGCGCGCAAACTCCCGGCTGTTGTTGCGCGAGTCGTGGGCGATGGCCACCTTAATTTCCTGGTTCGGGAAAGATTTCACGAGGTAGTTGCAAAGCCCTTGCGTGGCCATGCCCAGGGTGTAGCGGTTCATGCGGTTGGAGCCCGTGCCCATTACGCCGCGCAGGCCGCCCGTGCCAAACTCCAGATTGCGGTAAAAAGCGTCGCTCAGGGCTTCTTCCTGGCTGCCATCCGCCATTAACTGACGAATATTAGCCTTTGATTCTTCGTCATAATTACCTGATAACCAGGTATTTATCTTTTCTTGGATTTCGGTAGTCAGCGCCATGTAGGGAGGGGGTAAAAGCGAAGGTTCAGAGTAGGAGACTCAAAGAAAGAAGAAAATGCCGAAGCATGGTAGTGTGAGCCCAAGGTCACATGAATATGCGATTGAAATGTTGGCTTTTTTTTCCGCACTTGCGAAGGAAAATGGCCGTGCTGTGGATGGGCTAAACAGCACGGCCTCAGGTGGTAGTGTAGCCCTCTCGGATTACTCTTTCAATGCCATGAAACAGATTCATCGCCTCATTAACCTGCTGATGATCGTGGTGCTGCTCGTGCTGCTACTCATCCCGGTAGCGGTCGTATTTGCCCACAAACCAGCGCCCACTGACAAGCCGGCGCAACACGGCAGAACGGCGGTCCGCCTCGTTGTGTTTCACCAAGCTCCAAATAGCTTGGGGGCCACGGGCGTCAATGCGTTGTATCTGGCTTAAAAAAAAGCCCCAACCTCCGGGTTCGGAAGCTAGGGCTTTATATTTATATTGGCTGTAGAGTGCTGTCAGCCAACGGATTAGATTTTTATAAATTACCCCGCAACGCCTGTTCGCGTTCGATGGCTTCGAACAAGGCTTTGAAATTGCCTTTCCCAAAGCTCTTGGCGCCTTTGCGCTGGATGATCTCGTAGAACACCGTCGGGCGGTCTTCTACGGGCTTCGTAAAAATCTGAAGCAGATAGCCTTCTTCATCGCGATCGACGAGCAGGTTCAAGGCCTTAATCGATTCTAGGTCTTCCTCAATGGCCCCTACGCGGTCGAGCAGGTCTTCGTAATACGTTTCGGGCACGCTCAGAAACTCGACGCCCCGGCGGCGCAGCTCCGTTACGGTGCGGCGAATGTCGTGGGTGATGATGGCAATGTGCTGAACGCCAGGCGAATGATAGAAATCGAGATACTCTTCAATCTGCGACTTTTTCTTGCCCTCGGCCGGCTCGTTAATCGGGAATTTGACAAACCCGTTGCCGTTGCTCACCACTTTCGACATCAACGCCGAATACTCCGTGCTGATGTCGTCGTCGTCGAAGGTGATGAGCAGTTTGAAGCCCATCACGTCTTCGTAAAACTTCACCCACTGGTTCATTTCGCCCCAGCCCACGTTGCCCACGCAGTGGTCGATGTACTCGAGGCCCACGGGCTCGCCTTGCGGAACGTTGCTGGTTTTGGCTACGAAGCCGGGCAGAAAGGGCCCGCTGTAGTTGGTGCGCTCGACAAAAGTGTGGATGGTTTCGCCGTAGGTATAAATGCCGGCCAGCGTGACTTCGCCGTGCTCATCCTTAAGGGTATAGGGCTCGAAAGCAGGCTTGGCGCCGCGCTTGGTGGTTTCCTCAAAGGATTTGCGGGCATCGTCGACCCACAGCGCCATCACTTTCACGCCGTCGCTGTGCTGGCGCACGTGCTCCGTAATTTCGGAATCGGGCAGGAGGGAAGTGGTGAGTACCAGCCGGATTTTGCCCTGTTGCAATACGTAGCTGGCGCGGTCGCGCAGACCGGTTTCGGGGCCAGCGTAAGCCACTAGTTGATAGCCGAATGCAGCCTGGTAATAATACGCCGACTGCTTGGCATTGCCGACGTAAAACTCGAGGTGATCGGTGCCGTTGAGCGGGAGAAAATCGTGCGCAGGGTGGGCCTGCACAGCGGGCGAAGTCATGGTTTCCATGGGGTGGGAAATAGGTTGGGTGGCAAAAACGGAATCGAGGTAAAAATAAGGCTTTGTTGCCATACGCTCCACCGGGCAGGGAAGCAGGCGCTACATTTGCCGGACGTGTGTTAGAATTGCAGAATACTTGCCACCTTTGTTTATCCATTTTACGTATCCGTGCTTTTTATGAACACCGAAGACCTCAACCGCGCCCTCGTTACGCTCATCCAGAAGAAGCAGGAGCTTCAGGTGCTGCCCTACAGCGACGACCGCTACGATGATCTGGAGGAGGAACTGCACGACCTTGAAGATGATTTCAACGAACAGTACGGCACTTTCCTCGAAGAAGCCCTCGAAAAAGTTCATGCTGATCTGGGCTCTGATACCGACGTGCTGCTGCCTACGGCCTATCTACCCAGTCGCATCGACGGGGACGTATCACCGAAGGAAGGCGTCTGGATCGATTCGGAGAAGTACCCCAGCAAAGAAGCTCGCCTGACGCTGTTGCCAAACCCCACGCGCGTAATACTCACGGTGGGCAAAACCGTGAAGCAGGAAGTCTGGAAGGCATAAGGCCTTTCACAACCCGCAGAAACGTCCATCCTGCTACGCTCGGCGTAGGAGGATGGACGTTTCTTTTTTTGCATAAACATTTGGTAATCAATGATTTATATAACTGCAGAAATTTCCGACTGGCAGACCGCCCAAACAAACGGCGTTTTTGCCAGTGCCGATCTGAAGGCCGAGGGCTTTATCCATAGTTCCGAACGGCAGCAGGTACTTGAAACGGCCCGGCGGTACTACTCCGGCCGGTCGGACTTACTGCTCCTGGAAATCGACGAAGATCGCTTAGCCACCACTGGCATACGCTTGGAACGCGAGTGGGTGGGCTCGCGTGGCGAAGCGTTTGCCCACGTATTTGGCCCAATTCCGGTCGCGGCCGTGCGACGGCTGTGGCCGTTTTCAGTAGCCTCGAACGGCACAGCCGTACTGCCGCCAGACTTAGAAAAATAGGGCAGTGGAACTACAGGGAGTGAGGTTGCAGAAATGTTGCCAAGCTCTACATTTATAGCTTTTACATTATTTCTACTGTTGTTATGAAATCAATTGTACGTGGTGCCCGCCGTGTTCTGCTGCTGACGAGCGTAGCAGTTGCGGGAAGCTGTGCGCCAGCTACCTATTACCTTTCTATGCAGCCAAATCAAGGCAGCGGAATTTGGCAAGATGGCCACGAACGCGCCATGGCCAGCCGAGATAGCATTCAGGTTAATATGGCGTTCGTCCGCTACGATGACGAAAGCTTGATCTTTGATTTTGATATTCAGAATCAGTCATCCAAACCCGTATTGGTGGCGCCCGAACAATTTAGCTACTCAGCTGTGAACACCACGCTGCATGAAGGCGAACAATACATTGCCTATTATCCCGGTCCGATTAAAGCCGTTAACCCTGAGTTGAAGCTGGATAAGTTGGAGATGGCAGTCGCTTATAACCTGCGCGAGTCGAATAGGGTGATGTTGCTGGCTTCGCCAGAATACGCCAATCAGACGCGCATCTTGCACTCGACTGTTGCTGCACAAGCCCAAACGCAAAAGGAAGAAACCGAAAAGCACATCCTTCGCAAGAATACCCTTGTGCCGGGCCAGGGCATCCACGGGTACGTTTATTTTCCGCGTGCCAACCAAGCCGACCTGCTGCGCATGAGTCTGCCGCTTCGCTCCGAACCGCTCGTAATCGAATATAAGCAGTCGCGTAGCCGAGAGCCTTTGTATTAACGACCTGAAAAGCAAACGCCTCATTACAACGTGGAGTAATGAGGCGTTTGCTGTTGGCAACCGAGGGTTTTACATAAAATCCGCCAATTCAAGCCAGCGCTCGCCCTTTGCATCGAGTTCAGCATCAATGCGTTTGAGCTGGACAGCCCAATCGGCTAGCTCTTGGTGCGAGCCATTGCCCGCATTAAGCTGATTGATAAGCTGTTGCTTTTGCTCCTCCAACCGCTCAATATCCTTTTCCAGCGTTTCGTATTCCTTCTTTTCGGCAAACGAAGCGCGCCGTTTGGGGGCGGCCGCTGGTGCTACTTGCGCCGGAGCCGCCGAAGGTGCTACGCCGGCAGCCGCTTTGGCGGTTTTAGCCATTTCCTTAGCGTATTCGACCGAGTTGTTCTCCTTCTGCCACTCGCGGTAGTCGGTGTAGTTGCCGGGGAATTGCCGAATCTGGCCGCCTGGCTCCAGCACAAACACATGCTCTACCAAGGCATCCATGAAGTAACGATCGTGCGATACAATCAGCAGGCAGCCACTGAAGTTGAGCAGGAAATCCTCTAGGATATTCAACGTGATGATATCCAGGTCGTTGGTAGGCTCGTCAAGAATCAGGAAGTTCGGATTCTTGATGAGCACGCGCAGCAGTTGCAAGCGACGCTTTTCGCCCCCACTCAGCTTGCTGACCAGCGTGTACTGCTGCGCCGGCGGAAACTGAAAATGCTGCAAAAATTGTGAAGCCGTAACTACTTCACCATTAGCCATTTCCACTACTTCGGCTACTTCCTTCACAATGTCGATGACGCGTTGGCTTTCGTCGAATTCCAGCTCGGTCTGGGTGTAGTAGCCAAATACCGTCGTCTGACCGGCATCCACCGCGCCGCTGTCGGGCTGGAGCTTGCCGGTGAGCATGTTCAGCAACGTCGATTTGCCGGCGCCGTTTGGCCCAATCAGGCCAATGCGATCCTTTTTCTTGAACACGTAGCTGAAGTCGTCGAGCACGACTTTGTTGCCGAACTGTTTGTGCAGGTGCTCTACCTCAATGATTTTGCCACCCTGGCGCGTGGTTTTCACCGAAAGCTCCAGTTGTGGACCGCCGATTTTGGTTTTGGCCTTCTCCTGCGTTTCATAGAAAGCGTCGATGCGGGCTTTTTGCTTGGTACCGCGGGCCTGCGGTTGCCGACGCATCCACTCCAATTCTTTGCGGAGCAGGTTGCGGGCTTTTTCTACCTCGGCCACTTCCATTTGCTCGCGCTCGGCTTTCTTCTCCACAAAATAAGAGTAGTTGCCTTGGTAGCGGTGCACTTTGCCCTGGTCGAGCTCCACGATTTCGTTGGCCACCTTGTCCAGGAAGTAGCGGTCGTGGGTAACCATCAGCAGCGTCAGCGATGGCGACGCCAAGCGGTTTTCCAGCCACTCGATCGTGTCAAGATCCAGGTGGTTGGTGGGCTCGTCAAGTATCAGGATTTCAGGCTCTTCGATAAGCACACGGGCCAAGGCCACGCGTTTGCGTTGGCCGCCCGAGAGCTTATCGACGCGGCGTTCCAGCAACTCACCCAGGATGCCCAAGCGGCCCAAGATTTGTTTTACCTGCGCTTCATAGTCCCAGGCGTTGAGGGCGTCCATGCGCTCCATCACGCGCTGTAGGTCGTTGGGCGAGTGTTCTTCTTGATTGAGAACGTGTTCGTAGTCGCGAATGGCGGCCAGCGTATCGTTCTGGCTGGCGAAGATGGTTTGCTCCACTGTCAGACTTTCGTCGAACACGGGCTGTTGGCCCAAGAACGCCACACGAATGTCTTTACGAACGCTAACAGAGCCCGTATCAGGCTGTTCGAGGTTCGCCAGGATGCGTAGAAGGGTAGTTTTACCAGAGCCGTTGATGCCCACCAGGGCTACACGTTGGCCTTGTTGCAACCCAAAATTGAGGTCGCGGAAGAGCCAGCGGTCGGCGTAATTTTTCGAAATGGATTCGGCAGAAAGCAGATTCATGCCGCAAAGGTAACCTCAAATCACCCTTACCCGGTCAACGTGTAAGTCGTCGCGCAGGATTTCGAGGCCTTTGTAAGCCAGCGGCCGCCCGGTGTTGGTGGTCAGCTCGCCGCCGTCGCTGTACTTCTGGGCCACGTCGAGCACTAGTTGGGTGTATTTGCGTTCGCCCAACTCGATGGCAACCGGGCGGCCGCGGCTGGAATCGAAGGTAGCCAGGGCGCGTTCAATTTCTTCCAGTATTGTACTCATGAACGGGGAGTAGAGCGGGCGGATAAGGAATTACAAAGTAAGAATGGGCAATAAATATTAGGAATACAACTTCTGCCAACCAATGCAAATTGGCTCAATACCACGCCCGTGCGCGGTATGGCCTTGTCAAATGTTAAATGTTAGTCGTTACTTGCCCGCCTATGCCTACCTCAACACCCGACCTTAGCACCCGGCCCATCGGAGTTTTCGACAGCGGTATCGGCGGCCTCACCGTCGCGCACGCCGTCAATAAAATGCTGCCCCACGAGCGCCTGATTTACTTCGGCGACACAGCACATCTGCCGTACGGTGACAAATCAACGGCTGCCATTCAGGCGTACAGCATCAAAATCTGCGATTTGCTGCTGCGCCAACACTGCAAAGTCATCCTGATTGCCTGCAATTCGGCCTCGGCCGCGGCCTACGAGTTGGTGCGCGAATATGTAGGCTCGAAAGCGCGCGTGCTCAACGTAATCGACCCAATTGTGGAGCATATCGGCCAAGCCTACGCGGAGCGAAACGTGGGCCTGATCGGCACGAAGCAAACCGTCAACTCCAACGTATACAAGAAGAAAATCGACGACCTCGACGCCGGAGTGCAGCTCCAGTCGCTGGCTACGCCGCTTTTGGTGCCCATGATCGAAGAAGGGTTTTTCAACAACACCATCAGCGACAACATCATCCGCACGTACCTCAACAACCCTGAGCTGAGCAACATCGACGCCTTGGTGCTCGGCTGCACACACTATCCCTTAATTAAGGAGCAAATCGCCGACATTTACCAAGGCAAAGTACAGGTGCTGGATGCTTCAGATGTAGTAGCCAAGCACTTGAAAAAGTATCTGGAAGACAACCACTTAGCAGCAAAACCTACTTCTTTGGCACCGGTACACCACTTTTACGTCTCCGACTTTACCCGCTCGTTTGAAGAAAGCACCCGCATCTTTTTCGGCCAGGAAGTGCATCTGGAGCATTATCCGCTGTGGGAGTAAAAGTAATAAGTAATTGATAATGAGATAATTATGAAAAAGACATACTATCGTTTAGGCGATTGGCGGCGGAATGCTTTGTTGCTCGCCGCCGCTGCGAGCCTAGGGCTGGCGGTATTACCTGCCTGCTCAAGCAACAACGAGCGCCAAGATCCGAACGCCGACGAGTGGAGCGGCGAAACCTACAGCGAAGGCGTCATTACGGAGATAACGGAAGTACAACCCGGCGAGTGGAAAATCACGGCCGAGCGGCCTGCCGGCAAGGAAGAAGTAGCCGCCGTGATGCATCACTTTGATGGCAAGGTAGATACACTCCAGGGCCAGGCTCTGCAACGCCAGATGCAAGACTACAGCCGTCGCTACCCCGAAAACCGGGTAGGCAGCACCGGCATGATGGACGTGCTCATGTGGAGCGGCATTGGCTACATGGCCGGCCGCTACATGACGCCCAACGCGGGATACTATGCCAATCCGGGCCTAGTGCAGCAAAACTCGGCCTGGCGGCAAAATGTAACCCGCGAGCGCGAAACCCAAGGGCGTGGATTCTACGGCCGGGGCTTTTCGGGCAATCGTACATCGCGCACGGCTGGGGTGCGGGAGAGCCGCACATTTTCGCGTTCGGCCTACCGCAGCAGCGCGCCGCGTATGGGGCGTAGCAGCGGGTTTGGAAGCCGTGGCTTCGGTGGTAGAGGCTTTGGCGGGTAAATTGTTGATTACATTGTAGTTATGAGTATGGTTCGGCTTTTGCCGCTTTCGGGCGATGTTGCACCTGCCGTACGCGCGCTGGGTTGGGATTGGGCCATAGAGGAAGCCTGCGAAAATTACGTGGCACGTGAAGCAGTGGCACTTCCAGAAGAGGAAGCCGATACGCTGTTGGCAGCCGCCGATACTTTATATGGGATGCTCGTCCAAGCAATCCCAGACCCTGTTCCGGATGAGCTGCTGCGGTTGCTTGCCATTCCGCCGATGCTTTGGGCTGCCATCCGCCACTCCTGGAACGACGACCGGCATTGGCACCTCTACGGTCGCTTTGATATAGTAAGCACCCCGGAAGGCCCTAAACTGTTGGAATTCAACGCCGATACAGCCACCAGCATCCCCGAAACAGCCGTAGTGCAATGGGCCAGCTTGGTTGCCGCCCGGCAGTCGGAAGATGAGCGCCAAGCCAACAGTTTGTTCGAAGGCTTGGAAGCACAGTTTCGACAATGGCTGACGCTAAACGCTGACCTAGAGGCAAGTCTGCTATTAGTGCATCTACCTGACAGCGCCGAAGACGAAGCGAACTGCACCGTACTAGCCGAGGCCGCGCGGGCTGCTGGTTTCACCGAAGTGCACATTTGCCCCGTCGATGACATGCAGGTATCGGTGGCAGGGGAGGAGCGCGGCGTTTGGGCGCAGGTGGGCCCCGAGCAATGGTTGCGTTTCAGTTTTGTGTTTAAGCTAGTGCCTTGGGAGATCCTGGCCGAGGAAGAGCCTGCTCTAACCACTGATTTAACCCAATTGCTGCTCAGCCGCGACGTAATAATTGCCAACCCTGCTTACGCCTTGCTTTTTCAAAGCAAAGGCATTTTGGCGTGGTTGTGGCAAGTTTATCCGCAGCATCCTTTGCTGCTCGAATCGTCGTTGCAGCCCTTGTCGGGGCATTATGTTCGCAAGCCCTTTTTTGGGCGTGAGGGACAAAATGTGGCTGATATTCATAATGGGTTAACTGTCAATGAAATAGCTGGAGACTACGAAACTCAAGCCCAGGTATACCAACGGCGGGCTGAACTGCCGCTTGACGAGCAGGGAAGGTATTACCAAGCCGGCGTATTTTGGGCTGGCGAAGCCTGCGCGCTAGGGTTTCGCCGCGACAAAGGTTTCATTACCAACTTATCCGAGTTTGTGCCCCACTTGCTTACCTCCTGACTCGAAAATTCGCTCCTCATCGTACAGCGTTGAGTAAGCTTCTGAAAAGCAGTAGTTTATAAAGAAGAACCTTGAATAATTCCTAAATAGTCGATAGCGCCAACTCGACAGTTAAAATATAGAATTCGAAAAAAATAAAGACGTTAAATAATTATAAACACATTTCCCCGTTGGCTTTATAATGTGATTTCATTAGACATAGGTTGTGTATTTAAATAATGCAAATTTTGTAGGCAATTATCATGTTATTTGGAATTGAGATTGGTTTCTTATCTATAGTTGATCTTTGGCAGCGGCAGTTGATTTAAAATCTGAAACCTCTTTCCCTGAACCACAAGCTGCTTCACGTCTTCGCAGACTATATCGAATAGTGATGAGCACACCTATCTAAACAAGGGAAAATGAAAAAATAGTGCTAGTGATTGCACTAGAAAACGTGCAAATTTGTGCCGTGACATTGAATGGATAAATCTGGCTTTGGGTTAAGAGGAGGACTGATGAGAGTGTCAGATAAATGATATTATTGCTCTGGAAACGCAGCTGAAGTCATAAAAATTCGCAGCCTATCTGGCATGAAATATGAAGGCGAGCGCAACCTAATCCACAACAAACGCCAACTTTATACTTTGAATAATTATATTTTATCAAAAAAAATTCCTTGTCCATAAGATTTTGAAATCCGTAAAACACCGCTGATTACAGAATAGTATAAGCGTTTCCTTTCGTAACCTTTCTTTCATTCCATACACATGAAAAACAAATACTTAAGTAACCCAAATCGAGCATTACGACCTCGGGCTTGGGCAATTTTATTGGTGCTTTTGGCCTTGCCCATATTAGGTTGGGCCCAGACATTCACTGAAACCTTCGGGACCAAAGGTCCTGAGTCAGTAAGTGCTGCTAACACTGCTAAGGATTTCGATAATGACTTGCTCACGTTTAGCGGGAATGCATCGTTGATTGCTAGCGACCAATACATTGAGGCTTCACCTGGGTCAGGTGGTTCCTTTGTGTTTTTTGGCGACGTAAATTCAACTAAAGATGGTATTGACGTTGCGTTTCCTACTAACGTCCGTACTCTATCTATACTAGGAATTAACACTACGCAGCTGCAAGCAGCAAGTACAAAGTTGAGCTTCAACTTTTATGTCAACCCTGGTGCTAATACAACACTGGGTAACTTTGTAGTCGAATACCGCACAAGCCAGCAGTTTGGCGCTCCCTACACCACTATTGCGGATGTAAATCTGAATCGCGGTGCAGGATGGAGTAATGTTTCTATTACCAACCCGTTCAATGGTGCGACAGGGAATAGCGTAGAAATTCGATTCCGCCGTTCTGTTGCAGCAAACGAATACATCGCTATTGATGATGTAGTGCTGTCTGGTACTACAAACCCTAACTTCACGGTTTCACCTGCTGACCTTACGTTTCCCGGAACACCAGTAAATGGAACATCGGCTCCGCAAAGTATCTCGGTTGCCGGCAGCGGACTCACAAGTGACATTGCCGTTCAGGCACCTACTGGTTTCCGCATTCGCAAACAAGGCGATGCTGCTTACTTGGCTGAGGGCGCTACGCTCACGCTGACTCGTGCTAATGGCAACATCGACACCAAAGTTGAGGTAGTTTTCAATCCTACGACCCCAACGCCAACTAAGCCAACCGGACAGATTTCATTTGTTGGTGGCGGTGCTACCAGCCGGTTTGTCTCGGTTTCAGGCACCGTCGTTACCCCAAACATTACTGTAAATCCCACAACGTTGACATTTGGCAACGTGGAAGTAAATACGCAGTCTTCGAGCCAATTTATTTCCGTTGTAGGTTCCGATCTCACTGACAACGTCAGCGTTCAGGTTCCAACTGGGTATATATTCCGCAAATCTGGAGATGCAACTTTCTTAGCATCTGGTACAACCCTAACGCTGGTTCAGGCAAGCGGTAGCGTTAATGCTGATGTTGAGATCCGTTTGGCTCCGACAACCATAGGAAATTTCAACGGTAATGTATCGTTCGTAAGCAACGGTGCTACTACACGGTTTGTGGGCGCAACCGGTGCGGGCGTCGCGCCGGCGCCAGTGGTAACGGTTTCGACCACTAACCCGCCTACTGCCAACAGCAATACCATTGGTTTCCCGGATACGCGTATCGGTCGTACTGCTACGCCAGCATCATTTTATGTAAGCGGACAAAATCTGGATAATAACACGGTAACTGTTAGCTCACCATCAAACGAATTTCTGATTCGTTTGGGTCGGTCAGGTGCTTTTGGCTCATCCGTCATCCTGAACGGTACAAACGGCACTTTGGCTGCTACCGAACTACAGGTGCAATTTGCTCCTTCCACAGTAGGGCCGCGCAACGCTACTATCGCTGCATCTTCCGGTACTACTGTTAACTCCATTTTGCAGGTAAGCGGCAATGGCTTAGCAGCCACCAACGAAATCTTCATTACGCCCGATCCCGCTACCCTCGATTTCCAGACGGTATCGTCGAACGGCTCATCGCAAATTCTGACCTTCCAAGTTGGTGCTACCTTAATCGGGACCAACCCTTTGGTGCTAACTCCCGCCAGCTCTACTTCTTCCAACGCCAACATTGAGATTCGGGAAGCGAACGTCGGTGATTTCCAGACCGGCCCGCTCACTTTCCAACCTGTCAACGGCAGCGTAACGGAACGCACTATCGAAGTTCGCCTAACTGGCCCGCTGGCATTGGGTAACTACGAAGGCTCCATCACGGCTTCCAGCAACGGAACCCCAAGCAAAGCAGTGCGTGTAATCGCAAACAGCAACGGTACTTCGGCTACGGTTAGTGCCGACAACACGCTGCAGCCTTTCTCTACAGTTCCGGGCGTAGCATCTGCTACGCAATCTTTCCCAGTAAACGGTCAAGGATTGATTCGTGACATCACGGTGAAAGCCCCCGCTCTATTCCAGATTGCGCTCAACGAAGCAGATTTTGCTGCTCTGAATGGTGCCACTGGAAACACCATTACGGTGGTACGTAACAATGATGCTGGCGACGGCTTCAAAAACCCTGTACCCGTATACGTTCGCTACTTGCCTAGCATTGCTTCTCAACAGCCGGACAGCGGCCCGATAGCGGTTACAAGCGAGCCAGCAATCGGTGCTACAATTCAGGTACAAGGCTATAGCGCTCCTTCGGTCGAAATTCAGTCTTCGATTCCTGAGATCGCAAACGTTGAGATCAACACGTTGTCTAACCCTGTGGCGGTTACAGTGCACGCTGTGCGGGTACGTCAGGCTATCACGGTTTCGGAAGTGCTGACGCAGCCTACGCAGTTTAACAATCCGCTTCAGGATCAGTTTGAGATTTCGCTCAAGCCAGATGCTGACTTTGGTAGCGTTGTTACTTTCAGCCCGGATGCAAGCACGTACAGCATTGATCAGGTAGTGTATGTGCGTTACAAGCCTACTCATATTGGCAATGCAACTTCGAAACTCCAGTTCAGAAGCAGTGACTTTATCAATTCCGGCTTCCAGGATTTCCCAGCAAACGGATCACTGCTCGGCAAAGCACTCGACACACAACCAACAGCACAGACTACCATCAATGTTGTGCGGAATGGCTCAACGGCAACCGTTACCTTCTCGCCTGCGCAGGGCGGTACTATAAACGGTGCCGGCGAAGGTCGTCTGATCATTGCTAGCCTCAGCAACCAGTTGGCCGGTAACAACCAGCCTACTGATGGACAATCATACCTAGCAGCCGATGGAACATTCGGTCAGGGTACGGTGCTGGCAAATGGGTACTTCTCGGTATACACCGGTACGGGTGACCAAGCCATTGTAAAAGGTCTGGATCCAAGTAAGGCTTACTACTTCTACGTGTTCGATTACAACTACGTAGCTACTAACAGCGCTGGTCAGCGTCTATCGGTGCCGGGTGCTGAAAACTACCGCACGCCTACGCCACCTAACCAATTGGTGCCAGTTGATGCCATTATTCCTCCCGATGCAGCGCTGCCTGTTGAGTTGGTATCCTTTACGGCCAAGCTGCGCAACCACCGTGTCGATCTGAACTGGGTGACTGCGATGGAGAAGAACAACAAAGGCTTTGAAGTACAGCGTAGCCAAGACGGCAAAACCTTCTCGACTATCCTGTTCAAAGAAGGCCACGGCAATAGCTCTAATAAGATCACTTATACCGCTGTTGACCAAGAGCCCCTGTTTGGTACTTCTTACTACCGCCTGAACCAAATCGATGCAGATGGCAAGTCCACTCTCTCATCAGTTGTCAGCGTTACAAACGGCGGCAGCGGTGAAGTGTCACTCTACCCAAACCCTGCGCACGATGTGGTAAACATCCGCTTGGCAGGCTCGACCGAAGGTGTAACGGTACGCATCTCCGATCTGACTGGTCGCGCCGTACGTCGTCAGGTGTTAAGTGCTGATGGCCAGTTGAATGTAAGCGACTTGCAAGCCGGTACCTACATCGTAACCATCGGTGAGGGTGCTCAGAAAGTCACTCGTAAGATTGTTAAGGAGTAACGCCCTTCTTACATCGTTTTCAAACAAAAGGCCTCCCAATCGGGAGGCCTTTTGTTTGAAAACATACACATGTAACTATTTGATAATAAGGTACTTATGAATTTAGACTCCGTAGCTGCTGCTGCTTAAGCAAGGAGAGTTAGACTACGGAGTAGTTCAAAATACTGATACACTCACCAACGCAAAAGCCCGACCAATTGGTCGGGCTTTTGCGTTGAGATAGCGCTATATAAAGTTTGCTACACCGAGAAGCTTTCGCCGCAACCGCAGGTACGCGATGCGTTGGGGTTGTCGAAAAAGAAGCCTTTGCCGTTCAGGCCGTCGGAGAAGTCGAGCTGAGTACCAGCGAGATAGAGGAAGCTTTTCATATCCACTACCACGCGAACGCCTTTGTCTTCGAACTCCTGGTCCATGGGCTTCACTTCGTTATCGAAATCAAGCTTGTACGACAAACCCGAGCAGCCACCACCGGCCACCGAAGCACGTAGGCGGTACGTTTCGTCGAGGCTGGCATCAGCCATAAGGCGCTCGACCTTTTCTTTGGCTTTATCAGAAACAGTGATCATAACAGTTGTCAAGTGTTAGTTGCCGGTTGTCAACAAAATACCAACAGTAGCAAAAGCGCTGGTGGTTCTGCATTGACAACAAATAACTAAGAAGAAGGATTCAGAACCACGCTAAACACCGTAATGGTATTGAGGTCGCGGCCGTAATAAAGCTTATCCAGTGCTTCGTAGGCGTTGTGAGCCCGAAAATAGGACGTCTGCAACTCTTTGTCGCCGCGCGCCCGCCACTGAATGGTATAGGAGCTTTCGGTATCACGGAAGCCCTTGACATAAGCCAGCATTTTGCGCAGCACGTCGAGCTTGTCATAGCCCGTTTCGTAGCGAAACAGAAAGCTCTGGTGGTGTCTGGGATTTACCGTAACCAAATCCAACCGAGTCTGCCCGTCCAGTTGCCGAAACTCAAAAAGCAGGTTGCCGGGCGGCATGCCCAAATGCTCTTCTATCTGCCGCTGGATGCGTGCACTCTCAACGTGGACGTCGGTGGGGGTAACTTCCATGGCTTAGCAGTTGCCCATTACGAATTGTGAGTTGCCAGCTATCCGTTGCGAAACAGAAGGCCAGCAACTCACAACGGGTAATAGCTTAGTGATGCGTCTTGGCTTCTTCGAAAGCAGGCAGACCGTTCTTCACGCGGTAGTCGTTGATGGCCGACTTAATGGCATCTTCAGCCAATACCGAGCAGTGGATTTTAACGGGCGGCAAGGCCAGCTCTTCCACAATCTCCATGTTGTCGATGGCGAGGGCCTCGTCGATGCTCTTGCCTTTCAGCCATTCGGTGGCCAACGACGACGAAGCAATGGCCGAGCCACAACCAAAGGTTTTGAATTTAGCGTCGGTGATGGTGTTGGTGGTTTCGTCCACTTCGATTTGGAGACGCATTACGTCGCCGCACTCAGGTGCACCTACCAAGCCAGTACCCACATTCTTTTTGCTCTTATCCAGCGTGCCCACGTTGCGGGGATTGCTGTAATGATCGATTACTTTATCGGAGTAAGCCATTGTCTTGATGAAAAATGATGAATGAAGAAGGAGGAATGATAAAAGTGAGGGTCATCGCTTCACTCCCTCATTCCCGATTCGATCTTAATGTTCTGCCCACTCAATCTTGCTGAGGTCGACGCCTTCTTTGAACATCTCCCACAGCGGCGACATTTCGCGCAGCTTGGTTACGGCTTCTTTTACGTGGTTGATAGCGTAATCAACTTGCTCGTCGGTAGTGAAACGGCTCAGGCCGAATCGCAAAGACGAGTGCGCCAGATCGTCGCTAAGGCCCAGTGCCTTAAGTACGTAAGATGGCTCCAAAGAAGCTGAGGTACAAGCCGAGCCGGAAGATACGGCAATGTCTTTTACACCCATCATCAGGCCTTCACCTTCTACGTACTTGAAAGAAATGTTGGTAGTGTGCGGCAAGCGGTGCTCACGCGAACCGTTGACGTAGCTTTCTTCCAACGTGAGCAATTCGCGCTCCAAGCGGTCGCGCATGGCGCTGATACGCTGCGAGTCACTTTCCATTTCGAGGCGGCAGAGTTCGCATGCTTTGCCAAGCCCTACAATGCCGGGAACGTTGAGCGTGCCCGAACGCATGCCGCGCTCGTGGCCGCCACCGTCCATCTGGGCGGTAACTTTCACCCGCGGGGCTTTACGGCGAACATACAGTGCGCCTACGCCTTTGGGGCCGTACATTTTATGGCCGCTGAAGGCCATCAGGTCAATACCGTCGGCGTTTACGTCTACCGGAATCTTACCTACGGCCTGCGTAGCGTCCGTCATAAACAGCGCGCCGTGCTGCTTGGCAATGCGGGAGATCTCTTTAACCGGCTGAATAACACCTACTTCGTTGTTGGCATACATGATGCACACCAGAATGGTCTGGGGCGTCATGGCAGCTTCCAACTCGGTGAGGCTAATTAGGCCTTCTTCGTTAACGGGCAGGTACGTTACCCGAGCACCCAGCTTTTCGAGGTGCTTGCAGGTGTCGAGAACGGCTTTGTGTTCAGTCGTAGCCGTGATGATGTGGTTGCCTTTCTGGGCATACATCTCGAACACACCTTTAATGCCCAAGTTGTCGGATTCGGTAGCGCCCGAGGTGAAGATGATCTCCTTAGGGTCGCATTTAATCAGGGCAGCAATCTGTTCGCGGGCATAATCCACGGCTTCCTCAGCAGCCCAGCCAAACGGGTGGTTACGGGACGCGGCGTTGCCAAATACCTCGGTGAGGTATGGCATCATGGCTTCCAGAACGCGCGGGTCCAGCGGAGTAGTCGCGTTGTTATCGAAGTAAATAGGTAGCTTGAGCATGGCTCGGAGTTGGTAAATCAGCAGAAACCAAAGGAGAACGATTCTCCGGTAGAACACAAAAACCAGCGAACAGGTTTTACTTTGCTTTGCAAAAGTAGAAAGAATCCAAACAAGCCGCGCAACTTAGCGCGCCACTTCTCGCATGCTCACCAACTTAGAACACCTCGGCTTGGCCGTACAGGATCTTGAAGCAGCCACTGCGCTCTATACAACGCTACTCGGCGAACCGCCTTATAAACGCGAACATGTTGCCAGTGAGGGTGTTGACACAGTGTTTTTTAAAGTTGGCGGTTCCAAAATTGAGTTGCTAGCAGGCACAACGCCGGAGAGCGCCATCACAAAATATTTGGCCAAGAAAGGCGAGGGCATTCACCACGTCGCCTTCGAAGTAGCTGACATCCGAGTTACAATGGCGCGGTTGCGCGAGCAGGGGTTTGTGTTGCTCAACAAAGAACCTAAACGAGGCGCCGACAACAAGCTCGTATGCTTTGTGCACCCAAAGAGCGCGGCGGGCGTATTGGTAGAACTATGCCAGGAAATCGGGTAGGGAACGGCTCATTGTAGCTGTATTATATAACTGATTCATAATCAACTATATGACGCTTTTTCAGCAGGAAGTAGAAATGGCCGTAGATGCCTTGCTCATGCAGCAAGTTATTCTGTACCCGACCGATACGGTGTGGGGCTTAGGCTGTGATGCCGAAGTGCCGCGGGCGGTGGAGCGCTTGTATAAGCTGAAAGGCCGCCCGGAAGACAAGCCCAGCATCGTGCTGGTCGCTGACCTGGACATGATGCACCGATACGCTTCGGCAGTACCCGATGGGCTGGCTGAGTTGCTGGCTGCCCAGACGCGCCCTACCACTTATTTACTGCCGGCCTCGAAGCAAGTGGCTCCACTGCTTGTAGCGTCCGATGGCACCATCGGGCTGCGCATTGCACAGGATGAGTTTTGCCACAAAGTAGTGCGCCGACTGGGGCACGGCTTGGTATCTACCTCGGCCAACCTCAGCGGCAATCCAACGCCCGCTACCTACGCGCAAGTCGATCCGCTGATAATTAGAAAGGCAGATTACGTCGTGAGCTGGCGCCAAGACGATACCACAACCGTCGCGCCGTCGCGCGTAGTGCGCTTAGCCGCTGATGGAAGGCTGGAAGTAGTGCGGGAATAAACCTCTATGCTTTGCTAGTAGGATAAATAGGAGCGATGATGGGCAAGGCGATAAATCTCCCAAAATCGGAGTTCTTACCTTTGCGGCCGTTTGGCAATCCCTCGTCGCTCATGAAATCTCCGCAACTCCCTGATCTTCCGTTGTTCCAAACCATTGCCGAAGCCGCCGGCGAACTGGCGTATCCGGCTTATGTAATCGGTGGATTTGTGCGCGACTTAGCCCTGGAGCGACCTAGCAAAGACGTGGACGTTGTATGCGTGGGCGATGGTATTAAGCTTGCCCAAGCCGTGGGCCGAAAATTGCCCAACAAACCCCGCGTAACGGTTTTCAAAAACTTCGGGACGGCTATGCTGCCCACGCCGGAGGTCGAAATCGAATTTGTGGGCGCCCGCAAGGAAAGCTACCGCGCCGAGTCGCGTAAGCCCGAGGTAGAAGCGGGCACCTTGGAAGAAGACCTGGCCCGTAGGGACTTTACAATCAACGCGTTAGGGTTGAGCCTAAACCCGCAGGATTTTGGGGCGCTCGTCGATCGGTACGATGGCATGGGCGACTTACGGCGCAAAACCATTCGCACGCCCCTCGACCCGGATATTACGTTTTCCGACGATCCGTTGCGCATGATGCGCGCCATCCGGTTTGCCGCGCAACTCAATTTCGACATCGACCCCGATACCTACGACGCACTGGCTCGCAATAAGGAGCGCATCAAAATTGTATCGCAGGAGCGCATCACCGACGAGCTGAACAAGATCATTATGGCGCCGAAGCCAAGCTATGGCTTCAAATTGCTGTTTCAGTCGGGATTATTGCAGCTTATCTTCCCCAAGATGGCGCAACTCTACGGCGTCGAGCGGGTGGGGCAGCACGCCCACAAAGACAATTTCTACCACACTTTGCAAGTACTTGATAATGTGGTAGTTGCGGGCGGTGATCTGTGGCTGCGCTGGGCCGCCATCCTGCACGATATTGCCAAGCCGGCTACCAAACGCCTCGACCCAAAAATAGGCTGGACGTTTCATGGCCACGAAGACAAAGGCGCGCGGTGGGTTCCGCAGATTTTCACTGAGCTGAAGCTACCGCTGGGCGAAGAAATGCGCCAGGTGCAAAAGCTGGTTCGGCTGCACTTGCGGCCAATTGCGCTGGTAAAGGAAACCGTAACCGACTCAGCCGTAAGACGTTTGCTATTTGAGGCCGGTGACGAGATCGATCGGTTGATGACGCTGTGCCGCGCCGACATTACCAGCAAAGACCACAACCGGGTGCAGCGCTACCTGCGCAACTTCGACGTGGTGGAGCAAAAGCTGAAGGAGGTAGAGGAGAAAGACCACCTGCGCAACTTCAAGCCCGTGATTACGGGCGAAGTCATTATGGAAACGTTCGGCCTGAAACCTTCGCGTGAGGTAGGCGAACTCAAAGACGCATTGTTGGAAGCCATCCTCGACGGGAAGGTCCGAAACGAATTTGAGGAAGCCTTTGCCTTCCTGTTGCAGCTAGGAAAGGCAAAAGGGCTTCCTCCGGGTCAACCTTTCACTCACCAAAAGACCCAATAACTCGCGAATTGTTTAGAAAAGATGCCAGTCGGTACCGGTAGGTTGCCCGGCTGGCATCTTATTTTTTGTGACGGCAATTTACCCTTCAGCAGATGAGAGAATAATGAAGGGCGTGACAGGATTAATTGTTTGGCTCAATGCGCTTTACGCGTGACGAGCCCGAAACGTCGTTTTTTATGGTAGACGGGTTGCCGGCATACTCGACGTGGCTGGCTCCGCTCAGATCGGTGCGCAACTCATCCGAAACCCGTACCTGGGCCTGGCTCATGCCTGTGAGCTCTAGAGTGGTGCGCTGCGTTTGCAGGCCTAACGCCTGAATCTGGCAGGCGCCGGAGCCTTCGGCATGCAGCTCAGTGGCGCTGCCGCGGACATCGGTGTGGCAGGCGCCGCTCAAGTCGAGGTCGAGGCGTGGTACATCGACATTAAGCGTAGCGGAGCAGGCTCCGGATTGCTCTACAGAAAGCGACTCGCCGCTAAACCCGGCTACATCGGCGCGGCAGGCGCCGCTTAGGTCGAGGCCCCGGAGCGTAGGCAGCGTGACGCGCACCAATACAGGCTTGTTGTTGTGGGAAGAAAAGTTGAACCAAGAGCCCGTGTTACGCGGCCGGATGACCAGCTCTTCGCCGTTGGTATCAACGCGCAGGTTGCCTAGGTCGCGCTCGTCACCGGCGGCTTCGATTTTGAATTCGCTGCCTTGGCGTACATACACTCGGTAGGCGCCGTTGGCCTCGATGCGCTCAAATCCGTTGAGGTTGAAGCTGCGGCGGCCCGAACCGTAAGCGCCCAGATCGGTAGGAAAGCTGGTCTTTCCCAGGTCAATCTTCACGCTCACGTCGCCGTTTTCATCGTCGTCGGTGTTGACGTGCACATTGATGCCGTCGTTATCGTTCATGTCGACGTTCACATCGTCGCCGTCTTTGTCGTTTTTGTCGCGCATTTCCTCGGCTGTGCAATTGATGCACTCCAGTTGGTTGCCACGCAAACGGAACCGGCGGCTGGCGATATCCTCGGGGCGATGGTCATTTACAAATGACTCGCTATTAAGTAGATAGCTAAAGTTTTCACTCAAGCGGTAGGTTTTGTCTTTGGGCAAGTGCAGCACCAGCGACACCCGCTGATCGCGGAAGGTAGCGTTGGGCCGGAAGCGGTAGCTCTCGTCGAAGGTCAGCACCGAGTCGCGTTGCTGCACGCCGTAGGTGATGCTGTTGGCAGCCGATTGAATAGCTGCCTCTTCGGTAGCGCCGTTAGCCGATACTTCCTGCTCCATCCGGATCACTTGGCCGCTGTCGGCAGAGACCAAAGTGATGTTCGGACGGCTCATCGAGTTTTCAAAGTCCCGCATGGCCAGCATCACGGTAGGGTACGGCACCGGCGCAAAGCTGCGGGTGGTTGAGTACGTACCGCGGTCTTGAAAGTCGCGGCTGATGCGGGCGGCTGCAATGCTAGAGCCTACAACGCTCAGCAACCACAGGCCCAGCAGCGACAGACCCGCCGTGCGGCTCAGTACCGAGCGGCGTAGCAGCAGCCCGATGCCCAGCAGCAGCATGGCCAACGCAGGGATAGCAGCCGTAGCGTAGAAGGCGAAGAGCGCCCAGGTAGGCACGCTGTTCATGAACAGGTAAGGAGGGAAGGGGCCCGTGTGCACAAAGCCCTGCGACTCCGGTATCCAACCCAAGGCCACGCCCAGCGCGATGGTAAAGCCCAGCAGCATGGAGAAGCCAATGACAACGAGCAGAGCGCCGGCAGCCCAGCGAATCAGGTTGCCCAGAAAGTTGATCAAAGGCCGAACATTGCGGAACAGCTCTTCTAGAAAGGTGCCTACCGGGCGGTTGCTGGAAGGAACCGCGCCTGCCTCAAACGCATTGTTACGCAAGGAGTTATCTATTCCGGAGAGCGTAACGGCGTCGCCGCGCATGCGCATCTTATCGGATACGGTTTTGGCTTCGGGCAGCAAAATCCAGAGGATAATGTAGACCGGAATGGAGAAGCCGCCGGCAAAGATGAAGACGATGAACAGGATGCGAACCAATACTACGTCAACTTTGAAGTACGCTGCCAGGCCGGCCGAAACCCCACCGACTTTGCCGTTGTCGGTGTCGCGGTAAAGCTTTTTGAAGGTCGGATCTTCATCGGTGGGCGGCGTGTCGTAGCGCTTGGGCAGCGCAATCCAGAGGATGACGTAGGCCAACAGCACCAGACCAGCCAGGTCGAAATGCGTGTTGTCGAAGGGCGTCATGTGCCGGAACACGGGGTTGATGAAAAACAGAACCAGGAATCCTAACCGAATCCACAACGGATTGATAGAGAAGTACCTAGCAATGCCAGCGGCTACGCCCGCAATCTTGCGGTTGGCCATGTCGCGGTAGAGGCGACGGGGCTCGTCGGTGGCAGCGGTTGCCGAAGCAGCGCCGGTGGCCGAGGGGCCACTGCCCGTGCCGCTGCTATAGGTGTAGCTGCCGGCAGCGGTGCCAGCGGCTACGGCCGAAGCCAGGGTTTCTTCGTCGTCTTCGGCATCGTCGGCCGATTGGAAGTCGCTGACGCGGCCCATTTTGGCCACCATTTCCTCTACGTCTTCCAGCGTGATGACTTGCTTGGTGCTGGACAGGCGCATCGAAAACAGCTCGGCGATGCGGCTTTCGATATCGGCCACAATCTCTTCGTGGCCACGGTAGCCAGAAAAATGAGCCTTCACTTCAGCCAGGTAGCGGCTAAGGATTTCGTAGCCATCCTCTTCGATGTGGAAGATGATGCCCTGAAGGTTGATGCTGATGTTCTTTTTCATCGTGGATGCTGCAACTATTCGGGAAAAACTCGGTGAGAACTGGCGGTCTGCTTACAGCAACTCCACAGTTCCGCTACCATTGGAGTGAGGTTTCTGGCGGATGATGCGGATCGAGTCCTGCACTTCTTCCCAGGTGAGGCGCAATTGGTGCAGAAACTCCTGCCCGGCCTGAGTGAGGGTGTAGTACTTGCGGGGTGGCCCGGACGTCGACTCCTTCCAGGTGTAATCCAGCAAGCCGGCGTTTTTGAGGCGCGTGAGGAGCGGATACAGCGTGCCTTCTACCACGATCATGCGGGCAGAGGTAAGCTCTTCCAGCATATCCGACGCGTAGACCTCGCCGCGGGCAATGATTTCCAGGATGCAGAACTCAAGGATGCCCTTCCGCATCTGCACTTGGGTGTTCTCTACTTTCATGGGCTAAGGCAGATATCGGTGAAGAATGAGACAAAGATAATAGAAGGTACTATGTAACGCAAGGTACTAGCGAAAAATATTTTTGGTTTCGTTTAGGACGGTCTTTTTGTTGAATTGGACTTAGGAAGGGAATATGCAGTAGCAGGGCATTTTGTGTTAAACAAAGGCCGCTGACGCGCAAAAAGCTCGCTTCGGAAATGAGTATCTTGCGTTCCCGCTCCCGCGATTATCCTTTTATTCAGTTGGTTACGCTATGACGCACGTCTCCCGAATTGTCACTTTCTGTATTGGGCTGGGTCTGAGCGCCGGCCTGACCACCGTGGCCACAGCGCAGAGCAAAGACAACACGCCCAAGTACAGCAACGAATTCCTCAACATCGGCGTGGGTGGTCGCGCCCTCGGCATGGGAAAGGTGCAGGTAAGTTTGGCGGATGACGCCACCGCCGGCTACTGGAACCCCGCCGGCCTGCTGGGCCAGAAAACCAAGTACGACGCGGTGCTCATGCACTCGGAACTGTTTTCGGGCATTGTGAAGAACGACTACGCAGCCTTTTCCACGCCCCTCGACGACAAAAGTGCCATTGGCGTGAGCTTGGTGCGCCTCGGCGTCGACGACATTGCCGACACCCGCAACCTGATCAACGAGTACGGCTACATCGACTATAACAAGATTCAGTATTTCTCCATTGCCGATTATGCGCTGCTGGTGTCGTACGCCCGCAAAATCGGGAACGTGGAAGGGCTGACCATCGGCGGCAGCGGCAAAATCATCTACCGCAACATCGGCAGCTTCGCCAACGCTTGGGGATTCGGCATTGATGCCGGCCTTCGCTATAACCACGCCGGGTGGCAGTTTGGACTGACCGCTCGCGACGTCACGACGACGTTCACGGCCTGGACGATCAACTCAGAAAAATTCCAGAACACCACCCTCACCGGCGATTCCATTCCGACCAACAGCACCGAAATCACGCTACCGCGCTTCGTATTGGGCGCGAGCCGGTCGGTGAAGCTGCCGGGGCAGTTTACCGCGCTCGTAGCCGCCGACTTGGAAATGACCACCGACGGCAAGCGCGAAACGCCCATCTCAACCAGCCTTATCAGCATCGACCCGCGCGCGGGCTTGGAAGTGGGCTACAACAACGTGGTGTTTTTGCGCGGCGGCATCAGCAACTTTCAGAAGCTCAAGAGCTTCACTGGCCAAAAAGAGTGGTATGCCCAACCTAGCTTCGGCGTAGGCGTGGCCACCAACGGCTTGCGCCTGGACATGGCCTTCTCGCGGCTGGCAGTAGGCTCAATCGCAGGCCAGAAAACCGGGCAGGCCAACTCCATCATCGTGTCGCTGGGGTACGGATTTAGATAAGTCTTGTTGTAAAATATTGATTGATAAGCAGTTATAATCTGCTTGGGTTTGGCATTGCTCTATACACATGAAACAAAACTACCAGCTGACAATCTTCTTTCGCTGGAGCATTTGCCTGTTGCTGCTAGTAGGCGGCTTCCAAGCGAAAGCGCAGTCCGGGCCCTTCGGCAACGAATGGATTGTGCCCGGTCAGCAATACTATAAAATCAAGGTTACTTACGATGGTTTACATCGTCTTGATTATCAATATCTTGCTAACTCAGGTGTGGCGGGCGTTCAGCCCAGCCAGTTTCAACTCTGGCGTCGGGGCAAAGAGGTAGCTATCTACGTGGGCGGCAATCCCGCTACGTTCGACGCCAACACCTTCATCGAGTTTTACGGCCAGCGCAACGACGGTCAGCTGGACCGGGGCATGTACAAAAAGCCCACGGATCAGCCGCAGAACCTCTACAGCCTCTACACCGACACGGCCGCATATTTCTTGACGTGGTCGGCGGGACGGGCAGGCAAGCGCATGGCTCAGCCCAGCGCATCGGCCCCTGGCACGGCGCATCCTTATCGAGTGCAAAATCGGCTACGCATTTTTGCAAATGCCTTCTCAAACGTCGATGTAGCTACTCAGGTGTATTTCCCGTGGGCCGAAGCCGGGGAAGGCTTTTTGTCGCCTTCGTACGGTTTTGGTGCTTCCGATTTGGGGGTTACCACGGTGCAGGAAATCGATTCGATCCGCAACATCGTGGCCGGTTCCAGCATTCGGGTGGAGGTGACGCTGGTAGGGCATAGCCGGATGGCAACAGAGCACATCAGCAACGTATCGGTGGTGCCGCCGAGCGGACAGGCGCGGCTGCTGGGCACCATGACGTATAAGGATTACTCGAGCAGCAAGCGAACATTTTCGCTGCAACGCTCTGATATCGGCACCGACGGCAAGGTGAAACTACAGTTCCAAGCGGCGGGCCCCAGCGACCCATCCGCGCCCCGGGACCGTTCGCGCATCGCCAACATCCGGGTACTGTATTCGCAGGCCAACCGGTGGTTTGCGCGGCAGCGGAGCGTTTCGTTTGCCAACGATTCGACGTTGAGCAGACCCGCTTATTACGTCCTCGACAGCATCCCAAATTCTGTTGCCGGCTTCGACGTAACGGACCCTTACAACGTGCAGCGGGTTGAGGGCGTGGCCACGGCTGGCACCCAGCGCGGCTTCGTGTTTCCCAGTGCCACCGATCGCACGCATACGCTGCTGCTTGCCGACGAAGCCCGCCCATACATTCCGGGTCCGGCCAAGCGGATTACATTCCGGACCATTACGCCAAGTGCCTATAACTTCTTGATTATCAGTAACGGGGTATTGATGAAGCCAGTAGGCAGCGTCACCAACCCGGTGCGGGCGTATGCCGAGTACCGCGGCTCGGCCGCGGGCGGCAAATACGACACCCTGGTCGTGACCAGCCAGCAGCTTTTCGACCAGTTTCACTACGGCGAGTACTCAGCCTTGGCCATCCGGCACTTCGCGCAATGGATGTTGACCAATGCTCGCCCCAAATACCTGCTGCTGCTGGGTAAAGGCGTGCATACCGGGGAGAGAGCCGGCAATGGAGCGCTGTACCGGCAGTTTCCGGAGCAGTATTCGGTGAAGGACTTGGTGCCCACGAGCACGCGTGGGCCGTCGGATAATTTTTTCTCGGCCGATTGGGAGAAAGACGAATACATCGCCCGCATTCCTACGGGACGCATTCAGGCCAATACGCCGCAACAGGTTCTGAATTACCTAAACAAGCTGAAGGAGCACGAGGCGCTGGGCGCGGAGCCCTGGCGCAAAAACGTGCTGCATCTGGTAGGTGGGCACGATGCTGTAGAAACTGCTCAGTTTCAGGGTTATATGAACAGATATAAGAACTCTGTCGAGAAGCCGTGCTTTGGGGGCAAAGTGGTAAAAACCTACGTGCACCCACCCGAAGCCGGGGCAAACCTGGTTGATATCAACATTGCGCCGGAACTGAACGCCGGGCTAAGCCTGATTACGTATTTCGGCCACGGTTCGCCCGAATTCTACGACCTCAACCTGGGTTCACCCTACAATCCGAGCACCAACTACAACAACAAAGGCAAGTATCCGGTCTTTATCATCAATGGCTGTGCCGGCGGCTACAGCTATACCGAGCACATTACGGTAGGCGAAAACTGGACGCTGGTCGGCGATAAAGGCGCGGTGGGCTTCATGGCCAGCGCCGTAGAGGGGCTCGATTCGGATCTGAACGAGTATTGCAGCACCATGTACCAGGAACTCTTCAACGACCCGAACTGGTACGGTAAGCCGATGACGGAAGTATACAACGAAGTAGCACGGCGGTTGCAGCCGCGGCTGGCCAGCTATCCTTTCGGAACGGCCCTGCTGATAAGCACCGTGTGGCAAGGCGACCCCGCGTTGCGCCTCTACTCGCCCGCTAAGCCCGATTTTGTCACTTCCAACGATAATCTTCAACTTCAGGATGGCAACGGGGGCGTGGCTCAAGCCACTTCTGCGAGCTTCAACCTGAACCTGCGCGAAAGCAACACGGGCAATTTGTGCGGCGCCGAAAACGTGGATATTAAGGTAACGCGCTTCTATCCGGCAGGGGCGAGCCCGGCCAGCGTCGATTACCACTTCACGATGCGGCAAGGCCGGCAGGATTCGACCTATGTTCTGGCCATTCCTAACACACCGCCCACGTCGGGCAGCAGCTTTGGCGCCAACCGATTTGTTGTGACCCTCGACGACAAAAACCTGGTCGATGAACTCAGCGAAACTAACAACCAGGCCGAGCTAAACATCAACCTGTTGCAGGGGGGGGTAACTACTCTCATGCCGACCGAGTTTGCCATTGTGCCCAGCACGACGGTGCGTTTGGTAGGACAATCCAACCTGCCGGGCAAGACCGCCCGGGGCTTTGAAATGCAGTTGGATACGGTGCCCACCTTCAACAGCAACGTATTGCAAAACCGGGTCGTTCAGGATGCCTACGTACCGCAATGGCAGGTTACGCTGCCCGCCGTCAACCGCGACAGCGTGGTGTGGTACTGGCGTTTGCGCCTGCAAACCCCACAGGTTGGCGAAGACCCGGAATGGGCCGTGAGTTCGTTCCGCGTCATCAACGGCAGCATGGGCGGTTGGTCGCAGAGCCATTACGGACAATTCGCGCGCGATAAGCAAGCGGGCCTGAGCAATGCCGCGCCCTCCGGCAAGTGGAGTTTCGCCAACACAACACAGGGCACGATCACATCCACGCTGATCGGGCGGGCTCAGCAATGGAATTCGCTCTACCAAACGGTGCGCACCGCGCCATCCGGCAGCTACACGCTACGCCTGATTGGGGTGGATGCCAATAATAAAAAGACCGTGCTAAACCCCGATATAAAGGATCGGGTGTATTCATTAGCTAGCATTTCGGCGGCGGCCTACCCGTATTTGCAACTGGAACTGGAGATACGCGATGCCTCAAGCGGCACAGCTCCACAACTCAAACAGTGGCTTGTGACCTACCAAGGCGTGCCCGAAGGTGTGGCCCGCCCGGACAAAGTAGCCGCGTCTACCTACGAAGCGGCCACGTTGGCCCAGCAAGCGGCCAGCACCGGCTACGTGGAGTTTCCGGTCGTTTTCGACAACGTTTCTCCCCTCGATTTCGGCAAGCCGCTGCAAACGCAGGTTTCGTTGCTGGACGAAAATGGCAAGTCAGCTACCCAAACGGTGGCGGCGACCCCCGACGTGCTAAAAGCCGATGGCACAGCTACTTTCAAGATGAAAGTTAACGTGTTTGGCCTCTCGGGCCGGGTGTCAGGCCGGGCAATCGTCAACACGGTACCGGTGCCTGAGCAGTACTTCTTCAATAATGAAATTATGCTGCCGGCCTTCAATGTGCCCGGCAACACCGTGCCGCCTGTTTTGGACGTAGCCTTTGACGGTCAGCACATTCTCAATGGTGACATCGTGTCGCCAGTGCCGGTGATTACGGTGCAGTTGCAAAGCAGCGACCGGCGGCGGGCAATCAAGGACCCGGCAAACTTCGATCTGTTCTTAACCAAATCGGGGCAGCCTACCATTAAGATTGACGTGCGAGCTTCCAACGTGGTCTTTGCTTACGATTCGCTCAAAGGCACGGCCCGCATCGACTTTCAGCCTGGAAAAGCTTCGCCGCTCGCCGACGGCACCTACACCCTGCGGGCGCAAGGCCGCGGCGCCAACGGCGTAGCCGCCGGTACGGAAGCGTACGAGGTTGCCTTCCAAGTGATTAGCGCTTCTACCATCACCAATCTTTACCCGTATCCGAACCCGATTACGAGCAAGGCCAAGTTTGTCTTTACGCTGACGGGCTCGGAGTTGCCGCGCAACATGAAAATCCAGATCATGACGCTCACGGGCAAAGTCGTACGGGAGATCATGATGGATGAGCTGGGGCCGTTGCGCATCGGCAACAACATCACCGATTTTGCCTGGGACGGCACCGACGAGTTCGGCGACCGCTTGGCCAATGGTACCTACCTCTACCGCGTCATGCTCGACACCGCCAACAAGCCCTTTGAGCACCGCATCACCGCTGGTGATAAGTCGTTTAAGAAAGACTGGGGCAAACTGGTACTGTTGAGGTAAGCGTTTGATTAAAAGATAGATATAAAGAGGCCGCCCAATTTGGGCGGCCTCTTTATTTTCTCTCACCACTGCGTGTCATCCAGAGCGCAGCGAAGGATCTCTACACAAGTAATACACCGAACGAAGCGGGCGAGATCCTTCGCTGCGCTCTGGATGACACGCGGCGCTAAATTTATAAGTAGATTATAATCAATTACTTATAAATCTAGCGCCGTTGCATCGTTACGAAGCTGAAGGCATAGGCGTGTTTGGCATCAGGCTCGTGCCGTTCGCGGGTTATCTCGCGCCATTCGGTGTGGTTGAGCTCGGGAAAAATTACGTCGCCATCGAAGCTGTTGTGGACTTCGGTAAGGAACACGGTGTCGGCGGCGGCCAAGGCTTGGCGGTAAATTTCACCACCTCCAATCACGAATACATCTTCGTCTAGAGCCTGCGCTTGTTCCAGCGCCTCGGGTACCGAAAAGGCGACTTGGCAGCCTTCTGCGTGCCAATCGGGCTGCCGGGTAACCACAATGTTGGTGCGTCCCGGCAACGGCCGGCCGATGGCTTCGAACGTGCGGCGGCCCATCACAATCGGGTGATTCAGAGTGAGTTGCTTGAAATGCTTCAAGTCGGCGGGAAGGTGCCAAATGAGCTGGTTGTCGCGCCCAATTACTCCATTTTCGGCAACGGCTACTACTAAAGCGATCATGTGGTGGGCGGAGTTAGGGTACTGGCATTGAAGCCGCGCAGGAAGTCGGAAACAGGCAGACGCTTCTTGCCTTCCAGCTGCACATCCAACAGATCGAGCAGGCCCGCTCCGGTTTGTACCCGGAGGTACGTGCGCCCATCCGTGAGCCAGGTGCCGGGCGGTGCTATTGCACCGGGTCCGCTGTCGGCGTCGTCGGCCATAGCTTGCGCCCGAAAAACTTTCAGCGTGCGCCCATCCGGGAGTTGCGTAAAGGCCGTCGGGATGGGGGAGAGGCCGCGCACTAAATTCGCTAAGGCAGGTGCGGATTGCGTGAAATCAAGCCGGCCGGTTTCCTTCTGTATTTTGGGAGCCGAACGCAGCGATTCGGTGGCCGTTTGGGGCGTAGTGGGCACATTGCCGGCTGCTATCGCCTGCACCGTGCGCAAGGCTAACGCCGCGCCAGAAGCCTTGAGCTTTTCGTACAGCGTGCCGAAGTCGTCGTCTTCGGAAATGGGTACCATATCCTGCAAAATCAGGTCGCCGGTGTCGATCTCGTGTTGCAGAAAGAAGGAAGTGACGCCGGTTTGCGTTTCGCCGTGGATCAGCGCCCAGTTGATGGGCGCCGCTCCCCGGTACTGGGGCAGCAGCGAAGCATGGATGTTGATGGAGCCCAGGCGCGGCATGTTCCAAACCGCCTCCGGCAACATCCGGAAAGCTACTACTACTTGCAAATCCGCTTCGTAGCTCCGCAGCTCCGCCTGAAACTCCGGTGATTTCAAGTTGGTGGGTTGTAGCACGGGTAAGTTATGCCGCGTCGCTGCCTGCTTCACGGCCGATTCGGCGAGTTGCCGACCGCGGCCCGCGGGCTTATCCGGCGCCGTCACAACGGCCACCACTTCGCAGCCGGGCCAAGTCAGCAGCGTTTCGAGCGTCGGCACCGCAAATTCGGGCGTACCCATGAAAATGAGGCGGAGAGGAGAAGTAGAATTCATAATTATTAAGGAAACCGAAAAGATGAGGGTCAGGATTAGTGCTAGTCCTAAAAATCCTGGTACAGTAAGTACTTCTTCCTCATCTGTTTGTATTGCGACAGCGCCGGCTCCCACGACGCGCGGATTTCCTGTTCGGACTTCCCGGCGATGATTTGCTGCCGCATCGTGGAAGTGCCACTGAGTTGCTCGAAGTATTTCCCGAAGAACTTCTCCTTGTTGGTGCTCTGCTTGTAAAAGTCGATCAGATACTTAAGCGTGAAGCCAGTTGGTTCTTTGACTTCCACTTTCCGCAGGTCGAGGCCGTAGCAAAGCTGCCCGTTTTGGGGTGGCGTGGGCGAACCTGTGTTGGGCCGGGGCGTGAAGCTGAAAGGGCGGCTCGTCGGCTGGGCTGGGCCACCAATCACTTCAAAAGGCATATCGGTGCCTCTGCCCACGCTCACGTCGGTGCCTTCGAACATGCATACGGTAGGATAAAGCACAACCGAATGCGCATTCGGTAAGTTGGGCGAAGGGCGCACCGGGAGCTGATAGTGCATCGCGTGCGTGTAACCGGCCACCGGCACCACCGTAAGGCGGCAAGTTCGGCCACCGGCCAGCCACTTTTCGCCGTTGATCATTTGCGCGAGCTCGCCTACCGTGAGGCCGTGCACAATCGGGATGGGGTGCATGCCCACAAACGACTTGTGCGCCGGCTCTAGCACCGGCCCGTCGACGTACCAACCGTTGGGGTTGGGGCGATCCAGCACCAGTACTTCCTTGCCTTGTTCCGCAGCGGCTTCCATGATGTAGTGCAGCGTACTGATGAAGGTATAGAAGCGTGCGCCAACATCTTGAATATCAAATACTAACACATCAACGTCCTGGAGCATTTCCGGCGTTGGCTTTTTGGTAGAGCCGTAAAGCGAGCGAACGGGCAATCCGCTGCGGCTGTCGCGGCCGTCTTTGATGGTAGCGCCATCGGCAGCTTCTCCCCGGAAGCCGTGTTCGGGCGCAAAAATCATTTTCACCTGCACGCCCTGCGTAAGCAAGGTATCGACGAGGTAGGCCTGCCCAACGCGAGCGGTCTGGTTGACGACGAGGCCTACGCGTTTGCCGCGCAGCTGCGGCACGTAGCGGCCAAACTGCGCCGCGCCCACTTGCAGGCTGGCCGGCGCTTGTGTAGCAGCGTCGAGCACAACCTGAGGCGCGGACGTGACCACCACCGGCGGTACCGGCGTGGCAGCAGCCGACTGGGCAGAGCCGGTGCTAGGACGGCTGCAATCGGCGAACAAAACGGTGAAACCTAGCAGGCTGGTAAGCAGGGTTGAAGTCATTAGGAACGAAACTAGAAAACTGGCCGTAGACGCGTAGCTTTACGGCAGTGAATGTCTCGCGGTATATATCCCACAAGATCGAGGGTGCCGATTCAGGTTCTTTTACCTCCTCGGTGACAAAAATAGCCATTATCAGCATTGCCCTCGGGCTGGCGGTAATGGTCGTCTCGTTTGCGATTCTGGAAGGCTTCCGCAACGAGATCCAAAGTAAGATCTTCTCGTTTGGCGCGCACCTCCAAATCAGCAAGTACGACACCAACAACTCGCTGGAAGTCGAGCCCATCGAGAGTGTGCGCTTGCTCCAGACGCTGCACCGCATTCCGGAGGTAAAGAATGTGCAGCCTTTCGCTCGCAAAACTGCCATCATCAAGACCAAAGATGAGGTGATGGGCGTGGCCTTAAAGGGAATTGACGAGAAAAACGGTCTTTCGTCGATGCGGCAAAACCTGGTGGCGGGCAAATTCATCACGTTCTCCGACACGGCCGCCAGCAACGACGTGTTGCTCAGCCGCAAAATTGCCGACAAGCTCCGGCTGAAAGTCGGCGACGAGGCGTTGTTTTATTTTATCCAGAATCCGCCGCGGGTGCGCAAATTCACCGTGAGCGGCATCTACCAGACCGGCCTCGACGAGTTCGATGAGGCTTACGTGATCGGCGATATTCGGCAGGTGCGCGAGTTGAATTCGTGGCCCGATTCGCTGGTAGGTGGCGTGGAAGTGATGCTGCGCGACTTCACGCAGCTCGATCCCACCTTCGATCGCATGTACGAAAGCCTGCCTTATGATCTGAAGCTGGACAAGATCACCGAACAATACGCCCAGCTCTTCGACTGGCTGAAGCTATTGAACCGTAACGTAGTTATCTTCCTGATACTCATTATCTTCGTGGCTACGTTTAACATGGTGGCTACGATCTTTATCATGATTCTGGAGCGCACCAACATGATCGGGGTGCTCAAGGCCATCGGGGCTACTGACAACCAGATTCGCAGCATGTTCTTTTTCCGCGGCATGTCGCTGACGGTGCGCGGCATGCTCTACGGCAATTTGGTAGGCCTGGGCTTCTGCGCGCTCCAATATTATTTTCACCTCATCCCGCTCGACCCCGAAAACTACTACATGAACCGGGTTCCGATTTACTGGGACGTGAAAATGATTCTGCTGCTGAACGCCGCCACGTTTCTGGCGTCCCTGCTGGCCGTCCTGATTCCGACCTACCTAATCTCACGCATTCGCCCGGTAGCCGCGATTAAGTTCGATTGATGTTTGAACCACGGATTTTGTGGACGAACATTAGTTTTGTAATCGTTTGATAATCAAGTGCTTACAAAAAGCCCATTCTGGGTGAACAGAATGGGCTTTTTGCTGAAAAGGCAGGTAAGCAGGTTAAACCATTCGTGGCTCAAATCAAATGCTGACATTGCAGAATCAAGTTGGGGTCGGGGCATAGCGCGGCCCATGTTTTCTTTTCTTCCGGCAACGCCACGCCTGGAAAATCACCTTGCCGGCCTTGCATGTCGGCGATGATCTGAAAATGCAGGTGGGGCGGCCAATCGCCGTTTTCGGGGTGCGGCCCGACTTCAGCAAACGTGGTTCCTTTCTCCACTATCATGTCGGGGCGCAACAGGGCTACTTCGCGGCGCCCCAAATGTCCGTAGAGCGTGTAAAACGTCGTGCCCTCCAAGCTGTGTTCGAGAATTACCGTTGGGCCGTAATCGCCGAAATTATTGTTGTCGGCCACGCTGTGCACGACGGCATCGAGCGGCGCCAACACCGGCGTACCGGCCCGTAGCCACACATCGACGCCCAAATGCAGCGAACGAGACGGGGAGCTTGGGTCGCCAAATACGCCCGGACTGCGCCGGTAGATCACGCGGTTTTCGAGGTAGCCACCCACGCCAATCTGTGCTTCCTGCGCGTCGAGTAGCTGTTGCACCAGCTCTTCAAAAGCGGCCGTATCGCGCAGGTCGGCATGATCGAGCAGGGGATTGGCAGCCGTAAAATCGAGGCGAGCCACTTGGGGCGAGTTGAGATCGACGGGCAAAACCGGCCCGAACTCAGCGGAATGACGACGCAGAAGAGCAGAAAGCGACATAGAAAAACGGGGAAGAACGCAAACTTGGGTGGCAGCTACCGAGAAACGAAACGTAAATAGAAATGTTGAGGCCCTAACATGCCCTGTAGCCTACAAAGCTATGCGTTACATTTGTAGCACCGCTTGCCAACCCGCAGCGCCCTTTTTTGGTTAGCTTACTCCACTCCCACCAGTTCATCAACCCGCATGAGCAGCCCGTATCTTACGCTCAACGTCGTCGAGCTTACCCACGAAACGCCCGATACCGTTACCATCCATCTTGAAACGCCTGGCCGTCAGCCCGTAGCCAGTGAGCCGGGCCAGTTTCTTACCCTGATTTTGCCTTGCGGCCCAGCCGGCAAGAAAGAGCGCCGCTCGTATTCGCTCAGCAGCACGGCCCACGAAGCACCGCGCCTCTCGGTTACGGTAAAGCGCGTGCCGGGTGGGTTGGTGAGTAATTATCTGCTTGATACAGTGCAGGTTGGCCAGCAGATTGAAGCCATGGCTCCGCTGGGCAACTTTACGATCAAAACCAATCCAAAAGCCGCGCGCTCCATTGTGCTGATTGGGGCAGGCAGTGGCATCACGCCGCTCATGAGCATTCTGAAAGCCGTGTTGCGCGAAGAGCCCAACAGCCACGTGCTGCTCGTGTATGGCAGCCGCAACGAAGCGGCCGTGATTTTTTCCAAGCAGCTCCACCAATTGGAAACGCAATACGGCCGCCGCTTACAAATTGAACACGTTTTTAGTCAGCCCGCTAACCCTGCCGCCAGCCAGCATACCGGCCGCCTCAACCGCACCATGCTGCTGCGCATTCTGGAGCAACTGCACCAATTTCCGGCAGCACAAGCCGAGTATTTCCTTTGCGGCCCCGAGGGCATGATGACCGAAGCCCGCGCCGCCCTCGACTTGCTGGGCGTCCCCGCTGCGCAGATTCGCCGCGAAAGCTTTGTGGCGGCTGCCGAAACCCAGGAAGCTGCCGCCGCGCAGCCCAATGGCCACGGCGACGTATCGGACAGCGATACTGATGAAATCGTAACGCGCACTGTCACAATCAATTACGAAGGATCGGAGTACGAAGTCAGCGTTGAGCCTTCCCAAACGATACTCGAAGCCGCGCTCGATCAGGACATCGACCTGCCGTATAGCTGCCAGGCGGGTTTGTGCACGGCGTGCCGCGGCAAGTGCCTTTCGGGCAAGGTGCACCTCGACGAGCGCGAGGGCCTGTCCGACTCGGAAATGAAGCAAGGCTACGTGCTGTTGTGCGTAGGCCACCCACTCACCAGCGACGTTGTGCTGGAGATTGGGTAACGCTGAGGCGCAAATCGGTGGCCGATTTTCCCAACGCCCAGCCGTTTTTTGCGTAGAAGGGAGCTTGCGTCACGCCGGAGTTTTAGGGTTGCAGTTGGCTTATTTTCCTCAATTCGACATATTCGTAAGCTGAGCTGTAGCAACTCTTTCCTTTCTCTGTTTTACTGGCGTATCTTGTATTTATGATGAATTCCGCCCTCGATACCCAAGTGGCTTCGGCTACGGATACGCAGCGTCCGCCGCGTCATTTTCTGCCCGAAGCGTTCACTGTCAGCGATTGGGCCTCTCTCGAACCGTATTTTGTCGAGCTACGCGACCGCACCCTTGCTTCTTCCGACGAGTTGGAAAAATGGATGCTCGACCGTAGCGAGCTGGAAAGCATTCTGAGTGAGGATCTTGCGTGGCGCTACATCCGCATGACCTGCGACACGCAGGACCAGGAGCGGGCCGAAGCGTTTCAGTTCTTTGTCAACGAGATTGAGCCCAACGTTGCACCTTACGACCATGCGCTCAACGAGAAGATGATGCACTCGGAGTTCTTGCCGGGTCTCGATCAGGAGCGCTACGGCGTATTCCTGCGTTCGGTACGGCAAGCCCTCGAAATTTATCGTGCGGAAAACATTCCCCTCAAAACCGACATCAGCACCAAGCAGCAGCAATACGCCGCTACTGTGGGTGCCATGACGGTAACCCTTGACGGTGAAGAGATTACGCTGCCCCGCGCCGCCGACCGCCTGAAAAACCCCGACCGCGCCATCCGGGAAGAAGCGTATCGGGCGATTCAGGAGCGCCGCTTGCAGGACTCGCAGCCGCTCGATCAGCTGTTCACTGAACTGGTGTCTCTGCGGCACCAAATGGCTTTGAACGCGGATTTTCCCAACTTCCGCGACTACATGTTTGCCGCGCTGGGCCGCTTCGATTACACGCCGGAAGATTGCTTTGCTTTCCACCGTGCCATTCGCGAAACGGTAGTGCCGCTCATCGATGACTTGGATCTGGAACGGCGCCAGGATTTGGCCCTGCCAGAGCTGCGCCCTTGGGACCTCGATGTGGATGTGAGCGGCAAAGCGCCCCTGCGCCCCTTCGACACCGGAGAAGAGCTGCTGGAAAAAACCATTACTGTGTTTCAACGCCTCGATGGCTTTCTGGGCGATTGTCTCCTGACGATGCGCCAGATGGGTCACCTCGATCTGGAATCACGCAAAGGCAAAGCACCTGGCGGCTATAATTATCCGTTGGATGAAACCGGCGTGCCGTTCATTTTCATGAACGCGACTTCGTCGTTGCGCGACGTGGTGACCATGCTGCACGAAGGCGGCCACGCCGTACACAGCTTCCTGACCCGTGCCCTGCCGCTTTCCGCCGATAAGCACCCGCCGTCAGAAGTAGCAGAGTTAGCCTCCATGAGCATGGAGCTAATTTCTATGGACCACTGGGGGCTGTTTTTCCCGAATGAAGACGAGTTGCGTCGCGCCAAGAAAACACACCTCGAAAGTGTGCTGGAGACGTTCCCGTGGGTAGCCACCATCGATAAGTTTCAGCATTGGGTGTACGAAAATCCGCAGCATACCGTGGAAGAGCGCCACGCCCGTTGGACGCAGGTTTTTGACGAATTCAACCAGCGCACGGTAAGCTGGAAAGGCTTGGAGCGCTTTAAGCCTTATTTGTGGCAGAAGCAGCTTCATCTCTACGAAGTGCCCTTCTACTACATCGAGTATGCGATGGCGCAACTCGGGGCCATTGCCGTGTGGCGCAATTTCCGCCAGAATCCGCAGGAAGGATTAGAGGCGTACAAGCGGGCCTTGGCCTTGGGTTATACCGCCCCAATTGGCGAAATCTATGCCGCCGCAGGCATTCGCTTCGACTTCAGCACCGAGTACCTGCGCACCCTAGCCGACTTCGTGCGCGAAGAAATGGCCAAGCTGTAAGCTGCACCCACCGATCAAGAACGTAAAAGGCGGCCGGAGCAATCCGGCCGCCTTTTCTACTGATAACCCCTGCATAAAGACTTTCTACAAGCAATAAACCATACCAATAAAGCCGGGCAGCAAAGTATACGGCATGATGATCTGAAACACGGCCTTCGGGTTGCGTGGCAAAAAATAGTTTGCTATTAATGCCTGATTATCAAGTAGAAACAACTTCGCAACAGCAGAGCTAGCCTTACCTAGCACGGATGCAAACAATCTTCACCGTTTGCCCAACCATGCAGATACTTGCCCGTGGGTCGTCGGTGTAGGCGATGTATACTTTCTCGCCGTCGTGGGGCGTGTAAGCTGTCCAAGCCTCGCCAGCGGGCTCGAGGCGTTTGCCAGAGCTAAGTTCGAGTACAAACCGACACCCATCGAGGCCAGTTAAGTCGCGGATGGTGGCGGGAGTGGAGCAAGCAGGATCTGCGCTCTTGTCATCCTGACACGCACTTAACAGGACGAAACCGGCACCCAAGGCTAGCGTGCAAACAACTTTATAGTGGAACGTGAAGCTAGAGAGTTGCATCTGTGACAGGCTTAGTAGTTGAGTATCTGCACTAGAGATACTGACCATAAAAAGGAAGTTGCAAAGCGCCCAAACTTTTTGGCTCGATCCCAATTGCTAGAGCTCATTTAAAAGACGAAGCCCCTTGGCTGCCTTTACAAGCAACCAAGGGGCTTACCACAAGCGCGGCATCAAATGCAGTTATTGCTTTAATTCGAAAAGAGGCAGCGGCTGTAGCTTGCTGTATTTGCCGCCCAACGAGCTAATCTCTTCTTGGTGGAGCTGCAAGTAATTGTTGAATTGTTTGGCTGCTTGGTCATAGCGGACTCTGAAACCAACCACTTGATTATCAGTATCTTGTATTTCTTGCGTTAAGGTTTTTACGCCTTCCGTGGGCTGGCCGTTGTTGGGCAAGGCCACCGTATACAGCACATGCAACAGCGAATCTTGCGCCGAGTCGTAAGCGTCGATTTTATCCGAAGCCGCCATCGATTGCTGGTCGTAGCGAATGCGCTTCAGGCGGTCGTTGGCGTGGGCAAGCTGCTGAAGCTGAGCGCGGTCGGTGCCGGGCTGCGATTCTAACTCGCGCAGCACTTGTTTGGTAGCCGTTACTTTGGCGTCGTCGCTGGCGATCATCTCGGCCCAGCGCGCATCCACGGTGTCGCGGAGCACGTCCAGCTGAACCTTGGCGGCCTGTGGCGAAGCGGGATCTACGGCCTTAGGAGTGCGGTTACAAGCGTCGAGGCCGGCCAAGAGCAGGAGCAAGGCCAGCGGCAAAATTTTTCTCATGCTGCCAATAACGTCGAAAAGGGGCAAAATATTCACAGCGGTTTAAATTGTTCGAAGATTTGGCGGCAGTCGTGGCAGTAGTGCACAGCACGGCACAGCGTGGCTCCAAACGGCGTCCGCAATTCGGTGTTGTGGCCGTGGCAGCGGGGGCACTCGGCATACTCCAAAAAGTCGAGGTCGAGCACTTGGCCTTCCAGCATCGGCGGCGGTGTCAGGCCGTGCTGGCGCAAGCCGGCGCGGCCTTTTTCCGTTACCATATCCGACGACCACGCTTCCGCCAGGCTTATTTCTACCTGCACCTCCGGCACGCCGTGTGCGCGAAGGGTTTGCTCCACGTCGCGGCGCATGTAATCCATGGCCGGACAACCAGCAAAAGTGGGCGTCATGCGGACCACTACTCGCCCCGAATCCTCTACCTCCACGGCCCGAATCACCCCCAAATCCACGAGCGAAACCGTCGGGATTTCCGGGTCTTTCACCGCTTCGAGCCAGGAAAATATGTCGGCTTTGGAGTACACGGGTAATGGTTTTAGAAGTAATTGATAATCAGATACTTACCATTCGGCCGTAGGGTCGAGGCGGAATACCTCGGCCATTTCGTCGAGCAGAGGCTGTAAGTACTCAGTGTGCTGGCCCGTACGTCCGCCATATACCGGCGTAAGAGAGGCCAAATCAGGCATTTCCAACGCTGTTTGGTTGAGCACTTTCGTGATGTTTTCCTCCCAGCGCGTCTTAATTGCGTCTTCGCCTACAAAGATGCCGTCGGCGATGATGGCTTCTTCCTGAGCAGTTTTTTCAAACAAACCCAACGCGTAAGGCAAGGTGAAATTCAGCGAGTTCTGAAGGCGCTCAATGGCTTCTTCCGTAGCCGAGCCCAACTGTTTTACCCACGTGTTGGCGTGCAAGGTGTGGTACTTCAACTCGCCTTTTAGCTTGCGGGCTACCTGCGCCAGCGGCTCGTAGCTGCTCTGTGCAAGTGCCTCAAAGCGAAGTAGTTCGGCGTGGTCGTAGAGAAAGTGACGGATCAGGCTGAAGTCGTATTCACCGATGGGCAACTCGACCAGCTGTGCGCAATGAAACTGTGGGGCATTCCGCGTGAAAGCAACCATATCTGGTTCCGCCTCGCCGAGTTGGTGCAGCAACGAGTACAGCTGCAAGCTGTGGCCCAACTTGTCCTGGGCCATCGACGAAAACGCAATGTCTTCCTCCAGAATAGGGCCTAGGCCGTTCCACTCCGAGTTGCGGTGCCCCAAGATGAGCTGGTCGTCGGCCAAGCGGTAGAGAAGGTCTTTTAGCGCGTCGGTGTTCATGCCTGCGGAGCGTTTGACTTTTGTTCTTGTTTGAACAGTTCGATTTTGTCCATCACTTTGTACGCGATGGCGTCGCGGTATTTTTTGTCGGGCGTGGTGCTCCAGATGTCGCGATCGTCTTCGTCGGAGCGTAGGATATCGGCCGAGCGTACCACCCACACATTCACCACGGGGCGCTGTTCGCCAAACACGGCTTTGGCTACCGTCAATGCTTCTCGCGGACTCGAAGCCCGCACTTTGCCCACGTGCACATGCGCCTTGCCGCGCTTCTTGAGGTGGAAAATATCGTAGTCTTCTTCGCCGGCCGCGTAAGCGAGTTCTTCTTCCTTCGATTCAGAAACCGGCGTTGGAGTTTCACTGGCTTCGGTAGGGAGGGTGTCGTATACTGATTCTGTATCGTTCACGTAGTCAGATACTTGTACGCAACGCGTGGGCGTTACCCACATACCCGTGCAGGCAAACCGGCGGCTATACTGCTCCTTTGCAAACAGAAACGCCACGTCCAGCGATGGCGCGTGCACCGGCCCTACGTAGGCGTATGCGGTGCCTTCTTTTTTCTGGTGAAAGACCTCGTACGTCTCGAACTGGTCTAGTTCGGGCTTGTCGGGTGGGGGCGGAGGCGCATCGGGCAAAGCCAAGCGGTTGATGCGCGGATCGAGGGAGGAGAGGGACATTTCGGTGTAAAGTTTCCGGATCAAGTGTCATCCAGAGCGCAGCGAATGATGACACTTAGGTGGGTTGTGAACGAATACCTACGCCAGCGGGCGCACGTACTTCGCCTTCGGCGAAAGCAAGGCGCGGCGCACCCAAGCGCCGTTTTCTTCGGCGGCGCGACGCACAGCCAAGCGCTCTTTGTTGCAAGGACCATCGCCGTTGATGACGCGCTTGAAATCTTCCCAATCGGGCTCGGTGAACTCCCACACGCCGTCTTCGTTTTTGCGCAGCTTGGGGTCAGGTACCGTGAGGCCCAGTTCCCATATTTTGGGCACGTACATGTCCAAGAACTGCTGGCGACACTCATCGTTGGAAGCCATCTTAACTTTCCAGCGCATCAGAATTTCGGTGTGCGTGCTCATCTTATCCGAAGGCCCGAAGAAGGTCATGATCGGCGGCCACCAACGGTTGAGCGCTTCCTGAATCATCCGGCGCTGGGTGGGAGTGCCGGTGGCAAGGTGCACGACGGCGTCGTGGCCGTACTTCAGGTGGAAGGATTCTTCGGCGCAAATCCGCTCCAGGGCCCGGCAATACGGGCCGTAGCTGCCTTTCGCATTGGCCATTTGGTTGACAATGGCACCCGCGTCAATCAACCACGAAATCACGTTCGAATCGGCCCAAGTGAAAGCCGGATAGTTGAAAACGTTTGAATACTTGCTCTTGCCATTGATCAAATCCGACAGCATTTGCTCGCGCGTTTTGCCCAGCGTTTCAGCCGCCGAATACAACAACTGCGCATGGCCTACTTCGTCCTGCACCTTGGCCATCTGGGCCATTTTGCGGCGGAAGCCAGGCGCGCGCGTAATCCAGGTGCCTTCCGGCAACGAACCGATGATTTCGGAGTGGGCGTGCTGCTCGATCATGCGCGTGAGCTGCTTGCGATAAAGGCCTGGCATCCAATCGTTTGGCTCAATCTTCTCGCCGCGGGCAATCCGGGCTTCAAATTCGGCCAGCTTAATTGGGTCTTCGTTCTCCAAGCCAGTGGCGGCGTTGGCTGGGATGTCGTGGGTGCTTGCGGAGCCGTACATCGGGGGGGATTTGGGTGGGTGTCGTTAGGAATGAGCAAGGCCGAGCAACAACTGGTCGGCGAGGCGATGCGCAATGTCGTCGGGGGTAAGCTTGCCATCGGGCTTAAACCAGTTGGGAAGCCAATTGAGGCTAGCCAGCAGCGTAAGCGCCGCAAAAGCCGCGTCGGGTGCGTGCAGTTCGCCCGCCTCGATTCCTTGCTGAATCAGGCGGCGAAAGTTGACTTCGTAGCGTTCGCGCAACGTCAAAAATTCATTGCGGGCCGCTTCCGAAAGGTGGCGCCACTCGTGCAGAAACACGGCCGAAGCCGCTACGTCCAGCGTAAGCACGCGCACGTGGCTTTCGATGGCGCGGCGCAACCGCACAGCGGCCGGTTGGGTGTCGTCCTGCGTAGCGTTAGCAAAACCGGCAAAAAACTGGTCCGCCATGCGAAAGCAGATGCGGTGTAAAATCTCCTCTTTCGAGCGAATGTGCGAGTAAATGCTGCCTGCCTCAATGCCCAAAGCGGTAGCCAACTCACGCATGCTGGTAGCTGCAAAACCGCGGGTGCGAAACAGCGCCGTGGCCGTCTGGTCAATCTGGGCTTTGCGCGAAAGAGTGGAGGCAGTGGTTTCCATACAAGTTGCTAACAAAGTTATGGTTCCTAACGTTCGTTAGCAAACCTAGGTTGCGTAATAAATACGTAGCTGCAAGCTGCACATAAGCAACTGATTATAAAAAGCTTGTCGCCGAGATCAGGGGCAAGCTACCGCACGAAATGGTGCCGCCAATTTCCAAACGAGAAAATATCACTCCTTTCCCCGCGTCAGCGTACGCAGGAGTTCTTTCTACCTTTGCGCCTTCACGTATGTAAGCTATGAGCGATTCCATCACGCCCCTCGATAAAGTCGGCGAATTCGGCCTGATCCGCCGCATTCAACAAACCGTTACGCTTCGGCAAGCCAGCACTTCGTTAGGCATTGGCGACGACGCAGCCATTATTACGCCCGACGCCAACCACGATTTGGTCGTCAGCACCGATTTGCTGGTTGAAGGCGTGCACTTCGACCTCACATTTTGCCCAATTAAGCACTTGGGTTACAAGGCGATAGCCGTGAACGTGTCCGATGTAGCTGCCATGAACGCCATTCCGACTCAATTGGTCGTGGGCATTGCAGTTGGCGCCCGCTATTCGGTGGAAGCTATTGAAGAACTTTACGAAGGCATGCGGCTAGCCTGCGAAGCCTACAACGTCGACTTAGTTGGCGGCGACACCACGGCCAGCCGCGGCGGCCTCACGATCAGTGTTACGGCGATGGGCCAAGTGCCTCATGGGCAAGCAGTTAAGAGAGGAGGGGCCCGCCCCAACGATTTGATCTGCGTGACCGGCGATTTGGGCGGCGCATTTCTGGGCTTGCAGGTGCTGGAGCGCGAAAAGCAAGCCTACATGGCCGACCCCGAGATGCAGCCCGATTTGGAGAAGTACACGTACGTCGTGCAGCGCCAATTGCGCCCCGAAGCCCGCATGGACGTCATCCACGAGCTCCGCGACCTCGGCGTAGTGCCAACGGCCATGATCGACATCTCCGACGGGCTCGCTTCGGAAGTGCTGCACATCTGCCAGCAATCGGGCACGGGCGCGCGGGTGTTCTCCGAAAACCTGCCCATCGCCAATCCCACGCTGGAAGTCGCCGCGGAGTTCAACCTCGACCCCATCATGTGCATGCTCAACGGCGGCGAAGACTACGAACTGCTGTTCACCGTCCCGCTCTCGGCCCACGACAAGCTCAAAAACCACCCCGACATCACCATTATCGGCCACATCACCGAGAAAAGCGACGGCGTTAACCTCATTACCAAAGCCGGCCAACCCGTGCCGTTGCGTGCACAAGGCTGGCAGCATTTTTAGCGGCATTGTTAACCGACTTACTTATAAGGAAAGAAAAAGCCCCGCTATGTGAATAGCGGGGCTTTTTCTTTCTAAACTCAAAGGGCTTAGTCCTCTGGATACGGCACGAATACGAAGTTGGTAAACTCCTCATCCAACACAAACAAGCAGCAGTATTCATTTGGGTCCTTATACGTCTGCTGGAAAGCCGGTATGCCTTCTGCATTTATAATCCCTTGTTGTACAAAGAGTTCTGCGTAGGAAGCAAACACATGCCATTCCAGATTCAAATCGTCGGCGTTCACCAGCAAAGCACCCAGCGGCACTTGCTGCCGCGCAAACACAAAAATCGGATACTTAGAAATATCGCTCTTCCGAATTTGAGAAGAAGCTTCCATCAGGGTATCCGAAACAGTGGCGAAATCCTTGGTGATGGTGCCTAGGTATTTGCCATTCAGTTCGGGGTCGTTAGCGTAATCCATGATAAAACGGGCTTAGAGTATTTCATTGAAAGACAAACCATTGTCCTTCAACATTCTGGTAAATACCGATCTCTGCTACGATAGCTGGATTGTCTGAATTTATAGGCCAGTGAATAAGATTTGCTTCGTCAAAAATTATCCGAAGCATTACGTTTTCAACATACTCTATTCTCGTAACAACCTTGGCAATTAAAGAACAAAGTCTATTTCTGTATTCTACATTTCCAAATGCAATGCTCTCATTATCACATAGAATGGAAGGCCATACGAACATGGTGAATCCGCTACCGTCGAAATCAAGTTGCAGATAATCCATTACGAACGTCACAGAACTTAGCTTTTCGCCAACTAGGTCTTTCGTTAATATTTCCTGCATGATGCCCTCCAAATCACTTCAACTCCAATGCCACGACGTTCTCCACATGGTGCGTGTGCGGAAACATATCCACCGGCTGTACGCGCGTAACTTTGTAAGCTTCGTCAAGTAGTTCTAAATCACGGGCTTGCGTGGCAGGGTTGCAGCTCACGTACACGATGCGCGGAGCACGCATTTCGAGCAGACGCGCGACTACATCGGGGTGCATGCCGGCGCGGGGCGGATCGGTGATGACCACATCGGGGCGGCCGTGCTGGGCGATGAACTCGGCCGAGAGCACGTCCTTCATGTCGCCGGCGTAGAATTCGGTGTTTTTGATGCCGTTGATTTCGGAGTTGAGGTACGCGTCCTTCACCGCCGACACCACATACTCCACGCCAACCACGTGCTTAGCCTGCCGGGCCACGAAATTGGCGATGGTACCGGCACCCGTGTATAAATCATAAACCAGCTCATTGCCAGTTAGTTGGGCGAAATCGCGGGTGAGCTTGTACAGGTTGTAAGCGCCTTCGGAATTGGTCTGGTAAAACGACTTCGGCCCAACACAAAAGCGCAATCCTTCCATTTCTTCGTGGATGTAGGGCTCTCCTTTATAGCACGTTACCTCTAGGTCATGAAAGGTCTCATTGCCCTTGTCATTGATAACGTAATTCAGCGACGTGATCTGCGGAAACTTCTCATAGACATAGTCGAGCAGCGGTTCCAGCGCGTCGTGGCGGTAGTAGCACTGCACAATCACCATCAGATCGCCGGTAGTGTTGGCCGTACGAATGATGAGGTTGCGCAGAAATCCCGTTTGCTTTACTAAGTCGTTGAAAGGCAAATCGTTATCGCGTGTATAATCACGGATGGCCAACCGGATCGAATTGCTGGGCTCAGGCTGCAACCAGCAATGCTCCACGTCGATGATCTTGTCGAAGCGGGCGGGCGTGTGGAACCCCAGCACGCGGCGGTCAAATTCCTCGCCCGATTGGATCTGCTCGTTCGTGATCCAGCCGTTGTGGCTAAACGTGAACTCCAGCTTGTTGCGGTAATACGTGCGCTCCGCCGAAGGCAGAATCTGCGGAATCTCCGGAAGTGCCACTTTGCCAATGCGTTGCAGCGTGTCCTCGACCTGTTGCTGCTTGTATTTGAGTTGGGTATCGTAGCCGATGTGCTGCCATTTGCAGCCGCCACAGGTGCCGAAGTGCTGGCAAAACGGCTCGACGCGCAGCTCAGAGTATTTGTGAAAGCGTGTAGGCACCGCTTCAAGGAAGTTCTTTTTGGCTTTGGTGACGCGCAAGTCAACCACGTCGCCGGGCGCGACGCCGGTCACGAAAATGACCATGTTGTTGTGGCGCACGAGGCATTTGCCCTCGGCCACCATGTCGGTAATCTCGACTTCGCGGAGTGCGTCCGCAGGGATTTTTTTCGCTGTTTTGTTCACAAGCGCAAAGGTAAGAACCATTTGCCGCACGCTCAGCCCCCAATCCGAGGTTTGACCAAATGCCAACCGATCTTCTTTCTCTATGAGAAACGCTTTGGTTTGACAACAAAGAGGCCATTTGCGAAAGCAAATGGCCTCTTTGTAAGACGCTTATAATCAATTAATTATCTTTTACGATCTCAAACCAGCCTTTGTACGAAGTGCCGCTCGGCAGCTTGAACAAGTAGTAATACATGCCGGCGCCCAGCCCCTCGCCGCCCCAGGTGTTGCGGTAGTTGGTGGTGCTGTACACTTCCTTGCCCCAACGGTTGAAAATGGCCAATTGGTTGCCGGCGTAAAGCTGCACGTTGTCGATAAAAAAGACGTCGTTTTTGCCGTCGCCGTTGGGCGTGATGATGTTGTAGAGGGCGATTTTGTTTTCAAACGTCACGCAGGCGTCGTTGGAATACGTCAGCAAGGCCGAAGCGTCGTCGCTGACGGCTGTTACGCGGAAGCATTGGTTAAAGCCTTGGCTGCCAGTGCTCAACTTATACTGCAACGGCTGGCCCGCCGGTATGGTCGCTACCAATTCATCCTTGGCGTTATCGATGTGGCGGAAGACTTGGTATTGCTTCACTGCAAAGCCTTTGTAATCAGACCATTGTATGCTGACTTCGCCTTCGCTACGGCCGCCTTTGCCTTCAGTGGCTACGGCTTCGGTATGGATGATTGTGTGTTCCTGACTGGCTATGACCGTGCCGCAGGCATTTGTGAGCTCGACCCGATAGGTGTAGGCTTTGGCATCCGCGTCGGCAGAGGCATCAGCGAATCGCGTGCCCGTAAGGATGGTCGGTACCACGGCAAATGCACCCGTAGAGCCCGCATCCCGACGCAGCACGCGGGTACGGCTACCGTTGTCGCCCAGGTTGGGCACGGAAAGCAACACTTGGTGGTCATTCTGCGGATCGACCGTTGCGACATTTAGCGTAATCGCGGCGTTGTCGGGTTTCACAGAAAAGGAGGCCAAAGCGCCGGTACACCCAAAGGACGAAGTGGGCACCACCGTTACCGTTTTGGTAATGTTGCTGGCCAGAAAGTTGACGGTGATGGCGCTCGTGCCCTGCCCCGAAACGATAGTGCCATCCGTGACCGTCCACTGGAAAGCAGCACCCGTCGCGCCGGGTACCGAATAGCGCAGGCCGTTAAGGCCTTCCGGGCACACGTTGGCCGGCCCCGTGATGGTGACCACGGGCAGCGGATCGACGGTAAAGGTTTTGGTATACACTGGCCCAGCGCAGGCCGAAGCGCTTGTTTCGCGCGCCGTAAGGGTGTACACGCCCGGTGTCGCGAAGGTCGCAACGCTTGCCGTATTGCCCGCCGCCGTGAAGGCAACGTTCTGCTGGGCAGCGTTTTGTAAGGTAAACTGATACGTGGACGTCGCTAAGCCAGGCAGCGTAAAGCTAACTGGGCCGCTGTTGGCGCATACTCGGTCGGGGCCCGTTATGGCTAAGTTGGCGGCCGGCGAAGGCAGCACCGTCACGTAAAGCGTGTCCGACTGGCCGAGGCAACGAATGTCACTGCCGTTGGGGTTGCTGGTTTCGGTCACGACCAGTTTGCCAATGCCGGGCCGCGTCCAGTTGACTTGGATAGAAGCTTGATTGGTAGCGACTTGGGTGCCGCCAATCACTTGCCAGGCGTAGCTAGAGCCGTTGGTGAGCTGCGTTTGGTAGGTAAACGGCCCATCGGTCTGACATACGCGCAGCGGCCCGTTAGGCTTGGGCGTGGCCAGCAGCTCATTGATCCGTACCGGCAACACAAAGGGAGCAGTCAGGCACCCAAATGCATTGCGGCCCACGACCTGCACGCTGGCATTGGCGTTGGTAGCACCCCAGGCCACGGTAATGCTGGTCGTGCCTTGGCCGCTTACAATATTGCCGCCCTGCACAGTCCATTGATAATCAGTGTTCTGCGGATTTACTACCGAATACGTAACACCTTGCACGGTGGGGCACACCGAACGACTTCCCGTAATCACATCGGCCGCGGTTTGGGGGCGCACCGTCACGGTTACCTGGCGCGAGTTGCTGCAAAGGCCATCAGTTGAAGTGACGGTGTAAATGGTTGTAGTATTGGGGGTTACAGTGATAGAAGCGCCGGTAAACGTCTGGCCGCCGCCGGTCCAGGTATAGTTCTGGCCGCCGCTGGCGGTGAGCGTAGCCGAGGTGCCGACGCAAATGGCCACGTCGGCGCTCACGCTTAGGGTGCTGACGGGCCGTACTTCTACCGTGCGGGCTACCGAGTCGGTGGTGCAGCCAAAGGCCGTTATGCCGCGCGCGGACAAAGTGCCGGTGCCGGCCGTATTCCACAAAACCGATACGCTGCTGCCAGTGGCCGGCCCTTGGATGGCACCGCCCCGGACGCGCCACAAATAGCTGCTCGCGTTGGTGCCCGTTACGGTGTAGGTGCTGGGTTTCGACTGATCGCAGACAAGAGCGTCGCCGGTGATGGCCGTGGGCGGGCTAGCCCGCTTAACCGTAATTCGGATGATTTGAGCCACACTTTTGCTGCCACACGCCTGGTCAGCAGCCGTCACGACGACGTCGTAAGGGGTGGCGCGGGCGTTGCCGCACCGCGAGTTGAAGCGAAAGGTGCCGGAAACGTTGCCCGTGCCGGAGATCAGGGCAGAGCCGCTGCCGTTGCTGACGGTTCCCACGTCGTTGGCGAAGGTGGCATCAAAGCCGCCCGGCCCGTCGAGCAGCACGCTGTTGACTCGCAGCGACAGGGTTTTAAGCTCCGGGTCGCGAGCGGCCAGATCGAAGCTGAGCGACTGTCCTTCTTCGATGGTAAATTCTTTAATGGCGGTGGTAGAGGCCGTAAACTGCGGGGCCTGATTGGGTTGGCAGGTTTGGGCAATTAATTGAATATCGCGCCTGGTCGTCCCGACCAGCACCTCCTGCCCGTTGATAACGCGGTATTCTTTCACATCAACCGCCACCACGTATTTGCCCAGAAATGGCGCGGCATAGCGACTCAGGCCCGTTTGAGGATCGAGAAAAGCATAGCTGCCCCGGCCCGGCCCGAAAGGCTGCGCCACATTGTATGTGCTCGCATACACTACCGATGTGGGAGGTGGGTTGAAAAAACTGGGCGGCGTGTTGCCGAGGTTGCCCCCGTAGGGCGTGCCGAAAGAATACACCAGCCGATCGCCGTCGGCGTCGTAGGCGTTATTGATGATGATGCTCGTATCGCCTTGGCAGATGACGGCCACGGCCGTATCCGAGAAAGTTGGCGTGCTGTTCGGGATTAGTGGCGGCGAAATGTCGGTGTAGAGCGTCAGGCCGGTGCCGCCGGGGTTGGAAAGGTTGCGGATGTCGTTGTTGCGCGCCGATTCGGTGTAAAAGGCGTAGTAGCCCGCCGCCGAAACCGGCAGATTCACAATGAGTTCGTACTTGCACAGCCGCACCGGCACGGGGCTATTGGTGCTGCCCGCCGCGCAGTCGCCCGAGGTGGCCGGCTTGATCAGTGCGTTGCTTACCCGCGGAAAACTGTACACACCAATGCGCGTGCCGTTTGGCGATTTGCTGTACAGCCCGATCGGGATGACGTCGCGGCCGTTGGGAAAATTGGAAGTGACATCGGCATTGAAGTACACAAACACCGTGATGCGGTACCGAAACGGTTGGCCCACCGGTCCTTTATCGTCGAGGTATTGATAGCCCATTTCGCCGCCGAGCAGGTGCGTAGCCGCCGCCGGTCGCGCTCCTAAGCCAAGTATCGTCACCAAAATGAAAAAAATGCGCAGTAAATGTGGCTGCATATGTAGGGAGGATGCGTGTAAATGCCTGATTAACAAGTGTTTGTGAAATAGCAAAGCTATTCCCGCGCAAAACGACGCACAGTTGTGTTGCCGTTGGCGTCACGCAGCCGGAGTAAATATAGGCCGTGTGGCAACTCTGGTAGGTGCATAGTAGCTTCGGCATCCGGCGTCAGGTGCACCACAGACGCCGCTAGGCGCTTGCCGAGCAGGTTTTCGACCGTGGCAGCGTAGGTTCCTGACCGGTTTCCATCAGCGAGGCGCAGGTGCAAAGTGCCATCCGAGGTAGGGTTCGGATACACCGTCAGGGCCGCGAGTGCCTGCGCGGGAGCCGTAGCCAATGCTTGCTGCCCGACCACCAGCGTATAATCTTCCGTTTCCAGGTTGGACGTGCTGATGCTACACGGATTTGGGGGCAAGGCACTGGTATTGACCTGCACGCGCAGGCGCGTAGCGGCCCCGGCGGGCAGTTGGGTGGGTATTTTGAAGGTCAGCTTGTGTTCTAGTCCGGCCTCGTAAGCCGCGTACAGGAGTTCCGTCGACTCGAAAATGCCGTTGCGATTGCCGTCCAGCCACACAGCCGTGGTGTGTTGGGTAACTGCGGTAGTAGTGCCGAACGCCACGCTCATGGCGTAGGTCTCCTGGGGCTGCACCCGGATGAAGCGCGTCAGGTAATTGCCGTAACCAGTTGGTTCGGAGGTTGAAGCACTCGTGAAGACCGTAGCGCCGGCGGAGTTATTGACGCTCACTTTGCTGATCCACGCAAACGTGCTGGTTCCCGTTGAGGTGCAATACTGGAGGCATTCAGGCGTGATATACACGTAGTCGGGCTGGCTCAGGGTAACGGTGCCCACGTTGTTGGTGGCCGTCAGTGATACCGAATACAAACCGGGCGCGGCGTAGGTGTGCAGCGGCGATTTTTCGGTGCTGGTCTTGCCATCGCCAAAATCCCAGCGCCAGCTATTGGGGAAGTTGGTGGTTTGATCCGTAAAACGGATCTCGCGGATGCAAGTACCCTGAATGTGATTGGAAGCGAATTGAACCACAGGCAGTTGCGTCACGGGCAAAATAACCAAGGTATAATCTTCTACCTGCCCCAACCGCGGATTGGTGCAAGGGCCAGCGGCTGCCCCCGCAAAATCACTGATCACGCGTAGGCGCATTGGCTGGCTGGCAGCAGTCACGTAGGGAAGCGTGATCGTGCCGCTCGGGTTGGCTTTGCTAAGGGCTTCAAACACCAGTTCTTTCACCGGCTCGAAGACGCCGTCGTTGTTGGCGTCCAGCCACACCCGTGTGTCCTGTGGGCTGCCACTTTCGGTCGCAACCGCGATGGGGTATTGATAGCCGCCCGTCAGCCGGATCTTGCCATTGCAGGTATAGTCCTCATACCCAGCTTGTCCGGTAGGCGTGTTATTGATGAAAGGCCCAAATGTGAAGCGCGTAATCCCGAAGCCGTGCTCCGCCGTAGTAGGCGTGCAACTGGCCGCAATCGGCTGAGCCGTATCGTAGAAAATGTAGCCGGCGCGCGTAAGTGTGTTCGTGCCGGCGGCGTTGGTAATAGTCAGACTGACGGTGTAAGTACCCGGCGCGGCGTAGCAATGCCGCGGATGTTGCTCGGTGCTGCTCGTGCCATCGCCAAAACTCCATTGCCACGTGGCGGGCAGGTTCTGGCTCAGGTCCGTGAACTGTACGCAGCCCGTACAGGATACGGGCTGATCAACGGTAAAATCCGCTGTTGGCGCACTAGTATTGGCAGCCAGCGTAATGCTATAGTCTTCCGTTTGAGAATATTCGGGCGTAGAACACGGCGTAGGCACTGGCGAAAGCGCATAATCGGCGGCGATGCGCAGCCGCAGGCGCTGCCCGACTACCGCCGTATTAGGCACGCGGATGCTGCCTTTGTGTACCCCCTGGGCCTTTGAACTGAAAAGCAGTTCTTGGGTAGCGTTGAAGGTCCCGTCGTTGTTAAGGTCCAGCCACACGCGCACGTTCTCATTCACACTCGCGTTGGTGGTGATCGTAATTGGATAATCCTTGCCCGGCACGAGCGTGGTGCCCACCGTGCAGGAATAATCTTTGTATCCGTCCTGCGCGCCTGCTGTCGTATTCTGGATTGACTCAAGCTGCACTTGCGTGATGCCCATTCCAAACCGCAGATTGGCCGCAGGAGCCGCTCCGGGCGTGCAGGCGCTCGCCGCGGCCGGGCAATTCTGCTGCGCCTGCGCCGGCAGTAGCGAGAAGATTCCGCAAATAACTAGCAGCAGAGGAAAGGCACCATCCGGTAAGCGTAACAGTTTGGTCATATGAAACAGTGCCTTTGAAAAAATAGGAGAATACAGTGCTTAAATATAACCGTCTTCGAGGAACACCCGGTACCCAAGGAAGCTGTTTTTAAGGGCTGTTCGCAACGAAAATCGCCTTCTGGCCGCGCCAAAACTCCTAGTTTTGTCTGGCCAATGCTCTTGGCTTGGGTTTATCTGATTTTTATGAAAGAAAAAGTAGTTCTCATCACCGGCGGCACCTCCGGCATTGGCCGGGCTTGCGCCGTAGCATTTGGGCAGGCTGGCGCCAAAATAGTAGTCACGGGCCGCGACGAAGCCCGCCTCGCCGAAACGGCTCAGGAACTTGCCCGTCTGAGCATTGCCCATCATACCGTGCGCGCCGACGTAGGAGTGGAGGCAGACTCAGAACGTGCTGTCAGTGAAACAATTAAAACTTTTGGCCGCTTAGATGTTCTGATCAACAATGCTGGTATCTCTATGCGCGCCCTGTTTCAGGATGCTGATCTGGACGTCATTCGCCGGCTGATGCAGACGAATTTTTTCGGCACGGTGTACACGACCAAGTTCGCCTTGCCGCATTTGCTGGCCAGCAAAGGGTCGATTGTGGGTATCTCCAGCATTGCCGGGTATCGGGGATTACCGGGCCGGACTGGCTATTCGGCCTCCAAGTTTGCCATGCAAGGGTTTCTGGAAGCCTTGCGTACGGAAGTATTGCCGCAGGGCGTGCATGTGCTGGTGGCTTGCCCCGGATTCACCGCTTCCAATATCCGCCAAACGGCCTTGGCTGCCGACGGTTCTGCGCAGGGCGAGTCGCCGCGCGACGAAGGAAAAATGATGAGCAGCGAGGAAGTGGCTCAGCACATTCTTAAGGCTGTGCAACAGCGCCGACGCGATTTAGTGCTTACTACTCTTGGTAAGGTCACGGTATTGCTAAATAAATGGTTTCCAGGCCTCTCGGATAAATTGGTTCTCAACCACTTCCGCAAAGAAGAAGGCCTATCGGTAAACCAGCAGTGATAAAAGGTAATTAGATTTTGGTCCCGTCGGGGTTTCGTCATTACGCGAATCTCCGACGGGATTGTGTTTTGAATCAGCTAAAAGCCTTTAACAGATTTAGCTGGGAGAGGATCAATGATAGTTATATAAGACTGTGATTATCAATGCAATAGCAATAAATTGTGCCGCCGGATATAAGCATCACCGCCTTGCCATTGCACGCGATACCACACATCCTGCCGACCCAGCACCACCAATCGGTCGCCCGCGGCCGCTGTGGTGAGCCAAGAAGCTCCGGCGCTGGGGCCTGCCATGATTGCAGCGCGAGGTCGAGCTACTATTCCCGCAACCTCCGGCTCCAGCAGGTTCAGATACAAGCCGATAACCCCCAGATATAGGCTGTACGCCACCCACCAGCCGCCGGAAAGGCGCTGACGGCGGAGAAAAAGCATCATCCCCACCACAACTGCCCCAATCAGAAAGGCCTGTAGAAGTCGATAATAATACCGCTGAAAGGCGATCGCAACTGCTTGGCGCCACGTGTTTGGATAGCCTGTAAGGCGGTAAAGCTGAGCCAGTTCCACCATTTTTCGCCAGGTGCTTTGCTGCGGCTGGCGGGCATGAGCTAGGCCCAAATAATACAAGGCTGCAGGATAATGACCCAGGCCCTCCTGCACATAGGCCATGCGCAAAAGGATACGCGGTGAAGTCTGCCGGTTCTGGCGCAAGAATTGTTGATAAAGCGGGTAAGCTGCCGCGTAGTTGCCCGCACCAAACAAAGAATCTGCCTTTGGAAGTACTGCGCTATCTTTTTGGGCCAGAAGCGGTTGGCTAAAAATTAACCAAAAGAGGAAAAAAAACTGTGCTTTTTTTAGCAAAACGTTTGGAGTGTAAGGGTGAGCCCTCTACTTTTGTGCCCACAATAAAGGAACACGGTTCCACAACACAAAGAAAACGATTCTGTAGCTCAGCTGGTAGAGCAATACACTTTTAATGTATGGGTCCTGGGTTCGAATCCCAGCGGAATCACTAAAGTCCCTCAGTATTGTACTGAGGGACTTTTTTGTTTGATCACGGTAATCACGCTCTTTGGCCAATGCAACTGTTTCTTGACGCTTACATGCTCTTCCGATTGCAAGCAAAAGCTGTTTGATAGTGTGAGTAGTAAACTAACAGCTAGTTCAAACGCAAAAGAGGGCTTAAATGAATTTTTACTTATGGCATGTTCTCTCCTCATAATAAATATTTGAAGATAAAACCACCTCATTAATTGCAGCTACCACCATTGGCTGCTACTCAGGCCAATAAAGTCATGATTGACTTTATTGGCTTTTTTATTTAATATTATTGATATAAAATTTAGTTTTTGTGTCTGTGGATAGGGGCAAAAGTTGCTAACTTATGGATCTTATTAAAATAATAATTTCTGTATACAGTATTATATCCTTGGGTTAAAAGGCAATAATCATGGCACAGATACATATCCTGCGAATAATTATATCTGTCGTAGCATTATTTCTAATCGTTGTGCATTTGGTCCGCCCCGATATCAGAATTGATGCTATTACGCTGGGCTTATTGATCCTGAGTGTAGTTCCTTGGTTGGCACCAATCATAAAAAGCATTGAAGTGCCAGGGGTAGGGAAGTTAGAGTTCCAAGAGCTGAAGGACAAAGTAGAGCAAGTACAAGGGGTTGCACAAAGTGCCGACCGAAAATCAGATTTCGCAATTGCAGAACCGTCGGTTCCTAAAGCAGCAAGGTCGCCTCAACCTCAGGATATGCCTTCTGCTACAAGTAAGCTTTTAGAACTCGCCAAAGAATATAACAACCTGCGGGAGCGGCTGCCGTCTGGCAATGAGCGTACCATAGCGATGACTTCCATTGTGCGTCAAATGACCAATTTGGCGCCTGAACTACACGATTATGATGTGCCTAATGCGTTAAATAATGAAGATCGGGGAATTCGACTCACAGCGTATGCATATTTATTTGCGCGCCCTGAATTTTCGCAGTTAGCTAATTTAATCAATAGTTTAATTCTAGTCGAAGATAAGCCTTTCGGACAGTACTGGGCCATTCAGGCTTTGGGAAAGCTAATTGCTAATCGCTTGGATCACTCAATCGATAACACACTGGTAAACAGGCTTAAATCTTTTCAAGCCTCGCTTCAGGTTGGTACGGATAGATATTATGAACTAGGTAAAATACTTAAAGATCTAGATTCGAAAATTCAATAAATAAAGTATGTGTGCTTAAAGTAAGAAATTATGTTTTTTCAAAAAGTAGTTAAAGGCATTGCCAATATAAGCAGCTACGAGGCGCAGGCCATTGTGGAGGCAAATGGTATAGTCTGCAACTGGTGGCGTAATGCTGTTACTATCACTAAGGAAGAAATTAAGTCCAACTTAGTTGATAGTAATATATTTCATCACCTGAACCATTACAACCATAAGCTGCCTTCGGGGCATTCTCTTGCGCATTTGGGAACATCGTATGGTGACGTATCACCCTTTATTTCAACCACGGCGGGTGCCATTCAGCGAGACGCATTTCACAGACGAAATATTTTGTTCGACCCGTTTATTACGGCACTTTGCTTTGCTACTAATAATTTTACTGCAAGTGGGTTTGTGTTTTATGCCTATCTTATTACACTAGGGAAGGCAGCTGTTGCACTTGAGCAATTTGCAGAAGAAGTACGAGAGCTACATATTTATCAATATTATCTTCCGTATCACCACGAAGGAGAAATTATGGCTAAAGTTGTGATTCCATCGGCACAAATTGAGAAAGCAGAGGAATATGATGGCCCTGCGGTACTTCGTGAATTAAAAAACAGAAGAAAACCGGTGCCAATAAGTGCTGTAATTACAAATCCGGCGTATTCCCATCCCGATGATTTTATTAATATCCGTGAATTGTTGTGAAGTATGAGCCGCTATACTGACATTTTGGGGCTGCCGGCAGAGGATGTGCGAAATGTAGCGGATGCATACGGGGGCTATGCAGGCTTTATACAAGATGAATTTGATAAAAGTGAGGACAGCAACAAACAAAATGCTGCCATTGGGCCTTGGCTGGCTAGCAATTGGTTGCTGGCCGCGATTTTAAATGCCTTACTGACGCCAGCAGCATCCAAAAGTCTTTTTAGCCAGGCAGCGCGGGCGTACCGAGAGCTAAATCACCCGTTCTGGAAGGTTGCAGCCATATGCGGTCTGGATTCGGATCTGTTGGCCGAACAGCCCGATAGCTTCATGTCTAACGATGCTTCGGAGGATTATCTGCTGGGGATTTCTCCAGACGAGTATCTCTACGAGCTGTTGCGGCTGGCCTACCTCTCGCAAGTCGACACCAGATACGCGGGTGCGTACGATAGGCTTCGGGAAGGAGGGCAGGAGTTAGCAGCGCTAAGAGCATCCGGAGCTGGTCGATTAAATATTCCTATTTTTCTGTATATCAAAGCAATAAGTGAGGTTGGTATTGCTGGATTTCGACAGGAAAGGGGAGTAGACGTCCTAGGGCCTCTGCTTGACCGGGCTTACGAATCCATCGAGCTGGCCAGGGCTGATACCTACCACTGGGCGGGGCTCAGAGGGTCGGTAGTGCCGCTGGAGCCGGAAATATTGGCGGCGTCTATATGCTTCTGTATCAAGTCTTTGTATACTGAAGGTGGCCTTGCCGCTTTAGAGAGAAGAATTGATATGGATGCGGCCGCCTTCGTTCCGTTGCAGGTAGCCCTCGCGATCACCCAGGGCTCTCCTTTGAACGGAGGCTTCGACGTAAGCCTAGATCCTATTATTCCCACCGGCCCGGTCAATACAGGCGGGCCTCAGGTCGATGTGCCGGTGTTTGCGTAAGGAGATCAGCATCAGACTTATCCATAATCTATTCATTCAGAGGCCCTAAGGTATACGGGCTAGCCAGTACTTTTTGTCGCCACACCTCTTTTTCGGCCGCGATGGTGGCTGCCGTGGCAAGCCCGGGGTACAGCCGATAATTGGCATCCGGCCCGGTTTCCGGAAAGTATATCTGCGACTTTACATAGCTGCTGAAGTCAAATAAGTTGCTCTGTAGCTGGTGGTTATACTTATACGTGTTGTAGCAAACGCCATTGCGAAATACCCGAATATTGTAGAAGTAAGTATTTCCGTTGAGCGAGCGATTGTCGTTGTAGCAATACATCCCGACGTTGAAACCCGGGACCCGCTGCCCATCGGGAGTGAGGGCCGTAGCCACGATGCGATTGTCGTACCACCAGATGTTGTAGCCGCGCACCAAGGCAATGCCGTACTGGCTGGTTTCCAGCAGGTGGTTGTTGTAGCACTTGATGTTGTGGTTGGAGTTTGGCCCTTTTCCGCCATCACCCAGCATAATGCCGCCGCCGCTATGCACTGGGTCCAGCGGTGGGTTGGGATAGGTGCCGAGGCAGAAGTTGTCGTGAATGAGCAGCGCGTCGGACATGGAGGCGCCCCAGGACTGGAATATGTTAATAAAATCTTCCGTGTCGCATACGAAAGGCTCGTTGACGGCCATGTTCCAAGCGATCTCCGATTGCTTCAGGTCGCCACAGCTGTTGAGCTGCACAAACTGCGCGGTTTCGCGCCCGCCGTTACGGTATCGTCCGTCGATGTTGCGGCAGATGTTGTACCTGATGCTGAGGTGTTTCGCAATGGAAGGGTCATCTACCTGCATGTCTGCCAAGTAGATACCGCTGGTGTGCTCGATGTAATTGTGCTCAAATTTGAGGTAGCGCGTCCCGTTGGCGTCGAGGGTTTTGCCGCGGCGCTTGTTGTTAAGCGTCTGGGGGCCAGCCCACAAATGGGTATTGACGATGGTCAGGTGGTTGTTCTTAAATTTAGCGTCGATCAAGTCACCCGCCCCGTACACGTTGGCGCCGTCGAGCGTAACCGGTTGCGTAGTTCGGATGCGCACCGCGGGCACATTGCTGTCCAGGCTGCGGTAGTTGCCACGGTACGTACCCCCGCGCGTAATCGTGAGGGGCTCCTGCCAAACCAGTGCCTGCGGGGCCGGCGCAACATAGTCCAAGCCATGATGGCCATTTGTGCGGACTACTATGGTAACCAGTAAGTAGATAAGAAGCTGAATCATTCTTTTACGACAACAGACGAAAAGCGCGAAAAGCGCCCTGCAAAAGTCGTAATCTGGTTTTAAAAACACAGAAATCCAGCAGGAAGAGGTCCTTCGCCGTCTTATCCGCATGCTCTGATGAGCTACAACCAAACTGTGTCCGGTTGGCGATATTTTGTAAGGTAGTATACCTAGTCCTCTAATCGGTACTAGGCTTTATGCTACTGAGTCTAAAAACCTCACAATTTCTTTTGTTATTTTTTTGTTTTCTGCTATTCTTACGGTGTAGTTGCCCAAAGCGAAGCGCCGTGCCGCTTCCCGTTTGTTTTACCACCCCTCACAAATCTTTGTATAACAAGTAGTTACGTTGCCTTCGGTTGGTTTTCAAAATCATAAGAGGTACAGCTAGCAACTTTTTTTGAGTCATTTCACAATCGTTTGTGATGTTTTTTTGCACAATCGTTTGTGTGTCATTCCCCCAACAATTCCCCCATAATACTTTATGAAAAAGCCAGTACCCAAATTGAGCCGGCTAACCCTGCCAGCATTACTCTGCTGCCTGCCCCTGTTGACGGAGGCAGGCATCCCGGTGCCCAAAGCGAACTATATGTTCGGCTTGTTGCAGGCCGATGTAACCGTAACAGGTCGCGTAGTAGATGAAAAAGGCTCCGGCCTGCCGGGCGTAAACGTAGTGGTGCGCGGCACTTCCAACGGTACCCAAACCGATGTGGACGGCCGGTACACGCTCACGGCCCCTGACAATGCGACGCTGGTCTTCTCCTACGTAGGCTACACGGCGCAGGAAGTGCCCGTAAGCGGTCGCACAACCGTTAATGTTTCTCTGGCTCCCGATGCCAAAGCCTTGTCGGAAGTAGTGGTGGTGGGTTACCTGACCGAAAACCGGCAGAACGTGACCAGCGCCGTTAGCAGTCTTGATGTGAAGGAAGCTACCAAAGCTCCTGTGGCCACCGCTACCCAGGCCCTGCAAGGCCGGGTAGCCGGTGTGCAGGTGCAGGGCACCGGCGGCCCCGGCGATTCACCGGTGATTACCATTCGCGGTATTGGTACGCTGGGCAACGCCAGCAGCGCCCCGCTTTACGTGATCGACGGCTTATGGACGGACAACATCCGCGATCTGAACCCCAATGACATTGAAACCTTAAACGTACTGAAAGACGCCTCCTCAACGGCTATTTACGGTTCGCGCGGCGCCAACGGGGTGGTACAGATCACAACCAAAAAAGGCAAGTCGGGCGCACCCAGCATTGGGTTTAATGCCTACGCTGGCGTCGACAATGTGTACAAACGCTATAAGCTGACCAACGCCAGTGAATGGGCCGACCGCGCAGTACAAGCCTACGCCAACGCTGGGCTTGATCCCCTGAATGCCGGACAGAACAGCCTGGCTGGCGCCGTGAAAGGCCCCGGTGGAAAGTTTGACCCCTCGGTAGATACGGATTGGCAGAAAGAATTTTTCCGTACCGGTAAGGTGGAAGACTACAACGTGACCTTCTCCGGTGGTACGGCCTCGGAAAAGAACGCGACCAATTTCCTGGTGTCCGGCGAGTACTTTCACCAGCAGGGTATTGTGAAAGGCCCTGACTTTGAGCGCTATAGCTTGCGTCTCAATTCGGGCTTGACTCGTGGTCGCTTCAAGTTTCAGGAAAATGCGCAGCTAACGCACATCAACACGACGCTGCTCAACGGCTTTCCGTTCATCGACGTGCTGCTGATGCTGCCCAGCATTCCGGTGTATGACCCCAACAACAACGGGGGCTTTGGCACGGGCTCCACTACCCTCAACACGTTTGCAACCAACCCCATTGGTGCGCAGTCGCTGCTCAACCGCCGGCAAAACGACAACCGGTTGGCCGGCAACATCGGCGTTGATTATTCCTTCTTCGACTTCCTGACCTACCGCCTCAACGTAGCCATGGACGGCCACGTGTACAACAACAGAGACACTCAGAAAGCCGGCATTATTCGCCAGAACACGGCCATCAACACCTCGTCGCTGAGCGAATTTCAGGGTTACGACGTGTTCATGCTGGCTGAAAACACCCTCAATTTCAACAAAACGTTTGGTAACCACCACGTAAACGCGCTGGTAGGCTACTCCGAGCAAAGCTACCTGCAGCACAACACCACGGTGCAGCGGCAGGGCTACACCAGTGTTCCGCAGTACTACTTCCAGCTCGATGCGGGCCCCAACGCAGGCATCAGCGGCGGCTCGACGATCGAAAACTCAAAGCGGTCTTACTTCTCACAGGTCACCTACGATTACAAGAACCGCTATTTGGTTTCGGGCAGCTTCCGCCGCGACGGTTCCTCGAAGTTTTCGAAGGCCAACCGGTGGGGCAACTTCGGAGCCGGCTCGCTGGGATGGCGCGTCAGCGAAGAAGATTTCTTCAAAGATGCCGTGCCCATGGTCAGCAACCTGAAGCTGCGGGCCAGCTACGGCGTGAACGGTAACGACGGCCTGGGTGGTGCCTACGGCGGCAACTACCTGACGTCACCCATTATCAACCAGAACGTTAACTACGTAGATGGTGCCGGAAACATCGTAAACGGCTCGGCCCAGATTACGCTCAGCAGCCCCGACATTCAGTGGGAAGAGCGCTACACCAAAGACGCCGGTCTGGACCTGGCTTTGCTGGAAAACCGACTGACGGTTTCGGCCGACTACTACATCTCTGAAACCAGAAAAGCACTGGCACCGGTCGTAATTCCGGTGTACTTGGGCAACTTCGGCGGGGCTGTATTCCAGAATGCCGGTAACCTCGAAAACCGCGGCTTTGAGTTTGCATTAGGCTACCACGAAAACCGCCACGACTTCGTCTACGGCGCTGATTTCACCCTGACTACGATCAAAAACCGCGTAACGAAGGTGCCAACCGAAGGCCAGTCGTTTTCAGACGGTATCGGCCTGACCCGTACGCAGGTAGGCCAGCCAGTAGGCGCGTTCTTCCTGATTCCGTTCGACGGCATCTTCCAGTCAAAAGATGAGGTGAACAACTACAAGAGCTCGTCGGGGAAAGTTATCGAGCCCTATGCTTCGGCCGGCGACGTGCGCTACAAGGACACCAACGACGACGGTGTAATTGATACCAAAGACCGTGTGTTTGTGGGCAGCCCCTTCCCTAAGCTGCAAATGGGCCTGAACCTAAACGCCGCCTATAAAGGCTTCGACGTTTCGGTGTTTCTGCAAGCCGTAACCGGCAACCAGGTATTCAACCGCGCCAAGGCTGCCCTAGAATACTACAACGGCCCCAACAACTACGAAAGCGACGTGCACCCCTGGACACCCGAAAACCGCTCGACGACTACACCGCGCCTGTTACAGGGTGGGGGAGCCGGCGACCTGGGCCTGGCGGCTTCTTCCAACGCGCTGTTTAACACCACGCGCTGGCTGCAAGACGGCGACTACCTGCGCCTGAAGAACATCCAGATTGGCTACACGTTCCCCAAAACGCTGACCAGCAAAGTGCCTAGCCTCGGCAGCGTGCGGGTGTACGTAACGGGTCGTAACGTGCTGACCTTCACTAAGTACTCGGGCTTTGACCCAGAAACTCCCGGCACCGGCTTCTACGGCCGTGGCATCGACGACGGCTCGTATCCCAACGTGCGCACGTTCACCGGAGGCGTTCAGGTCAACTTCTAATTTTTTCGAAGCTGTTGCGATAACTCCCAGTCTCGGATCAAACCCTCTTCTTTTGACAACGATATGAAAATCAATAAGTTACCAGCTTTCCTGCTAGCGGCCAGCCTCTTTGTGGCCACTAGCTGCGAGAAAGACCTGCTGGATAAAACGAACCCGAACGCCCCCTCCACGTCGCAGTTCTGGAAAACCCAGGATGATGCTATCAAAGGGGTATATTCCTGCTACTCAGGCATTCAGCAGTACGCTTGCTACGGGCACTCCTGGCAATTCATCACGGCCCGCTCCGACGAATCGTATAGCCAGAGCCCGTTCGTGGACCTGGCCATCTTCACGCGTTTCATTCAGGCCGATAACAACTTCTTCATTTCGTCTTTCGCCTGGAACGACTATTACCGCACCATCTACCGGACCAACCAGGTACTGACGCACGTGCCGGAAATCAGCATGGACGAAACGCTGAAAAAGCGCCTGCTGGCCGAAACCCGCTTTGTGCGGGCGCTCATGTACTTTGACTTGGATTCGTTCTTCGGCAACGTACCCCTGATCACCACCGAGTCAGTAGTAACGACCCGCGCTCCGCAGGCTACACCGGCCCAGGTGGAGGCTCAGGTTATTGCCGATTTGCAGGCTGCTATTCCCGATTTGCCCCTGACTTACAGCGGCGTCGACAAGGGCCGGGCTACGAAAGGCGCCGCGCAGGCATTGTTGGCCAAGATGTACTTGCAGCAGCGCAAGTGGAGCGAAGCTTCCGCGCTGCTCGGCCAAATCATCAATTCGAACACGTATTCGCTGGTACCCAACTACTTAGACAACTTCACCGAAACCAACGAAAACAACAGCGAATCGGTGTTTGAGGTGCAATACACTGGTTTGCCGCTGGATGTAGGCCAGGGCCAGGACAACGCTTCGGCTTCGGAAGCCTACGACCGCCCGAACTTCTTTGGTCCGCCGATCTATTCGTTTTCCGACGTGCAGCCCCGCAAATGGTTGCTTGATGCTTATACCGACTCGACGGTGGCCTTCGCTCCCGGCAGCACCAAAAAGCACCTGATTGACCCGCGCCGCGACATTTCGATCATCAGCAGCGTCAATCCGGATAAGTTTTACGGCAAAACCTTCACGGAGCTGGGCTACAACCCCAGCCAGCAATACTGGCGCAAGTACCTGAACGACCGCACCCGCACGACACCCGAAAACTTTACGTCGGGCATCAACTTCCGCGTGATTCGGTACGCCGACGTGCTGCTGCTGCAAGCCGAAGCCCTCAACGAACTTGGGCAGACGTCGGCGGCGGTGCCGCTCGTCAACCAGGTGCGGGCTCGTGTAGGTTTGGCCCCGTTGACTGCTGCTAACTTCACGCAAAGCAGCCTGCGCTTGCAGATGCGCAACGAGCGGGCCAAGGAGTTGGCCGGCGAAGGCCAGCGCTGGTTTGATATCCTGCGTTGGGGCTTGCTAGACAACCAGGCCGGCATCGACGACCTCAAAACCCGCGACGTTGATTTCGTCAACTTCGTGTTGGGCAAGTCGAAATTGCTGCCCATTCCGCAATCAGATATCGACATTGACCCGAACATCAAGCAGAATCCTGGCTACTAATTCTGCCAGTTGATCAGCAGAACGTGAGACAGCCGTTCCGGGCCGCAATCCGGAACGGCTGTTTTGTTTGGGCGAACGGATGCTGTATTTGAGTGTTTATAAATAATTGAATATCAATGTATTGTAAAATAAGTTTCTCCCGTTCACGCTGGCTGGCGCTGCTGCTGGCGCTGGGCTTGCTGGGGTGCAGCAAAGGCGGCGATACCCCTGTAACGCCGGCTCCACCAGTCGTGACGCCGCCAAGCACAACTGCCACCTTCACCAATCCGCTGTTGCCCTCCGGCCCCGATCCGTGGGTATATCAAAAGGACGGCTCGTATTACTACATGCACACGCTCAATACCCAGTTGCGCATCTGGAAAACGGCGAAGATGTCGGAGCTAGGCAACGCCAACAGCACGGTCGTCTGGACGCCGCCGGCCACCGGGGTAGCTTCGGGCAACCTGTGGGCGCCGGAGCTGTATCAGTTTGACGGTAAGTGGTATATCTATTACTCTGCGGGGCCCAACGGCACCGACTTAGGGCAGCAGCGCACCTGGGTTTTGGAGAACTCCGCCGCCGACCCTACTACCGGCACCTGGACCAGCAAGGGCCGTATTTTCAGCGCTGCGGCCGATTTTTGGGCTATCGACGGCACGGTGCTGGAGCAGAACAACAAGCGCTATTTCATCTGGTCGGGGCACAACGGAATTGATGCCATTCAGCGCCTTTACATTTCGGAAATGAGTAATCCCTGGACGCTGACCGGGCCGCGCGTGGAGCTTTCGCACCCCGAATATGCATGGGAAACCGTAGGGCCGCCGTATGTAAACGAAGGCCCCGAGATCCTGAAGCACGGCGACAAAACGTTCTTGGTGTATTCGGCCAGCTTCTGCGGCACCGACTACTATTCGCTGGGCCTGCTCACGGCTTCCAACACAGCCGATCCGCTGCTGCCCGCGTCGTGGGTGAAGTCGGCGAAGCCCGTTTTCTCGTCTGACCCCAGCCACCGCGCCTATGCCACGGGCCACAACGGCTTTTTCACTTCCAAAGATGGGCAGGAAGACTGGATCATTTACCACGCCAACTCCAACCCCAACGAGGGCTGTGTGGAAAAGCGCAACCCGCGCATGCAGAAGTTTAGCTGGAACGCCGATGGCACTCCCAATTTCGGGATGCCGGTGGCCATCAATACGGCCCTGCCCCGGCCCGGAGGCGAATGAGTTTCGCGAAGCTGTCAATCCAGAGCAAAGCCTATTTCAACAAGAATTTGTCCTGTGAGTTTAAACAATCGATTGTGTAAGTCGGATTGAATCTTTACTTTACAACCGTAATCAGCGATACGGTCGCTTCAGAAAATCAGAAAGTGCCTAATATTGAGCTGTATACTTACCAACCGCACTTTGGGGCTCCTCCCAGTCAGGGGCTGAAATAGTCACTTTCATACCGTCCTTTCCCACCTCTCTCCATGAAAAAAACTTCTTCTGCCGGACTGATCGCCGGTGTCATGCTCGTAGGTCTGACCAGCGCTTGCAACCAATCGTCGGATACTAGCAAAACGACTGCCGACCAAACGGCCGCTGCCGATTCCACCCAATCTTCCGCCAACGCTTCTGCTATGAAACCCACTTCCTCGTCTTTCGGCAAAACCCAAGATGGCACGGAGGTGCAGCTGTTTACGCTCACCAATGCCCACGGCATGAAAGCCACCATCACCAACTACGGCGGCACGGTCACAAGCCTGCTGGTGCCCGACAAAAACGGCAAGTTGGGGGATGTGGTGCTGGGCTTCGACAACGTGAGTGGCTACCAAAGCCCGGCGTTTCTGAAGTCGGGCCCGTATTTCGGGGCCTTGATCGGGCGCTACGGCAACCGCATCAAAGCCGGCAAGTTCACCGTCGACGGCAAGGCGTACACCTTGGCTAAGAACAACGGTCCGAACTCGTTGCACGGCGGCCTGAAGGGCTTCGACAAAGTGGTGTGGCAGGCTCAGCCCGGAAGCTCGGCTGAAGGACAAACGCTGAAGCTCACGTATGTGAGCAAAGACGGCGAGGAAGGGTACCCGGGCAACCTGAACGTAACGGTCGTGTACACCCTCACCGATCAGGACGAGCTGAAGATCGACTATTCGGCCACGACCGACAAAGCCACGCCCGTCAACCTGACCAACCACAGCTACTTCAACCTCAACCACGGCCAGGGCAAAGACATCTTGGGCCATGAGGTAACGATCCCGGCCGATCGCTACACCGTGGTGGACGCCACGCTGATCCCGACCGGCGAGCTGCGCCCGGTGAAGGGCACGCCCTTTGACTTTACCACGCCCCACGCCATCGGCGAGCGCATCGCCCAGGTGCCCGGCGGCTACGACCACAACTGGGTGCTGAACAACGCCAGCGGTATGCACGCGGCGGCCAGCGTGTACGACCCGGCTTCGGGCCGCACGATGGACGTGACCACCACCGAGCCCGGGGTGCAGTTCTACACCGGCAACTTCCTCGACGGTACCCTCACGGGCAAGGGCGGCACGGTATACGGAAAGCACGCGGGCTTCTGCCTGGAAACCCAACACTTCCCCGATTCGCCCAACCAAGCCAAATTCCCGAGCACTATCCTCAAACCCGGCGACACGTTGCACACCACGACCGTGTACAAATTTGGTGTGCGCAAGTAGTTGACTTAGAGTAAGTTGTAAATAAAGGATAACAGACCACTTAGCTGTGCAAAATCCCAACTCAACGGTTTCCGGTTCGGAGGCCTACGTGATCGGCATCGACTACGGCACAGATTCGGTGCGCGCCCTGCTGGTGAACGCCCGCACGGGCCAGGAGGTAGCGCAGGCTGTGCACTACTACACGCGCTGGAAAACCCTGCAATACTGCAACCCGGCCCGCAACCAGTTCCGCCAGCATCCCCTCGACTACATCGAAGGTTTGGAGGCGACCGTGCGCAAAGTGGCGCAGGAAGTACCCGCCGAGCAAATCGTGGGCATCGCCGTGGATACCACCGGCTCGACGCCGGGCGCGGTGAACGAGCAAGGGGTAGCGCTGGCCCTTACGCCGGGTTTTGAAGAGAACCCGAACGCCATGTTCGTGCTTTGGAAAGACCACACGGCCCTCGAAGAAGCGGCCGAAATCAACCTGAAAGCGCGCACTTGGGGCGGCGACGATTACACCAAGTTTGAAGGCGGCATCTATTCGTCGGAGTGGTTTTGGGCCAAGATCATGCACGTGGTGCGCGAAGACGAGGCCGTGGCGCAAGCTGCTCACTCCTGGATGGAGCACTGCGACTGGATCACGTTGATGCTGACAGGTAGCAACTTAGCTACGTTCAAGCGCAGCCGGTGCGCCGCCGGCCACAAAGCCATGTGGCACGAGAGCTGGGGTGGCCTGCCGATGGAAGAGTTTATTCAGCATCTGGAGCCCAAGCTGACCTATCTGCGTGGCCATCTGTACCAAGACACTTACACGGCCGACGAATCGGCGGGTACGCTGTCGGAAGAGTGGGCTACGCGCCTGGGCCTGACCACCAACACGGTTGTGGCCGTGGGCAGCTTCGATGCCCACGCGGGCGCCGTAGCCGGCGAAATCGATGCCTATTCCATGGTGAAAGTGATGGGTACTTCGACCTGCGACATTGTGGTGGCGCCCAGCAACGAGGTGGGCGATCGGCTCGTGCACGGCATCTGCGGGCAGGTCGACGGCTCGGTAATTCCGGGCATGATGGGCCTGGAAGCGGGGCAGTCGGCGTTCGGCGACTTGCTGGCTTGGTTTAAGCAGATTGTAGAATGGCCGCTGCGCACAATGTTGCCCAACTCGAAGGTGCTGACGCCAGAATTGCAAGAAGCTCTGCGTGAAGAGATTAGCAACAACCTGCTGATTGAGCTTGCTAATGCTGCCGAGCAAGTTGACCCGGCCGAGTCGGCGGTGCTGGCACTCGACTGGGTGAACGGCCGTCGCACACCCGATGCCAACCAAGGCTTGAAAGGCGCTATCATGAACCTCACGATGGGCACCAACGCCCCGCAGATCTTCCGGGCGCTGGTCGAAGCTATCTGCTACGGTTCCAAGCAAATCGTGGAACGCTTTGAGAAGGAGGGTATTCCAATCAAGCAGGTAATCGGCATTGGCGGCGTGGCCAAGAAGTCGCGGTTTGTGATGCAGACCTTGGCCGACGTGCTCAACCGCCCGATCAAAATCGCGGTGTCGGAGCAGGCGCCGGCGCTCGGTGCCGCTATTTATGCGGCCGTAGCTGCCGGTGTGCACCCAGATGTGCTGACCGCCCAAAAAGAAATGGGCAGCGGTTTTGCCGAAACCTACGAGCCCAATCCGGCGCGCGTCGCCGATTACCAGGCCCGCTACGAGCAGTACAAAACCTTCGGACAGTTTGTAGAAGAAGTGACGCTTGGCGAGGGCGAAGTGGCCGAAACAACCTTAGTCGACGACCAGGCATGAGTCAGTATCAAGATCTGAAGCAGGCCTGCTACGAGGCCAATATGCAGCTGCCCAAGCTCGGGCTGGTGCTGTTTACGTTCGGCAACGCGAGTGTAGTCGACCGCGAGCAGGGTGTGTTCGCCATCAAGCCCAGCGGCGTTCCCTACGACACGCTGCGCCCCGAAGACATTGTGATTGTGGACTTTGACGCCAACCCGGTCGAAGGCACAAAGCGCCCGTCGTCGGATACCAAAACCCACGCGGTGCTGTTTCGGCACTGGGAAGAGATCGGCGGTATTGTGCACACGCACTCTACCTACGCCACTTCCTGGGCACAGGCGCAGCTCGACATCCCGGTTCTGGGTACCACGCATGCCGACCACCTTACGGCCGATATCCCGTGTGCGCCGCCCATGTCCGATGACATGATCGCGGGTGACTACGAGCACCAGACGGGCTGGCAAATCATTAATGAGTTTCAGCGCCGCGGCCTCTCGCCCACGGAAGTCGAGATGGTGCTGCTCAGCAACCACGCCCCCTTCACCTGGGGCAAAACCGTGGAAAAAGCAGTCTATAACAGTGCTGTGCTGGAAGAAGTGGCTCGCATGGCGTACCTCAGCTCCACACTGCGCCCCGACGTGCCGCGGCTGAAAGATGCCCTCATTCAGAAGCATTACGAGCGCAAACACGGCGTGAACTCCTATTATGGTCAATCATAATTGATTGACTATCAACTAAATATAAAATAGCTCTTCTAGAGCTTTCCCTCTCTTTCTCATGATCGATCTTAAGCAATACGAAGCCTGGTTCCTTACCGGCAGCCAGCACTTGTACGGCCCCGAAACCCTCAAGCAGGTGGCGGAGCACTCCCAGCAAATTGCCGATGAGTTGAACAAGCAGTTGCCCATCAAAATCGTGTTTAAGCCAGTTTTGACCGGCCCCGACGAGATTTATAAACTAATGCAGGAGGCCAACACCACGCCCAATTGCGTGGGCCTGATTGCCTGGATGCACACGTTTTCGCCCGCCAAAATGTGGATCAACGGGCTGAAGATCCTCCAAAAGCCGATGGCACACCTGCACACGCAGTTCAACCGCGACATTCCGTGGGGCGACATCGACATGGACTTCATGAATACGAATCAGTCGGCGCACGGCGACCGCGAGTTTGGGTTCATCGGCACGCGTATGCGCCTGAACCGTAAGGTAGTAGTAGGCCACTGGCAAGACCCCGCGGTGCACGAGCGCCTGAGCGTGTGGTCACGCGTGGCCAGCGCCTGGGCCGACTGGCAGGGCGCCCGCTTCGTCCGTTTCGGCGACAATATGCGCTTTGTGGCAGTAACCGAAGGCGATAAGGTCGAAGCTGAAATCAAGTTTGGCTACTCCGTGAACACCTACGGCATTGGGGACTTGGTCGCCGTGATCAACGCCGTGAGCGACGGTGAGATTGAGGAATTGATGGCCGATTATGAGGCAGAATACGAGCTGGCCGACACCCTCAAGCCGCAGGGTGGCATGCGCAGCTCTCTGCGCGAGGCGGCTCGTATTGAGTTGGGTATGAGGCGCTTCCTGCAAACTACTGGTGCTAAAGGCTTTACCGATACCTTCGAGGATCTGCACGGCATGGCCCAATTGCCGGGCATTGCCACCCAGCGCCTGATGGCCGATGGGTACGGCTTCGGCGGCGAAGGCGACTGGAAAACAGCAGCGTTGGTGCGCGCCATGAAAGTGATGGGAGCGGGGCTGCCCGGCGGCAACTCCTTTATGGAGGATTACACCTACCATTTCGCCCCCAACAACAACCAGGTATTGGGCTCGCATATGCTCGAAATCTGCCCCACGATCTCGACCGGCACGGTGCGCGCCGAAGTGCATCCGTTGGGCATTGGCGGCAAAGCCGACCCGGTGCGGCTGGTGTTCAACTGCCCGGCTGGCCCGGCGCTAAACGCAACGATTGTCGATTTGGGCAACCGGTTCCGCTTGATCGTCAACGAGGTAGAAGCTGTGGAGCCGGAGCAGGAGTTGCCGAAGCTACCGGTAGCCCGCGTGCTGTGGAAGGTAAAGCCGGACCTGAATACCGGCGCGGCCGCCTGGATTTATGCCGGTGGGGCACACCACACTGGTTTCAGCCAAAACCTGACCCCGGAATACCTGGAAGACTTCGCCGAAATGGCTGGCATCGAATACGTGCTCATCGACGACGAAACGAAGCTGCGCACCTTCAAAAACGAGCTGCGCTACAACGAAGTCGCCTTTGGCGGGCGCTAGAGACACTATCCATATTTGATTTGCTGCTCCTATCTACCTCATGCAGAACAAATTAACGGTCCTCGACTTAGGCGTCTTCCTCGTTTACCTCGTGGGGGTGTCGGCCTATGGTTACTACGTCTACAAAAGCAAGCAGAAAGCCCAGACCGACACCAAGGATTACTTTCTCGCGGAAGGCTCGCTGACGTGGTGGGCCATCGGGGCGAGCATGATCGCTTCCAACATCTCGGCTGAGCAGTTCATTGGCATGTCCGGCAACGGCTTCACGGTGGGTGCCGCGGTGGCCGCTTACGAGTGGGTGGCCGCCATCGTGCTCATCGTCGTGGCGGTGTTCTTTATGCCGGTGTACCTGAAGCAGAAAATCTTCACGATGCCGCAGTTTCTGGAGCAGCGCTACAACTCCACGCTAAGCCTGATTATGAGCGTCTTCTGGTTGTTTCTGTACGTGCTCGTCAACCTGACTTCCATCCTCTACCTCGGGGCGCTGGCCATCAGCAACCTGATCGGGGGCGGCAGTTTTCACCTGATTATGGTGGCCCTGGCCGTGTTTGCGCTCATCATCACGCTGGGCGGCATGAAAGTGGTTGGGTATACCGACGTGGTGCAGGTGGTGGTGCTGGTGATCGGGGGCTTGGTCACTACCTACGTGGCCCTGACGCTGGTGAGCGAACGCTTCGGCCTGGGCAGCAATGCAATAGCTGGGTTTGGGGCGTTGATGCACGACGCCAACGATCACTTTCACATGATCATTCACAAACCCGACCCTGGTGCTCCGCAAGCCGAGATCAATAAGTACCTGATGCTCCCCGGCCTGACGATGTATTTGGCTGGCCAATGGATTGTAAATCTTAACTACTGGGGTTGTAATCAATACATTACGCAGCGCGCTCTGGGTGCCGACCTCAAGACGGCTCGCACCGGGATTCTGTTTGCCGGCCTGCTCAAGCTGCTCATGCCGGTGATCGTGATGTTGCCCGGCATCGCAGCGTACGTGCTTTACAAAAACGGTGGTTTGCAGCAAGAAATGTCTTCGGCAACGGGCCAGTTTAACCCCGACAACGCTTATTCTGCGATCCTGACGTTCTTGCCCAACGGCCTGAAAGGCTTGTCGATGGCGGCGCTCACGGCGGCCATTGTGGCCTCGCTGGCTGGCAAAGTCAACTCGATCTCGACGATCTTCACCCTCGACATCTACAAGCGGTATCTCAAGCCCGACGCTTCAGAAAAGCAGCAGGTATGGATCGGGCGCGTTACCATTTTCGCCGCCATGTTCTTGGGCATTGCCCTGACGTGGGAAGATCTTTTGGGCATCGGCAGCGCGGGCGGCTTCACCTACATCCAGAAGTACACGGGCTTTATCTCGCCCGGCATCGTGGCCATCTTCGTGCTGGGCATGTTCTGGAAGCGCACCACCGCTTCGGCGGCCATCGCCGGCATCCTGTCGGGCTTCGTGCTGTCGGTGTTCTTCAACAACTTCGCGCCGGCCTGGTTCGGCAACGAAACGCTGCTCTGGTCGGCCTTGCCCAACGGGCACGGCGGCTACGAAATTCCCTTCCTGATCTGCATGGGCTGGTCATTCGTCTTCACCGCCCTGCTGATGATCGGCATGAGCCTGGTTGGGCCGGTGGTCAATGCCAAAGCCCTGCATCTCGACGTGCGCATGTTCCGCGTGAGTCCGCAAACCATGTCGCTGATTGTCGTGACGATTCTGCTGATTACGGCTCTTTACGCAAAATTCTGGTAATCAAAAACTTATGCTGAACATTCCCGCCCATTCTGCGCAAGCTATTGCGAAAAGCCTCCTGGCGCTTGGTCTGTTGTCGAGCGCTACTGCCCAGGCTCAAACCGCCGCACCAACCACCGTCACGGTGCAGGTAAACAAGCCTGGCAAACCGGTGCCGAAGAACATGTACGGCCTGTTTTTCGAAGATATCAACTTCGCCGCCGACGGAGGCTTGTACCCCGAGTTGGTGAAAAACAAGTCGTTTGAAACCACCGAGCACCTGGTTGGGTGGAAAGCGCTGAAAGGCGGCGCGGGCCTTGAAACCTACGCCGTGCTCAACCAGCAGCCCATCAGCGCCACCAACTCGCATTTCGTGCGCCTCACTACCCGCACGGCCAGCCCCGATGCCGGTCTGACCAACGAAGGCTTCCGCGGCATGGGCCTCAAGCAAGGCGCCGAGTACACGTTTTCGCTGTACGCCCGTCGCGGTCCTGGCAGCGTCAATGCGCTGACTGTGACGCTGGAAGATGAAAAGGGAAACCCCCTGGCGCAAGCCCAGATTTCGGGCCTGACCACCGAGTGGAAAAAGTACGCGGTGCCGCTCCGACCCTCGGCTACCAGCAGCCGGGGCCATCTGAAGATCACCCTCGACGGGGCCGGCACCGCCGACCTCGATGTGGTGTCGCTGTTTCCGAAAGACACCTGGCAAAACCGTCCCAACGGCCTGCGCACCGACTTGGTGCAGCTGCTCAAGGACATGAAACCGGGTTTTCTGCGTTTCCCCGGCGGCTGCATCGTAGAAGGCCGCACGCTGGCCGAGCGCTACCAATGGAAGGAAACCATTGGCGACGTGGCCTCGCGCGTGCCGCTCATCAACCGCTGGAACATGGAGTTCAAGCACCGCTCCACCCCCGACTACTACCAATCGTTCGGGTTGGGCTTCTTTGAATATTTTCAGCTTGCCGAAGATATTGGTGCTGAGCCACTTCCCATTCTCAACGTGGGCATGGCTTGTCAGTTCAATTCGGCCGAGCTGGCGCCGATGAGCAGCACAGCCGGAGGGCCAAACGCCACAGCCAACGCCGACGACCCCACGCTGGAAACCTTTATTCAGGATGCGCTTGACCTCATCGAATTTGCCAACGGTCCTGCTACCAGCACGTGGGGCGCCAAACGCGTGGCGATGGGCCATCCGGCTCCTTTCAACCTCAAGCTCATCGGCATCGGCAACGAGCAATGGGGCCCGCAGTACCTCGAGCGCTACGAGCCGTTTGCAAAGGCCGTAAAAGCCAAGTACCCCGCGATTCAGATCGTGAGCAGCGCCGGCCCCAGCCCCGACGGCGAACTGTTCGACAAAGCCAGCAAACGTCTGGCGGAGCTGAAAGCGGAATACGTAGATGAGCACTACTACGCCAAGCCCGACTGGTTCCGGCAGCACGTCGATCGCTACGACAAATATGCGCGCACCGGCCCCAAGATTTTTGCAGGTGAGTACGCCGCTCAAAGTGTAGCCATTGGCAGCCCCGACAACAAAAATACCTGGGATTGCGCCATCTCGGAAGCGGCCTTCATGACGGGTTTGGAACGCAACGCCGATGTAGTGGGCATGGCCTCGTACGCCCCGATGTTTGCTCACGTCGATGCGTGGCAGTGGACGCCCAACATGATCTGGTTCGATAACCTGCGCTCGTACGGCACGCCTAACTACTACGTGCAGAAGCTGTTCAGCCTCAACAAAGGCACCACGATGCTGCCCGTAGAAAACAAGAACGGCCAAGATAACCTCTTCACCAGCGCCGTCGCCGACGACCAGGCCGGCGAAATCGTGGTGAAGCTGGTGAACTACTCTTCTTCGCCGCGTCCGGTAAAAATCAGCCTTACTGGCGCTAAAAAAGTAGGCAAAGCTGGTAAAGCCATCGTGTTGTCAAGCAGTGACTTGCAGGCAGTGAACACGCTCGATCAACCAACCAACGTGTCGCCTAAAGAGGAGAAGTTTTCGGCGGGCGCTACCACAACCTACACGCTGGCTCCGAACTCTTTCACGGTATTGCGCATCCCTGGCAAGCGCTAAATCAGAGTAAAACTAAAAGCTGGTTTCCCGCTTCAGTCGAGGCGGGAAACCAGCTTTTTATCTATCAATAACTAATTGATAATGAAATATTTACCCAATGCGTTGATTGGCTTCTCTCTGCTTGCCGCTGCTACGCCAGCCTTCCCGCAAGCCGTCAAACCGCAAACCGATTTCCACCAGTGGGCCGCCACGCCGCCGATGGGGTGGAACAGCTGGGATTGCTACGGCCCGACCGTGACCGAAGCCGAGGTAAAAGCCAATGCCGATTATATGGCTAAATACCTCAAAACCAGCGGCTGGGAATACGTGGTGGTGGACATTCGCTGGTACGTGGGCAACGACACGGCCCACGGCTACAACGAGAAAGACCCCGATTTCTCCATTGATAAGTACGGCCGATTTACGCCAGCGGTAAATCGGTTTCCTTCAGCTGCTAATGGGCAAGGATTCAAGCCCTTAGCCGATTACATGCACCGCAAAGGACTCAAATTCGGCATTCACATCATGCGCGGAGTGCCCGTGGTGGCCGTGAACCGCAAGCTGCCGATTTTGGGAAGCACCGCTACGGCGGCCGATATCTATTCAAAAGAAGGCCAAGCGGGTTGGCTGCACGACATGTACACGGTGGTGGCGGGCAAACCCGGTGCCCAGGAGTACTACAATTCGCTGTTTAAGCTATATGCTGCCTGGGGCGTCGATTTTGTGAAAGTGGATGATTTGTCGTCGCCGTATCACGCACCGGAAGTGGAGATGATCCGCAAGGCCATCGACCTGTCGGGGCGCAAGATGGTACTCAGCACGTCGCCGGGCGAAACGCCCATTGCACAGGCCAAACACGTGCAGCAACACGCCAATATGTGGCGCACCGTAGGCGACTTCTGGGATAGCTGGGGCCAGCTCAAAGAGCATTTTGCCGTGTGCGAACGCTGGGCGCCGTATAGCATGACCGGCGCGTGGCCCGACGCAGACATGCTGCCCTTGGGGCGGCTGGGCATCCGGGCCGAGCGGGGCAACGACCGCATGTCGCAATTCACGAAGGATGAGCAGTATACGCTGATGACGTTGTGGTCGATTTTTCGCTCGCCGCTCATGTTTGGTGGCGATTTGCCCAGCAATGACGCTTTCACACTGTCGCTGATTACCAACAAGGAAGTGCTGGCGGTGCATCATAACAGCAAGAACAACAAGCAGTTATTCAGAAACGGAGACTTGATCGGGTGGACGGCCGACGATCCGAAAACCGGCGACAAGTACTTGGCACTTTTCAACGCTTCCGATCAGCAGCTGGCTGACGAAAGCGAAGCTGCCTGGGCCAGCGGGCTGCTTAATCGGCAAACGCCCGGCCAGAGCAAAGCGGTGGATATCGACATTGCCGGCGCGCAAAAACTTTACCTGAACGTGCGCGACGGTGGCGACGACACCGCCTGGGACCACGCCGACTGGCTTACTCCGACGCTCTCCAACGACACCCAAACCCTGCCGCTGACTTCCCTAACCTGGACAAAGGCCACTGCCGGTTGGGGCAAGGTGAGCACCAATAAAAGTGTTTCGGGCGCCGATCTGATGGTGGCAGGCAAAAAATACGAGGCTGGCATCGGCACGCATGCCAACTCTATAATCGAGTACGACCTGCCCGCTGGGTACACGCGCTTTAAAGCCCTTGCGGGCCTCGACAATGCCGGCGCGTCGCAAAATGTGGGCGGCACCGTTAATTTTCTGGTGTTCACCAAAAGCCCTTTTAAGCCCATGCCACCCGACTCAGCGCGGATAGCTGTGCCGCTCAAGCAGCTGGGCTTCGATGGCTCCTGCACCATCCGCAACCTCTGGACGGGCAAGAACATCGGCGCTTTCAAAGGTGAATTCGCGCCTTACATCCGGCGCCACGGCGCGGGTTTTTACCGCATTTCGGCCGCGAAGAGTAAGACAAGTTAGGGAAGAATTGAGACAAATGGCTTCAAGCTTTCTCTTGTGAAATAGTAAATCCATTCTGAAAACGGCACAGCGTTTGTTTCTATTATCATATAATAGTACAAATGCTTAATCTTTTCGGGATGATAAATAATTTACCTTTTCACACTTCTTATCGAGCCAAAAACCGCAAAAAAACTAACCACCGCTCAGCTTCCCTGCATGTTCTACTCCTGATCTGCGTACTACTGGCGTTACCAGCAAGCCTTCTGCGTGCGCAGGGCACTGAAACTGGTAATGCGCGTCCAATTTTAATCGCAACGTATGGCAACAGTTTGGTTGCAGGAGTTGGAGCTTCTACTGGGCAAGTGTATTCGACGGATAACATGACGGGCATGGATTTCCCGGCCCAACTTTCGCGCGATTTAGGTGCTGGATACGTAGTCAAAAATCTGGGAGTGCCCAGCAAGACCACACCCGATTTAGCCCGTGAAGCTGCCGGGACGTTATATCCGTTGCTGGCTTCTGACGCATACAGCCGCAAAATTGTGGTGATCTGGGAGTTGACCAACGACTTGTGCTTAGCAGGAGCGTCTGCAGATCAGGCTTTTGCTCATTACAAAGCACTAGCAGAAGACATCAAAGCCCACGGCGCAGAACTAATCTTGTTAAGCATGTTGCCGCGCACTACCTACATCGCTGGCTATTCGGTGCAGGAGACGGAGCAGTATCGTAACCAAATCAACGCGCGCCTGCGGACAGAATGGACCGCCTTTGCCGACCGACTAGCTGATGTGGCGGATCTCCCACTAATCCTGCCTGATGGAACGCACCTCGGCGACGCCGGCTACACTATCGTGAAGGATGTTGTGAAGGCTCATATTATGAGTCTGGTAAATTCCACGGTGATGGGCAATTCGAAGCGAAGCACAACCTCTTTTTTGACTGTTTATCCTAACCCTATTCAAGACGGGCGCTTGCATTTAGATTTCGGCGGCTATCTACAAACAGTACAAATCAGCGTTTTTAATGCGCTGGGTCGAGAGGTATATTCCACGCGACTCACAGGCGCTTCCACCCATATCATGGAAGTCCCAAACTTGACCACCGGCTCATACTGGGTGCGTGCTCAATCGGGCGACAAAGTGCAAACCAATCGTTTCGTACGGTAATAAAAGGCAGTATGCGATTATCAGCTTTTTCCTCCGGGTTTCAAGCTACAATTGTCTGTGCCTTTTCTTGAGCGGCGCCAATTGCACTCAGAATGCCAACCAGCATCCCCATCACTGCCACTAGCGTAAAGGACACGCGCAGGCTGAAAGCTTCGGCCAGCAAGCCAATGAGCGGCGGCCCAAACAGAAAACCTAGGTACCCCAGCGTCGAGACTACGGCCAGCGCCACGCCGGGCGAAACGGTAGTGGCCCGGCCCGCAGCGCTGTACGAAAGCGGCGTGACCGACGCAATGCCGAACCCGACCAGCAGAAACCCAATAAGCGACGGCATGAGGTAGGGGAAAGCTACAGCAAGTAACAGGCCGATGGTTATTAATAGGCTGCTAACCTGCATCATACGCGTGGCCCCGAACCTGTGAGTAAAGTAATCGGACACGAATCGGCCTAGGGCCATGGTACTCATGCAGGCTACGTAGCCGCTGGCAACCATGGCTTTTTCGGCGTGCACCACTTTCTGAAAATACACGCCGCTCCAGTCGAACATGCAGCCCTCGCAGAGCATGCCGCAGAGAGCAATCAGGCCGATGCGAAGCAGATAGGGATCGGGTCTGCGCAAGGTCAAGCCGCTGCTGCCGGTGCTGTCGTTGCTCTCATGCCGTAGGGTATGGCGGTTGGCGGCCAGGGTCAGGAAGGCGCAGACCGCCGCCACAAGCAGGAAGTGAGTAAGCGGCGTCTGTCCCCAGCCAATCAATAACGCCCCCAAAGCGCCGCCCAAAAAGCTTGCTAAACTCCACAGGCCGTGAAAAGAACCCATGATGGGGCGCCCTTAAACGTCTTGAACCCCAATGGCTTGCGTATTAACGGATATATTGATCAGGTTGCCGGCCGCGCCGAAAAATGCCAGCGCCACGGCCGCAGTCCAGAAGCCCGTAGCCCAACCCAGCAGGGGCAGGAAGGCCGCGTAAAGCAGCGCGGCGAGCAATACTACCAGCCGGCTCCCGTAGGTATGCACCAGCCAGCCGGCCAACGGCAGCGCCAGCATCGACCCGACTGGCATGGCCAGGAGCAGTTGGCCTAATTCGCCTTCGCTCAACCCCAACTTCAGCCGGATGTCGGGAATGCGGGAAGCCCAACTCGCAAAACACAGACCCGCCACAAAAAACAGGGCACTGACCGCAACTCGATTCTTCTGGTTTGGCTGCACAAGGATAGGGAGTTAGTTGTAATTGGGTAGTAAATTACACAATCGTTTGTGTTTGGCTTTCTAGATTGTTAAGTTGCAGTATACTCAGCATCACCCTGCTTGAAAGCCCAAAATTAAACTCTGTTCTGCGCTTGATTCTGGGCCTGGTTTCATCTACACAATTCCCCACTTATGAAAATTACTTTACCCTTAGCGCCTGACAGTAGATACGACCATTTAGCGCAGTTATTTGCTATCTCAAAATTAGCGGGCAGCCGCAAGTGGTTGCGAACGGCTACTATGCTGGTGATTGCTGTTTTATATATATCTGTAAATCAATCATTTGCACTACAAGGCGCTACGCAGTGCCACGATCCATCTACGATTGTCAAGAGTGGCAATATCTACTGGGTATTTACGACGGGGGACGGAGTATACGGCATGTATTCCACTGACCTGATCAACTGGACGCCGAGCCCGAAGCCGGTGTTTGCGGCCAATGCTTGGCCCGGCTGGATCAATGCGAAAGTGCCTGGTTTTCAAGGTACTTTCTGGGCACCGGAATGCAAGTTCATGAATGGAAAATACTACCTGTATTACTCCTGCTCGACGTTTGGCTCGAAGGTTTCGGCCATTGGGCTGGCTACCAACGCCACGCTCGACCCCACCAGCCCCGACTACCGTTGGCAGGACCAAGGTGAAGTGGTTTCGACCAACAACAGCAGCGATGTCAATGCCATCGACCCGGCTTTGTTTACCGATGCCAACGGAGATTTGTGGCTCACGTACGGCTCATTTTTCGGTGGTATCCGGGCCGCTCTGCTCGACAAAACCACCGGTAAACCGGCGAATTCTACCCGCTTTCCATTAGCCAGCGGCGATGCAGAGGCTTCGTATGTGGTGCGTAACGGCAACTATTACTACCTGTTCATCAACCGGGGCGCGTGCTGCAACGGCGTCAACAGCACGTACCATGTGCAAGTGGGCCGCTCAACTAGCCCCAGCGGGCCTTACCTCGACAAAAGCAACGTCGACCTCAACAACGGCGGCGGCACTACCATCCTGTCGTCATCAGGAAAATACATTGGGCCGGGCTGCGTGGGCTTGTTTCAGGAAAACGGCGCTAACTACCTGAGCCACCATTACTACGACGCCGAAGCCAACGGCGCGCCGCGCCTGAGCCTTGGTACCCTGGCTTGGGACAACGACGCGTGGCCCGTCATTTCGCGTGATTGGCTGGCGGCAGGCCGCTACGAGATTGCCAATCAAAACAGCGGTCTTGTGTGGGAGGCTCTGGGCTGCTCTGGTGCGGCCGGCCAAGCGATTACGCAAGGCACCAAAACGGGCCAGAACTGCCAGCAGTGGAACTTCACGGCCCTCGGCAACGGCGACTACAAGCTCACCAACGCGCTTGGCGATCTGGCGGCCGGAACGCAGGATTGCTCACCAGCCGCCGGCGCTAAGTTGCTACTTGGGGCGTATTCGGGGGCTTTTTGCCAGCGTTTCAAAATCGAGCGGGCCAGCGACGGCAGCTTTGTTTTCTCCTCCGTCGACGGCAACCGCGTGGTGGAAGTGCCTTTCGCCTCGCGCGACGCGGGTACGCAGCTGGGCCTTTGGGATTACAACGGCTGCAACTGCCAGCGCTGGCTGGTAAATGCCCCCGGTGCAACGCTGGCCTCAGCAGCGGCTAATACCTTAAAAGGCGTTAGTATATATCCGGTGCCGGCCGTGCAGGGGCGCTTTGAAGTCGACTTGACCGCAACAGGCACCCGAGGTGAAACCAGCGTGGAAATCCTGAATCTGCAGGGCCGCTTGGTTCATCAGCAGCAATTCGGGCGCCAGACGAAGCTGTCGGTAGATGCGGCTATCGCCCCCGGGCTTTACATGGTGCGCGTGAGAAGCGGCAACGCCATTTCCACCCAGAAAGTGGTAGTTCAGTAATAGCTTCAGCCATTACGGACACGAGGTCTAGAGGACGGGTAGGGGAGACAACGTCCACAACTTGCATTAGCAAAGCAGAAGGTTAGGAAAGAAGCCACATTAGTCAAACCAAAGCCCCAGCGGGGCGACGCAATCCGTTGAACGGAAGAGTCGCCCCGCTGGGGCTTTAAAAATTTCATTGTGCGCTTTGCTATTGCTTACTCGCCTTGTAGAGGTGATTGAGCGCCTCCAAGGTTATTTGATTTCCAGTACCACTACCGATTTGGCTGGCAACTCTACGGCCAAGTCATTGCCGCGCTTTTTAGCGCCCTTGAAGGGAGCCAATTTCACGGTCGGCTGCTTGTCGAAAGTGTTGTAGTCGGTGATTTTGGCGGAAGTCAGGATCTGGCCGGTAACGGTTTTCCAGTTGACGCCGGCCAGCGCCGTTTCTACTTTAATGCTCTTGTTTGGGTCGAGGTTGACGAGCGAAATGTGCACGGCGCCTTTGCTATCCTTGGAAGCCGACGCATTGACGGCCGCAATTTTTTGGCCGCCCAGCACGTAGTCAGGACTCTGAAATTTCACGGGCAAATATTGCGCGTCCTGGTGTACCTGATACAGGTCGAAAACGTGATAGGTGGGCGTGAGCAGCATTTTTTCTTTGTCCGTCAGAATAAGTGCTTGCAGCACGTTTACGGCCTGTGCGAGGTTGGCGACCCGCACGCGGTCGCAGTGGTTGTTGAAGATATTGAGCGTGGTGCCGGCTACCAGCGCGTCGCGCAGCGTGTTTTGTTGATACAGAAACGCCGGATTAGTGCCCGGCTCCGGGTCGGTCCACACGCCCCATTCGTCCACGACCATCGCAACCTTTTTCTGCGGATCGTATTTGTCCATAATGGCCGCGTTTCGGGTTACGATGTCGTCCATTTTCAGGCAGTTCTTCATCGTGTTGAAGTACTGCTGCTCATCAAAACTCGTCGCGGAGCCTTTCTTGCTCCAGTTGCCAGTAGGCAGCGTGTAGTAATGCAGCGAGATGCCCCACATCTGATCCACCGGAATCTTTTTCATGCAGACCTCAGTCCAGTTGAGATCGTCGCCATTGGCTCCGCTAACGATCTTCTTCAGTTTGGGCGCGCCGGGGTAAGTTTTGGCGAACGTAGCGTAGCGCTTGTATTGGTCGGCATAGAACTCGGGCGTCATGTTGCCGCCGCAGCCCCAGCTCTCGTTGCCCACGCCCCACAGACTTACTTTATAGGGGGCGGGGTGACCGTTTTGGCGGCGTAGCCGGGCCATGGGGCTTTCACTGTCGGAGTTCAGGTACTCAATCCAGTTCGACATTTCTTCCACCGTGCCACTGCCCACGTTGCCGGCCAGATACGGATCGCAGTGCAACAGGTCGCAGAGTTCCAGAAATTCGTGCGTGCCGAAGCTGTTGTCTTCCACCACGTCGCCCCACGTCGTGTTGATAAATTGGGGGCGTTGGGCGCGCGGCCCGATGCCATCGCGCCAGTGGTAGGTGTCGGCGAAGCAGCCGCCCGGCCACCGCAGGTTGGGCACCTTTATTTTGACGAGCGCCTCGACAATATCCATGCGGATGCGGTCTTTCTTCGGCACGCTTAGGCTCTCGCTGACCCAGAATCCGTCGTAGATGCAGCGCCCGAGGTGTTCGGCAAAGTGCCCGTATATGTCTTTGCTAATCTGCAACTTAGGGTCGCCGGCTTGCACGCTCATGCTTACCGTTTGCGCCAGCGACGCAAAGGAGACTGCGAAGCAGAAACCCGTCGCAGCAACAGCTTTTTTTAGATTCATAGTGTGGGAAAGAAAGAAGGGTGAGTGTCGGACGAAAGCAGCCGGAAGCCCCGGCCCGAGCGATCAGTTTGAGCCTGTAAAGTAGAAAGCCCCACCTGATAAGACAATCGTTTGTGTAAAAAAGCCAAGTTTTGGATCACTATGAGTGTCGGTATGTCTTTATAAATACTTGATTATAAATAGGTTATGAGGTATGCTTGCGTCCAATTACTCGATAACGAAATGTAGGAAATACGCACACATGCTGTGGCCGTAAACAAAAACACCCGCGCCGGATACCATCCGACGCGGGTGTTTGCTATAAGTAGGATAACGTTTTCGGAAGCGGGTTTAGCGAAGCGTGTTTTGCTGAATCTGTGCCGCAATGGACTTGGCTTTCTTCTTCGCTTCTTCGGCCTTCAATCCTGTGAAATTATCTTCTACGGCCTTGAAAAACAGGGAGATCCAGCGCTGGCTGTGCGGGCCTGATGCGGGCAAAGCCAAGTGGCGGGGGATGGGCTCACCGGCGTGGCGGTTGGTGCCCAGCAAAACGCTGCTCCAGAAGTCATACATGCCCGTGAGGTGATTGGGCCAGTGAATCTGGGCGACGGCTGAGAAAAGCGGCGCGAGTAGCTCGTCGCCGTTGGCTTTCTGGCAGAAAGAATTGATCAGCGTCTTGATGTCGGCTTCCGTGCGAATGTCCGGAGTACTGGTTGTAATCATAGCAGTAGAAAGGAAGAAGGTGCAGAGAATACGAGAGAACCGAAGCCAAGTTGCAACTCAACAAAAGGGCCTTTTGCGAGTCGAACCAGACGTATACGGAGGGCTAGCCAGAGTTGAGATCCTGAATGGTGAGTTCTAATTCAAGATCAACAAGTTACAGACGAGTTTTGGGGGTAGCTTTCCAGTATACGTTGCAAATATAGCTCAGAACCTCCAATGAATTGTCCTCTTTATTCGTTCCATTGCCATATTTATTTTGCTACTGCGGGCCAGCCTTCTTTGTCCCAGTTGAGCTTCTCGATCCGAAGTTTGGGCCGGCCTTTCTCGGCTGCGTCGTAACCATGAAAAACGAGGTAATCGGTGTCGTCGAAAGTATAGACTGAGTTGTGCCCGACGCCATACCAGTTGCTGTCGCCTTGCAGCACGAGCGTGCCGCCGCCCTGTTCCAGGCCCGTGCCCGCCCGGTCGAGGTAGGGGCCGGTAACGTTTTTGGCGCGGCCAACCATCATTTTGTACGTGCTCTGCGGGCCGCGGCAGCAGTAGTCGAAGGAAGTAAACAGGTAGTAATAACCACCTTTCTTGAAGATGAATGGCCCTTCGATGGCGGCATCGCCGGCCAGCGAATCGGTCAGTTTGGGGTCGCGGGGGCGGCTCGCGATGGTGCGCCACTGATCGGGCTGCGCCACTTTGGTCAGGTCGTCTTGGAGCCTCACCAGCTTGATACCGTTCCAGAACGAGCCAAAGGCCAGCCACGGCTTGCCGGCTTCGTCGCGGACGAGGTTGGGGTCGATGGCGTTCCACATGTCGCGGCCCGGCACCGACTGGATGACCTTGCCGTGATCGACCCATTTGTAGTCGGGCGAGGCCGGATTAAGCGTTTTGTTTGTCGCCAACCCGATGCAGGATGTGTTTTTGCCGAAGGCCGAAACTGAGTAAAACAGGTTGTATTGGCCGTTGGCAAACGAAATATCCGGTGCCCAAATGTGGTTATTGCGGAAGCCCGGCACTGCCTGCACCGCCCAGGTTGGCGCCGCGGCAAACACCGGCTTCTCCTGCTTCCACGTCTGCATGTCTTTCGACGACCACATGGCAATGCCCGTACCCGTGCAGAACATGTAATACGTGCCATCCTGCCGAATCATGACCGGATCGTGGGCCGGAATCAGCCCTTTGGATTTGGTGTCCTGAGCGGTAGCTAACTGGCTTATGCAGAGAACGAAAGCCAATGCAGTGAGCAGGTTTTTCATAAGCGATGAAGTAAGGGTGCAGGCGAGGTTATGCTCACAAAGTATAAAGGCCAGTTGGTTTGCACAATCGTTTGTGTTTATTTATGTTTCGGTATGACTAGCAGCTCCAGTGCCGGGCATGCAGAAAAATGATCTATTTGTGTTGAAATTAGCCAGTCTGAAGGACCTGCTTTAGCTTTAATAAGTAATCGTATGGCTTCTTTTTAAAATGAATTTTTCACATAAATACTTTATAATCAGATATTTATATGAATATGATAATACTTTAATAAAATGCGCGAACCTAGAGTTAGGTTTACGCAAAGCGTTGCGTAATATTTGTGTAAATCTTCACGAAATAACATGAGCAAAGACTCATCGGATACGCCGATTTCCATGTCGGATTTGGCCAAGGAACTGGGCGTGTCGGTAACGACCATCTCCAGGGCGCTCAGCGACCACTTCAGCATTGGGCCGGCTACCAAGAAGCGGGTGCAAAAGCTGGCCAAGAAGTGGAATTATCAGCCCAATCACCTCGCCTCAGCCCTGCGCAAAGGCAAGAGCAAACTATTGGGCGTGATGGTGCCGCATATCGATGGGCGCTTCTTTCCGTCGGTGGTGCACGGCATCGAAACGGCGGCTAGCAAAGCAGGATTTAGCGTGCTCATTTGCCAATCAAACGAAGACGTAACGCACGAGCGCAAGAACATCGAAACGCTGATGAGTGCGCAGGTAGAAGGCATTTTGGTGTCGTTGGCGCGCACCACACGCGACTTCAAGCACTTCAAAAAGGTGCAGAAACGCGGCATTCCGCTGGTGTTTTTCGACCGCATTCTGGAGTCGGGCGATGTGAACGCCGTGGTGCTCAACGACCGCGAAGGCGGCTACCAATCGACCAAACACCTAATTGAGCAGGGCTGCCGGCGCATCGCGCACTTTGCCGGTCCGCAGCAGCTGAATATCTACAAAAACCGCCGTCAGGGCTACCTCGACGCCCTGCAACAATACAACTTGCCCATTGAGGACGAGCTGATTGTGTACTGCGACATGACGCTCGAAGCCGGCATGAAAAGCATGGAGCAATTGCTGGCGTTGCCCAACCCGCCCGACGCGGTGTTTGGCGCCGGCGATTTTTCGGTGATGGGAGCACTGCAATTGCTCAAATCGCGGGGCATGAGCGTACCGCAGGACGTGGCGCTCGTCGGTTTTAGCAACGAAACCTTCACGCACCTGATGGAGCCCATGATCACTTCCGTTGACCAGCGCTGCGAGCAGATGGGCCAGTCAGCCGTGCGGCTGTTTCTGGAGCTGCTGGAAGAAAAAGGCGGCAAACACCAGTCGCGCCACGTGGTGCTGCAACCCGATCTGATCGTCCGGACTTCGTCGCTGCGCAGCGAAGTGCTGGTGTAGAAGCAACATCTGAAAACCGGGAGCCTGGCACTCAGGTTATAGTTTTCTACCCCTGGGCTACTTGACCTGCTAGACGTGAGAGATTATCTGTTGTTCGTGGATACGGAAACGTCGGGGCTGCCCGCCGACTGGAGCCTGCCGTATTCCGCGGACGACAACTGGCCCTACATCGTGCAGTTGGCTTGGGTGGTGTATACCAAAGACGGCGAGCGGGTGAAGGGCGAAAACCACTACCTGCGCATCGGCGACCACCCGATTAACCCTACGTCAAGCCAAATTCACGGCATCACGCCCGAGTTTTTGGAGCAGCACGGCCAAGATCCGCAAGTGGTGCTTCAGCAGCTGCAAGACGATTTGTATGAGTACCGGCCGTTGGTGGTAGGGCATTTCATGCAGCTTGATTTTCACATGGTCGGGGCGGGCTTTTTTCGGAGCGACCTCATCAACCCGTTGCCGCAGTTGCCCACGTTCTGTACCATGAAAGTGACCGCACAATTTGTGCGGCCCAGCCGGCAGCGCTACCTCTCGCTAGGGCAGCTTTACGAGCGGTTGTTTCATGAAAAGCTTAATAATCAGCATGATGCATGGGTCGATGTGCAGGCCACAGCTGAGTGTTTCTTCGAATTGTGGCGTAAAGGCGATATTGACGAGCAGATCGTGCTGCACCAGCAGCCCGACTCGGGCTCGTTGTATCCGGCGCCGCGCCCTCCGCGCCGCTGGCTGCGGTGGCTGGGCCTGTAAGGCCTTGGTATTCTTCTGATTAGTTGGCTATATGCAGCATAACCGAGTAGAGTTTCTCAAAACCGTAAAACCCTTTGACCTGCTGCCCGAAGACGTGCTGGTGGGCGTGGCCGACCTGTTGCAGGAAGTGACCCACAACAAAGAATCGGTACTGTACCTGCAGGACGTGTCGAAGCTGCGCGGGCTGGAAATCATTGTAGAAGGAGAGTACGAAGCGTTTTTTTACGACAGCGATCAAAATAAGCGGCTCATAAAGCATTATCAGCCAGGTAGTTGCTACGGCGGTATTTCCATTCTGCTAAACAAGCGCCGCTCGATTCGCTCGGTGATTGCTAAAAAGGGGACCGTCGTTTATTTCCTTCACCGCAACGACTTTAAGGCGTTGTGCCAAGGCTTCGATAATTTCTTTCACTACTTCACGGCCCAGTACGGCCAGCGCATGCTCGACGACGAGTACGCGCACTTTGTGAAGCCGTCGCACGCCAGCGAGGGCAATTACATCACGTCTGATCTGCTGTATTCGCGCAAAATTGAGACGGTAGAGTTGCGCGAAATCGTGGCTTCGCCGCACCAGACGCCCATTCATGCTGTGGCCCGCCGCATGGCCGAGGCCCGCAACAGCTGCTCGTTTGTAACCAACGACGAAGGCCACATCATCGGGTACGTGACCGATATTACGCTGCGCGACAACGTGGTGGCCCGCCAAGTAGACGTTACGCGCCCGATAGGCGAAGTGCTTGATAATCCGATCGTTTCGATCAGCACAGACGCCTACGTGTACGAGGCCATTCTGCTCATGTTCCAGACCAAGACGCGCTACTTGCTCATCAAACGCAACGATGAGTACGTGGGCATGATCAGTCGGACGCAGCTGCTGAGCGACCAAGCACATTCGCCGTTTATGTTCATCCAGTCGGTGAGGCTGGCGCAGTCGGTGCGCGAGCTGAAAAGCCGGTGGGAGAAGGTGCCCGAAATGGTGTACCAACTGCTGAGCCGGGGCGTGAAGTCCGAAATCGTAAACCAGGTCATCACCACCGTAGCCGATACCATTGCGCAGAAAGTGATCGAGGGCGTGATCGCGGAGCTGGGGGCACCGCCAGCCAAATTTGTGTTTATGGTGCTGGGCAGCGAAGGCCGCAAGGAGCAAACGCTATTGACCGACCAGGACAACGCCATCATTTACGAAGACAAAGCCAACGAACAGCGCGAATTGGTGCGCGACTACTTCCTGCGTTTCGCCGAATCCGTTTCTGACCGCCTCAATTCCATTGGGTTCAGCTTCTGTGAGGGCGGCTTCATGGCCAAAAATACCAAGTGGACGCACTCGCTTTCGCACTGGAAGCGCAACTACGTGTCGTGGATGCACGAGTCGACGCCGGAAACGGCCCAGACCTTTTCGGCCTTCTTCGATTGCCGCTATCTGTATGGCGAACAGGCCATTATGGACGAACTCAAGGAGTTTTTGAACGAGGAATCGCAGAAGCCGCTGGAGCGATTCTTCTACCACATGGCCAACAACGCGCTGCAATACGAGCCGCCGCTGACGTTTTTCAACAACATCCGCACGTTTGCGAAGGGCAATCAGCAGGTGTTCAACCTGAAAAAAGCCATGACGCCCATCGTGGATTTGGTGCGGGTATATGCCCTTAAGTATCAGGTGTTTGCCACCAACACGGGCGAACGGCTGGCGGCGCTGCGCGAGCAAGACGTGTTCACGGACAAAGAGTATCAGGAGCTGCTGCAATCGTACTACTACCTGATGGGCATGCGCCTGAAAAAGCAGGCCATCCAGATCATCGACGACAAATCGGAGCCCGACAACTACATCGATCCCAAAAAGCTCACGAAGGTGGAGCGCGTAACCATCAAGGAGATTTTCAAGGTAATCGCTGATTTTCAGCTCCGCATCAAAGTGAGCTTTACCAAAACGCTGTAGCCCGTTGCGGGCAGCTTTAGGGAAGTGAAACAAGCGGATTAATTCGGAAGCTACGGAGCTATCCAAGGCTTTTTATTGTTACAGATCTATGCCCATAACCGACTCTTTTCGCCGTCCCGATTTGCTTCGTTTGACCTACGACGACTATCGGGCGCTGCCTGCTATTGCCAACTCCGACCTGTCGCGTTTGCGCGACGCCTTGAATGGGCGCTATCAAAAGCCGACTTCGATGTCGGGGGCCTTGGGCCTGGGCACCGCTTTTCATACGGCGCTACTGGAGCCTGAGCTGTACGAGCCGGGCCTGCCGGGTATCAACGACACCTTAATTTGGTGGATGGTGGACGGCGTGAAGCTGGACCCCGACTTGCTGAAGCTGTTGGAAAACGGCACGCCCGAACCCAGCTGCATTTTCACCGAGCCCACCACCAACACCGTCTGCAAGCTGCGCGCCGACCTGATCACGGCCGAAACCGACAAAGGCTACACCATCGTGGACTTCAAAACCACGGCGGCCCGCGACTACAACCACTTTTTGTCTCAGTGTAGCGGCTACGATTACGACCGGCAAGCAGCCTTTTACTCCGATGCTTTGCACGCCGATCGTTTCCTGCTGGTAGGGGTGCAAAAGGTGGAGCCGTTCAGCATTTTCACCGTTGAAGTGCCGCCGTACATGCTTACCGAAGGGCGCGCCAAATACCAGCGATTGCTAAAAATGATTCAGCCTGCGGCTGAATTGCCGTCGTACCTCAGCGAAGCCGTAAAGGATGTCATGAGCAGCTTGGGCCAGACGACGGAAGAGTAGCGGCGGCGCTCAATAACCTGAATTGGAAGGAGATACGCGAAGCAATCTGCGGTTTCCTTTTTCTTGCCTTCTGCTAATTACAGCTAGAAACGTTAAAACATATCTTTGCGTAAGCATTTGATAATCAAGGATTTATGAATTGATGATTCCTTGAGAAAATACGCTTTTGCTATCTTAGCCAACCAACCTGCTTCCGCCAGGTTATTCATCCGGCTTCTCAACCATATCGCCATGGATAGCACGCTCCCGTACGCGGTTACTTACCAAGCTCGGCCCGCCGAACTCGTGCATCTGTTTCAGCAGGAACTGGAGCAGGATTTTCAGGCGCTGTTGCGCGGTGACTTGCCCGACATTCCGGAGATTAGCGAGTACGCCGATCGGCTGCACGTGCACCCCACGCACCTAAGCAACACCCTGAAGTACGAAACCGGCCTCTCGCCGTGCAATTGGGTAAACACCTATTTTCTGGCCGAAGCCAAGCGCCTGTTGCTAACTACTACGCTCAGCATTGCTGAAATCAGCGACAAGCTCACCTTTGGCGAACCGACCAACTTCACGAAGTACTTCAAGCGCCACATGGGCTTGACGCCCAAGTAGTTCCGGCAGCAAGAAACCGCGCAGAACTGACCGTTTGCCCCGCAGTTGCAAGTCGGAAAAGCTCACCATTCTTTCTGAACAGTTCACCTGTTTTCCGGGAGGTGGCCCGTATACTTTTGCCTTACCGCAATCGATACGTAACGCCACTATTCAGATGACAACTGCACTTCAGACCCCCCAGAAACCTATGCCGCACCGTACGCTGGGACGCGTAGCCGAGCCCGTTTCCGCACTAGGCCTTGGCTGCATGGGCATGTCGGGCATGTACGGCCCCGCCGACGAATCCGAAAGCTTGGCTACCATTGAAGCGGCCTTGGAAGCAGGCATCACCCTGCTCGACACCGGCGACTTTTATGGCATGGGCCACAACGAAATGCTGATTGGTAAGGCCTTAGCAAGCAGTAGCTTACGCGATAAGGCCATGCTCAGCGTCAAGTTTGGCGCCCTGCGCGACCCCAAAGGCAATTTCGTGGGCTACGATGCCCGCCCCGCAGCCGTCAAAAACTTTGTTTCCTACAGCCTCAAGCGCCTGGGGGTCGACTACATCGACATTTACCGCCCGGCTCGCGTCGATCCTAACGTGCCCATTGAGGAAACCGTCGGGGCCATTGCCGACCTGATTCAGGCCGGGTATGTGCGCTATCTGGGCCTGAGCGAAGTCTCGGCCAACACCATCCGGCGGGCCCACGGCGTGCATCCGGTGGTCGATTTGCAGATCGAATATTCGGTCATGACCCGCAGCGTAGAGGCCGACATTCTGCCCACGCTGCGCGAGCTTGGCATCGGCATGACTGCCTACGGTGTGCTCTCGCGCGGCCTGATCAGCAACACTACTCAGAGCGCCACGCTGGCCAGCAGCGGCCAGCCGGATTTTAGGGCCAACCTGCCGCGGTTTCAGGGCGAAAACCTGAAGCACAATCTGGCCTTGGTAGATGCCCTAGCGGCCATCGCCGAAACGAAAGGAGCCAGTGTGGCCCAGCTAGCGATTGCTTGGGTGCTGGCGCAGGGCAACGACATTGTGCCGCTCATTGGGGCCCGGCGTCGCGACCGCCTCACCGAAGCCATTGGCGCGTTGGCTCTCAGCCTGACGCCCGCAGACTTGGCCCTGATCGAAGCGGCCGTGCCCCCGACCGCTGCCGCCGGCGACCGCTATCCGGCCGCCCAAATGGCGCACTTGGACAGCGAGCGGCGCCACTAAGGGACTTTTGTTGGCGCCAACGAGCAGCCTTGGCTCGGCGGCTGGTCGAGGAGAAGACCAAACCGATAGATGAACTTGGGCAATTCGTAGGTGAAGGAGGAGGGAAGCACGAAAAAGAAGGTTGCTGGCATAGCGCTTGCAAACTGTCTGGCAAGCGCTTGATGTATCAAAAACAGCCTTATCTGCTTAGGAAAAGGTTATTTCTCCCACAATTCTTATTTCCTCCTTTCCCATGAAAACCTCCCTGTTCTCCCTCGTCGCTGCTCTGGGCCTGTTGGCTTCTACCGCTTCTTTCGCCGCCGCTGCACCCGACCACGATTCGTATAAAGACCGCAAAGAAGCTATCAAATACGATCGGAAGATGGCTGCCGAACGGGCTCGCCGCGAGGCTGCCCAACGCAAGCTGGAACTGGAAAAGCAACGCCGCTACGAAGCAGAACGCGCTCGCATCGAGGCTCAGCGCCGCGAAGACCAGAGACGTGCTGCCGAGCGCGCCCGCTACGAATCGCAGCGCCGCCACGACGACCACGACCGCGACTACGGCTACCGTCGCTAATTGATTAAGCCAATCAACAAAAAAGCCTCGTCCAGCGACGAGGCTTTTTTGTTGGCATAAGGGTATTAAAGCGTATTTGGCGGGTTCGTAACTACTTATCTAACATGAGTTTAGCTGCTTGCTCTCCACTGCCTAAGGCTGCCTCTACCGTGCCCATAGCAGGCCCTTCGTACAGCGCCTCGCCCGCGAAATACAGCGTGTTGTCGAGGGGTTGGTTGAGGATCGGGCGAGCGCTGGCCGTCTCGAGGGTAGCGTAGGCATAGGCGCCGCGGGCAAACGGATCGGCGCCCCAATTAATTACCTGTTGGCCCCGTAGGTGCGAGCGCAGGAATTCTGGTGTGGTTTGGAAGCAATATGCCAACGATTCAAGGGACTGATTAACAATATCTTCTGCGCTAGCGTCATGTAGCTTGGCCGCGGCCGGGCCACCGAGCCACCCCGTCAGCAAAGGTTGCGGGTTGGGCAACTGCGACCACCAAGTGGGTACGGGGGCATCGGAAAATAGGAAGCCCATTTCGGGCGTGGGCTGCACAACCTCCGCCGACTTAGCATCCCAGAAGGCTTCGTCAAACTCCAGCAAAATCTTGATGACAGGGCCAAATCCCATGGCCGCAGCGGCAGCGCGTTGTTCGGGCAGTTCTGGCGTAAAGCGAAGATAGCCGGGCTGGCCTTTCGTGGCCTGCAACACGCCCAACGGCACCGTAACGAGCAGCTGCTGCGCTTGGTAGCGCCGGTTCTGGTCGCAGATAACCTCGACTTTGCCTCGCTGCCACCGGATTTCCTGCGCCACCGTGCTCAGCTGAATCGTGGCTCCGGCCGCCTGGGCTTGCTGGGCCAACAGCTCGATCAGGCGGCCATAACCGCCTTCGGGCCGGGGCGAATCTTCGGCACCGCCCGCGGTCCACTCGTCGCGGAGGGCAAACGTGCTGGCCCGGCCGGCATCGGCCGCGTCGTAGCCTTCGGCAAAGCGAATTGCCGAATCGCGCAGGTTGTGGTGCCGATCGTCGGGAAAATATTCGTCCAGAAAGTCCAGCAACGGCATATCGTGCTCCAGCGCCTGCAACGTCGAGAGCAGCAGAGGCATGTTTTCGATAAACTCTTCTGACTTCTGCGCCTTGCCCTGCTTTACCGCATAGGCCCGGCCCGCTGTATCGTGGCAGGCTATGTCGGCTCCGCGAAGCAAAGCTTGCGTCAGGGGCACCTCGCCGTGCATAAACTCGGCCCCTGCTTCGGTGGGCTGCGAAAAACCCTGACCAGTAAAGGTGTGAATACGGCCGCCGATTCGGCTGCGGGCTTCGAGCAGCACTACCGATTTTCCGGCGCGGGCCAAGTCGCGGGCCGCGATGAGACCAGCTGCGCCGGCTCCTATTACTATTGTTGTATTATCTTGATTATCAGGCATATATGCTGTTGTGTTCGGCGGTTGGCTTTTGGTTGCCAAGCACGCGTCGAACATAACAGCGCTGATTCGCCGGAGGTTACGGGGGTGCTCCCTGGTTTAGCTGAGCACTGCAAGGTATGATACGCTGTCGTGGCTACTTCTTCGCCGACGAATTGTAGGGAAAGTAGCCCTCCCAGGCCCACGGCGTGTAAGTGTCGGCAATGGCCACCTCCAGCAACTCCTTGAATATTTTCTCGGCGTTGTTGCTGTTGCTCATGATCACGATCCCCATTTTCTGATCGGGAAACACGATGGAATAATGCTGCCAACCCTCGTCGCTGTGGCCTTCTTTGAACGCACCACGTCCGTAAGGCGTCATCAAATAGCCCCAGCCCAATCCGTAGCTCAGGTTGATGGCATCGTAGGCCGAAGTGGTGTCGCGCCACGCAAAAGGGCCCATCTGGTGCACCGTGCGCAGCCGAATCTGCGGCGAAAACATGGCGTCGTAAGACGAAGGCCGCAGGATTTTCTGCTGCAATACCCCCGTAATAAAGTGCGTGTAGTCGTCCAGCGTGGTTTCCAGGGTGCTCGCGCTACGCGGGGCGTTGTCCTTGTCTTTGGGGAAAATCTGCCCGGTGGCGCCGTGGCCAAAGCAATAGTTGGCCTCGAAGCGCGGCTGCCAGGTGTAGCTGGTCTGGGTCATGCGCAGGGGCTGAAAGAGCTTTTCACGCATCAATGCTTCCAGGGTTTTGCCCGTGCGCTGCTCCAGCACAAACTGTAGGTAGCACATGCCTTCGCCCGAGTAGCCATAGCGACTGCCTGGCCGAAAGCCCACCCGCAGCTTCTGGTCGGGGGTGTCCCAGCGCCAGTTCGGAAACCCGGAGGTGTGGCTCAGGCACATGCGCGCCGTGATTTGCGCGTACAACGAGTCATTTTTCAGATTTGTGTAATCCTGGTTCCAGCTTTTGCCGGGGCCGTAGGTCCAAATGGGCCGCGGCAGGTACTGCTGCAACGGCGTGTCGAGGTCGATGACGCCTTCTTCTACCAGCTTGAGCACCAGCACGGAAAACACGGCTTTGCTCAGCGAGGCCCCGTAGAAAACTGTGCTCGGCTGCAACGGCTCTTTCGTGTCGAGGCGCTTGTAGCCAAAAGTCTTTTCGTACACCGGTTTGCCCTGGTTGAACACGGATACCGCCAACCCCTGAACCTGCGCCAAGGCCATCAATGATTGGATCTTGCTGGTTAGCGAGTCGGCCGAAATGTAGGTATGGTCGAGGCGCTGAATACGCTGGCTGTGCGCCAATTCGCCCAGATACGTCAGCAGGAACAGCAGCGGAACTAGTCTTTTCAGAAGCATCGGGGCAGGGCTGAAAGTGAAAATTGTGGGTCCGAAAAACCGCTTTACTACGCGCCGTGCGGCGCCAGCCCCTGGGTGCTTTCGACCTCAATAGGACCGTGCGAATCCGGTTTGCAACTCTACTTATCCCAAATCAAAATGACTAAAACCGACCTGCGTCTTTCCTACGACATTCGTATGACAATCTAGTTACTTTCCTTATAATCAAGTGATTATGAAATACTGTGAGCCGACGTTAAAGCAGCCGCAGCCCCATCGGCAATACTGCAAAATGACCGCGTCGGGCCTGCCACATCGCGTACAGCAGCAGCGGCGCGTGCAGCGCATACATCCCAAACAGGAATACAATCGGCGTCAGAATCAGCCAGGGGCGCCCGGCGAAAATCAACCCAATCTGTAGCGTGAGCAACAGCAGAAAAACGCCGTGCGTAACCGCGGTCCAGAAAATCTGGAAGTTGAGCAGTCGCCGGCCCGCTTCGCGAATTTCGGGGATGTGTTTTCGGCGGTGCCACAGAAACCACGGCAGCGCAATGTTGGCCCCCGGAAACACCAAATAGCCAAAAGCCGATAGGTGCATCAGAACGATGTATGAGCAAATGGCCTCGGGCGACGACTCCGAAAGTGCCTGGTTTGCAGCGGGTTCGGCGGTTGCGTTATCATCCGGAGGGCTGGCGGCTGGCGAGTCGGGCTCGGTCGTTAAGGCTTCTACCGGAATGGCAAGGGCCGCGGCCAAGGCCTGCAACGTGAAACCGCGCGGGATGCTTTCGCCCTTTTCAATGCGCTGAACAGTCCGCAAACTTAGGCGCGCCGCTTCGGCGAGTTCTTCTTGCGAAAGCCCTTTGCGTTTGCGGTGTGCCAAGAGGGTATCAGCTAGCGGCATAATGTGCGTGTTGGCAGCAGTTTAAAGGGGAAAAGTGCAGGCAGCAAGCCCGTGTGAAGAAGCAAAAAATACGGCATTCTGCGTTACTCGCACTGCCCGCGGCGCTTCTTGCGTATACTGGAGCTTTCCCTTGCTTTAACACTTTGCAGTATGGCGCTTGGTCCTGTTTACATTGTGATGGGCGTGTCGGGCAGCGGCAAAACGACAGTTGGTCGCCTGTTGGCTAGCCAGTTGACGTTGCCATTTCACGATGCCGATGATTTCCATTCGGCGGCCAACGTGGCCAAAATGCGGGCCGGTACCCCGCTTACCGACGCCGACCGGCAAGGCTGGCTCGCTGACTTGGCAGACGGCATAACTACCTGGGAGCGAGCGGGTGGCGCCGTGCTGGCCTGTTCGGCCTTGAAAGAAAGCTACCGTCGCACCCTGCAAGCCGGAGCCCAAAATCCGCTGCGGTGGGTGTTTCTGGATGGGTCGGTCGAGCTGCTGCGCTCGCGCTTGCAAGCCCGCAAGGGGCACTACATGGGCGCCGCCCTGCTCGACTCGCAGCTGGCCACTCTGGAGCCGCCGAAGTACGGCCTGCGCCTGCCCCTCGAAGGCAAAAATCCCGAGGAATTGGTGGCGCAAATCCTGCGCTCTAACCGTGGAGCTTAAACAAGTTTAAACAGAATTTTTGAACCCAAGAAGCAGAAAGGTCGTAAACTATTATATAGTAATTGATTGATAATCAAGGAGTTGTAATGAAATGGCAGACTAACAGAAATACGCCCTGATAACGGGGGCAACCAGTGGCATTGGCTACGAGCTGGCCAAACTTTTCGCCCAAGACCATTACAATCTGGTGATTGTGGCCCGCAACCAGCAAGAGCTGGATAGCAAAGCCAACGAGTTTCGGCAGCAATACGGCGTGGAAGTAGTGCCTATTGCCAAGGACATGTTTAAGCGCGAGGCGCCGTTTGAAGTCTATGACGAAGTGAAAGCCAAAGGCATTCAGATAGATGCGCTGGTCAACGACGCGGGGCAGGGACAGTACGGCGAGTTTACCGAAACCGACATCAACCGCGAACTCGACATCATTCAGCTCAACATTGGGGCCTACGTCACCTTCACCAAGTGCTTCCTGAAAGAGATGGTGGCCCGCAACGAAGGTAAGATCCTGATGGTGTCGTCGATTGGCGGTGAGCTGCCTGGCCCGTTGCAATCGGTGTACCACGGCACGAAGGCGTTTGTGACGTCTTTCACCGAAGCTATTCGGGCCGAGAACAAGGATACCAACGTGACCATCACGGCGTTACTGCCCGGCGTGACGGATACCGATTTCTTCAACAAAGCCGACATGACGCAGTCGAAACTGGTAGCGGAGGGCAGCAAAGCCGATCCGGCTCAGGTAGCCAAAGACGGGTACGAAGCCCTACTGGCCGGCAAGGATAAAATTGTGTCGGGCTGGAAAAACAAGGCGATGGTGGCCGCCAGCAACGTCATCCCCGATGAGCTGGTCGCCGACAACATGCTCAAGCAAGGCGAACCTGTGGATAAGAATAAGTAATTGATAATAAGACACTAAACAATAAGCCCGGCCTGCGAATGCAGGCCGGGCTTATTGTTTAGTGTAGCGGCTATGGTAGGGTTTAGTGTTTTGGCAACGCGCTGGTCGTTAGGTAAATACGGAAGGTAGTGCCTTCGCCCAACGCGCTCAGTACCTCGATCCGTCCGCCGACTTGGCGCACCATTCGGTTGACGAGGTACAGCCCCACGCCGGAACCCGGAACGTGGTCGTGAAAGCGCCGAAACATCTGGAACAGGTCGGGGCCGTAGCGAGCCAAGTCGAGGCCTAGGCCGTTGTCCTGCACTACCAGCACCGGCGCGCCTTCGTCGGAGAGCTCGCTAGTGATCCGCACGACGGGCGCCCGCTCGGAATGCGCGTATTTCAGGGCGTTGCTGAGCAGGTTGTACAACACACTTTGCAGATTTAGCCGCTCGAAGCGCACAACTGGTACGGCGCTAAAATTCATCTCAAACTTGGCCTTGGCCGCAACGGCTTGGTCGAGCATGCTCTGCATTACCTCGCGCGTAAGGGGCAGCAGCTCAACGTTTTCGATTGCCGAAGCCTCGTTGCGCCGCTCGACCTGCACCACTTCGGCCAGGCCCTGAATGGTGCCGTGAATCTGGCCGAGCGAATTCTCAAACATCTGCACCAGCAGGGCCGCTTCCGGGTCGTGAAAAGTGGCCGTGCGCTTGAGCTCTTCAAATACGCCAGCCATGTTGTTGATGGGCTGCTTGAGGTCGTGGGAGGCGGTGTATACGAAGTTGTCGAGGTCCTGATTGGTGTGGGTAAGCTGCTCGTTGGCGAGGGCCAGCTCGGCGTTGGCAACCCGCAGGCCGTCGTTGGTGTTGGCCAGTTGCTCGGTCAGGTCCTGGAGTCGCTGCTGCGTTTGCTGGCGCTCCGTTACGTCGGTTACCACGCCCGCAATGCGAATGGGTTTTCCCTCGGCATCATAAAAAACTTTGCCCTTGGCTTCCATCCAGCGGTGCTCGCCGTTGGGGAGTTGAATGCGCGGATTCAGCCATAGCACTCCCGAAGTCAGCGACCGATCGTACTGGTCCATGACGCGGGCGTGGTCTTCGGGTAGCATGTGTTCCAGCAGCGTATCCATGTTGTGCCATTCCCGGAGCGGCGTGTCGTAGCCAAACAAGTGGTCGTGCCGCTCGCTGCGCTCGGTTCTGTTCGTCAGCAAATCTAGGTCGACGGTGGCCATACTGCCGGCTTCTAGGGCCAGCTGCAGGCGTTCCTCGTTCTGCTCCATCTTGCGCCTTGCCAACACATACTGGGTCACGTCCAAGGCATACTGAATGATGCCGTCGATTACGCCGTGCTCATCGCGCGTGGCTTGGCAAGCTATGTTATAAAAGCCTTCCTGCAACGCCCCTTCTTGATTGGGGTCGGTCAGCCAGACCAATGATTCGCTGGCATAATAGGGCTCGCCGGTCTGGAACACCCGATCCAGCATTTCAAAGTACCCCTGTCCTTCCAGCTCCGGCAGCGCGTTTTTTATGGGCAGGCCCACCAACGGGCGGTACCCCAGCGTGCGCAGGTAAGCGGGGTTAACCAGCTCATACACGTGCTCCGGCCCGCGAAATGTACACATCGGGGCGGGCATCTGCATCAAAAACGACCGGAAGCGCTCGCGTTGAACGTGGGCCTCTTGCAAAGCCTGCCGGAGCTTGTGGGTGCGGTCGGCAACGCGGCCTTCGAGCTCTAGGTTGAGCTGCTGCAAAGCCCGCTGCACGCGAAAAAGCTCGTCGATGTTGAGTCGGTTTTGATCGTTAGCTACCCGCAGCTCTTCGTTGAGAGCAACCAGGTCCTCGTTGGCCGTTTCCAACTCCTGATTCAGCGTGCGGAGCTGCTTTTCCTTTTCCTCTATCTGCCGGCGGGCCTGCACCTGCTCGGTTACCTCTACGGCCACATCCGCCACGCCTAGCAGCCGGCCTTGCTCATCGTAAAGCGGCTGAAACACAAAGTTATAGTAAGTAGTCAGCAGCTGGCCCTGCCGCAGCATCTGTGCGGGTGCTTCGGTACCTGCAAAAGGCACTTCAGTGCGAAAAACGTTGGCCAGGGCTTCATCGAAGCCCTGGCCGCGCAGCTCCGGCATCGCTTCGAGCAGGGTTTTGCCCAGTACCTCTTCCGGCCGTCGGCCCCACATGGCGCAGATCTTGGGGTTGGCCATACTGATGCGCTGCTCCGGGCCTTCAAACAAGCCAATTGCGACCGGCGTCTGGTTCAGCAGTGCCTCCAGATGGTTGCGCTGGCTTTCGGCCAACGCCAGGGCCGCGCGTTCGCGGGCCTGGCTTTCGCGCAAGGCTTTTTCCACGGCCGTGCGGTCGTGCTCGGCTGTATCGGTGAAGCTCACCAGCAGGCCATCACCCACGCGCTTTGCCGACAGGTGAAAGTAATTGTCGAGTCCGTCGCCCTGATAATTGATGCTGTAACAAACGTGCTCCCCCGATTTGTAGGCCTGGCAATGAAATTCAAAAACCCCCGTAGCCTGCGTGTGCGGAAACAGGTGCAGGTACGTTTGCGTGGGCCGGGCCGGCAGTTGCAGCATTTTCTGCGCCTTGGGGTTGAGCAGAACGATCTCGAAATCAATTATTTCTGATTCGGCACCAAAAATGGGCCGGTAGAGCGCTACTCCCGTGAGTGAGGCGTTGAGCAGGCCCTCCAACAATTCATCGAGCGGAAATAATGCCCGCACTTCAGAGGTCAACGTGGTAGAAGGCGCACCAGAATCAGGCATAACGGGAACAAGCGGCGTGATAAAAAAGTAACTAGCTGGCAGCAAGGCATATACCTTGCAAAAAATCGGCTTGCCAATCCGAAACCATCTAGCCGCGGAGTCTCAGTTTTAGACGCAGTCAGCTTGCGAGTTATTGAATGCCCGCGCCTTAGTACCAGTACGTGCTTACTAGGCTAAGCAGCTACAAGTTGCTTCAACGGCTCATTCGTCTAGCTGTTATTAAATTTTATTATGGTTTTAAATAATCAAATATTTTTTATCATTTTAACAAGTAAAAGTGGGGCCGAGAAACATGGGAAGTATGTAGGCAACACTGGAGGAAGGGTGAAGTCAGCAACGGGAATATGCTCTCACTTTAATTATATAAAACACCTGTAATCAATAATTTATAAATAAATCTTGTATGGAAACACCTTTTACGCCCACCTTCTACAAAGCTCGTACGCAGTTACTGCGTTCTTTGCAGAAAGCTTTTCGATTGGCCGTTGCGGCAAATGAACCCGGTGCACCGCCCACCGATGAGCTAGTTGAGTTGGCCACCAACCAAAGCCGGCGCAACTTTCTGACCAACAGCATGAAGTTTGGGTTGCTGGTGGGCGCGGGCGGGTTGCTAACGGCCTGCGAGCAGGACGATGTCCGGCCCGAAGGCTTCAACGCCTTCAGCGCTTCCGATGCTAAGGGCCTCAACCAGCCCAAAATTGTGGTGGTAGGAGCGGGGATGGCAGGATTGAACTGCGCTTATCAGTTGCGCAAAGCCGGGTACCGCGCCAGCATCTACGAGGCCAGCAACCGGGCCGGCGGCCGCATCTATACGGCTCACAACCTGCTGGTGCAAGGCCAGACTACCGAGCTAGGCGGCGAGTTTATCGACAGCGGCCACCGCGATATGTTTCAGCTGGTCAGGGAGTTCGGGTTGGCGCTTCTCGACACGGCCGGCCCCAGCGAGTCGGCGCTGATCAAGGATACCTTTTTCTTCAACGGGCGCCTGTATTCGTTGCAGGAGGTGATTGCGGCCTTTCAGCCTTACGCTCGCCAAATCACGGCCGACATTCGCGCGCTACCCAACACCATTACGTTCGAAAACTACGGCAGCGCCGCCCGTTTCGACCAGCTTTCCATCGCGGGTTATTTCACTTCCATTGGCCTCACCGGCTGGATTCGCAGCCTGCTTGAAGTGGCCTACCTCACCGAATACGGCCTGGAAGTAACCGAGCAGTCGGCGATCAATTTCCTGTGGCTGTTCTCGCCCGACACGCACAAAGGCAGCTTTGAGGTATTCGGCGACAGCGACGAGCGCTACAAGATTCAGGGCGGCAACCAGCGCCTGACCGATGCCTTGCATCAGCAAGTGGCCGACCAAGTAGCGCTCCAGCACAAGTTGGTGGCCATCAGCCAACCCGGCTCGCAGTATGTGCTCACCTTTGAAAGAAGCAACGGCGCACTCCTTGACGTGCCCGCCGATTGTGCCGTCCTGACGCTGCCCTTTACGCTGCTGCGGCAAGTAGAGCTGCGCCTGCCGTTGCCGTCCTGGAAGCGCAACGCTATCCAGAACTTGGGGTACGGCACCAATGCCAAGCTGTTTTTAGGTTTCAACAACCGGCCTTGGCGCGCCAACGGCTACACGGGCTACATCTTTTCCGATGGGGCCGTGCAAAGTGGCTGGGATAGTGCCCAACTGCAACCCGGCAATGCAGCGGCGTACACCGTGTACCTCGGCGGGCAGGCTGGCTTGGCCGTAGGAACGGGCTTGGCGCTATCGCAGGCTGCTCATTTCCTGCCCACGCTGGAGGGCGCGTGGCCGGGAGCTCAGGCGCAGTTCAACGGCAAAGCCGAGCGTTTCCATTGGCCAACACACCCTTTCACGCTGGCGAGCTATGCCTGCTACCGCCCCGGTCAATACACAACCATTGCCGGTGCCGAGCGCAAGCCCGTCGGCAACCTGTTCTTCGCCGGCGAGCATTGCAGCACTGACTACCAAGGATATATGAACGGCGCCGCCGAAACCGGACGGTTGGCAGCTGAAGAAGTACTGCGGGCTGTGGCCGGCAAAAAAGTGGCTCTCCTGACGCGCATGCGGCGGGCCGCGGCGGCACAGGCATAGCGCGCGTCGTGGGCTACTGCCTTCAGCGGGCACAGCTCCCTGTCTGTCCTCCGCGTATTCTGTATTTGTCGTTTATTTATAAGTGTTTGATAATCAATATATTGTATTATATCATCTAATCGCTAGTTACTTAATCTGACTCGCAAAAAGGCTCGGCTCGTGGTAGCCGAGCCTTTTTTGCATATGAGCACACGCGGAGGCGCAACTGTTGCCTACTTGACATTTTGGAAGAAAGTCCCGCTTTTCAACTAAGCGGATTACACTATTTCTTTGGCGTTGAAACGATTATATATAGGATGGTGCCAATATCTTATATTACCCAAGGATTAGCTTGGCTTTGTCATTTCTTTCCACTCCACTTCCCCTACTAGTATGCGGAACACATACCTTATTGCTGCGCTGACCCTGGTGGGTTGGCTCTGTCTTGGCTTGCTGCTGCCCACGCGGGCACTGGCACAGTCTGGGGGCTCTGCGCAGGCGTACACGCTGCAGGGCCGCGTCACGGATGAGCGCGGGCAAGGCCTGCCTGGTGCCACCGTGCTGATTAGCGGCACAACCCTTGGTACCTCAACCGACGCCGAGGGCGCGTATAATCTGACCGTAAATGTGGCTCCAGGAAATTACACGCTCACGATTTCCACCATCGGATTCAAAGCCGTATCCCGGTCGGTAACGTTGGGCAGCAGCCCGACCGTAACTACCAACGCTTCGCTCACCGAAGCCCGGCAAAGCCTGGATGCCGTGGTGGTGGTAGGCTCGACGGTAAGTGCCAACAAGCGCGAGCTGGGCAACGCGATCAGTACCATTTCGGCCCAGGATCTGGTGCAGAGCGGCTCGGGCGGCGTGCTGAATTCGTTGCAGGGCAAGGTGCCCGGCGCGCAGATTGTGCAAAACTCCGGCGACCCAGCTGGCTCAATTTCCGTGCGCCTGCGGGGCATTCACTCCTTGCGCGGTTCTTCTGATCCGCTGTATGTAATTGATGGTGTGATCGTTAGCAACGTGAGTACCAACGTATCGCAATTGGCCCTGACCAACGACGTGGGCGAGGCCAACCCGGGTCAGAACCGCCTGGCCGACCTCAACCCAAATGACATCGCTAGCCTCAACATCATCAACGGGGCGGCGGCGGCGGCAATTTACGGTTCGCGGGCCTCGAATGGCGTAGTGCTCATCACCACCAAGCGCGGACAAACTGGCGCCCCGCGCGTATCGGTATTCACGAGCTTCAATATCAATGAGTTGCGTAAATCGGTGCCGGTCAATACCTACGGCAAGCAGTTTGGCTTTGCGGGGCTGCGGCTTTACACCATTGGTGGGGTAACTCCGGCTCAAGTAGCGGCCAACCCCGGCACAACCACCATCACCATCAACCGTGCAGGCGCGAATACACTGTTGACCAGTAACTTAGTAGATGTACAGCGCTACAACTACTTCGACGAAATTTTCCGGACCGGCTATGGCACCGACAACGGCGCCAACATTTCGGGTGGCTCCGACCGAACGCAGTATTTTGTTTCGCTGGGCTACCTCAAAAATGAAGGCATTATCAAGGGCACCGATTTCAAGCGCTACAACGTGCGCGCTCGGGTCGATCAGCGCCTTACCGACTGGGCTAAGGTGACAGCGGGTGTGAGCTACAGCAACAGCTTTGCTAATGAGAAAGCCAACGGCAACGTGTTCTACAGCCCGATCAACTCCATCAACATCACTAACAACATCTACGACATCAGGAAGCGCGATGCCAACGGCAACCTGCTCGCCGTAGAGCCAACCCGCGTGAACCCGCTGTCGACGATCGAAGACATGAAGTTTACGCAAGGCGTGAACCGCACCATTAGCGATTTGCAGGTAAACCTGACGCCCTTCAAAGGCTTCTCGGTCGATTATGTGTTGGGAGTTGATGCATATTCGCAGGTGGGACGGAGCTACATCCGGCCGTACCCCTATCAGGCCACGGCGGGTCTGCCTGCTGCCCGTTACCCATTTGGCTATGCCGCCAACGGCAGCAATGCCGTGATCCAGCTCAACTCCGACGTAAACGCGGGGTATGAGCGCAACCTCGGCGAAAACTTCAAAGTGACCTTGCAAGCTGGGTATAGCTATCAGTTTGGCCAACAGGAATATTCGACTTCCCAGGGCCAGAATCTGGCGCCGTTTATCACAACTATCCGAGGTGCCGCGAGCAGCACCATCACCTCCGATTTCAGCCTCGACCGTTACGACTTAAGCGGGTATTACGGACAAGCCACCGTTGGCTTCCGCAATCTGGCTTTCATTACCGGGGCCGTGCGGCGTGACCGCTCATCGAAATTCTCGGCGTCGGAAACCAACCAGGTGTATCCTAAAATCAGCGGGTCGCTGGTGCTCTCGGACCTGGATTTCTGGCAAAAAGCCGCCTTCAATAACGCCTTCAACAGCCTGAAGCTGCGGGCCAGCTACGGCGAAGCCGGCAACCTGACGGGCGTCAACTCCTACGACCGCTACTATCAGTTTACGCCCGTAACCTTCCCCCGCAATGCCATTACGCCTGGCGCTCAGCTTGCCAACCCCAAAGTACGCCCCGAGCGCATGAGCGAACTCGAAGGCGGTGCCGACCTAGGCTTCCTGGGCGACCGCCTGAGTTTGGGTGTGACGGCTTACTACCAGAAAATCAGAGACTTGGTAGTGCGCCGTAACCTGGCGCCTTCCACCGGGGGCTCGGTAATCGTGAACAACGTGGGGTCGATGGAAAACCGCGGCCTGGAGCTGCAACTGACGGCCGTGCCCGTAAAAACCGCCGACTTCACCTGGGACATGTCATTCATTTACAACCGCAACCGCAACAAGGTGCTCGACCTGCCGGGCTCGAACGGACTCAACCAAGCCATCGCCATCGACAACGTAGCCGGCGCCCCCGTGTACCTGCTCGCCGGTCAGCCGGCAGGGGTATTCTACGGCTCGGCCTATGCCCGCAACCCCGATGGCTCACTGCTGCTCACGCCGCAGGGCTTCCCGCAGGACGAACGTACCATTGGTCAGGCGGTGGGCTCGGTGCAGTACACGCCCGCCCGCGACGATGCCACGGGACAGCCGAGCTACGGACCCGGCTCGACCTTGGCTAACGTTGTCATTGGCAACCCAAACCCAAAGTGGACCGGCTCATTTACCACCAACTTCACCTACAAAAAGCTCTCGCTGCGGGTGTTGCTCGATGCCGTGCAGGGCGTGGACGTGTTCAATGCCGACAAGCGGACAAGGCAGGGGGTAGGGCTGGGCGATTTGGCCGAGAAGGAGCTGCGGGGCGAGTTGCCGCGCGGCTACATTTTTGCCGTTTACAACACCCAAGAGTTTCGCGTCGACGATGGCTCCTTTGTGAAGCTGCGCGAAACGGCTCTCAGCTACACGCTGCCGACTTTTTCTAAGTACATCAGCGCTTTAAACGTGGCGCTGGTAGGCCGCAACCTGTATTCGTGGGATAATTACAACGGCTTCGACCCCGAAACCAGCGCCGGCGGTGCTTCCGACCTGCTGCGGGCCATCGATTTTGGCAATGTGCCGATTCCGCGCACGTATCAGCTGAAGCTCACGGCCACATTTTAGGATGGGATGAGGAGAAGTTAGCTTCTTGATAAGTGTCTTATTTTCAAGAAGTTACATTCTGTAGTCCAAGGCGCTAATTTCTAAAATCCGCAATCGTCATGAAGAAATCTATCCTTCTCGCCGCCCTGCTTACACTCGGGATGGGCTCCTGCAACAAAGACTACCTGAACCCTAGTACTGCCAGCCAGGAACAGGTAGTGACCTCCTCCGATGGGCTCGTTATTTTGTGCAACGGTCTGCAAGCCCGCTATACCACGGGCGGCCTGCTCAGCGTGCTCTACAACGCGGTTGCCGCCGGGGGCCTGACTACCCGCGAGCTGCTGATTCTGAATGTTGGCAACATCGAGGAATACAACGTGAGCCTGGGCGCCGGCAACGTCACCAACAGCAACGGGGTGGTGCGCAACCTCTGGACGCAGACGCAGCTCGTGCGGGCCAACGCCGATCTGGTTCTGCAAAATGCGGGCAATGCCACCGACGCCGGTACCCGCAGCGGCATTGTGGCCTACGCTTCCATATTCAGGGCGCTGGCCCTGGGTACGCTGGCTCAGTTTTTTGAGAAGGCCCCCCTGGTCACCCAAGAAAATGCGCCCTTCGTTGATCGGGTGGAATTGCTGCGCTCAGCTGTAACGCAGCTCGAAGCCGCCGCAACCCAACTCACGGCTGCGCCTGTGTCGGCCGATTTCAACTCCAAGATCATTTCGGGGATCGATCTGGCCAATACTATTCAGGCCCTTATTGCCCGCTACAGCCTACAAGCCGGCGACTACGACAAAGCCATTGCCGCCGCGGGCCGCGTGGATCTGACCAAAAAATCGGTGTTTAACTTCGACAACAACTCCCGCAATCCGCTCTACGATGTGGCCTTCGGCAACCGCAACATATTCGAGCCCTTCAATACCAGCCTGGGCCTGACGGGCGCTTTGGCACCCGAACCCGGCGACCGGCGCATCGCTTTTTACACCCGCACCAACCCGGCTCCGACTCAAAACCTGGGCACTGGATTTTATACGGCCAACGACGCCCCCATACCCGTGTATGTACCCGGCGAAATGCTGCTGATCCGGGCCGAGGCTTACGCTCGCAAAAACGACCTTACCAGTGCCGTGGCGGAGCTAAACAAGGTGCGCACCAAAACCCCCGCCACCGATATCTATGGGCTCGGCGCCGGCTTGCCGGCGTACTCGGGAGCGCTCACTTCCGACGCAGTGCTGACCGATATTTTGCGCAACCGCCTTGTTGAGCTGGCATTCCAAGGGTTCCGCCTCGACGACAGCCGCCGGTTCAATCGGCCGGCACCCGGTACTACGGGAGCCGAACGCAACCGCAATTTTCTTCCTTATCCGCGGGTAGAACGCGAAAACAATCCCGCTACTCCAGCTGACCCGGCTATTTAGTGTTGTAGTTAGACAAGCTGCGCATCAGAAACAAAAAAGCCACCGAAGCAATTCGGTGGCTTTTTTTGTAATGTATTGATAATTAATAAATTAACGAGCGCCGGGTGGGCAGTGCTCCTTCAGGAATTGCGTGTAGGTGGTAGCCAAATGGCGGCTGGTGCCTTCGCCTTCTGAAATGCTGTGCGTCCGGTTGGGGTAGGCCATCAGCTGGAAGGGTTTGTTGTTGGCAATCAGCGCGTTGATCATTTGCTCGGCGTTGTTGTAGTGCACGTTGTCGTCGCCAGTGCCGTGGATGAGCAGCAAGTGGCCGCGCAGGTTCTGGGCGTAGTTCAGAGGTGAGCCCTTCACGAAATAGTCGCGGTCTTCGGGCAGCAGGCCCATGTAGCGCTCCTGGTAGATGTTGTCGTAGTTGAGCTGATTGTCGACGGCGGCGATGGAAATGCCGGTCTTGTAAATCTGCGGATATTGAAACAACAGGTTCAACGTCGAAGAGCCGCCGCCACTCCAGCCCCACACCGCTACGCGGGTGGTGTCTACGTAGGGGCGCTTCAGGATTTCCTTGGCGGCCATGGCTTGGTCGCGGATGTTGAGCTGGCCTAGCTTATGGTAAACCGATTTGCGCCATTCGCGGCCTTTCGGCGCCGGCGCGCCCCGGTTTTCCACCGACACGTAGATGTAGCCGTCGTCGGCCATGCTGCCGTTGTAGAGACGGTTGGCGCCCGTTCCGAACCGGTCCGTAACCGTTTGGCTAGCGGGTTCGCCATATACATAGAATACGATCGGGTACTTCTTGGTGGCGTCGAAGTTGGTGGGCTTCACCATCCAGCCGTCCATCGTGATGCCGTCCACGGTTTTAACTTGGAAAAACTCCGGCTTCGGCAGCTTCAGGCTGCGGGCCTGAGCGGGCGTTTCGCCCCCGTTCAGGCGCTTGTGCTCGGGCAGCGACACCACGTCGGAAACGGGGTAAGTCGAGCTGTTCGAGAAGGTGTGCAGCGCAATGCGGCCGTTGGGCGAAATGTCGTAGCCGTTGGTGCCCGCCAAGTCTTTTGGCGTGACGCGCTCGGCATTGCCGCCTTTCAGCGCCACTTTGTAGAGGTAGGTTTGGGTCGCGTTTTCGGGCGAAGCCATGAAATAAATCACGCCTTCTTTCTCGTTGAACGCTTCCAGGCTAATCACATCGTAGTTGCCTTTGGTAAGCAGCTTTTCCTGGCCGCCGCGGCTGAGCGCGTAAATGTGGCGCCAGCCGTCTTTTTCGCTGAGCCACAGGAAGCGCTTGCCGCCTTCGATCCAGTTCCAGCCCACGGCTTCGGCTTTGGCGTCAATCCAGGCCTTGTCGGTTTCGGTAGAGATGGCTTTCGAAGCCCCCGTGCTGGCCGTGCACAGAATGATTTTGCTTTCGTTTTGCCGACGGTTCAACTGCTGGATAATCAGCTCGTTAGAGTTTGCGGCCCATTCCATGCGCGGGATGTAGTGCTGCACGGCGTCGCCGGGGACGTCCATCCATTTGGTAGCGCCGCCTTGGGCGGGCACCACCCCGATGCGGCAGCGGCTGGGGTCTTCGCCGACCACCGGATACTCAACGGGCACCGTAAACGGATACAGCGCATCCGTGGTGTTAAGCATCAGGTAGTTCTTGGTTTTGGTAGCATCTAACTGCCAGTAAGCCAATGATTTGCCATCTGGCGACCAGCGGAAGCCGTCGCGGCAGTCGAGCTCTTCTTCGTATACCCAGTCGAAGGTGCCGTTGATGAGCTTGTCGGTGCCGTCGGTGGTCAGGGCCTTGTTGGTGCCCGCGGCCAGATCTTCCACAAACAGGTTGTGCTCGCTCACGTACGCTACCCGCGTGCCGTCGGGCGAGAACTTAGCAAACATCAGCGACGAAGCCGGACGGTCTTTGCCTAACTGCTTGAATGACTTAGCGTTGATGTCATACACCCAGAAGTCGCCGCGGGTGTCGTAGCGCCATACTTTTTTGGTGTTCGTCTGGATGAGAACCTTGTTGCCGTCGTCGGAAAAGGAGAAGCGGCGCACCTTGATCGGGGCCGTTTGGCCCTGCGGCGTCAGCATGGCTTTGCTGACCAGCGTTACTTCTTTGCTGGGGTCGCGCAGGTCGGTCTGCACGATTTCGTCTTGCTGGACGTGCATGTAGGCGTAGCCGTCTTTCGTCCATTGGGTGCCCGGCCCCACCTGGGCCAAGGTTGGTTGCAGCAGCAGCGCCTGGACAAAAACCGCCAGGACGCCTGCTTTGCGCAGTGCTTGTTTGAGCATGGAGGGAAATAGATTCAGTTTTGGGTGCCTGAAATTAGCCTTTTTACGCCGGACGGTAATCGACCTCACTCTTTGCAGCCTGGCCTACAAGGCCGGGCTACGGGTGCGGCTCCGTATCTTGCACTCAATGACGACGCTTCTCGGGCGCTTGTGGCGCCCTGCTCTCTACGTTTTGGTACCCGCCACGCTCTATGCCACCGGTTTGCATACCGAGGTGATCGGGCGGGCGCAGCAGGTGGTGCTGGCAACGGGGCTTCTCAACCGCGCCGTTCCCAAGAAGGCGGTTCCCATTGCCAAGGCCGATTATTCGTTGATGTTGCGCACTCTGGATGGCCGCACGGTCTCGCTTTCGCAGCTGCGCGGCAAGGTCATTCTGCTGAATCTGTGGGCTAGCTGGTGCCCGCCTTGTGTGGCCGAAATGCCCAGCTTGCAGCGCCTGCACGACAAAGTAAAGCCCGACAACATTGCGCTGGTGGTGCTTTCGGTAGATCAAAATCCTGAGAAAGCCCGCCGCTTTGCCGCACGGCGCGGCTTCACGATGCCCGTGTACACACTCGCCAGTGAACTGCCGCAAGTATTTGATACACAAGTACTTCCAACTACCTTTATTATCGCCCCAAACGGCGATATCATCGATCGGCACGAGGGCATGGGCGACTACGACAACGCCGCGATGATCCGGTTTTTGCGGCAGCTACAAAAGGACGCGCAGTAGACCTAAGCGCGGTTGGCTTCTTCTACCTGCGCTCGGATCGCCTGAATGTCGCTGCTGTCGATGGGCTTATGGATCAGGCCGGCAACTAAGGCGTAGGCATTGGCTTTGGTCGCGTCGGAGTGGGCCAGCGACGAAGTTAGCACATACACCAGGCAGTGCCCGCGGAGCTGCGCCTCGTAGGGCTTGAGCGCTTCCAGAAACTCCCAACCGTCCATGACGGGCATGTTCAGGTCTAGGAAAATCACCCGTGGAATCTGGGTGGTCAGCGTGTCGCGCAAGTATTCCAACGCTTTTTCAGCGCATTCAAAAGAAAGAATCGCCTCCGAAAACCCTTCCCGCTTCAGGAGCCTTTCGGTGAGAAATATGCTGGTGGTGTTGTCGTCGATCAGAAGGGTATCCATGCCAGATTCAGCGTAAAGCACTCAGCGTAAATAAATTAGAAATTGCGTGCCGGCGTTCACCTCGCTCTGTACGTCGATGTGCCCGCCCATGGCTTCTACGTGCGTCCTGACCAAATACAGGCCCAGGCCCCGGCCAGTGGGGTGGGAATGAAACCGTTTGTAAAGCTTAAACACATCGGAGCCGGCTTTGGCCAGGTCGAACCCCGAGCCGTTGTCGGCAAAGGCGATGAGCAGGCCGGCTCCGGACTGGCTGGCCGTCACGGTCACGTGCAGCGGCCGCTCCTCCGAGCGGTATTTGATGGAGTTGGAGAGCAAATTGAAGAAAACGCTGTAGAGGTAAGCCCGGTTGGCGCGCACGCTGAGGTCGGGAGGAAGGTCGAGCGTGACGCGGCCGCCGCAGAGCTGCAAAGGTTCTTCCAGGTTTGCGCAGGCCTGCTGCACCACGTCCAGAATCGCGACCTGCTCCGGCTCGGCCACGTTTTGCATGTCCCGAATCGAGAGAATCGTGTTCATGTCCTGCAACACCGTGTCCAGCTGCTCGGTGCTGGTTTTCAGGTGGTCCAGCGTTTTTTCGTAATCGATGGAGTTGCGGTGCGTCGAAGCCAGTAAGTCTACGAGGCCCAAGACGTTGGCCAGCGGCGCCCGCAGGTTGTGCGATACGATGTAGGTAAACTGCTGAAGGTCTTTGTTTTGGCGGTATAGTTCCTGCTGGGCTTTGATCTTGTCGGTGATGTCGGCAAAGTACACAGACAAGCCTTCTTCGGACGGGAAAGCCCGCACGTCGAACCACATCTGCATTTTTTCGAAGAGCGCTTCGAAGTGCACCGCGTGCCCCGTTTCCTTGGCCTGCTGGTAGTGCTGGCGGAAAAGGCCGTTGCGCTCTTCCGGAAACACATCCCACACGTTGCGGCCCAACTCGGCCTGCCGGTCGATGTGCAGCAACCGCTCCACTTCGTGGTTGATGTAGGTGAAATTCCAGTCGTTGTCGAGCAGGAAAAATGCGTCGGTGATGCTCTCGAAGATGGTGTTGAGCTTTTGGGCCTGCCGCTGGATAGTCTGCTGCGAAATGGCGGCTTCGGTGATGTCGCGGGCCACCATGTGCACCCCCGCAATGGAGCCGTCGATTTTCAGCGGCACCTTGGTCACATTCAGTACCTTGGGCTCTTCCAGGTTCTCAAACTTCACCGTCGTTTCAAACTGCACTTTCGTACCCCGAAACGCTTCCGCTAGCTTCTCATTAAACAACGGGATAAGCTCGGAAGGCAGAAAATCGGAAAATGGCCGGTCGAGCACCTCCGGTTTCGGCTTGCCTACAAACGCCAGAAAAGAAGGATTGGCATCGAGAATAGTCCCTTGCTCATTTTGAAAAAGAACCAGGTCAGGATTATTCTCAAACAACGATCGAAACCGTCGTTCGCTCTCCACTAGCAGCGTATTGTTTTCCATTGGCTAATCAGGCTGATACACTCCGCGTGTTGCCCAGGGCAGCGGAGGTTTCTTCTTTTACGGATAGCCGGGCGTTTGGTCAGCGTCGAGGCGTTATATCTTCCAAAAACCCGGAATATTGTCGCTATACAAATATTTGATAATCAAGTACTTATATATTTACTAAAAAGTATTTACCAATGCCTTACCGTAGCAAACGCAGCGTGGTATCCAGTTGCTGACTGAGCAACAAGTCGCGCGATTGCTGGCGCAGGGTGGCTTGTTGCTGGCGCTGTTCTTCCTTCTTAAAAAGCCGCACTTTGTACTTGCTGCCGGCAGCCGAGCGGTGCAGGTTCACGTACGTCGGGCGTCCTCGGGAGCTACGTACGAGCTGCCCGCTTTGGATTCGCTCGATGCGCTTTTTGTTGTCGCCAAACAGGGCCTGCAACGGGTTGAGGCCGACGTACAGATCGGTGCGCCCGTCGAGGAAATAATTGCCGCTGATTTCGAGGTTGCTCAGGTTGCTGTTCAGGCGCAGGCTCGGAATCATGAGCTGCCCGCGGTTGAGCACAAACTGCGTGCTCACCGGCTCGAAAAATAAGTGGCTGGTGCGCTCTTCCTTCATGAATTTGAGCGCCTCCATCAGCGCCTCCACGTTTAGCAATTCCAGGTCGCGAACGTCGGCTTTGAGGTACGCCAACGTTTCGCTGAACACCGGCAAAAACGTGGCGTCGAGATCGGTGTGAAAGTCGGCCGCGCAGCGCATCGAGCCGCGTACATTGTCGCCGCCCAACACGTTGAGACCCATCGTTTTGAGTGCGGCAAACAGCTCTGGCAATTGAATGTCCTGTAGCTCCGTCTGGACGTGCAGCGGGTGGTGGTGCTGGCCTTCGTGGGTGAGCAGGCGCCCGCGCAGCCGAATGCGCCCCTGAAAAGCATTGACCGAACATTCGTCAAGGCGCGCTTCGCCGTCGAGCAGGTGCGATACCAGCCGGAAGTTGCTGCCCGTAACGGCGGAGTAGCGCACATGGTCGGCCTGCACACGCACGACGGCCGTGAGTATATCACTGGTTAGCAATGAGTTGTCGGGGGTGTCGGGGCGGGCACGTTTGGCTACCCGCTCGGCTTGTCGCACGTCGGGCGTGCGCTGGTCTTCTTCGGGGCTAAGGCTGGCCAGTAGCTGCAAAAGCTGTTGCACGTCGAGCATGGCGTAGCGCAAATCGAGGCTGGCATCGGCCGCAGCTAAGTGCGAGCCGGCCACCCGCACCGACGCCGAGGCATGGCCCGTGCCGCCGCGCGTGGTAGCAAAATCGAGGCTGGGCATGTGCAGACGGTTGCCGGTTTTGGTAAGGCGAAAGCGCAGGTGACGCAGATTTTCGCCCACGGGCAGCAGCAGCGTATTTACATCGCAGGTCACGTGGCCGTTGGCGGCCAGCAGCAAATCGCGTAGGGCCGGACTGCTCGGCGTTTTGCCGGAGCGCTGCGCCGGCCGCGCCATCTTGGCAAGCAGGTTGCGGTAGTTGATGGCCTCAAAGCGCACACCCAACTGAAACTCAATGGGCGATACCTGATGAATCGTGTCGGTGGGCCACGACGCCTGCCCGCGCACCTGTCCGCCCCACACGCGGCCCGCCAAGTTGCGCAGCTGCACGCGTTTGCCATCGTGGCGCACAGTTACGGCTAGTTGGTGCAGCGTATCATAGGGCAGCACGAGGCGATTGCAGCGCAGGCCCACGTTGAGGCGCATACCGGGCGGAAAGAGGCTGCTGCCAAAGTTTGAGGCGCGGGAAGCCGGCGTGGCGCTGGTCCGTTTTCGGGCCACAGCGCGCGTGGCGGCAGGTTTGGGCGTGCTGCGGGGCATGGGCCGCAGCAACTCGCGCAGGCGGGCCACCCGCAGCTCGTCCACGGCAAAATTGCCGGTGACCATAGTGGTGGGATACTGGCCGGTCAGGTAGTCGAGCAGGTTGACCGTGGTGGCCGTGGCCCGAAACCGCATCTTGTCGAGCACCCCCGACGCGTTGGAGAGTTTCCAAATGCTGTCCTGCAAGCCCACGCGCACATTCAGCTCCGACATATCGGCCCCGCGGTCCAGCAGCACAAACGACGCATTGCGCAGGTTTACGCCGCCGCGCACCGACATGCGGCCCGTGGTGGGCACCGGCGTCCGGCGGCCCGGCGTGGGCGGCAGGAGCCCGTGCAGCTGCACATCCAGGTCGGCGATGCCACTGCGGGCGCGCCACAACCCCGGCGAAACCACGGCCGCCAGCTCCGGCAATTCGGCGCGGCCTCGCAAGCGTCCGCTTACAAATGGATTATCGAAGTTGCTCACCGTCAGGGCGATATCTAGTTGCCCTGCCGACGAATAAATGCGGCAGTGCTGTAGGGCCAGGGAAGTAGTTTTGGAACTGTGTTCGGGGCCGTTGTCGTAGGTGCCGGCGAGGTCCCAGCGGCTGATGCGGCGCGTCGAATCGGGCCAGCGCAGGCTGGCGTTGCGCAAGCCAAAGCTCAGCACGTTGTGCGTAGTGACGGTCGGCCCATTCTGCCCCGAAATGGTATAGCGAATGTGCGCCTTGCTGGGGCTAATCGCGCCCTCCAGATACGGTAACAAGTTGGTAGGCAATGCGATATGCAATACTTCCATCAAGGGCTGCATGCCCTCAAACTGCAAGTTCATGAGGGTGCCCGCACGCTGGTTGGCGGTGGCCGTGTGCGTGCCGCTGATGTGCACTGTGTCGCCGTTGAGCGTGGCGCGGGTGCGCCGGAAAGAGCCTTCGCGCTTCGGAAAATCAAACTGATAATTGACCCAGGCTTTCACCGGTTCGCGCTCAAAAATGGCGCCGCTGCTATTGCGCAGGTAGTCGAGCTGGCCGTCGAGGGTGCCGCCCGCGTGCAGCACGCCTTGTAGCAGGTGCGCCGTAAGCCGGGCCTTTCGCACGCTGGCCCCAAACGAGCTGTGCGCGTAGTCGTTGCGGGTGGTCAGGCGGAAGTTGTTGACAATCAGCGAGTCCATTTTGAAGTCCAGCGTCGGGCTAGAGCCCGTTCGGGACTTGCGCTTGCCGTGCAGGCCCCAGCTATGGCCCAGCGAATCGACGCGCTCGCGGAAATCCACGTCGCTGATGACTAGGCGGGTGCCGCGGATTTTGCCGCGCAGTAAGCTGCTCAGCTCCAGGCGCATATCGGCCCGTTCCACGCGCAACACTTGCACCGGTTGCTGGTAAGAAGTATCCGTTAGGCTGAGGTGGTGTAGCGACGCGGTGAGGTGCGGGAAGTCGCGCCAGGGCGATATTTCAACTTCAAAAGGCGCCAACACCAAGTCGGAGTTGTGGCCGAGTCGCTCGCGTACCAGTTGCGTCAGATGGCGCCGGCCAAAGCTGGAGCCCACCAGCCACAAAGCCAGCCCAGCCCCCAGCACCACCAGCAATAATCCGACAGCCAGTACACGCCGGAGCGACAAGAATTTCATAAGGTATGCTGCTTGCTCCGATGGCGTCGGGTATTTCCGCGGCTTTCTGTTGAGTCGGAATGTGTCAGCATACGTGAAACGAGGCAGGTTGGCTAAGCCGTATACCCGTCTCCGGTTCGGGGCTAGGCAAAGGCGTGAGCATATTAAGCAGTAATTTGTTTTTCTGTAAATATCGAGGGTGATAGTTGAGAGAAAATCGGATTAACCAGTATGCAACTCGTTCCGATGAAGTCATTTGATACCGCCGCGCTACCCGCCGCCGACTCCGCCGCGCAGCTCCGGCAGGCATTGCTTGCCGACCGCGAACGGACCCTCACGCGCCTCTACCAACGCACTTTTCCGATGGTGCGCCGGTACGTGCTACGCAACGGCGGCACCGTGCACGATGCTCAAGATGTGTTTCAGGACGCGCTGGTCATTTTCTACGAGAAGGCCGTGGGCGGCACCCTGGTCCTGACGGCTTCGGCCAGCACGTACTTGGTGAGCGTCTGCCGCAACCTGTGGCGCCGCGAGCTAAGCCGCCGCAGCCACACTCCGCAATGCGAACTGACCGAAACCGATCTTCTGGAAGATGCCGAGCCAACGGCGTCGGAAACGGAGTCCGAAACGGCTTTGTCGGTGCTCGAATATGTGGAGCAGCTAGGCGAGAAATGCAAAAGCATTCTGCTCTCTTTTTACTATTTCCAGCAGCCCTTGCACCAGATTGCCGAGACGCACCATTACCGCAGCGTGCGCTCAGCCACGGTCCAGAAATTCAAGTGTCTGGAGCGGCTGCGTAAGTCGGTGCGGGCAGTGCTTGCAGAAACCCTTATCTACTAACACGTTATGCGGCCCGAACTAGAACGTCTGCAACGCATTGAGCGCCACCTGCGCGGCGAGTCGCAGCCAGCCGACGCGCCCGACTGGAACGTGCAATTACTGCTCGATCCGGACCTGCGCGCCGATGCCGAGGCTCAACAGCTTCTGTATCAGGGCCTGTATAGCGCCGGGCGGCGTCAGCTTCGGCGCGAGCTGACGGCCATTCATAACCGGCTATACGGCACGCCGCGCAGCGGTTGGTTCGGTAAATTTTATGATTACTATAAGTATTTGACGGTTAAATACTTATAGCGGTATATCTGTTTCGCTAGTTTTCCTTTTTTCTTTCTAATCGGCACACGCTGCTTGCCACTCAGCGCCCTTGCACAGGAGCGCATAGGCACCGTTTTGCCCACACTTTTCACCGTTTTAGCGATGTTAAACCACCTGGAATTCCGAAAATTCGCCGTCAAAGGCCACGGCATCAACGGCTTGGCCTTTGACCAATACTTTCAGCACGTGGCCGGGCAGGCGTACCCAATGGTCACCAATATGACGCGCTCCGTAATCGAGGAGCGCCCCACGCGCTTTGCCGAAATCGACGTGTTTTCGCGCCTGATCATGGACCGCATCGTGTTTCTGGGCACGGCCGTGGACGACAACATTGCCAACATCATCACGGCGCAGCTGCTGTTTCTGGAATCGGCGGATGCGAAGAAGGATATCCTGCTCTATGTCAATTCGCCGGGTGGCTCGGTGTATGCCGGGCTGGGCATCTACGACACCATGCAATACGTTGGGCCCGATGTGGCCACCATTTGTACCGGCGTGGCTTTGAGCATGGGCGCGGTGCTGTTGGCGGGCGGGGCAAAGGACAAACGCTCGGCTTTGCCGCACGCCCGGGTCATGATTCACCAGCCTTCGGGCGGGGCGCAGGGGCCTTCTGCCGACATCGAAATTACGGCCCGCGAGATCCTGAAAATGCGCAAAGAACTCTACGAGATTTTGGCGAAACACACCGGCAAAACCTACCAAGAAATCCACGACCACTCAGATCGCGACTATTGGCTCCGCGCCGACGAGGCCAAGAAATACGGCCTCATTGATGAGGTGTTGGAGCGTAAATAGCTTTTAATCAATAGGTTGTATTATCGTAGGCTCAGCCTGGGAGGCTCTATGTCCAACGCCTCGATCTGAGCTTTGTATTCGGACGGGAGCAACGCACCTTTTACCCAGCGGCTGAGCGAGAGATGCTGAATCTGCCGGTAAATGGGCACGACCGGCCGCAACCACGACCAAGTACCCAGCCGCAGCAACTCCCGAACCGGTGCCGGCACCACGAGGCGCTGGGCTTGCAGCAACAGCCAGTAGCGCAGAGGCCCCAAGTGCCGCCGATACTGTTGGTACAGGTCGGCGGTGAAACGGCTGTATTCGAGGTCGGCAGCAAGGTGTTGTTGCCGCACTACCAGCCACGCCGCGTACGTCGAGGGCAGATCGGGAATGCGCATGCGCTGGCCCACGCGGGCAAAAACATCGAAAACTTCCTCTTTTTCGGCCGTCGTAAGCGGCCTTTCCAGCGCTTCAAACGACCGGATGGCGTAGTCGATGAGCAAATACAGCACGTCGCGGTACGCCCACGCCGGAATGGCTACGCCGCGCTTGGCCTCCACGGCGGCATGAATGGCCGTGATGGTGTCGATGGCGCGCTCGGCCGAGGCACGCTCGGCAAACACGATCTGGCGGGCGTACTCGACGGTGGAAAACAGGCGGCCCAACGGGTCGGCGGGCAACCGGCCGGTGAAATAAAGCCAGTCAACGGCTTTGTTGAGGGCAAACTCGGCCGCCGCGCCAGCAAATATGAACAGCACCGTATCGGCCTTGCCCCAAATGGTGCGCACGATCGAGTGGTTCGGTACGAAATATTCCATAATGTAAGAACCGGAAAGAAACGCAAAAGGCTCCGAACTACGTGGGTATCACCGCTTAAAACGATCTGCCGCTACCTTTCCGTACAAAATCTGGGAGCTCATCCGAATCCTGCGCACCGGATTCGCGTTGGGCATCTAGCAGCGACCACCAACTGTTCCGCTGCTCACCAGATCGCCTCTTCATTATGGAAATACAGACTCAGCAGCTCGAGCAGGAGTTCGACCAAGCAGTTTTTCAGAACTCCTTTGTGGAAGAATTGCGCGGCGAAGCTTCCGGCAACAAAAGTCCGCGCCAAGTGCCCGGCTACACCTATTCGCGCGTCGAGCCCACGCCGGTGCAGGACCCGCATTTGCTCGCTTGGTCCGATGATTTGGCGGCGTTCCTCGGGTTGGCTAAGCCAGCGGAGCGCAGCCCCGCCGTGGCGGCTTTGGCCGGTAACTTGGTCACGCAGAGCATGAAGCCGTTTGCGGCTCGCTACGGCGGGCACCAGTTCGGCAACTGGGCCGGGCAGCTTGGCGATGGCCGCGCTATTTCCCTGGGCGAGCTCACGGCCACCGATGGCACCAACTGGGAAATCCAGCTAAAAGGCGCCGGCCCTACGCCGTACTCGCGGCGCGCCGACGGGCGGGCGGTGCTGCGCTCGTCGTTGCGGGAGTTTTTGTGCAGCGAGGCCATGCACTACCTCGGCGTGCCTACTACGAGGGCCCTGAGCTTGGTGGGCACGGGCGATACGGTGGTGCGCGACATGTTTTACAACGGCAACCCGCAGGATGAGCCCGGCGCCATCGTGGCGCGGGTCGCGCCTACGTTCATCCGGTTTGGCAACTTCCAGATCATGGTGGCTACCGGCGAGCTCGACAACCTGCGCGCCTTGGCTGATTACGTTATTCGCCACCATTACCCCGAGTTGGGCGAGCCCTCGCCGGAAGTATATCTGAAGTGGTTTGATGAAATCTGTCGGCGGACGGCGGTTATGATAGCATATTGGCAGTCAGTGGGTTTCGTGCACGGCGTCATGAACACCGACAACATGTCCATCCTGGGTCTTACCATCGACTACGGCCCTTATGGCTGGCTGGAGCCCTATGACCCCGACTGGACGCCCAACACCACCGATTTTGGCTACCGGCGCTATTCTTTCGGCCAGCAACCAAACGTTGCCCTCTGGAACCTGGCGCAACTCGGCCGGGCCCTGACGCCGCTGGTAGAAAACCCCAAGGAGCTCAACGCCGGCCTGGAGGTATACGCCGAAACCCTGGCCAAAACCCAGCACGCGATGATGTTAAAAAAGCTGGGCATCACTTCGGCAACCGCACAGGATGCTGATCAGAACCTGCTCGAAGCCTTGCCCCAGGCCCTGACCGACGCCGAAATGGATATGACGCTGTTTTTCCGCAACCTCTCGCACACGGCCCCGGCCTTGCTCACCCGCCCGGAAAACGAGGAGGCGTTGCTGCGGGACCTAGTCGAAGCCAACTCGTACGCGCCGCCACAAAGCCAAGGGCATGGCGCCTTGTTGCAATGGCTTGCGCGGTATGCGCAGCGGCTCCGCCAAGAAACGGCAGGCCCTGAAGCCATTCGCGAGAGCATGCTCAGCGCCAACCCCAAGTATGTGCTGCGTAACTACTTGGCCCAGAAAGCGATCGATGCTGCTGCAACCGGCGATCTGTCGTACCTGAATACGCTGATGCAAGTGCTCAAAACCCCATTTGCCGAACAGCCTGAGCATGAAGAGTTTGCAGCCAAGCGCCCCGAATGGGCACGGCACAAGCCCGGCTGCGCTACGTTGTCGTGCAGCTCGTAAAGTGTAGTTGGGGCACAGCGGCTTTTTCCTGCCTTTTATCCTAAAACGTTCGGGCTAAAAACGCCTGTCATGCAGAGTGCAGCGAAGCATCTCTATTGAGTAGTAACTCAACGAAGCGGGAGAGATGCTTCGCTGCGCTCTGCATGACAAATGATTAAAGAGTGGTTGAAGCAACGGGACACAGTAAGTGGCGTTGGATCAATGCACCGGGGCCGCGAGCTGCCCGGTAGGCACTTCTACCTGCTCCACAATTTGTCGGCGGCCGATCACCAGCAGGAGCAGGGCCAGCAGCGAGGTAGCGGCCATAATAGTGACCATGGGCACGGCCGTGTGGTTGCTAAACACGCTGACGCCCATCGAAGCCAAGGAGCCCATTCCCATCTGGATGGCGCCCATCAGGGCCGAAGCGCTGCCCGCGTTCTTGGAAAACGGCGCCAACGACAGCGCAGCCGTATTGGGGTTACTAAACCCAAGGCAGCACAGGAAAATAAAAAGCAGCGCAATCGTGCCGCCCAGTCCAATCATGCCCAAGGAAGTCAGGGCCAGGAAAACCAGACTGGTGATGACCTGGCAAATCAGGGCGGCAAAGATGAGTTGCTGACTTTGGTATTTGCGCAGCAGCACGCTGTTTACCTGACTAGAACCAATCAGGCCGATCGACAAAAAGGCGAAAATCCAGCCGTACACCTTGGCATCTACCCCAAAGATATCCATGAATACCAGGGGCGAATCGGCCACGTAGGCGAACAGACCGCTAAACGCCACCGCGCCCGCAAAAGTGTAGGTGTAAAACTGCGGCTCGCGCAGTACGGCCCAGAAATTGGTCAGGATGGGACCGGGTTTCAAGGACAGCGACGTATCCGGTGTGTAGCTTTCGGGCAGCCACAACCGGCTGGCAATCAGCATCATGGCGCCCATGATGCCGAGCGTAATAAATACGCCCTGCCACCCAAAAGCGGCCGTAACGTAGCTGCCCACGGTGGGCGCGATCATCGGAGAGAGGCCCACTACCAACATTAGGAGCGCAAATACCTTCGCGCTGTCCTTCACCGGGAACAGGTCGCGCACCATTGCTACCGACGCCACGCCCGCCGCGCAGCTCCCGATGGCCTGCACAAACCGCAGTACAATCAGCCCGTCGATGGTACGGATAGTCGCGCAGCCTACCGAAGCGGCGATGTACAGGCCCAGGCCCAGGTACAGCGGCGTTTTGCGGCCAAAGCGGTCGAGCAGCGGCCCGTACAAAAGCTGCCCCGCCGAAATGCCGATAAAAAAGCTCGACAACGACAAGGCCACGCGCGCTGCCGTCGTGTTCAGGTCCTGCGCAATGGCCGGAAACCCCGGCAAGTACATGTCGATGGAGAAAGGACCAAGGGCTGTAAGGCTGCCCAAAATCAGGATGAGGAAAAAGTACTTTTGCTTGGACATGAACGACGTAACAGCAATATTACTGTTTGTTAATTATTTGATAATGAGATATTTAACTAGAGGGCTATAGGGCACCCCATTTGGCGTATATGTGCTGCTCCAAGTAGTCTTGGATTACGGAATGCCAAAATGAAGTCGGGAATTTAGAAGCAGACGGAGGCAGCACAGATCGAAGTCCTCATGACAAAGCTGGCCGAAAAACAGTGCAAATTACCTCCTAAAACAATCCCAGAACGTCCAACTCCCCTCCTCAACTGAGGAGGGGACGCGGCAGCAAAGCTGCCGCTGGGGTGGTGGAATCGTTGCTGAGGTTGTTTAGTGAGAACAGTAACAACCGGTTTGCGGCATGACCGCCTACGTAAACAACGACCTCAACCACCCCGCTTCCGCTTGCGGAAGTATCCCCTCCTCATCTGGGGAGGGGAGTTGGACGTTCTGGTGTTGTAAGAGGTTGGGGCCGCGGTGAATCTTCCGGCAATGTTTGTTATTTGCGCGCCTTACTCCTGATTTTTTTCCGTGTTGTATGCAGGTTGATTCTCTATCGCTTCGCACCGTTGAAGTGACGCGCTACGTCACGCCGCTGCGCGAAGGCGGTTCGCTGCCGGCCCTCGCCGAAGCCGACGACGGCTTTTTGTACGTGCTCAAGTTTCGGGGTGCCGGGCAGGGCATCAAGGCACTTATTGCCGAGCTGATCGTGGGCGAATTGGCGCGCACGATGGGCTTGCGGGTGCCGGAGCTGGTGTTCTGCGAGCTCGACGAAGCCTTTGGCCGCACCGAGCCCGACGAGGAAATTCAGGATTTGCTGCGCGCCAGCACTGGGCTGAACCTGGGCCTGCATTACCTCTCCGGCGCCAGCACCTTCGATGCGCTGGTAAATACCGTCGACGCGCACCTTGCCTCCCAGGTGGTGTGGCTCGATTGCCTGACCCTGAACGTGGACCGCACCGCCCGCAACACCAACCTGCTCATGTGGCATAAAGAGCTCTGGCTCATCGACCACGGCGCGGCCCTCTACGTGCACCACGCCGGGCCGGGCTGGGCGCAGCCGGAAAAGCAGCGCTCGTTTGGCCAGGTGAAAGACCATGTGCTGCTGCCCCAAGCCAGTGAGCTAGAGGCCGTTGATGCCGAAAGCCGGGCGTTGCTTACGCCGGAGCGCATCCGGGCCATTGTGGCGCTGGTGCCCGACGAGTGGCTGACGGAAGCTTTCGCCACGGACTCGGCGCACGAGCAGCGCGAGGCCTACCGCCAGTTTCTGGAAAGCCGCCTCGCCACATCTAACACCTTTGTTCAGGAAGCGCAGAATGCCCGGAAAGCACTTATTTGAGTACGCCGTGCTGCGCGTGGTGCCCCGCGTGGAGCGCGAAGAATTTATCAACGTCGGTGTCATCTTGTACTGCCGGTCGCTGGGCTTTTTGCAAACCCGCTATGCGTTGCCCGAAGCCCGGTTGCGCGCCTTTGCCGGCGAAGAGCTAGACCTGCAAGAGATAGCTGAGCGCCTGCGTTCGTTCGAGCGAATTTGCCGGGGCAGGGCAGAAGGTGGAGTAATTGGGCAACTGTCTATTGCTGAGCGATTTAGGTGGTTGACTGCCACGCGAAGCACCGTGGTGCAAACCTCGTGTGTGCACCCCGGCCTTTGCGAAGACGCTGCCGCCACATTAGAGCGATTGTTTGCCCAGCTCGTGCAGTGAGAAAGCTCAACGTGTTGATAGATTGCGAAATAAATAAGTAACAATCGGCTCCGGACTACTCGTATGAAGAGAAAATCTTCATAGAGCTCGAAGCTGTGCGTTATGAACCTCCCAGGATTAAAACCCCGGCCCAAGAAATTTGACACGCCACCCGATAACTACGCGAGATGGGGCTGGTACATCATGGGGACAATGGCCGTAAGCTGGATTTTATACAACTTGCTGCAAGGCAAATAAATACCTCTATCAGAGTAGGTTACAACCATTTCGGCAAGCGCCTCCGGTCGAACGAAACGTAGGCGTATGAGCGCGTGGGCTACCTTTGCGCCATGCACACGCTTGACCAACTGCGCGCCGGAGAATTGGCCGGCGTCACCCGCCTCGATCTGTCTTGTGGTCTGACCGAGTTTCCCATCGAGATTTTCGACCTGGCCGATTCGCTGGAGATCCTCAATCTCACGGGCAATGCGCTGTCGACGCTACCCGCCGATTTGGGGCGGTTGCACAAGCTGCGCATCCTGTTTTGCTCTAATAACGAGTTCACGACGTTGCCCGAAGTGCTGGGTCAATGCCCCGAGCTGAGCATGATTGGCTTCAAAGCCAACCGCATCCGGACGCTGCCCGCCGCGGCCCTGCCGCCAAAGCTTCGGTGGTTGATTCTGACTGATAATCAGATAGATGAGCTTCCCGCTGAGATTGGCAACTGCGCGTACTTACAGAAGCTTCTGCTGGCTGGCAACCAGCTAAGCCACCTGCCTACATCGATGGCCGCGTGTACGCGGCTGGAGTTGCTGCGCATTGCGGCCAACTGCTTCACGGCCTTGCCCGAATGGCTGTTTTCGTTGCCGCGGCTCTCGTGGCTGGCCTACGCTGGCAACCCGTTCTGCGACCGCATCGAAGCTGCCGCCGTGGCCCAGTACCCCATCGATGTTATTGAGTGGCAGCAACTTGCCGTGCAGCAACCGCTTGGCGAAGGCGCATCCGGGGTTATTTATCAGGCGCGCTGGCAGCCGCAGGGCGCGGCGGCTCAGGAAGTGGCCGTCAAGCTGTTTAAGGGCGCAGTAACCAGCGATGGCTTGCCGCACAGCGAAATGTCGGCGTGCATCAGCGCGGGCACGCATCCCAATTTGATTGCCGTAGAGGGCAAAATCGGCCAGCATCCGGCCGGGGCTCAAGGCTTGGTGCTGGAGCTGATTGACCCGGCCTTTGGCAACTTGGCTAGTCCGCCCAGCTTCGCCTCGTGTACCCGCGACGAGTATGCCGCGGGCACCGCGTTTGGCCTCGAAGCGGCGTTGCGGATCGCGCAGGGCATAGCGGGAGCGGCCCAGCACCTGCACGCCCGCGGCATCCTGCACGGCGATTTGTATGCCCACAACATCCTGACTACCAATGCCGGTGAGGCTTTGTTGGGCGACTTTGGGGCCGCCTGCTTTTTCGAACCGGATCAGCAAGGCGTGGCGCATGCCTTGCAGCGCTTGGAAGTGAGGGCTTTTGCCTGCTTGCTGGAAGAATTGTTGGAGCGTTGCGAAGCCCCGGCCACGTCAGAAGTGGTACAAGCACTCGAAGAGGTGCAGCGTCGGTGTGCCCATCCTGACCCGACGGCGCGCCCGCTGTTTTCAGAGATCCAGGAAGTTCTGACGGCTTTGCGCGGGGCTAACTAACACTGTTCCTGATAGTTGCATGCAGATACGGCGCGCCACTTGCTGACGGCTTGTATTACTTTGGAAAATGTATTGCACAAGATATTGGCAATCAGTAATTTATATAGGCAAGGCTGTTTTGTCAAAAGGGCCTTTGCACACCCCGGTGCTGCTGCCCAAAAATATTTTTTGAGCCGGCTGTAACCTTCGCCAAATCGGGCAGTATCCACGTCGAATTCAGCCGCTGAGGCTCGCTTTTTAGGCTTCAGCATTACCCAGGCAACCTTTTCCTGGCGTCCGCTACTCACTTTCCCTTCCACCGTTTTTGCCCTTGCTGGTCGCTGGTGGCGGCTGGCGAAGTCATGGCCCAACCAAGGTCATCGCTGATCTGTGCCCGCGCCTTTTCCCAAATCTTTTCTGCTATGTCGCTTACTTGTACGCTGCGCTGTTTCTTTCTGCTTCTGATGTGGGGAGTGGGAACCGGGCTAACTTCCGCCCAGACGCCTGCCGCTTCAACTTCAGCCACGCCGGGGCCCAAACGCCAGCTTCAGGCCGTGCGCATCACGGAAGCTATTAAGCTCGACGGCGTGCTCGACGAAGCCGTGTGGCAGCAGGCACCCATCGCCTCCGATTTCATTCAGCAGCGGCCCAACCCCGGCGTGCCCGAAAAGCACAAAACCGAAGTGCGCGTGCTCTACGACGACGCGGCGCTGTACGTAGGGGCCATTATGCACGACTCGTCGCCAGACTCGATTTTGCACGAAATCACGCAGCGCGACAACTTCGGCAACACCGACCTTTTCTCCGTGTTTCTGGATACGTACCACGACCAACTCAACGGCTACAATTTTACGGTTACTACGTCCGGCGTGCAGCTCGACGGGCGCTATTCGCCAGCCGGCGGCGAGGACTTCAACTGGAACGCTGTGTGGGACGCCCGCACTTCCATCCGGGGCACCGACTGGATTGCTGAAATGCGCATTCCGTACTCGGCTATCCGTTTCAGCAATGCGCCAGAGCAGCTATGGGGCCTCAACTTTGCTCGCCAACGCAAGCGCGACAACGCGCAGTTTTTCTGGAACGAAGTGAAGCCCGCCGTGGACGGTTTCGTGAACCAGTGGGGCGATTTGCGCGGCGTGCGCGACATCAAACCGCCTCTGCGCCTCTCGCTGACGCCGTACGTGTCGGCTTATGTCAACCACAATCCGCTCAACGCCGAGGGCACGCGCCGCACCACAACTTCCTTCAACGGGGGCGCCGACCTCAAGTGGGGCATCAACGAAAGCTTCACCCTGGACGCCACGCTGGTGCCCGATTTTGGGCAGGTGCAAAGCGACAACCAAGTGCTGAACCTGTCGCCGTTTGAGGTGCAGTTCACCGAAAACCGGCAGTTTTTTACCGAAGGCACCGAGCTGTTCAACAAGGGCAATCTTTTCTATTCGCGCAGGGTAGGCGCGACGCCGGTGGGCTTCTACAACGTGGCGGTGGGCGACAAGGAAAAAATCCTGCGCAACCCAGCCGAAACCCGACTGCTGAACGCTACCAAAATATCGGGCCGCACGAAAAATGGGCTGGGCGTCGGGCTGTTCAATGCCGTGTCGAACGAGATGTACGCCACCGTGCGCAACGAAGAAACCGGCAAAGAGCGCCGGGTCATGACCCAGCCACTGAGCAATTACAACATCTTCGTGCTCGACCAGTCGCTGAAAAATAACTCGTATGTGAGCTTGATCAATACCAACGTCACGCGCGCCGGCAACACTTACGACGCCAACGTGACCGGCGGGCTGTTTCGCTTTGCGAACAAGAAGAACTCCTACGCAGTCGATGGGCAGCTGGTGTACTCGCGGCGGCGCGGTCAAACCTTCGGGGAAGCCACCCCAATCGACGACCGCGATGGCTACAAATACAAAGTAGGAGTGAGCAAAATCAGCGGCGCTTTCACCTGGAGCCTGAGCCAGGGCATCGAGTCGGCTTCCTACAACCCCAACGACTTGGGCATTCTGTTTGGCAACAACAACATCACCCAGATTCTGGACGTCGCCTACCGCATCTACAAGCCCTTCTGGAAGGTCAATAACTTCTCCGTTTTCAGCGAGATAAACCACTCCCTGCTCTACAAGCCCACGCTTTACCAAAGCAGTTACCTGTACCTCGGCGCCAATACGACTTTCACCAAAAGCTTCTTACAGATCGGCTTCGACTTCGATACCGACCCCGCCAGCCACGACTTTTACGAGCCGCGCACCTTCCCGCTGGGCAAGTACTACGTGCACCTGCCCGCCAACACCGGCTTCGTGCTGTTTGCCAACTCCGACACGCGCAAAAAGCTGTCGTACGGCGTCAACGTGGGCAACCGCACCTTCGCCCTCGACGACCGGCTCGGGCGGCCGCGCCGCATCAAGTACCTCGCCGGCTTCTACCCGCGCTACCGCGTCAACGACCACCTCACGTTTCGCTACAGCCTCGACTGGAGCATCGTGCACAACCAGATCGGCTTCGTAAACGGCGGCCTTAGCACCGATGAGCCACTCGATCAGCCGTTTATGAACCAGATTCTGCTGGGCCGGCGCGACGTGGCCACGGTGTCGAACGTGGTGTCGGTGGCCTACACCTTCAACAACCGCATGTCGTTTACGCTGCGCACGCGCCACTACACCAGCAACGTGCGCTACGAAGATTTCTCCACACTCGCGCCCGGTGGCCAAGAGACGCTCGTCGACTACCGCCGCAACCGCGACAATACCTACAACGCCTTCAACGTGGACGCCGTGTATGCGTGGTGGTTTGCGCCGGGCTCGCAGGTCAACATCGTCTGGAAAAATGCCGGCTCCTCCTTCTTGCTCGCCGACGAAGCCACGCCGCAGTACTTCGACAACTTCAACCGCACGATCAATACGCCACATAATAACTCCTTGTCAATCAAGGTGTTGTATTATCTGGATTATCTGACGTTTAAACGGCAGAAGTAGCACTTGACTTGCTTTCCTGGGCTATCAAAAAGAGAAAAGCCCCGGCCGCTGATGTGGTTGAGGCTTTTCTACCTAAGACCGACAAACCCTCGCAGGACTTTCAGCGGCGACGTACTTAATAGCCAGTCTACTGATTAAGCCGCCGCTGAAAAGCCTCCAAAAACAAGCCCACATGGTAGCCATCTGCTAGGCCGTGGTGCACATTCACGGAGACTGGCATGCGCATGGTAGCGCCATCTTGGTACGACTGACCTACCGAAATCTTGGGGCAGCTGTCGGGGTGTTGGAAGCTGCGGGCATGCGTCAGGCCCGTGAACCGGACCCACGGAATGGCTGAGAAATGGATCACGTCGGGGCGGCTGGTGGTGTCGTTCAGGCGCAGGCCGGAGCTATGCTGCACGGCTTCTATTTCTGCGTTAGCGCCTGCTAGGAAGCTATCGAGCGTGTCTTGCTGCTCTATAAACGAAAAGCTAAACGTGCGATCGGGCCGGCCAATGGTCGCGGAGGCGTGAATGCGGTCGTAGCGGTACACCTGTCCGTCTTCGATGCGGCAGCGAAACTCTTCGATTTCGTTGGCCGCTTGCAGGGCTTGGTAGAGATAGTATAGAAAAAATGGGAGGCCCAGCCGCTTCGATTCTGCATAGGCTTTGGTGCAATCTACCTCGGCTACCAAGCCAAAAAACGGCTCGTCAAACGCCGAAAAGAAGGCGAAGTGCTCGCGGCGGGGCCACTTGCTTAGGTCAATCAGGTGTTTCATGGGGGCGCAAGTTCGGTAACTTTGCCGGCTCTGCGCCACCCGCGCCCGGGCCGTTTCTGCGCCGAGGGTAGCGCCGCCCGTGCCCGATTTGCTGCTACCCAACCATGACGACGCTCCAACTCATTGCCTTCGACGCCGACGATACCCTGTGGCCCAACCAGCCCCACTTCGACTACGCCGAAGAACAGCTTTACGCCCTGCTCACCCACTACGCCGACGCCGATACCTTGGGTCGCCGCTTCTATGAGGTGTGGCGCCAAAATATGCACCTGTTCGGATACGGAGCCAAGTCCTTCATGCTCAGTATGATAGAAACAGTCATTCAGCTTACCAACGGCCGCGTGACCGGCAATGAAATCCAGCAAATCCTCGATTACGGCAAGCGCCTGCTCGATTTCCCAATCGAACTGCTGCCCCACGTGGAAGAAGTGCTGGCCGAGTTGAAACAACGCGGCGTGCCGCTCATGCTCCTGACCAAAGGCGACCTTTTCGACCAGGAAAGCAAGCTGGCCCGCTCTGGCCTCGGCGATTACTTTGACCACGTGGAAATTGTAAGCGAGAAAAACGAGGCTACGTACCGCCGCCTCCTGATGCGCTACCAAGTGCGCCCCGAAGACTTCGTGATGATCGGCAACTCGCTGAAGTCCGACGTGCTGCCCGTGGCCAAGTTGGGCGCGCGGGCCGTGCACGTGCCGTACCACGCCACCTGGATTCACGAAGAAGTGCCTGCCGATCAATTAGTTGGCATTACGTTCCACCGGGCCGACTCCCTGAAAGAAGCATTGGCTTATCTGCCTTAACGCTGCTCGACCGTGACTGCGGCTTAGGGTTGAGAGCAATGTTGTGCTTGACCCTAGCTGCTCGGACACCTTTCCGGTACGGGCCTGCGTATCAGGAATATACATTAAGGCCTTGCCGATGAACGAAGCCCCCAAAGTAGACCTCCCATTTTATGTCAAGGCGCCGTTGGTGCTGCTGGGTTTGGCTTTACTCGTTTTTACGCTGCACATCGCCGGCGAAATTCTGTTTCCGATCTTCTTTGCGGCCATTTTTGCGATTCTGCTGCTGCCAATTGAGCAGTGGCTGCGCCGCCATCGGGTGCCGGAACTGCTGGCCATCGGCCTGACGGTGCTGGTTGGCGTAGTGGCGCTGGCTGGGCTGCTGTACTTTATTTACCTGCAAGCCGCGCAGCTGGCCTCGCAATTGCCGCTGTTCAAAGTCAAGCTGTTACAGGCGCAGCAAGAGCTGGTCCGCTGGCTCGATGCCCACTTCGGCATCACCAACGAGCGCCTGCTGGGGTGGTTGCGTGAAGGTACCAGCCGGGGCACCGCGTTGCTGGGTCAAACGCTCACGACCGTATCGGGGCTGTTGGTGGTGGCTACGCTGGTGCCGGTGTACGTGTTTCTGCTGCTGCTCTACCGCGAGCGGCTGGTTACCTTCCTCATTCAAGTGTTTTCGGGCCGCCGCCACGACACGGGCGTGGAGGAAGTGCTGCACGAAAGCAAAAGCACCATCCAAAGCTACATGGTCGGCTTGCTGATTGAAGGGGGCATTGTGGCCGTGCTCAACGTAATCGGGCTGTTGCTACTAGGCATTCCGTATGCCTTGTTGCTGGGTGTGCTGGGTGCTTTGCTCAATTTCATTCCCTACATCGGCGGCCTGATTGCCATTCTGCTGCCGGTGCTCATGGCCTTCGTGGCAAAAGACAGCTACGGCTACGCCATTGGCGTGGTGGTTGTATATATGGTTATACAATTCATTGATAATCATATACTTATACCGCGCATTGTGGCCGGTAAAGTGCAGGTAAATGCCTTGGCGGCCATCGTGGGAGTGCTGGTCGGGAATGCCATTGGCGGCGTGCCGGGTATGTTTTTGGCGCTGCCCGGCATTGCCATCCTCAAGATTGTCTTCGACCGCATCGAGCCGATGAAACCGTGGGCCACGCTGCTCGGCGACGAAGAGCGCCCGCGTCCCGGCAAGTCGGCGCGGAGCCGGTAGTTACTTCGCTTTGTCTTTGTACGTGCGCTTCAGCCAGGCTTCGGGCACGGGCACAATGCAGATATTCATCGATCGGTTATCGGCCGAGAGCATGGCCGACTGAATCTGGATGCGGGTGCCGTCGGGGCTGAAGGTGGGATGCGGATGGTCGGCGGCAGTTTCCTTGTGGCCGGTGGTCAGCAGGATCATTTCCCGCGTGTGCCGGTCGATGAGGTAGAGGCTGCGCGAAAAATCGTCGCCCACGGCCCAACGGCCATCGGCTGAGCCGCTTACGTGCCACAAGCCACTGCCGCTGGGCGTCTGGCCCGCGATGGTCATTTCCCGCGTTCTCAGGTTTACAATGCCCAGGCCCGTTGGTTTTTCGCGGGTACCGGCCTCGCCCCAGCCCGCCTCCTGACCCGGATTGCGCGGGTCGCTGGGCTGCGTGCTGGCGGTGGCGGCTTCTTTGTTGAAGTTGATTTTGCGGTGCCCCATGATGGCAAACGCCACCTCATCGCGCGTGATCACGGCTTCGTGCGTCACCCACTCGTAGTCGGCTTCGGGGTAGAGGGGGCGCAGGCCCGAGCCGTCGGCCAGTACCGTCCAGGTGCGTTGGGGCGACTTGCCGCCGGTTTCCCAGCAAAACACGATTTCGCCCGGCACCCAGGGGTTGGTCTGCACGTGGCCAATCTGAAACGGCACCGACACCACGTGCTTAAACACCCCGGTTTTGAGGTTCATGCTGGCCAGCCCGGCCGGCCCGGCGCCCATGTTGCGCGGTCCGAAATTGCCCTCAATCTTGGTGTTCGCAGCTAAGTGCTTGGCTGCTTCGGCTTTACCTACGCGGAAATACACTACCTGTTCGTCGGCATCCAGCGCCATGTCGCCGCCGGCGCCCATTTCGGGCGGGGTGGTGCCGCACACGCGCTGGTACACCGAGGCCGGCTGCATCTTCCCGGCTTTGCTGTCGGCAAAAAGCTTGGCCAAATCCACCTCGATGATCTGCACGCTGGCTTCGGGGCTGGGGGTGGCGCCTTTGGCAGGCGTGCGCATGAAATACAGCTTCATCGACTTGCGGGCAATGTTGAGCATGCCCGTGTAACCGCCTTCCGTCACCTGTACCATCTCGCCGGTTTTCTCATTAACCGCCGTGGCCTCGCCCGGCACCCGCCTGGAGCGGAAAATAAGCCACTGCCCGTCCGAAGTCCATTGCGTGTGCGTCTGGTAGATCTTGGAATCGCCCTGGGGCGTGCTGGTCAGGAAGGTGAGCGGGGTGCCCGTCACGGGGTCTTTCACCACTTTGCGCTCCGAAGGAAACCGCTTGCCAATTTGGGCATAGGCCGGCGTGGCCAGCAGCAGGGTGGCGCTCAGGGCCGCAAACAGCAAATTCGGAGTCCTTTTCATGGCTAGACGCAACTATTTGGTTATCAATAGATTATGTGGATGCTTGGCCAATGCGCCCGCATCCGATAACCAAAGACGCCAGATCGCGCCGCCGTTCCGTCCTGCACCCTCCTGCTGGCCTGCCCGGCGCTTAAGTGCTCAGGCTATGTGAGTTGCGGCGTCGGCTATTCAAACCAGTGCACCACAAACGTGGTGCCTTCGCCTATGGTGCTGGTTACTTCCAGGTGCCCGTTGCGGTTATGGACGATGCGCTGCACCAAGTACAGGCCCACGCCCGCGCCGGGCAAGTCGGGGTGCTGCCGCTCGAAGAGGTTGAACGCCAGTTCCGGCGTATCATTCAGCTCCATGCCCATGCCGTTGTCCTGCACCCAAAGCTGGGGCTGCCCGCTGGCCGAAAGGGCGCTGCTTACTTTGATGTGCGGAGGCTGCTCGGGGTGCGCAAACTTGAGGGCGTTGCTGAGCAAATTATGAAGCACGCTGCGCAGGTTGGCGCGGCCATACGTGAGCGTAGGAGCCTGGCTAAAATCCAGATCGACAACAGCTTGGGCATCTTGCACTTGGGTACGCAAGCCCAGTAGTACTTCCTCGGCCACGCTGCGCAAATCCAGCGACTCGACCGGCGCCGATAGCTCGCGCTGGTCCTGCACGGTGGCGGCCAAGTCGAAGAGCGTAACATCGAGCTGGTGCAGCGAATCTTCCACCATTTGCAGCAGGCGTTCTTCGTCGGGGTCGTGGAAGGAAGCCGCGCGGCGCAACTCCTCAAACAAGCCCCGAAGGTTGTGCAGCGGCTGTTTCAGGTCGTGGGAAGCGGTGTACACGAAGGTGTCCAGGTCGCGGTTGGTGCGGGCCAGCTCGTCGTACTGGGTTTGGAGCACTTCGCGCAGGCGGTGCTGATCATCGACGTCGGTGCAGGCGCCAAACCAGCGCGGGCCGCGGCTGTCTGTGAGCTGCCGCGCCCGGATGATGTGCCAGCGGTACTGCCCGTCGTGGCGCCGCATCCGGTACAGGCCTTCGTATTCTTCGCCCGTAGCCACGCACTGCACCCAGCGGCGGGCCGCAGCGGACTGCTCGTCGGGGGCCAGCAGCGCCACCCAGCCCGTGGGGCCGAGCTCCTGCGTCGAGAGACCCGTGTACTGGCCGGTGTGCTGGTTGTAGTAGTCAATGAGTCCTTCCGCCGTGGCCGTCCAGATCAGCTGCGGAATGCTGTCGGCCAGGAAGCGCAGCTCGGCTTCGCCCCGGCGCAGGGCTTCGGCCAACTCCCGCTGGTCGTGCACCTCGGTCACGGCTCCGTGCCAGAACACGGGCTTGTCGGGGGCGTGCAGCTCGGGCAGGGCGCGGCTCAGGAGCCAGCGGTACTGCCCGTCGTGACGCCGCAAGCGGTATTCGTAGCTCCAACCGGTGCCAGCTTTCCGGGCTGCTTCCGACTGATACAGCACCCGCAGCCGGTCGTCGGGGTGAATCAGCAGCGGCCAGATGGCGTTCAGGTCGGTGGTAGGCGGCTGGCCCGTAAAGTAGTACCACTGCGGGCTGACGTACTCGTATTTGCCGGCGGCATCCACGGTAAACGTGATCTGCGGGGCCGTTTCGGTGAGCACGCGCAGGCGCGCATCGAGGCGGCGCGTTTCGAGGGCCAGCTCGTGGGCGCGTTGCCGGGCTTCTTCCTGCACCGTCACGTCCACGGCAAACAACAACAGCCCGTTCACGGCGCCCGCATCGTCACTGGTCGGTTCGAGGGCGATATCGAAATAGCGGGGCGTAGGATGCTCGTCGCCGGGCTCCGTAATGGGCAACCCGTAGGCTTTGGCTACAAACGGACTGCCCGAGCGGTACACCTGCTGCATCACCTCCAGCAAATCGGCCGGGATGGCGCCCGGATTCTCCGATAGCGGCTGCCCAAGCGGCATTTCGCTCCCCAGCACCGTGTGCATGACTTCATTCACAAAGCCGTAGCGCAATTCCGGCCCGAGCAGCGTGGCAACGCCCGCCGGCATGTGCCGAAGAATTTTCTGTAGCTGTGGTTCGTGCATGACAAAAGGGTGGGGCAGAGCGGGGAAGTAGCAGGGCCGCAGCAAAAGCGACCGCGACGAAAGAGGGCAGGAGTAGTAAAAAAAACCTAAGGTTAGACAGAAACCGGCTCGCTTGGGGCCTTATTGGCGCCGAAAACGGCCAGGCGCACGAGGTCCACCAGCAGGGCGTCGGCAATGCTCATGTTGTCGGGCACAATGGATGCTTCTTCGGGCATAAAAAACCCTTGCAAAGCCCGGAATCCTTCCGTTTCGATGGGGTGAAAGGCCATGCTCCAGTCGGCGAAGCTGCGGGCAGCGATGGGCTTGTCGGCCAGCTTCACCACGTGGGAATGGCGACCGTCGCGCGCAATTTTTTCAAACAGCGGCTCCAGCACTTCTGGCTCGCCCTCAATGAGCTGCGCGATGTTTCCGTGGCTGTAAAACAAGACGCCCGTGACGTTGTGGGCGGCGTTATCGCGGCGGCACTGCTCCAGCAGGGCCTGCAAATCGGCGTCGGAAAGCGGCCGTACCGCCCGACTCATGTAAATAATGTGAATCATACGAAAAAAAGTAGCGCTGCTGCTTTCTGCGCTGCGGAACGGCACCAGATCAGCAGCGCGGACTGTGGTAGGAAGAAGGGGTAACGGTCGAGCTTGCAAAATACGCGGGACGGAAAAGATAGTTAGACTATCGGCCCGCTGCGCCCTCATCGGCTGTGGTCCTTGCTGTCTTTTCTCCTGCACCCCCGACTGCTCAGGGCAAATGCCCGCTCTGTTTCTTCTTCCGACCGCAAATTTAGCTTTCCCCGCCGGATTCCGGAACACTTCCAAGTCGCCGCAGCCTGGGTAGGTGGAGCAGTACTGGTTTTACGGCCACTTGTTCGTTGTTCTTGTTAATAGTTAAGTAATTGATAATCAAACATTTAAATTGTGAGAATAAGGCCCGATAAAATGGGTATAACCTTCCTCAGCCAGTGTAGTATGCAGAAAGTAGGTCCTGTTTTCCCACCCAACTTTTTGCTGCATCATGGCTACTCACAATCAGCCCGACGACGAGTTGAATACCCCCACCGATCCGGCCCAGCTCGGCGCGGATCAGGCCCCGGTCTCGCAGCCCGAAGACGACCCGCGCGACATGTCCACGGTACGGGCAAGCGCCAGTGATTTCCGCGATGGCGTAGGCTTGCGCAGTCCTCGGCAAGACGCCAACTCGGGCGGCTCGGACATGGGCCAGGGCTCCGACTTCGACCGACAGCGGCGCCAAGGCGCGGCCGGCACCGGCGACAACTCCGGCGCCGTAGGCCGCGGCGAAGGCATGGGCCGCGCCGGGTTCAACAACGACGAAGACCGCGGATACGACCAAAGCGGCCAGCGCGGGGGCGTGGGGAGCAGCGGTGGTCGCGAAGACCTTTCCGACCGCAACCCCGACACCCAGCAAAATCCCTTCACGGGCGAGTTCGAGCTCCACAACCGGCCCGACGATGCGCTGACCCAGCGCATCGGCATGAACAACCCTAACCCCGCCAAGCCGGACCAGAACTCAGATGAAGCAGAACAAGCCGGCAACTCCACCGCGCCCTGAACGGAGCAGAGCATCTGTATGAAAAAAGCGCCAACTGCATCGGCAGTTGGCGCTTTTTTCATACAGATATTTTGGCAGCAGCTTGTAACTGCCTGATAGTCTATTTCTTACTAGGCACTGGGTTAAGCAGCCGTAACGCGTTGAATACGGCTTGATGCGTGATGGTCGCGTGGTTTTCCTCGGGCAAGTAGTCGAAGTGGATGCGCAGATTTGGGTTTTTGAGCAACATCAGCTTTTCCACCAGCAGGTTGGCATCAACTTCCATCACATGCGGAATGTCGCTTGGACCCAGTCCCTCTTTTCCGACGCCGATGTAAACGCCTTTGGGCGATTTGATGACCTGGTTCATCGCTTCAAGGTTCAGGTTGAGCAGCGAGCCGTTGTCCCACCAAAGGCTGGGGCTGACGATGATGTATTGGCTAAACAGATTGGGCTTTTTCAGCAGGACCTCGGTGGCCAAAAGCCCCGCCAGCGATTGCCCGATCAGGGTTTTAGAAGCTGCGGTTTTGTATTTAGCCTGAATGTAGGGCTGTAACTCGCTCTCCAGAAAGGCGATAAATTTATCCGAGTGCCCAGCGGTGGGGTATCGTTTTTTGTCGGCCTCAATGGTAGTGGCATAGGTGAAATCCCGCTTTCGGTCCACATTGGCAATTCCCACAATGATTGACTTGGGCACCCGTTCTATCCAGGAGAAATTATTGAACTGGTAAAGGCCTACGACATGGATGAAGTCTTCATCCGCGGAGCCATCGAGCAGATACACCACCGGATACCGGGTCGTGTCCTTATCGCTGTAGCCTTCGGGGACATAAATATTGAGGATTCGCTTCTCGGCCAACACTTTAGACTGTATTTCGCGGACAGACCCCAATACAAAAGGCCGGCTTTGGTCGGCGTTTTGAGCCTTCTTCTTCGTTTGGCCAAAACATAAGGTAGTTAGAAAAGACAGTAGAAGTATGAAATTGATTTTCAAGCAGTTATGCAGTTTGAAGTTGGCGGTGGAATTTGTCCTAGTGATGTAGTGGTGGCGTGAATTGCCGATAACGCCACTCAGCCATGTTCCGGGCTTACGTGGGTTTCCCATTTCGGAAGGTTGACGCCCTTTACGAGAAGCCACAGACAAAATGCCAATTCTCCGATAAAGGAAGGAAGCAGAATCGCGGGAAATAACAGGTTCGCAACGGCGGGAGCCAGGAGCAGGGCAAAGCTATTGGTGAGGTAACATAAGCCGGCAATCTGCATCAACACCCCTATAAACCGGGGCAGATAACCCGATCTGAAAATCAAATACCCTAGCACAAGGCAGGCAAAACCAAAGAATATTAGGCCGATGCCAAAGCCGTTGCTGTACGATTTGATAAACACATAGGCCAGCGCATGCAGCTGCTGGGGCTGGAATGCCTTTAGGTAATCGGCGCTTCCCAGTAGAAATAAAGCCACCAAAAGGCTTAGGTCGAAGGCAACCAAAACCGCGGTCTGGATCGACGTGAAAAGCAACGCCAGCAACGCCAGATGCTTGTTTACGGGCCGCAGCAGCACGTAAAAGATCAGCATCAACGGCACATCGCAAATATGCGTGATTAGGTCGACAGCAATGCCACTGCGCCACAGCAACTGCGAAGCCATGATGTTATGCGCCGTAGCGGTAGCGTCGCCGGATACCACAAGCTTGCCTCTGACGAAGAGCTCTCCGAAGATGCCGGTAGCTATGATAACCAGATAAAGCGCTCCGCCGATTCGGGCGTAAACCTGCGGGGAAGTTTTGCCTGTGTATATGCCCGAGTCCATTGCCTTGGTTTGTTAAGGAACGCTGTCTGTGTGGGTTTGCAATGCGGTCGCGCCGGCCGCGGATGGTAGGACGGCGTCGTTGGAGCGTATGCGAGGTTCTCGTTTTCTCATCCTGCGGGGTGCAGGATGAGATCATATTTGTAGATGCTGATATATAAGGTGTTATGTATAGAACAAGTGTAAGCCAGTACTATAAAATCAGGCTTTCTGATACACTTTAGCCGGCCCTAATTTCTTTTGCAGCCACCGCCGCACGGGCTCGTCGTACAGTTTAAGACACGCATACGCCAACGCGACGCTGGATGCCAACACTAACAAAGCCACCGGAAATGCTTCGCGTATCGGAATTTTATTGTCCTGCACCCACGCCGTGTAGGTGTAAATAAGCGGGTAATGCGTGATGTAAATCGGGTACGATATGTCGCCGAAAAACTTACATACCCGCGCCGAGAAATTGCTTTTTACTGCGCCGCTCGCGCCCAGAAATACAATCAGCGGGAAAACAAAGATGATGCTGAACGACTCGTAAAGTCCGTTCAGCCACAAGCGGTCGGCGCCGCCAATTCGGGGCATGGCGAACACGGCTAGTATCAACAGGCTACAGTATAGAAAAGCGTTATTTACGCGGGTCAATTTAATCGTGCGACAGAGTAACAGGCCGGCGAAAAAAGGATACAAAACCCGCGCAAATCCCACATGCAATTGTTCGGGAGTAAGCGACCAGCCGCCAATAACGTCGCCATTCGGACCGGTAATTGTCAGGTGAATCAGGAAGCAGGCGGATAAAAACACCAACACGGCCAGGGCAGTATTCGAGAATTTCCGGACGAAAAGCGCGTAGAGAATGTTGGCGACATACTCAAAGAACAGTGACCAGCCGGGGCCATCCAGCGGGTGCATCTCCTGCCAGCCCCGGATATCCAGGGACGGCGGCAGCGGCAGCAGCGTAAACCCAATGAGCATCACCAGCAGCATTTTCCAGACGGGCACTTCCGCGATCATTGGAAACAGCTTGGAGGCCTGAAAATAGAAGAACGCGGCCCCCACAATCATGCCCATCACCACCATCGGCTGCAACCGGACCAGCCGGCGCTTGAAGAACTCGCCAATGCTCATTTTCTGCCAGCGGTCGTCGTAGGCATAGCCAATCACGAAGCCGGACAGCAAAAAGAAAAAATCCACGGCCAGGTAGCCGTGGTTGATGATTTGGTCGAGGTGGCTGGTGGCATGAGCTTCAAAAAGGTGAAAGATCACCACCAGCACCGCAGCGACTCCACGCAAGCCGTCGAGGATGGCGTAATGCGGTTTTGAGGGCAACGGCGCGTTTTCCAAAGGCTGCGTTTCTAAATGGTTGGAGTAGCTGTTTTCGGGTCTAATCTTCACTTTTGGCCTGTTGCATGCGACCTGCGATTGTGCAGGCTCGCCGTGGCGGGCGCTTGCCGTGCATTGCTGCCCGCAAAGCTGGCTGGCCTAAGATACAGGACCAAATAAGTATCTGCGCAATGTCGCTGATTTTCAGGCTCTGCCCGGCTTGTGTTTGTTTGAAATAACGCTAGGCAAGAAGCAAAAGAAGTGCTTGCTGTGGAGGCTTTCTCTAATCCCGCTTGGTTTATTGTTACTTTTAACATCCCTTTTACACAGCCCCGTTTAATGCGTATGGACGCCTCCAGCATCACTGCATACATTGAGCTTAACCCCCAGGTCCGCTTTGGCAAACCGGTGGTAAAAGGCACGCGCACGACGGTAGCCGAAGTGCTGGAAATGCTCGCCAATGGCATGAGCGCAGCGGAAATAGAGAAGGACTTCCCGGCAATCGGGGCCGCGCAAATAAGGGCCTGCTTGCTCTATGCAGCCTATAAGGAAAGCGTGGTGTTGCTGTCGGTAGCCTAGGCTCTCATGCGCTTGCTCCTTGATGAGAATATCTCGTGGCGTTTAGCAGCTTACTTGCAGCCATACTGCGCTGAAGTGCTGCACGTACGAGACATCGGCTTGGCCAACAGTCCCGATACTACCATTTGGCGCTACGCCCGGCAGCATGGTTATGATATCATAACCAAAGACGAAGATTTCCTGCGACTGGTTATTACGGAAGGCTTTCCCCCGCGCATAGTAGCCGTACAGAATGCACAGATACCAGTAGGTAAATTGGCCGAATTCCTGTTAGCTCGCTTATCGCAATTACAAGAGTTCTTGGGCGAACAGAAGGAGTTTGGCTTGCTGTTGCTACGCTTGCCCTAGTTACCAAGAATCAGAAAATGAGCCCCAAAGCAAAAGAAGCCCTAGCTGCGAAGGCGGCTAGAGCTTCTTGTTATGGTCAGTGATGCGTTGCCGATTTCGCGGCAGTGACGTGCAACATCCACTCATGGACAGTCACGAGCCACAAGCTCGTGCCAGTTGAAACTTACTGCCATTTAAAAAGTATGCGTATTTGGTAAGAGATTTATTCATCTCATTGCTCTATTCTCTCTATTCTAATAACTCCAGCAACTCCTCCTGCGTCAACGACTTCACCAGCGCCACGTCGGTTTTGATCAGGCCGTCGGCTAGCTCGCGTTTGGCTTGTTGCAGGTGCATGACTTTCTCCTCAATCGTGTCGGGGCAGATGAGGCGCACGGCAACCACCTTTTTGGTCTGGCCGAGGCGGTGGCTGCGGTCGATGGCTTGGTTCTCGACGGCCGGGTTCCACCACGGATCGACGAGGTAGACGTAGTCGGCTTCCGTGAGGTTGAGGCCAGTGCCGCCCGCTTTCAGGCTGATCAGGAACACCCGCACCGACTCGTCCTGCTGGAACGCGCCCACGCGGGCGGCGCGGTTTTTCGTCTGGCCTGTTAGCTGCTCAAACGGGATGTCGTGGGCCCGGAGCGCGTGCCCGATCAGATCAAGCATCTTCACGAACTGCGAGAAGATCAGGATCTTATGCTGCGGGGCCTTGTTGCGGATTTCCTCTACCAGCGCCTCCAGCTTGGCCGATTGGTGGCCGTAGCTTTCCTGGTCGGGGAGCAGGGCGGGGGAGTTGCAGATCTGGCGTAGCTTGGTGAGGCCCTGCAGCACGTGGGCGCTGCTTTTGAGCTGCGTTTCGGCGTGGTTGCCCATGATCAGGTCGCGGAATTCCTTTTTGCAGGCTTCATACACGCGGCGCTGTTCGGTGCCCATCTTGCAGTAGATCACCATCTCGGTTTTGTCGGGCAACTCTCTGGCTACCTGCGCTTTGGTACGGCGCAGCACAAACGGACTGATCTTGCGTTGTAGGGCCCGCGCGGGCTTGTCCTCCTTGAATTTGTCGATGCGCGCGGCGTAGAGGTCCTGAAAGTGCTGCTTGGTGCCCAGCAGACCGGGGCAGGCGAAGGAAAGCTGCCCGTAAAGGTCGAAGGTATTGTTCTCGATGGGCGTGCCCGTGAGCACCACGCGGTTGCGCGCCTGTAACAGACAGGCGGCCTTATAGCGCTGCGAATCGAGGTTTTTGATGGCCTGGGCTTCGTCGAGGAAGACGTAGTGAAAGCAATAGTGGCGGAGCTGACGAATGTCGGAGACCAGCGTGTTGTAGGTCGTCAGCACGAGGTCGTGGGCGTCGAACAGGGCCGCGCCATGCTGGCGGCCGGGGCCGTGGAGCCCGTGCACGCGCAGGGAAGGCGCAAACTTCTGCACCTCGGCCTGCCAGTTGAACACCAGCGACGTCGGGACCACCACCAGGTTGGCGGCGCTGGCCCCTTTGGCCCGCTGCGACAGGATGAAGGCCAGCACTTGCAGCGTCTTGCCCAAGCCCATGTCGTCGGCGAGGCAGCCCCCGAAGCGAAAGGTATCGAGGAAGTTCAGCCAGTTCAGGCCCTGCTGCTGGTAGTCGCGCAGGGTCGCGTGGAGGTCTGGCGGCACCGGCACCGGCTCGATGCCCGTAAAGTCTTCTACAGCAGCTTGGTAGGTCGCCAGCTGGGCTTTGGCATTGGCGGCTAAGGCTTCGGGGTCGTACAATTCCAGAATGGCCGAGAAGTTGACACTAGGCGTGCGAATCCGATCCTCGATTACCACCCCGGCCGCAAAGTAGCGGGCAAACCTCTCGACCCACTCCTGGGGCAAAATGCCGCGGGTGCCGTCGTCGAGGCGTACGTAGTGGCTTTTGTTGCGAATGGCCTGTTGGAGCTGCCGTAAGGTGGCGTTTTGCTTGCCGAAGCTTACCCGCACTTTGGTGTCGAACCAGTTGGTTTCGCCCGTAACGCGCACCGTAACGCGGGCGCGGTTGGGGTTTAAGGTGTTGTTTTTGAGCTGGTTAAAGCCCAGGATGGTGATCTGCTCCTGCTGCCAGTCTTCGAAGGCCGTCAAAAACCATTCTTCGTCCAGAAACAACGCTTTGGGCACGTACAACGACGACTGCTGCACCTGCTCCTGAAACGCGGGGTAGTGACGCAGCAGGGCCGTCAGGAAGTGCCGCTCGGCAGGCTCGTCCCGCGTCAGGGCGAAGGGGTTGCCCAGCTCATCGATGCTGAAGAGCTGCTTACGCGACAAAATCGACACTTCGATGCGGCCGTAGCACACCACGGGCAGCACCTCCACGTGCACGCCGGCATCGGAGAGGTAGAGCAGCTTCTCCGGTGCCTTATCGAAGCCGTGGCTGATGAGCTGCTCGCGGGTGGCCGGCCGGGTGTAGGAGTAGTCGATGTGGATCTGGTCTTCGAGGTTGGCCAGCACGTCGCGCCGAAACTCGATGAACTTGCTCCGGTGAATGAGCAGCGTGTTGTTGCGCTTTGTGAAAAACTCAATGATGCGCCAAATGTCTTGATTGTCAAGTAGGTATAAGATGCCGTTGACAGCTGCGAAATACTCGAAACGCACCGAAAGCGTCTTTAACTCTACCGGCTGGCCATCGAGTTGCATCTGGCCCGCCACCTCGTAAAACTCGCCCTTCTCCGTCACCGACAGGCGCAACTCCGTCGGCACCAAGCGCAGCTGCAAAGGCGTGAGCGCCTGGGCCGTCAGCTTGTCCGATACGGCGGGGTTGTGGGCAAAAACGGGCAGGCCCTGGGGGTTGTGCAGCACGGCCCGCAGCGCCTCGATGGCGGCCGCGGAACGGGTGTCGTCGTAGTTGTTCTGGAAGCGGGCCAGGCCGGTATAAAACTTCAGCTCGGCCGCGTCGGAGGTTTGCCAGATGCTGTCGAGCGGGTTGAGCACCGTCACCGGGTTTTTGACTTTTCCAGCCGCCGTAAGCGCCGTTTCTGCTAGCTGCAGGGTCAGGTGGCCGTAGTACTTGTGCTTGCCAAATATGATAATACGTTGATTGTCAATTGCTTCTGGTTTAGCCTTGCGCGGATGCGGAAGTAGCTGATTGACAAACTCTTGCGTGGTGGCTGGGGTCACTAGGCACAGCCCAGGCTCCCGCGGCGTGACTACCACCGAAGGCCGGGCGTAGGTCAGCTGAAAATGGGCGTCCAGGTCGGGGGCCTGTTCCAGGCCGTAGTCGCGGGCGGTGGCTTGAAGTAGCTCGCGGCGCTGTTTGGAGTCGAAGAACACGCGCAGCTCCGGGCGTTGCAGAATGCTGAGCAGTACTTGGGCTTGGTGCTCGCACAAGGTCGTCTTGGGGGTCAAGCAGCCGCAGGAGAGCAGCAAGCCTTCCGCCTGCTGCTCCACTATTACCGTCGGGAACTCCAGCGAGCCAGAAACTGAGCTGCCAAACGAGCCAAAGTCCAGCGCCAAGGACTGCGGCTGAATGGCCGTCAGCGCGTGAATATCCGCCAGGAAAGCAGTAGAGCAGTGCCGAAGCACATTGGCTCGGGTTAGCTTGGGAATGGTAGCTCCCGCAAGGCGGTATTGGTGAGGATGCGACGAGTCTTCTGTAAGTAGTTGGTTATATGATATTTGCGACATGTATTTAAACGGCAATACACGGACTGAACAGAAGAAACGAACTAAGACCAAATGCCAGGCTAGATAATATTAACTCCCCACCTTTTTTCAAGGAGGGGTGCCCGTAGGGCGGGGTGGTCAGCTAGAGCTAGAGAACTAGAGCTAGTTATCGTTCAACTAAACAACAACTTTACCACCCCGGCCTGCGGCCTCCCCTCCTTGAAAAAGGAGGAGTGTTAAACTAAACTAGTTTTAAAGCTAAATCCCCGCTCTAGTGGTTGAGGCGTCTCGTGGGCCAGCGGCTCACTAGCTTTTCTTGCCGGTCGCTTTCTTATCGGCGGGTTTGCTGGCTTTGGCGTCCTTCATCGGAAAGCCGCGCTCGCGCATCAGAGCGTCGATTTTCGGGTCGCGGCCGCGGAAAGAACGGTAGGCTTCGGCCGGATCGACGGTGTTGCCGACGGAGAAGATCTTGTCTTTCAGGCGCTTGGCCACGGCTTTGTCATAGGGGCCGCCGGCTTCCGTGAAGGCGCCGAATGCATCGGCCGCCAGCACCACCGACCACAGGTAGCTGTAATAGCCCGCCGAGTAGCCATCGCTCGAAAAGACGTGCGAAAACTGCGGCGTGCGGTGGCGCATCACCAGCTCGCTGGGCATGCCGAGTTGCGTCAAGGTTTCGCGCTCAAACTTGTCGGGGTCAATCTTCTGGGCGCCAGCCAAATGCAGCTTCATGTCGATGAGCGCACTGGCCAGAAACTCGGTGGTTTCGAAGCCCTGATTGAAGGTTGACGCCTTTTCAATCCGGTCGACCAACGCTTGCGGAATGGGCTTGCCGGTTTGGTAATGCACGGCGAAGCGCTGTAGCACCTGGGGCGTAGGCAGCCAGTTTTCCATGAGCTGCGACGGAAACTCCACGTAGTCACGCACCACGCTCGTGCCCGCTAGCGACGGATACGTAACGTTGGAAGAAAGGCCGTGCAGGGCATGCCCAAACTCGTGAAACAGGGTGGTGGCGTCTGTCCAGGAGATGAGCGTAGGCGCACCGTCCTTGCCTTTCACGAAGTTCGAATTGTTTGATACAATGGTAGTTACCTCGCCATCCATGCGTTCCTGATTGCGGTAGGCGTTCATCCAGGCGCCGGAGCGTTTGCCGGGGCGAGCATACGGGTCGAAGTACCAGAGGCCCACGTGCTTGCCGGTGGTTTTGTCTTTTACTTCCCACACCTTCACATCGGGGTGGTAGACGGGCGCATTGGTTACGGGCGTAAACGTGAAGCCGAGCAGCTCGCCGGCTACCCAGAACATGCCTTCGCGCATCTTATCGAGTTGCAGATACTGCTTTACCTCGTTCTGGTCGAGGTCGTAGCGGGCTTTGCGCACCTTCTCGCCGTAGTAGCGGTAGTCCCAGGGCTCTATTTTGAAGGTCGCGCCCTCCTTTTTTGCAAGTGTCTGCATATCAGCCACTTCCTCTTTTGCACGCGCTACGGCCGGCGTCCAGACTTCCTCCATCAGCGCCATGGCTTTTTCGGGCGTTTTGGCCATGGTGTTGTCGAGGCGCAGGTGGGCGTGCGTAGGGTAACCGAGCAGTTTGGCGCGCTCGGCGCGGAGCTGCAAAATATCGGTGATCAGGGCGTTGTTGTCGTGCTCACCGCCGTTGTCGCCGCGGTTGACGAACATGCGCCAGGCCTTTTCCCGCAGCTTGCGCTGGTCGGAATAGGTCAGAAAGGGGTCGATGGACGAGCGCGTATTCGTGATCACACCGGCCGCCGTGAGCTTGCGCGCGGCCGCGGCATTGGCCGCATCGTCGCGCAGAGATTGGGGCAGACCACCCAAGTCGGCGGGCGTTTTCAGCACCAGCACCGAGTCGGTTTCGTCGGCGAGCACGTTCTGGCTAAAGCGCGTAAACAGGCCTGCCAGCTGCTGATTTATCTCCGACAAGCGCGTTTTGGCCTTGGCGTCGAGCTTGGCACCGGAGCGCACAAAATTATTGTAATACACCCACGTCAGGCGTTGTTGCTCGGGCGTCAGCTTCTTCTTGTCGGGCGAATTATACACCGTTTCGATGCGCCGAAACAGGGGCCCGTTCTGCGTGATCTGGTCGCCGAAGGCGGCCATGCGCGGCGCCATTTCGCGCTGCACGGCCTGTACCTCGGGGTTGTTCATGGTGCCAGTCCATACTCCATACACCGTCTGGACCTGATCGAGGGCGTGGCCGGCGCGCTCCAGGGCCGCGATGGTGTTCTCGAAAGTTGGGGCCTTCTTGTCGTCGGCAATCGCCTGAACCTCTGCTAAGTTCTGCGCCATCGCGGCTTCCAGCGCCGGCTTAAATTG